>NZ_JAVDWP010000052.1:0-1127 GCF_031457365.1 Pseudotabrizicola sp. 4114 | reverse complement strand
AGAAATGTAAGCGGGCACATTCTATCTTCAGTTGCGACAAATGAGTAACTTCAGAGGGTTAGATGGAGGTTTCCATGCCCTGCTCACATGTTGAACTGAACGTCGAAGAGCGCAGGATTCTTGCGCGGCTGCTTCACCACAAGACAAGGATTGTCGAGATCGCGCGTGTTCTGTCGCGGCACCGTTCGACGATCTATCGGGAGATCAGGCGAAACTGGTGGCGCGATGCCGAAGTGCCGCAGGCTGATGGTTACTGGCCCGTAACGGCACAACAGCTTGCGCAAGGTCGTCGAGCGCGCAACCGCAAACTCGTGCGTCACTCCGGGTTGCGTCATGCCGTCATTGATCGGTTGATGGCAGGCTGGTCTCCCGAGCAGATTGCAGGGCGATTGAAGGCAGAACCCGGGTCCAAACATCGGTTGTGCCATGAGACGATCTACCGATACGTCTACTCTGAAGACGGCCGCAACCAAGACCTGGCCCGCTATCTGCCGGAGCGCCGGCGCAAGCGAAAGCCACGCTATGCGAGAAAGCCGAGAAGTCTCGTGTTTCCAGAGAGTTCAGCGATCCGCAATAGACCCGCAGCGGTCGCATCCCGCGAAGAATTCGGGCATTGGGAGGCAGATCTGATGATTTTTCGCAAAGAACACGGGCCCGCCAATGTGGCCACGTTGATTGAGCGGAAGACCCGTTTCACTGTCCTGTTCCGCAACAACGACCGTCGTTCGAAGCCGATCATGATGCGGCTTATCAACCTCATGTCACCCCTGCCCCAAAACGCGCGTCGGAGCCTGACATTCGACCGAGGACTCGAATTTGTCTCATGGCGTGACCTCGAAACCGGCCTCGGCGCACAAGCTTGGTTCTGCGATCCGCAAGCGCCATGGCAAAAGGGATCGGTCGAGAACATGAACAAGCGTGTCCGTCGCTACCTACCGTCTGACACGGTCATTCTCACCATGCCGGATCATGAGATGGCGTCGCTCTGCGACAGACTTAATGCGACACCGCGAAAGTGCTTAGGCTTCAGAACGCCAGCAGAAGCGTTCCGCGATCAGCTCTTGGACCATGGAAGGGTTTCACACTAATCTCAGACAGTCGCCGTCGCAGCTGAAGTCGAACCCACA
>NZ_JAVDWP010000051.1:0-1148 GCF_031457365.1 Pseudotabrizicola sp. 4114 | reverse complement strand
CAGGCTGCTGAAGAAGTCTGCGGGGCGGAACGGTTTTCCTTGCGGAGGCTGTCGGCATTCCGCGTCGCGCCGTTCCATGTTGCAAGCATGCGCGCCCTGATCCCGTATGCCATCGTTATGCCGCCAGCAGCCGTGGCAGTCGGGCGAGGTTGTTGGCCGCCATGGTGAGTATGAAGCGCGAGCGCACCCGTTCGACGCCGCGATAGACGGTCTGGGCCATGCCGCCGACGGTCTTGGCCCAGCCGAAGGCCTCCTCGATCCGCTTGCGGTGCTTGATGGACAGGGCATAGCCCTCGTGCCGGGTCGTGCGACCGTCGATCGCTGAATATCTGACTTTCTGTGCGACATGCGGGGTGACACAAGCTCGGCGTAGGTCGGCGACGAACTCGGCTGCGTCAAAGCCCTTGTCCGCGCCCAGTGTCAGCTGTCGTGTCGATCCGGGGGAATGGCGATGGATCATGTCCATTGCCGCGCGCCGTTCCGCATGGCCATCGGCCTGCGTCAGGTCGCCTTGGACGATCAGACCTGAGCGGTTCTCCATCAGCGCATGACCCATGAAGCACAGCACCGCGCCGGTGCCGGGGGACTTCTTGTAGAGCCGCGCGTCGGGATCGGTGGTCGAGGCATGGGTGGCATTCGAGCGCTTCTCACCCCGGAAGTCGACTTCGGCATTGCGGTTCTGACGGTTTGGGCGGGGCATCGGGTCGTTCTCGGTCGTGTGGGGTTGATCCTCGGCGGGGGTGTCAGGTCCAGGTGGGCTGCCCGGGTCGTCATCGGACGGCGTGTCATCAGCCTTCGGCTGGAAGCTCTTCATCGACGCCCAAGCCTTGACCAGCGTGCCGTCGACCGAGAAGTGATCGTCCGACAGAAACGGCGCGACCTCGCGGTGCGCCAAGATCGCGGCCATCACCTTGCGCGACATGTCGGTCGTGAGCAGTCGGTCACGGTTCTTGGTGAAGACGGTCGGCACCCAGACCGGATCGTCGATCCCGAGGCCAACGAACCATCGGAACAACAGGTTATACTGCATCTGCTCCATCAGCTGCCGCTCGGAGCGGACCGAGAACAGGATCTGGAGCAGGCTCGCCCGGATCAGCCGTTCCGGCGCGATCGAGGGGCGACCAAAGTCGGTGTAAAGGGCCTCGAAC
>NZ_JAVDWP010000050.1:0-1160 GCF_031457365.1 Pseudotabrizicola sp. 4114 | reverse complement strand
CCCCATAGAAAACGCAGGCCAGGCGACCACTGGAGTTTTCCTTCAGCCACTCTCCACCAAAAATCCCGCAAGCAGCCTCGTTGTCAGCCCCAAACCGGGGAAGGGCGATGCTCAGGCCAAGCGCCAGGACCAACCCGAAGAGTGCTATGAATGGAATGCGCTTTTTCCAGCGCTGCGCACTTTCCTGATCAGCCCGCAACCGCTGCAGCACGTTCTCTTCCTGCAGGACCAGATCATCAAGCCTGTACAGAGCCTCCCGCCGGTCAGCTTCGAAGCTGGAGTGCAGAATGTCTAACCTGTCGAGTATCCTGCCGATTGTCTTGTTCAGCTCCTGCTCGATGTGCCGCGCATAGCGGGCAGGGTCGGTCTGCTGCTTCGCCGCCTGAGCCGCGTCCCGGCCTTCCAGCGTGACCTTCTGAACCCCCGCGAGGGCTTCCTCCTGCTGTTTCAGCCTTTCTGCCGTCTGGGCGACGACCACACTGAGAAGATCCAGATTTTCCGAGAGTGCGACGACGGAGAGGGCAGAAGTAGCGGAACGAGGCTCTGGCATTGTGATTTCCGTGATCAGGGATGTACGTAAAGCGATACGCTTTACGGGTAAGGTGTTATGAGATCAGAGATCATATTTAAGGGTTCGGTGTTGCGGCTTCAGACTTAGGATTTGCGGGTTGCGCATCCGGTGACCGGTAAAGCGTGTCGAATTCCCTGTCCGCGAAGTAGCGCAGCTTGCGGGCGACGATCACCGGCTTGCCCTGGACGCGCAGCAGCTGCACCGAGGGATCAATCTGCATGATTTCATCCGGGGTCATCAGATCCCGCGCCGCGATGTGCCCTGTGGTGGTGGCGATGTCGCCGGGCCGGTGGCTTTCGGTCTGATAGCCGATGGTCTCTTTGCCCATGCTCTGGCTCAGCCATCTGGCGGTTTCATAATCATTCACCCCGAAGGTCTGCAGCACGCCCGCGTTGGCCACGAAGGTATTGGCCCGCGCGCCGTAGAGATCCCGGAGCTGGCTCATGTCCTGCAGGATCGGCCAGAGTTGCAGCCCATAGCCCGCCATCAGCCCCATAGCGCGCTCTACGGCTTCCAGACGGCCCAGTGCTGCGAATTCATCGAGAAGGAACAGGGCGGGCTGTTTCAGGCGCTGTGCGCCCGCCTGAGC
>NZ_JAVDWP010000049.1:0-1166 GCF_031457365.1 Pseudotabrizicola sp. 4114 | reverse complement strand
GGGGCGATGAGATTGGTGAGATAGCGTCTGGCCTCATCCAGCGAGCGGGCTTTCACCGCGGATTGCGTGGTGAACGGAGCACTGGAAAACGGGCTGAAGATGGCGGTCGTTCTGGCCAGTGGATCGAGGTTGACGGCGACGGTCATGGGGCACCTCCAATGGGGGGGCCGGCGGTTTTTCCGCCGGGCCGATGCTCAGTTCACAAGCGGAACGATGGCGTGGGTGGCTTCCGAAAGGCTGGCGCGCACCCGTCCAACCCGGCTTCGACGCACAGAGTGACCGCTTCGGTCCTGTTGGAGCTGGTCACAGTCGTCTCCCGCCCGGTTTCAGTATGCGCTGGCGAGCCGCATCACGACGGCTTTGGGTTCGGTATAGGCGTTGACCGCCTCGGTCCCGAATTCGCGCCCGATGCCCGACATCTTGGTGCCACCGAAGGGCACCGCCAGATCGAGGACGTTGTGGGTGTTGAGCCAGACCGTCCCTGCGTCGATGTCTTCCGCCAGCAGATGGGCATGGTCCAGATTGCGGGTCCAGATGCTGGCGCCCAGACCATATGGCGTGTCGTTGGCCATGGCCTTGATCTCGCTGCGATCATTGAACGGCATGGCGCAGACGACCGGGCCGAAGATTTCCTCGCGGATCACCTGCATGTCCGGCCGCACATCGGCCAGAACCGTGGGCTCGTAAAACCAGCCTTCGCGGTCCGGGCGGCGGCCGCCTGCGACGGCCCTCGCACCGTCTGCAAGACCGCTGTTCACAAGGTCCGAAATGCGGTCAAGCTGGCGGGAAGAGACGATCGGGCCAAGCTGGGTGCCCTCTTCCTGACCGGCCCCAAGGCGCAGGCTGCGCGCGATTTCGGCAACCCCCGCCACAACCTCGTCATAGACCGGCGCTTCGATCAGCAGGCGCGAGCCCGCCGTGCAGATCTGGCCGGAGTTGCCGAAGATGGCGTTGGCAGCGCCGGGAATGGCGCGGCTCAGGTCGGCATCGGCCAGAATGATCGTGGGCGACTTGCCACCCAGTTCCAGGGTGACGCGCTTCATCGTTTTGGCCGAGGCCGCCAGAATGCGCTGGCCGGTGGCGGTGGACCCGGTAAAGGCGATCTTGCGCACCAGCGGATGGTCGACCAATGCCGCGCCCGCCTCGTGGCCATAGCCGGTGACGAT
>NZ_JAVDWP010000048.1:0-1168 GCF_031457365.1 Pseudotabrizicola sp. 4114 | reverse complement strand
CTGGTCTTCCCAATCCAGATCTGTTCGATCATTTTGCCCATTCAGGTCGTCGTCTTCTCACACTCCCCTCGGCACCGGCACTAGCGGTTCGACATGAGCATCATGCCACGCCCGCTATCGCCGGATCGCTGTAATCTTTGTTCTTTGTCAGCATCGCCCAGACCTGGCGGGCCATCTTATTGGCGAGCGCGATCGCGACCAGCATCTTGGGTTTGCGCATCAACATACGTGACAGCCAGCTACCCTCTACAATGGTGCGCTGTCCAAGCCAGTTCAGTCGCGACATTGCGCCGATGATCAACAGGCGTCGGATATCGGCCTGACCAGCCTTGGTCATGCGACCAAGGCGCTCCTTGCCTCCAGAAGAATGTTGCCGAGGCACAAGGCCCAACCAGGCCGCAAAGTTGCGCCCGGTTTTGAATTCCACCATGGCGGGACCGAACGCTTCGACTGCAACCGCCGTCAGCGGCCCAACACCCGGCATCGTCTGTAGCCGGCGTGCTCTGTCTGACTGGGCGGCCAGCGTCTTGAGCTTCGTGGTGCGCTCAATGATGCGTGCGGTTTTCTCTGCGATCTGCACGAGCAGGTCCAAGCACTCTTCCCGGATCAGCGCGTGCAAGTCGACGGTCTCATCCTGCACAAGCACCGTCATGCGATTGAGGTGGGACATGCCGACCGGAAACACATAGCCGTGCTCATACAGCAGAGCCCGCAGTGCGTTCACATCGGCGGTCCGCTGATGCACCAGGCGTTCCCGGCCGCGGAAGACCGCCGCGCAAGACTGCTGCTCGACTGTTTTGGGCTCCACGAAACGCATCTCAGGCTGGCGTGCCGCAATGACAAGCGCCTCAGCATCGGCCGCATCATTTTTCTGCCGCTTCACAAAGGGGCGCACGTATTGCGGTGCGATCAGCTTTACCTCGTGCCCAAGAGCTTCCATCTCACGCGCCCAGAAATGTGCGCTGCCGCACGCCTCGAAAATCACCATGCTGGGCTCTTGCTGCGCCATGAACGCGGGGAATTGCTTCCGCGTCAGCTTCTTGCGGAACTGGACCTCCCCCGTTCGGAGGGCACCATGAACTTGGAAAACTGCCTTTGCCAGATCGACCCCGATCATCATATTCTTCATCTCGCCGTCCTCCTCTGCGCGTGGCGTTGAACACCACGA
>NZ_JAVDWP010000047.1:0-1270 GCF_031457365.1 Pseudotabrizicola sp. 4114 | reverse complement strand
TGAGCTACTCCCCGATCTTTGGACAGATTTACGGCTGATTTAAGCTACTGCCTGCACCTGCTGATGGGTTTGGGTTGCGTTGAAGTAGACCACGGCGGGCGGTTGACCGCCATGGGCGGCATGGGGCCGCTGGTGGTTGTAGAAGGTGATCCAGCGGCCGACGCCTGCCTTTGCCTGTGACCCGGTTTCCCAGGCGTGCAGATAGACGCATTCATACTTCAGCGACCGCCAGAGACGTTCGATGAAGATGTTGTCGAGGTAGCGGGCTTTGCCATCCATCGATATCTTGGTCTTTGCCCGCTTCAGCCGGTCGGTCCAGTCGAAGGACGTGAACTGCGACCCCTGATCGGTGTTCATGATTTCGGGCGGGCCGAACTTGTGGATGGCCTCGTTCAGCGCCTCAAGGCAGAACTCGGCCTCCAACGTGTTGGAGATGCGCCAGGCCAGCACCTTGCGTGTGAACCAGTCCATGATAGCGACAAGATACAAGAAGCCTTTGCGCATCGGCAGGTAGGTGATGTCGGCGCACCAGACTTGGTTGGGCCTGTCGATCCGCAGCCCGCCCAGAAGATAGGGGTAAGTCTTGTGCCCCTTCGCGGGCTTGCTGGTATTGGGTTTCTGGTAGATCGGCATCAATCGCATAAGGCGCATCAGCCGCCGGATGCGCTTTTCGTTCACGGCATGACCCTCGTTCTGCAGGTGCCATGTCATCTGCCGAACGCCGTAAAACGGGGTGTCCAAAAACTGCTTGTCGACCTTCAACATCAGGTCGAGGTTCATCGCCGTTTCGCCCTGCGGCGCGTAATAAAACGACGACCGTGAGATCGACAGCAACTGGCATTGCGCGCCGACCGACAGCTTGGGATGGGTTCTTTCGATCATGCCCCGCCTCACTTCCCGGTCCAGGGTTTGAGCTTGCGTGACAAAAAATCGTTGGCGACCGCCAACTCTCCGATCTTGGCATGCAGATCACGGACCGTTTCCTCGGCAATCTCGGCGGTGGCCGCAGCCTGACCACCACGTTCGAAAATACCTGCGGCACCTTCGAGCAGTGCCTTCTTCCATTGGTGAATCATCGTCGGATGGACCTCATAAGCGCCCGCCAATTCTGACACCGTGCGCTCACCCTTTAGCGCCTCAAGCGCAACGCGCGCCTTGAACGCCGCGTCATGATTCCTGCGTTTCGACATGTTCTGATCTCCTCGAATTGGGGATCAGCAGACCTCAGATCGTAGCTTCCGTCACTGTCCGATTTTCGGGGAGTAGCTCA
>NZ_JAVDWP010000046.1:0-1309 GCF_031457365.1 Pseudotabrizicola sp. 4114 | reverse complement strand
CCGATCTTCACCATGTCGGTGCAGCCGCAGGGACATATCTTCTGCGCGGGTTCGATCACCTGCTCGATGCGCGGTAGGTGATCTGGCAGATGGCCCAGGTTGCGTTTGGCTGCCGGACGTCTGGGCCTGCCATCGGCATTGCGCTCCGCCAGCGCTGCCCGGGCAGCCTCGGCTTCCGCGACGGCCGTTTCCAGATCCTCGAAAGCCAACTGACGCGCATCGGGGGGAAGCTGCTCGGACCGCTTGCCATAAAGCGCATGGCGCAGCTCGGCGATCAGGTAATCCTGACGTTCGGTCTGCGCCTCCAGCCCTGCGACCTTGGCCTGCATGGCTGCAAACGCCTCCCGCACGGCGGGCGGAAGGCTGTCCAGATCAAAGGGGAGATCGGCGGGCGCAGTCATGACGATTTATACCGCACGCCTGCACGATTGCCCATATTTACAAGGCAATCCGAGTCATTCTGTCGCGGTGGGCGGGCTCGGTCTGGGCGCATGAATGCGGCGCCAGTCAAGCCCTGCAAACAGAGCCTCGAACTGCACCCGCGACAGCCGCATGACCCCGTCGCCCACCTTCGGCCAGGCAAAGCCGCCCTGTTCCAGCCGCTTGTAGATCATCACGATCCCACTGCCGTCCCAGAACAAAACCTTGATCCTGTCGCCACGTTTGGACCTGAACACAACCATCACCCCAGCTTTGGGCGCAAAACCCAGCTCGGCATGGGCCATGGCGGCCAGCCCATCGTGCCCCTTGCGGAAGTCCACCGGCTTGGTCGCAATCACGATCCGGACGGCCTGATCGGGGAAGATCACAGCGCCTTCCTCAACGCCGCCGCCAAGGCCGCCGCACGCTCCGGACTGCAGTTGGGTGCCACATGTAAAACTGTGCCGCAGATCTCGACCCGGATCACGCCTGTGTCTGCCGGCGCGGCAGCGGCATCAGCCATTGGCTCGATCACCAGCGGCACGAAAGTCGGGGACATATCGACCGGCATGACCAGTTCCCCTTTACGCGCCTGACCGCGCCATCCCGAAAGGTGTCGGGCAATCAAACCATACTTCGCCGCAACATCGCAGACCCGCGCGCCGGGCTGAAAACTCTCGGCCACGATCCGCGCCTTGAGGTCATCCGGCCAGCGTCGCCGCCCGGTCGGACCATCAAGGACCTCGATCCGCGACACTCCCTTCGCCCCACGCACCTCCATCCGGTGCTCATTTTGGTGCTCCACGACCAGTCCCCCGCAAACTCAGTTGCAGGACGACATGCCCGAAGTCACTTCATGCCGAAACCACGGGGCTGGCGCACCGCTTAC
>NZ_JAVDWP010000045.1:0-1426 GCF_031457365.1 Pseudotabrizicola sp. 4114 | reverse complement strand
GACATCACCGAGGCCGCTTCGCGGTCGGATTTGCCAAGGAAGCGGTTGGCAGCACGGGCGATCAGACCTCCGGCAGCATCAGTGTCCTGCATCAGCTCCAGAAGGGTCCGGAGCCGCTCCGGCGGCAGAGTCAGATATTCCCGCACCGTGGCGAGGGTTTTGCGGTCAGCATCTTCATGCGCCACCACGAACATGATCAGCCCCGACAGCAGCGCCTTGGCCTCTTCGTTCCAATGCGCTTCTGATTGCTGGCCCGGCGGATCCATCACCAGCGCTTCAGCCAGAGAGGCGGCATCTTCGCCCAGATCCAGACTTTGCGCCGAGAGCCGCCCGAGTGGGTTATAGGCCGAGGCGGGCAGGCCGGTGACACCGAACGGGTCAAGGATATGAACCGCGCCGAACCGCTTGCGCGCCGCGCCTGCGATCTTTGCATTCTCGCCCTTGGGGTCGATCACCAGCACCGAGCGCGGCATCGTCAGCAGGTTCGGGATCACCGTGCCCACACCTTTGCCTGCCCGTGTGGGGGCGAGGGTCAGCAGATGCGCCGGGCCGTCATAGCGCAGCAGCTTGCCGGTTCCGATGTCGCGGCCGATCAGCAGACCGTCTTCTGACTGGAAGGCCTTACGCTCTGCCTTCGAAGCAAAGCGCGCCGAGCCGTGGCTGTCGCCCCGGTCTCTGCGGAGTAGCGCATCAATGCCGTGCATCTGCGCCCAGAACACAATCGCCATCGCCCATCCCACCAGATAGAGCAGAACGAACACACCCGAGCGGATGATGCCGGAGAAGAATCCGGTCTCCCCGAGCAGGTTGGTCAGCCAGATCTGCACCAGCATGTTGAGGAGGGTTGCGCCGAAGGTGACGACGCCGAGCCAGATGAACAGCTGGATCAGCATCAGGGGCGTGGCAATCAGAAACACCCCGATCCGCGTCAGGGTCATGAGAACAGATCCGAGTATGTTCATGCCGTGGCCTGCGCCTCACCGGGTCCGGAGGACGGGGCAGGGGAATCTTCTGCCTTGGCGGGCTGCTTCGCATCCCAGCCGTCGAAGGCCTTGCGGTCCTGTTCGCGGGGCAGGTTGCGCACCAGCCGGTCGATCATGGCGGCGGCATTGGAATCCCGCATCGCCAGATCAACCAGCGCGCCGCCCAGAATGATCTTGCGCCGGGTATCCAGCTTGCGGGCTTTGGTGGCTTCGCGGTTCTTCAGTGCGAGCAGGCGGGCCTTGGCCTGAGCATAGCGCTTCTCGGCCCGTTCAAGTTCAGTCTCAGGGGATCTGGCGGGTATGGTGTCAGAAGTGGTCACGAAATATTCCGGGTCTTCAAGTAACTGTTCTGGCTGAATAGATTTGCTACCTGCACGTCTAGCGTGTACCCGTGGGCCTGTAAAGGACAAGGGCGCACTTATGCAAACTCTTCACCTTCGGTT
>NZ_JAVDWP010000044.1:0-1499 GCF_031457365.1 Pseudotabrizicola sp. 4114 | reverse complement strand
ACCGGGCAGGGCGGAGACCACCGATATCGCAGGCCTGACCGGTCCTGCGGTCAGGCTCACTCTGCGGCATGAGATGCCGTTTTAGCACGGAGCAGGTCACCGCGCTTTTCGGCCCAGCCTTTCGGACCAGGGGGCCTGCGGCCAGTGGGCGTGTATTTCGTTCGCTGTTTGCCTACCTTGACCGGTTCGGCTTGCCGGGCCTCCTGAATCTCCTTGGCAAAGGCCAAAGCTTCCGAGAGGCGCTTGTTCTCGGTGATCGCGGCGTGCGTCACGCGTTGCTGGTCGGGATCGAAAACACGGTAGGGCAGCGAAAACCCTTTCCAGCGCACCTCGAACCGCCCATCCGGCCAAGCATAGGTATCGACATACTTGCCCACGAGGCCGCGCGAGATCTCGCTCTCCTCCAGCATGATGCGCTTCCGCTCGTAGGAAAACGTCAGCTGCTGGCCGACATAGCGTTCGTCGCGCCAGCACAAGATGTCGTTCAAGCGGTCCGGGGTTTCGGTCACGGCACGGTGGAGGTTATCGGGACGGGCAGGGGTTCGTGCAAACTGCTGGTTATGGCGCAGAATGTAACCTGGCAGCCAATCATTGCCCGCCGTCATCCCCGTCACACCGTCCAGCCGCATCTCCTTGACCAGACGGTCCTGAAGGGTGCGGTTCTTGCGTACCACCCGGCCTTTGGCCTGGCTGGAATTTGCACAGAGAATCTCGATATTTAGCTCGAGAAGCGCGCGGCCGAACTGCGTGGCCTGCTGGCCAGATTTGGCGTCTGCCTTGGCCACCCGGAACACTGAGTGCTTGTCAGAATAGAAGGCTACCGGCTTGCCATGGGAACGCAAATAGCCCGCCAGCATCTCGAAATAGGCAAAGGTGCTTTCGGAAGGCACAAACCGCATCTCCTGGATCGCGCTCGTCGCGTCATCCACCGCCACGATCAACGTGCAAGGCGCGTCGCGATCTTCGAACCAGCGATGATCCGACCCGTCAATCTGGATCAGTTCGCCATAGCATTCGCGCCGAAGCCGTGGTCGGTGAAACACCCGCCGCTGGCTGCGGGACAGCCAGAGCCCATCCGCGACCATCCATTTGCGGAGCGTCTCGCGCGAGATCTTCACGCCATCGCGCTCGGCCAGTTTCTCGGCCGCCAGCGTCGGACCGAAGTCGGCGTAGTGCTCGCGCACCAGCGCCATCGCCAAATCGCGTAGACCCTCGGTGGTCCGATTGTTCGACGGCCTTCCGCGCGCCTTGTGCCGCAAGGCGATGGCACCATCTTCGCGAAACGTTATCAGCAATCGCTGAACCTGCCGGTCACTCAGACATAAAACCGACGCGGCCTCTGACGTTGACATACGGCCGGCAACGACAGCGGACAGAACTTCAATCCGGTGCACCTCGCGCTCGCTCATCAGCACCCATCCCATGACGCCTTACTCCTTAGCCTGAAGGACAGGGCGACATTCTAACTTTGCTCAGGTGCGACAAGTCTACTTTGCGCT
>NZ_JAVDWP010000043.1:0-1774 GCF_031457365.1 Pseudotabrizicola sp. 4114 | reverse complement strand
CAGATCCGGCGAAACTTTCCAGTCGCGCAGCTTGTACACCGTACCGGGGCGGGGGCGCGGTTTGTCTTCCGGCTCGCGCATCCGGCGCTTGAAGCTGTGGATCGGGGTGGCGCGGTCGTCGATCCGTACCTCCACCACCGACGGGCCGTCATGGGCAAAGGCCCGGTCCAGTGCGGCGCCGATGTCGTCGGGTTTGTCGACATAGATGCCCAGAAGGCCCAGTCCCTGCGCCGCCGCCGCATAGCCGGGCACCGAGCTTTGGGTTTCCAGCTCGGCCGACTGGACGTTCTTGAAATAGATCTCCTGCCACAGCTGGATCCAGCCCAGCTTGCCGTTGTTGATCACCACATTGACGATGCGCTGGTTGTACTGGGCCTGTGTCGCCAGCTCGCCGATGGTATAGGAAAACGCGCCGTCGCCTGCCACCGTCACCACCCTTGCGCCCTTGGCCACCACCGTGGCCGCGCCGATGGCACCGGGCACTGAATAGCCAAGCCCGCCTTGCCCGCGGGCATAGAGGAACTGCCGCTTGGCCTGTTTCGCCGGAATATAGCCCGCGATCCAGCCTGCCGCGAAGGACGCGTCTGAGACCACCACATCATCATCGTCCAACCGTTTTGCAATTTCCGCCATGATGCGCGGCGGCAGCACCGGCACCTGATCGGACACCATTTCCTCGGCCTTCACCGCATTGGCCGCCGCAATGCCTTCGCGGATGCGGGCCATCCAGTCTGGGTGCGCATCTGCCATGCTGTCGCCCAAAGCGGCATCCAGCGCCTCGACGGTTTCGCGTACATCGCCCAGCAGGGCAACCGTGGGGCGGAAGGTGCGGCCATGTTCCAGCGGGTCGAAGTCGATGGTGATCGTTGCCTGCTGCGGGGTGGGAAGGGTCCAGTTCATGCCGGTGTTCTGGCTGACCTTGGAGCCGCACCAGATCACCAGATCGGCCTCTTGGATAAGCTCGATTGCGGCAGACGATCCCAGCGGGTTCAGGACCCCGGCGGCATAGGGCAACGTCTCGGGCACCGAGCCTTTGCCAGACAGGCTGGTCACCACAAGACCGCCCAGCCGGTCGGCAAACCGGCCCACCGCCTTGGTTGCATCCGACCCGTGCACACCGCCGCCACAGACCAGCGCCGGGCGCTTGGCGCGGCGGATCAGTGCAGCGGCCGTGGCCACTTCGCTTTTCGGGGCGACTGAGCGCAGGTAGGGCATGCGGACCGAGCGGTCATCCACCCGGATTTTCAGCAGCTCTTCATCCCAGTCGGCATCAAAGATATCATGCGGAATGATCAGGGCCACCGGCCCCGGCCGGGGCGCGGTGGCGATCCGGAAGGCGGTGCGGATCAGTTCCGGCAACGAGGCCACCGACGGCACCAGAAACGCCTCTTTCGAGCAGGTCTTGAAGAAGGACAACTGGTCAAAGCCTTGACTGGCGATGCCTTTTTCCTTCAGCGGCAACCAGTCCAGCGGCAATTCGCCAATGATCCCGATCATCGGGATCGAGGCATTCAGCGCCTCCAGAAACCCCGCAGGCAGCAGGTTTGCACCCGGACCCACGGTCACGTCACACACCCCGGGCTTGCCGGTCAACCGGGCGTAAGCATCGGCGGCATAGGCCGCGTTGCGCTCATCGCGCATCAGAATGTGGCGAATGCGGTCAGTGCGCCGCGAAATGCCATCGTGCAGGGCGGTGGTCTGCCCGCCGGGCATCCCGAACACATACTCGACCCCGTATTGGGCAAGCATTTCGGCAACCAGATCACCGATATGA
>NZ_JAVDWP010000042.1:0-2250 GCF_031457365.1 Pseudotabrizicola sp. 4114 | reverse complement strand
GCAGCAATATGGATTTTATATCAGGAGCTTAGGACCAGATTCAGGCGCCGATGACCTGATCGGCCACCGCGCCGGAGCGCAGCATGTCTTCCAGCGTCAGCGAGTCGATGATCAGAAGGTAAGACCAGAACACCTCGGCAAAGATCTTGCGGATCCGGCAGCTGGCTTCATCGGTGCAATCCTCGCAGCGCTGATAGGCGCGGCGCGACAGGCAGGGCAACGGCGCAATCGGCCCGTCAATCGTGCGCAGAAGTTCCGAGATCGAGATATCGCCCGGCTTCTTGATCAGCACATAGCCGCCCGACCGCCCCCGGATCGACGCGATCACGCCGGCGTTGCGCACCTCCAGCAGGATATGCTCCAAAAACCGTTTGGGCGTGCCCGAGCGTTTGGCGATCTCTTCGATCGTCAACGACAAGGGCTTGGGCTTACTGGCCTCATCGGCCAGCACCAGCAGCGCCTTCAGGGCATATTTCATCTTCTGCGTGATCATGGCTGACGCTAGCCCGGCTAAATCTCAGAATCAAGGTCGGGATTTACTCCCAGTGCGACCGCCTGCCCGGGATACGACAGGCAAGGCAATGTAAACCAACAGTTTTCCTCCTGGCACCAATACACGATAAAGACGGTAGACAAAATGATTTTCAGTGTCATGCTAGAAGAAAGGCCCCGCAAAGACCTGCCAGACGACATGGAGACATCGCATGGACCCCCTCGACCTGATCGACCGCAAGATCGTGGCAGAGCTGATGCGCGACGCCACGCTGCCGGTCTCGCAGATCGCCGACAAGGTCGGATTGTCGCAAACCCCGTGCTGGAAACGCATCCAGAAACTGCAGGATCAGGGCGTGCTGACCTCCCGCGTGGCCCTCGCTGATCCGGGCAAGCTGGGCTTTGGCCTGACCATCTTTGTCGGGATCGAGGCCCCCGACCACACCGCCGACTGGCGCGAGGCCTTTGGCCGCGCCACCCGCGACATCCCCCAGATCATGGAAGTCTACCGCATGGCCGGCGAGATGGATTACCTGCTGCGCATCGCAGTGCCCGACATGGCGGCCTTTGACACGCTGTATAAACGCCTGACCGATGCGGTGCCGATCAAGAATGTCACCAGCCATTTCGCGATGGAGCGGATGAAGTTCACCACCGCCTATCCGGTCGACACCACCCACCGCTGACCGGGCCGGAGAAGGATCTTCTCTTTGCGGGCCGGTCTTTGGAAACGACAATCACGACTGATCTGGTAGATTTAACCCATCGCAGATTCGAAACAAGGGAGACCGAGATGACCAAGACCCTGATCGTTCCCGGCCTTGATGGCTCGCCAGCCCCGCATTGGCAGCAGTGGTGGGCCGCCACCGAACATGACGCCATCCCGGTGGAATTGTCCGAACCCGAGCGCCCGGTGCCTGAAGTCTGGGAGATCGAGCTGGGCGGCATGATCCTGCGCCACCCCGGCTGCATATTGGTCGGCCATTCGCTGGGCGCGGTGCTGATCGCGCGCATGCTGGCCACCTGGCCGCATCTGCGGGTGCGCGCCGCCCTGCTGGTCGCCCCGGCCGAGACAAACGTGGCCACCCGCATCGGCCACTTCGGCCCGATCCCGGAGGTCCGGCTGGATGTGCCGACCACCGTGGTCGCCAGCCGCAATGACCCGTGGATGAGCTTTGGCCGCGCCCGCCATCTGGCCCGCGCCTGGGGGTCTGAACTGGTCGATATGGGGCTGGCCGGGCACATCAACGTCGCCTCCGGCTTTGGCCCCTGGGCCTACGGCAAAGAGTTGCGCGACGATCTGGCCCATCGCGCGGCAGCACAAACCGCCCTGCAACCGGTCTTCGGCACCGCCGCAAGACCCGCCAACCGCCTCACCACAAGGATCGCGCTATGACCCGCCTGTTCCGCACCGCCACCCCCACCGCCGCCGATTACGCCGGGCTGGCCCTGTTCGCGGTGGTCTACCTCGCCGCCCTCACCCTCGTCATCGCTCCGGGCACCTTCATCCCCCGCGACGCCCCGCCAAGCCTCGCCTTCTCATCCGACTGACTGTTTCAGCCAACCGACAGGAGAAACCCCATGCTCGACGGACGCTTTGACCCCGCCTTCCATCAGGCTTTCATCTCCTCCGACACCCATCCCGTCGAACTCCCCGTTCCGACCTGGGGGCTGGCGCTGATCATGCTCAGCGCCATCGGCATCATGGCCACCCTCTGCGCCGTCTCCCTGCCATGACTGACCAGAGCGGCGGCGCGG
>NZ_JAVDWP010000041.1:0-2689 GCF_031457365.1 Pseudotabrizicola sp. 4114 | reverse complement strand
CCTGCGTTTCGACATGTTCTGATCTCCTCGAATTGGGGATCAGCAGACCTCAGATCGTAGCTTCCGTCACTGTCCGATTTTCGGGGAGTAGCTCAGGGATGCCAGCAGGAGCAGCCAGTCCGCATCGGTCGCTGAAAACTCCCGCTTCCCGTCAGAGCCGCGTTTGATGACCGGGCAAAGACCCGATTTCTCATAGAAACGTATGGTCGAAATACTGAGCCCGGTACGACCGGCAACTTCTGCAATCTTCATGACAGCCCGACCTTTCAGCTAGGTCCATACCGACCTGGAGCTACTTCAGGTCAAGTGTAATTTTCAGGTCGGATCGCCGAAGCGGCCTTGCGCCACGGACAAACTCAGGCTCCCTGTCTCGAGCGGAATTCGCCCGCGCGCTGTCCGCAAGGGGATCGTTCACCGGACGCCGGATCCCCGACGACCTCGTCCCAGCGTTTGCGGCAGAAAACGATTCTCATTTGACTGGTCCGGATATAGTATCATTGGAGGGGCGTCTTGCGTTACACATGACGGCGACCAGAACGAAACTCGGCCGATTTCGGCGCAAGGATCACCCATGTCAAAAACCCGTATCGGCTATGCCCGTTGCTCGACCGACAAACAGGATCTCGCCGCACAGCGGGCAGTGCTCCTCGATCTCGATGTGGCGGTCGATAGAATCTACACCGATCATGGATTGACCGGCACGAACCGGGAGCGACCAGGTCTGGCTCAGGCACTGGCAGCAGTCCGGGAAGGGGACACGCTTGTCGTGCCGAAGCTGGACCGGCTGGCGCGGTCGGTTCCAGACGCCCGGGCCATCGCAGATG
Organism: Pseudotabrizicola sp. 4114; assembly: GCF_031457365.1. Classification (NCBI taxonomy): domain Bacteria; kingdom Pseudomonadati; phylum Pseudomonadota; class Alphaproteobacteria; order Rhodobacterales; family Paracoccaceae; genus Pseudotabrizicola; species Pseudotabrizicola sp. 4114. Next base: position 1,865 of record NZ_JAVDWP010000041.1, on the reverse strand, counting down.
AACTGGAAAGGCGCGGAGTGAAACTGGCATTGGGCGCATCGGTCCATGACCCGACCGATCCGATGGGCAAAATGTTCTTCAACATCCTCGCCACCTTCGCTGAATTCGAGGCCGACCTGATCAGGATGCGCACCAAGGAAGGCATGGCAATTGCCCGCGCCAAGGGAAAGCTGAAGGGCAAGAAACCAAAGCTGTCGGATCGCCGCCAGACGGAACTACGCCGCATGTATGACACGGGTGATTACTCGATCAGCGATCTGGCGGAGCTGTTCGATGTCTCGCGGCCAACCGTCTACCGCGTCTTGCAGCGGACACCAGGCGCGGAGGCGTCTTCGGCTGCGGTATAGCTGCCGTTCGCCGCACGGTGCCTGAACTTACACAAGCGGACAAAGCGGCATTTCGCTACGCTTGTTCGAACGACCGCAAAAGCTTACGCCGGATGGGTCCTGGCATCTAAGGTATTGTAGGCATCGGCAGCAAAGTTAATGCTGCAAGCATGGCAAATGAAAGAGAGTTTTCCTTCGCGGCGCTTAACAGTCCGGCACGACGGCACATCCGCGTGTTTCAGATACACCAGTTCCTTGACCGTTTCGCGATGGGCCTCACCATTGCCGTTGTTGCTCTGGCCTTGACCGACAGAGGCATGAACCTGTTCCAAATCTCGCTGCTTTTCGGGGCCTATTCGCTTACAACAATAACGATGGAGCTCCCGTTTGGCGGTCTCGCCGACAGCATTGGCCGTAAGCCGGTCTTTCTGACAGCGGTCGTCGCAAGCCTGATTTCGGTAGCACTTTTTCTCTCGACGAGTGACTTCTACGTTCTCGCACTCTCATTTGCATTCATCGGTTTTGGACGGGCGCTCCGGTCGGGCACGCTCGATGCGTGGTTTGTCGAAACCTTCAGGGCCGCCGCACCAAATGTAGATGTGCAACCCGCTCTGGCCAAAGCGCAATGGGCCAATGCCATCGGGTTGGCTGCTGGGGCGGTCCTCGGAGGTCTTCTGCCTGATATGTTTGGCACGGTCGCGGAACGTCTCGGTTTCAGCATCTATGATATATCCTACGCGGCCAGCTTTGGGGTGATGCTGGGCGTGCTTGTTTTCACCATGTTGGTCATTGTCGAAAACCCGCGTCCGATGAGCGTCACTGCTCTCAAGCACGGCTTCGCAAATCTCCCCACGGTGATAAAGGACGCGAGCCTTTTGGCCCTGAAACACCCCACACTGTCGATACTTCTGGCGGCGTTGGCGTTCTTTCTGATGGCCACTAACCCTGTGGAGGTCTTCTGGCCCACCCATGCAAAAGCCATGTTGGATGCGGGTTACGCTAACTCCGTTATCGGTGTCGTAACTGCCACCTATTTCTTCTCGATCGCTGTCGGCGCATCTCTGTCCCCGCACATCAGCCGGATATTCAAGCGGCGGCACGCCCTTACGCTGGCGACGACCTTTGCATGTTTGGCAGCCGTTCAGATCGCATTGGCATTGCAAGGCAGTATCATCGGCTTTGTGACGGTGTTCATCCTGTATTCAGTCATCCTTGGTGTCAGCGAAACACCGGCCAGCAGCATTCTGCACCGCTGCGTCGAGGACCGTCAGCGATCAACCATGCTGTCGCTCAGATCGCTGATACAACAGTTGGGGGCCGCATCGGGTCTGGTTCTGGCCGGAGCCGTCGCCGAAATATACTCCACACCTATTGTTTGGATTGTTGGTGCGGGGTTTCTCTTGATTGCAGTAGGGCTGACCTTGGTCTTGGTCAGACGGCTGGGCTTAGCAGGCTGCTGAAGAAGTCGGCTCTCGACCTGTTTTGCGGAACATGATTCACCCTGCGCACGGCAACGGCGGGGGTGATGATGCGTGGTGC
>NZ_JAVDWP010000040.1:0-3183 GCF_031457365.1 Pseudotabrizicola sp. 4114 | reverse complement strand
GCTTCAAGCGCCGGATGCGCGAGCCGGAAGACAAACCGCGCCCCCGCCCCGGTACGGTGTACAAGCTGCGCGACTGGAAAGTTTCGCCGGATCTGGAGTGACCATCGTCCCGACGCCGATGACCTGCCCCCCCGGAAGTTCCCCCGCTGTAATGGAGAGTCTGCCCCACCTGAGAAGGCGCAGACGACATGAAGAAAAGCCGTTTTACGGAGGCGCAAATCATCGGAATGATCAAAGAGCAGGAGGCTGGGTTGCCGACCTCCGACCTTTCCCGGAAGCATGGGCTGAGCCCGGCGACGTTCTACAAGCTGCAGGCCAAGTATGGCGGGATGGACCTGTCCGATGCCAAGAGGCTTAAGCAGCTTGAGGACGAGAATGCGAAGCTCAAGCGCCTTCTGGCCGATGCGCTGCTGGACAACGTCGTGCTGAAGGATCTGCTGGGAAAGCCCTGACGACTCCAATGCAACGGCGGGACACAGTGCTGCGCGCGATACGGGATTATCCGGTCTCTCAGCGTCGCGCCTGCGTCCTGATCGCTGTCGATCCGAAGACCGTGCGGCGCGAGAGGCCGCCCGATAACCCGGAAATCCGTGATGAGGTGCACAAGATCGCCGAGAAGCGCCGCCGCTTCGGTTATCGGCGCGTGGGCATCCTGCTGGAGCGCAAGGGCATGATCATGAACGATAAGAAGCTCTACCGAATCTACCGGGAGGAAGGGCTTTCGGTGCGCCGCGGGCGTGGTCGCAAACGGGCGCGGGGCAGCCGAACCCCGATGCCAGTGCAATTGCTTCCGAACCAGCGTTGGTCCCTGGACTTCCTGTCGGACTCCTTCGGCGCCTGCCGCAAGTTTCGCATCTTGGCCGTGAGCGACGATTGCTGCCGCGAGAACCTCGCGCTGATCGCCGACACCAGCATCTCGGGGGCCAGAGTGGCGCGGGAACTCGATGCGCTGGTCAGGATCTACGGCAAACCCAGCTGCATCGTCATCGACAACGTCCTAGCTCGGGAACAAAACGCCGTTTTGGGCGTCAGATCACGGCGCACCCGAGCGACCGGATCCCTTTTGAATAGTTGCCCAGGCGGGCTCCGCCGTCAAGAAGTGGTCTCTTCCATAGCAAATACAGGGTCGGCCTAGTTGCCGCCCTCACCGTCCTTAAGACGAGATCCTAAATCCCAAGCGGAAGGCCCGAACATTATCTACGAGGTCGCGTCATGCGCCTCCACGGCCCTTTGAGAGAGAGGTCCTTCCGCCTGGGATCACCCCCTCGAAGAAGGGGCGATAGGGTTCGCCGGATTTGATCACGGCGTGAATGGTGCGCGCCATCTTGGCGGCGATGGCTGTGTAGGCCTTGCGCCGAAGGTCCGGGTTGTGCCGGTCCTGTGCGATGTAGCGCTCGAACTTGTCGCGGAAGCTGTTGGCCTTCTTCAGAGCCGCGGTCTGCCCTGCCAGCCACAAAGTGCGGCGCAGACGGGCATTGCCATATTTGGAGATCTTGCTCCGGCCGCGGAACATGCCGGACTGGACGGTTGCCAGATCCATGCCGCAGAACTTCAGAAATTGCCGATGATGGTGGAAGCGGCGCAGATCACCTGTTTCCGCTAAGATGGTCAGGGCGTTGATCGGCCCGATGCCGGGAATGGTGCGCAGCAATTGATAGTCTGAGCGCTCGGCCAGCAATTCGACGGCACGGTCTTCGATGGCGTTACGTTGCCGGATCAGGCTTCGTCCCTCAGCCAGCATCATTCGGAACATACGGATGGCGTCTGAATCCGGCGACACGGGCAGCCCGGCAGACACCTTTGCCGTCTCGTAAATATCTGACAACAGGAGAGACTTCTCGACCTTACGCCCAACCACCTCCCAAGCAGCCTGAATGAACTCCTCCTTGGTCATGGCTGAGATCATGTGGGGTGAGGGGAACATCTCGAGGAAAGCCAGGAACCAATCGGTGCGTGAGCTGCGATGGAAACGGTCGGCTTCCGGAAAGTAGAGCGGCAGGTAATGGGTCAGGATACGGTGCCACAGCTCGGTTTTGGACCGCGAAACGGCATCATGTGTCTTGGACAATTCCTGAATGTCGTTCGTGCCAGCCACCATCGGGTCCTGGAATATCTGAACAGCGCCGATCTGCAGCATGTGCAAAATGACCTGGGCATCCTTCGGATCGTTCTTGTCCCAGCTGTTGTGCAGCGCCTCCCGCGTGCGGGCCAAGGCGACCGAAGACACGAGCTTCAGGTCGAACCCGGCAACGCCGAGATGATACATCAGCACGCGGTGACAGTTGCCGGTGGCTTCAAAGCCGATCCGGACAGGCATGTCATATTCCCGCGAAATCGCGATGAGCCGCATGAAGTCATCGGTGCTGTTGGTGATCGTCAGGCGCCGACGACGGGTCTTCCCGGGAACGGCAATCAGTACCTCGTGCCGGTGTTTGGAAATGTCGATGCCTACCAGAACACGGGCATCCGAAGTATGCTCAACCTTGGCCATGGCCGGTCTCCTCTGTGGTGTGGTTCGCAAAACCACCATAGAGATCCGAGACCCGGTTATGTCCGCCTGCTGCGCAATTATGGAGGCTGCGCAGGCGGCCATAACCTTCAACGGCGCGCTATTCCCAACATGCTATGGCACCGAGTTCACCAGCAAGGCGGTCCTGAAGTGGGCGAACGACAATAAGGTCGAGTGGCATTACATCGACCCGGGCAAGCCCCAGCAGAACGGCTACATCGAGAGCTTCAACGGCAGCCTGCGTGATGAATGCCTCAACGAAGACATCTTCGACGGCCTCGCCGATGCCCGCCGCAAGCTGGCCCTATGGCGCTACGACTACAACAATGTCAGGCCGCATTCATCGCTGGCCAACAAGACCCCGGCAGAAGGGCGCCGGGCGCTTGGGCAATCTGAGGGCTCCGCGCCCGGCGCGCTTGCCCAACCCGAAACCGACCACGATCAACCCCAAGGACTCTCATGAACGAGGGACGGCCGGGGGGCAGGTCACTACCACTGTACCTAACAACAGCCTTCCGCTGCTTCATTCCAGGGGGTAAGGAAAAACTCCGCAGTGGCGGCCCCTGTTCGGGAGGCTATGTGTTTGATCCCACGGTTTAATGGTGCGATCCTTTCTTTGGAATGGAAGGATGCCCTATGGGACAAGTTCGTCACGGCAGCGCCACGACCACGCA
>NZ_JAVDWP010000039.1:0-3918 GCF_031457365.1 Pseudotabrizicola sp. 4114 | reverse complement strand
CGCACCACGCATCATCACCCCCGCCGTTGCCGTGCGCAGGGTGAATCATGTTCCGCAAAACAGGTCGAGAGCCGACTTCTTCAGCAGCCTGTTAAAGCGCCAGGGCCCAATCTAGCAGGGTGCTGAAGGAGTCGGCCCTCGACCCCGTTCACGGAACATGATTCACCCTTTGGACGGCAGCTGCGGGAGTGATGATGCGCGAGACGGACGAGGCGAGCGGGTCGCTGTTCAACTATGTCGACCTGGAGGCACGCATCCCGGCACGACATCTGTTGCGCTAGATCCGGCAGGTGGTGCAAGACGCACCGACCTGCCTGGATGCCGGGTTCGAGGCGCTTTGCACCGATTTCGGCAGCCCCTCGATCGCGCCGGAGCGGCTGATCCGGGCCAGCCAGATCCAGATCTTGTTTTCGGTCCGTTCCGAGCGGCAGTTGATGGAACAGATGCAGTATAGCCTCTTGTTCCGCTGGTTCGTCGGTCTCGGGATCGACGATCCTGTCCGGGTGCCGACCGTCTTCACCAAGAACCGCGACCGGCTTATCTCGACGGAGATGTCGCAAGGTGATGGCGGCAATTCTGGCGCATCGCGAGATCGCGCTGCTTCTGTCGGACGAGCGCTTCTCGGTCGACGGCACGCTGGTCAAGACCTGGGCCTCTTTGAAAAGCTCTCAGCCGAAGGCCGAAGCCACCCCGACGCCTGACGCTCGGAGTTGACAAGGGGTTCGATGCGGCCGAGTTTGTCATCGATCTGAGGCGAGCCTGCGTCACGCCGAATGTTGCGCAGAAATCGAGGTATTCAGTGATCGACGGCAGCACCACATAGCACGACGGCTACGCCAAGTCCCGACGCACCCGCTGCCGCGTCGAGGAGGCATTTGGCTGAGCCAAAACCGTCGGTGGAATGGCCCAGACCGTCTATCGCGGCATCGAACGGGTGCGCTCTCGCTTCATCCTGACGGTGACCGCCACCAACCTCGCCCTGCTACCGCGTCTGTTGGCTGCGTGACGATCAGAAACCGCTTGGGGCGGACACGCCTTCCGGAACCCAGAGTAAGGCCGGGCATCGAAGCCTGCAACAAAGGGAAACTGGTCCGGCTCGACGACTTCTTCAGCAGCCTGCTAAGCGCCTATCCCAATGTTCAGCGCTTCATGGATGAAATGGCCGTCCGTTCCGCCGCAGAGCGGGCACTCGCGATGAAAAGCGGACAGACATTCAAGGCCGACCTTGATGAAGACGCTCGCAAGGCGATGTTCCCGCAAAGCGAACATCGCCTTTGCGCCTCTTTAGCTGGCATAGGTGGTCAGGCCTGCAATCAGCCTGTCCATGACAAGCCTGACACGCCTGACATGCCGCATGTTCTCATGGGCAACGACCCAGGTTTCAAAGGCCATTTCAAAGGCGTCGGGCAAGACCCTGACCAGGTCGGGTTCGCGCGCCGCCAAAGCAACATGGCAGACGCCGATCCCGATTCCGGCACGTATCGCCGCCAACTGCCCAAGATCGCTGTCAGTGCGGAAGATGAAGTCGCCCGGACCAAACGACAGGCCTTTGGCCCGCAGGGTGCGGACCCCGGGCGTCTCGGTTTCAAAGCCGATCAGGCCAAGCCGCGCGACATCCTCGATCGTCTGGGGGTGCCCATGGCGATCAAGATAGTCGCGGCGGGCATGAAAACCCACCCGGATGGCACCGATGTGCCTGGCAACCAGGGCATCCTGCGAGGGGCGGACCATGCGGATGGCGATGTCGGCCTCGCGCTCCAACAGGTTTTCGCGGCTGTTGTTCAGACCCAGTTCAACGATCAGCCCCGGATGAAGCCTTTGCAGGTCGGCCAGCATGGCGGGCAGAACCTCGACCCCCACCACTTCGCTGGCCGTGATCCGCACCGTGCCTGTGGCAGCACCCGCTTCGGCAGAGGCTGCGCGCGCAAACGACTGCGCGGCTTTGGCCATTGCATCGACATGCGCCGCCAGTTCAAGTGCTATTGCGGTCGGCAGCAGTCCGGCGGGTGACCGCATGAACAGCACGACACCGTGCTCACGCTCCAGATCCTCAATGCGCCGTCGCACGGTGGGTTGGGCCACGCTCAGCGCGCGGGCCGCTGCCGAAAGGCTGCCTTCCCGGACAACGGCGAGAAACGCGCGGTGGCGCTCCCAGTCCGGCGCGGCAGTAGGGGGGGTTGAGTTCATACATTTTATACTAACCGCACCATAGTCCTTGTCAATTTTCTTTGCACTAAGGCCGCGTCATATTGGGGACATCAACCTTCAAGGAGTTCCAAAATGATCCTTCTCACTGGCGCCACCGGCTCTGTCGGCTTCGAACTGGCCAAATTGTTTTCCGCCAATGGCAATACCGCCAAGGCCATGGTGCGGTCTGACGCGGCTGCCGAAAAACTCAAGATCCTCCCGGGCATCTTGCCCGTTACCGGCGATTTCGATGATCCCGCCTCGGTCGAGCGGGCATTGCAGGGCGTTGACCGGGCCTTTCTGCTGACCAATTCGACAGAGCGCGCCGAAAGCCAGCAACTGGCCTTTGTGGCAGCCGCACAACGGGCTGGGGTGCAGCACATCGTCAAGCTGTCGCAACTTCACGCGTCGGCGGACTCGCCAGTGCGCTTTCTGCGGTATCATGCGGCGGTGGAGCAGGCGATCCGCGACAGTGGCATGGCTTACACCTTTCTGCGGCCCAACCTGTTCATGCAGAACCTGCTTGGGTTTCGCGACACCATCGTCGGTATGGGCAAGCTGTTCGCGCCTATCGGTGCGTCACGGATCAGCCTGATCGACACCCGGGATATTGCGGCCATTGCCTTTGCCGCGCTGACCACCCCGGGGCATGAGGGCCAGACCTATGACCTGACCGGACCCGAGGCTCTGACCCATGCGGATGTCGCCCTGCAAATCGGCTCGGCCATTGGCCAGCCTGTGACGTTCATCCAGATACCGCCCGATGCCATGCGCGACGCGGTTGTTGCCGCCGGTTTTCCGCACTGGCAGGCCGAGGGCCTGATCGAGGATTACGCCCATTATTCCCGCGACGAAGCCGATGCCGTCAGCCCCACAGGGCCAGCGGCAACCGGACCCCCCGCCCGGTCTTTTTCGGCCTTTGTGTCCGATTACAAAACCGTTTTCACCCCCGCGACAGGAGCTTGACATGAAACGACGCGATATGATGACGGCCACATTGGCAGCAATTCCCCTGATCGGGATGGCTGCCATGACCAGCGCCCAGCCGATAAACGACGGCGAACCGTACGATGGGCGCTAGGTCCGTTTCGATCGCAACCTCGATCCAGGCGGGCAGCGGGTCTGCTTTTCGACCACGCAAGATGCCTTTGAAGCGCATGGCGAGGCGCCGCATTGTTGTGAAGGCAGGGGAGCCTTCCTTGAGAGCTCCGACTTTTCTCGCCTGTTCCAAGGTGAGTTTTCCTCTTGGTTTGATGCAGAGTGCGGCCGCGATGACCGGGGATATCGCGTGCCCCGTTTCCGGGTCCCGGACCGGTTCAAGGATCTGGTGCGCCATGGTGGTTCCCCCTTCTTCCTGTTTTTCGGCACTACGCCAGCCGGCCAGGAGCCGCTGCAGATTTGACATGCTGCCCTCGCAACCACGTTCTCGGATCAAGGTGAGCAGCGCATTCCCGCTGCGAATGCCGCTATCCCAACTTTGCCTTAAGTACTCTTCAAAGTACCAAGCGGAGGAGCGCTTGAGGACGGCGCGCTTTCGGTCAGGTGGCGTCTCGAACTGCAGCCACTTCGCGACGCTACGCCGGGGAAACCCCGTTCGCCGCCCGATCTCGCTGCACGTCAGCCCTTGCTGTCTAAATGGTAAGCGGTGCGTGAACCCCGTTGGGCTTTTAGATTGACGGTTTTTGGAAGGCCCAAGGCATGAGATCGTCAATGCGCGATGCGGGGTGGCCG
>NZ_JAVDWP010000038.1:0-4509 GCF_031457365.1 Pseudotabrizicola sp. 4114 | reverse complement strand
CCGCTATGACAGGTGCGCCAAGACCTTCCTCTCCGCCGTCGCCCTCGCCGCAACTGTCATGTTCTGGCTTTGACGATCAATGAGTCTGGACCCTAGAAGCGAAGCAGTTGTCAGCGGCTGCACCAATTGTGAGCGCTTGCTTTCGAACTAGGAGGAAGGAATACTCATCGCATCGAGCGGGAAGCTATTTGCCCGTTGAATCGACTGCGTGACTTCAGAAGGTGGTATTCACCATTGCGTGGCCAGTCCAATCCCTCCGAAGAACTTGCTCGCCTTTTTGAGGTGGAGTATGGCAACCGCAGAGAGGTTGCCGTCCGTCTTCTTGGGGTGATTGGGGGCAGTGGCCTTCTTTACGGCTATACCGGTTGGAACAGCTCTTGGGTCTGGGCAGCATCTTTTCTCGTCGCTCATGCAACCTATCACTTTTTTCTCAAGGCGCGGATGCCTCGCGCAACACCTCGGGACGAGGTTATTTCGGGACTGCTTTTCCTTTTACTATTGGCCAGCTTCCTCTGGATGCCTGCCCTCATGATCTGCGAAAACGATCGCGCCTTGTCGATTTGCGGGGCAGCTTTGGTCGGCTGCATCCTCGTCTTTCTGGTTCGACGCAGCGACAGCGCTCCAATTATGGTCTATGGAGAAATAGCAGTGGTCGGGACAATGATTGCGGTGGTCTTCCTAAAACTGATCCCACAATTCACTGACCCTTTCGCAAAGCTCGGACTCATAGCGAGCGGTTCTGCGCTGCTGTACTATTTTGTCGAAGCGGCACAAGTTTCTAGGCGGCTGCGCATTAAAGCTGCCGAGGCCAACCTACGATCACGCCAAGCGGAGAAGATGGCGGCCATCGGGCGCTTGGCCGGAGGGGTTGCACATGACTTCAACAACAACTTAACCGCAATTCTTGGCCATCTGGAACTTTTGGCGCTTGTCGAAGACCCGGAAGAGCGACACGCATCGATCGCCGAGGCTTCGGTCGCAGCGCGACAGGCGGCTAAGACGGTTAAGCAATTGCTGGCCTTCGCCCGGAAAGAACGCCTGTCTTTAGCCCTGCAGGACAGCGATGAAATCCTTGAAGGGCTCGTGTCGCTGACCCGTCGGCTTATTCCGACCTCGGTCTCAATCAAGATCGAACGAGGTTTGGAAAAACAAAATTTCATGGCGGATCGGGCGCAGCTTCTTTCGTCTTTGATCAATCTGGTGATCAATGCAGTTGATGCCATGCCAAATGGCGGAGATATCACACTTTCCAGTTTGGTCGTCCGTTTGACCAAGGCGCAAGTTATTGCTGACGGATCGTCCTTGGGGGTGGGGAAATATGTGAAGATCACGGTGCAGGATCAAGGAAGTGGCATCCCGACGCATATTCTGCCCCAAGTTCTTGAGCCGTTCTTCACGACAAAGGCAGTTGGTAAAGGCACTGGGCTGGGCCTTTCGATGGCTTTTGGCGTGTCCAGAGAATTGGGTGGCGGTTTGACGATTGTCACCTCTGAAATGGGCACGTCAGTCTCGATCTTCTTGCCCGCGACCTAGTTCAATCCTGAGGGGACAAGGACTTCGCTTGTGACCATGATCGCAGTGAATACATTTTTGCGCAGGCTGGATGTGGATATGGAAGGTTCAGGCCACGGGGTGTACCCTCTCGGCCGGCCCTGAGCAGCCGCTCGAGAGCGGGCCGCCGCTGCGGCGCGGCGGCCCCTAAAGCGGTCGCTCATCAAGGAACACCGCAGTTTAACCTGATGAGTGCCTGTGCGCTGACCTGTTGCTGAACCTGATGCACCTATAGGGATCTCTGCCCTTCTGGATAGTAAGTCCAGGCAATAAACCGACTGGTCTTCTGGCCCTGCGCCATTTCGACAACCTTGAATTCGGCAACTTTCGCTTTCTTCAGCAGTCTGGAGAGTGGCTTGAGGTTGTCTTTCTTGGACACCAGGCAGGTGAACCATAGGCAATGGTCGGCGAAATTCATGCTCTGCTCGACCATTCTGGCGATGAAGCTGATTTCGCCACCCGGGCACCAGAGCTCGGTATTCTGGCCGCCAAAATTGAGTTCGGCAGAGGGGCCCTTGCCAAGATTCCGCCACTTGCGCCGCGTGCCCTCTTCCGCCTGTGCAGGCGACGCATGAAACGGGGGATTGCACAGCGTCAGATGGAAACGATCATCAGAGCGGCGTTGTTGCGTAACTCACGCTTGAGGCATGATGGCCCCTTTCCCCGTCAGCATCAGGCCACGCGAACGATCTCGGCCGTTCCAAGGGCCGAGAAGCGGTTCATCAGTGCGATGCGGATCTGGATTTCAGCGGTCTGGCGGTCAGGGTCTCTTGCTGCGATGCGTTCACCGAAGGCCTTCAGGCACCGCATTTTCGCCTCGATGCGGCTGCGGACATGGTATCCCGTCCAGCGCTTCCAGAATGCCCGGCCATAGTGCCGGGTGGCACGCAGGGTTTCGTTTCTAGCGATTGCGGCCGGGCAGTCCGCTTTCCAGGGTCGACCGTTCTTGCGGATCGGAATGATCGCGGTGGCCTGGCGGTCGATGATGGCGGTGTGACAGCGGCGGGTGTCATAGGCACCATCGGCGGTCACGGTGCCGATGTCTTCGTCCTCGGGGATCTGGTTGAGCAGTTCCGGCAGGACCGGACTGTCGCCATCGCTGCTGGAGGTGAATTCCACCGCGCGGATGTCCGAGGTGGCGGTGTCCATGGCCAGATGCACCTTGCGCCACTGGCGTCGGCCCTGAACACCATGCTTTCGGGCCTGCCACTCGCCATCACCGAGGAACTTGATGCCGGTGCTGTCGACGAGCAGGTTCAGGGGGGCATCGGCGCGCCGATAGGGCATCTCGACGGCCAAGGTCTTCTGCCTCCGGCACAGGGTCGTATAGTCTGGCACAGCCCAGTCCAGCCCAGCCATCTTCAGCAGGCTGGCCACCATCCCGGTCGTCTGCCTGAGCGGCAGCTTGAACAAGACCTTTATCGTCAGGCAGAACTGGATCGCCGCGTCCGCAAACACCGCAGGTCGACCGGGGCTGCCGTCATGCGGCCCAAGCCAGGACATGTCCTTGTCCAGCCAGATCAGCAGGGATCCGCGCTTGCGCAGAGACGCCGTGTAACTGGACCAGTTCGTCGTGCGGTAGCGGGCGGGTGATGGCTTGCTCATGCGCCCCGTCTAACCGCATCGATTCGCGATGTGAATCCTTGGAAGACAGGGTTTTGCAACAACGCCCCCATAGTGCTTCCTTCCATTCCTGCGAAAGGATCGCACCATCAAAACGGGGGGTCAAACACCTAGCTGGGCACTTTCCAGTAATATATTATTAACCTTGATCCGCATAGAAATGGAAGACGAGGAGCAGCGTCCACTAAACTGATCAATTCACAACCAGAGCCACCCAAAAATGAACCAATATTCCTTCCATATCTGAAAAACTCCTGCGATGGAGAGCTCTAGCGATGCGACATGGCTATCAGCCCTGACAATGGGAAGCAGGCGCTGAACAAATATCACGATCACACGCCGGCCGAAATATAAAAGCATGGGTGTGCGTTTATATAATGACGGTCAACCAGCATTGTGAGCTGCCGAAGCCAATTTATGCCAGCCGATCAGAATATAGGAACCTCAAAATGCCAAACGCTGACTATCTTCGGGCGCCACTGGATCCGATAGGCGCAATGTTCATAATGGGTATCAACTATAAAACCTACCGTAAGTTAACGGATCATGGATTCTTAGGTCAAGCTCCTGGAGCTAAACAATACATTATATCCGTACTGCAATACCACTCGTTTTGGGATATTGTGAACTGTGAAGCGAGGATACACTTTAACAACTACAATCTAGTCGATGAAATGTATGTGAATCAACTCCTTGATGAAATTGCCTTTGAACTTGAGTCGGAAGATTGGGGCGACATCTTTAACGAAACCCAGGTTGGATTTCCAAATTTTCCGGTAATACAGAAGCTATCTATAAATACCGTCGAAGTGGAATGTAGTGTATATCAGATAATTCAAAATGTCGCGACAAGATTCATGGCATACTTAGGCGCTGTTGACAAAAGTGTTTCACAGGGCGCGCAGATCGTGATGCAAGCTGGTATCCACTAGGGTCCAGACTCATTGATCGTCAAAGCCAGAAGATGACAGTTGCAGCGAGGGCGACGGCGGAGAGGAAGGTCTTTGCGCATCGGTCGTAACGGGTTGCAACGCGGCGCCAGTCTTTCAATCGGCCAAACATGATCTCGATCCGGTTGCGGCGCCGGTAACGCCGTTTGTCGTAGCGGACCGTCTTGCCGCGGGACTTCTGGCCTGGGATGCAGGGGCGTATCCCCTTGTCTTTCAACGCATCCCTGAACCAGTCGGCGTCATAGCCTCGGTCGGCGAGCATCTATTCCATTCCGCAGTGGGCAAACTGCCCAGCAGGGCTGCGGCTCCGGTGTAGTCGCTTCTGTGGTTGCCGCCCGTAGTGCAAGGAGTTTTCGACCGTATTGGCGTGTAATCGAGTGCGAAC
>NZ_JAVDWP010000037.1:0-4674 GCF_031457365.1 Pseudotabrizicola sp. 4114 | reverse complement strand
CCTGCGTTTCGACATGTTCTGATCTCCTCGAATTGGGGATCAGCAGACCTCAGATCGTAGCTTCCGTCACTGTCCGATTTTCGGGGAGTAGCTCAAGGTGTCGGCGGTGGACGTAAGCCGGACTTAGCTCACTATGGGGGAGCTGGTGGGGCAGGCAACACAACTGGCCTCGCCTCCATCAACCCTGAGGGTGAGGGCGTGCAGGGTTGCGGCACCAGCTACGCAGCGCCGCTAACCGCTGCGAGTGTTGCTACGCTCGATCATCGACTCGCGCGCCAAGCTCCGCGCGAAACTCTGCTCGCGCTGCCAATCCATCGGGCCGCTCGCCCTGCAGCATTGTGCGTACCCATGCTGCGCCATGTTGCGCGCGATTTTGTTGGGTTTGGACTTGCCCCTCCTGCCGACTTGATGCTGAGCGACGACCTGCACGGCGTCACACTTGTTTTCAACGATCGCTTACGAGCTCGCCAAAGGCTCGACTTTCCCTTCGCTTGGCCGCGATCATTAGTGCGGGCCGACGGGACTTGTCGTGGCCGCGCGGACATTACGTTGGCTTACACACCGCCTATCGATCCAATTCATCGCGAAGAGGCTATGCGGGTTCATTTGGAGGCTCACCTCCATCAAGAGAACATCGTGAACGATGTGACGGGCGAGACCGAATGGGCAACCAGGCTGACTCATGATGGCGCCGGTTTGCCCCAAGGTATGAACAAGACCGAGAAGTACCTAATTTCAACCGGCCTTAAATGGTCGCCAATCAAGCGTTATCATGCTCACATGCCAAAGGGACGTGGCAACACCTCCAACTGGCGGTTGTCGTTAGATAGCCTCGTGAGAGCAGGCAGCACCTTCCCAGCTAATGGTGTGCCATTCACACTTCTGTTAACTGTCTCTGATCCGAAAGGGACCGCACCAGTCCGAGAGGAGGCTCGATTGGACCTTCAGAACCGTGGCTTGGTACTAGCCGATATCACGGTTGCTCATCGTGTGCGCCCGCGTGCGTAACTGAAATAAAGCAGCTTAGGTGGCTACGATTCAAACTGCTAGAAGTCCTTCCTTTAGCTCAATACCAACCTGTTTGGCAGTTGTCATCGTCGCGGCGCTTAATGACAATCTAAGGTTTGACTTCCGCCGCCCCCTTCCCATCTTCTTTACGTCCGATAATCTTGCATTATCGGACATGACGATCAGCAGCTCTGTGATCGGTCAACGTGACCAGCCGTGCTTTGCAGCTATACCGGCAAAAACCTCACCCGCTGGCGCGACCTTTCCGTCAACAGCAGCAGCGATGCCTTCTCTGATCCGTTCCATTTGCCAAGTGTTGGCTTCAAGATACTGCTCAATCGCCTGATTGACGATGTAATTGCGGGAGCGGTCCATCGCCCTCGCCAAATCGTCAATCTCGGCCACCTTGGCCGTACGGATAGTGATTGGTTCGGATGCGGCGCGCTGTGGCATGAAGTACTCCATTGTAACCATGCCTGATCCAAGCATGAAGGGCGCTGATGCCGCAGGAGGCATCCTACTCCCCGGAGAATCCGCTCTACCGAAGAGGCTCGACAGAAGCGCTAATATTGAAGCGCTCCACATTAATGTCCCCTGCCCTTCTGCGGGTTTTGGCAATGTCATAGCTGTTCTGCATCCGCATCAGCGTGTCCATCGAAACGCCAAACGCCTTCTCAATCCGAAGTGCCATTTCAGGCGACAGGTGTGACCGTTCATTCAACAGCGCCGAAAGCGCCGCGCGAGTGACCCCAAGAACTTCAGCCGCCCGTGTTACGGAAAGGTCGAGGGCTTCAACGATCTCGCTCTTTACGAACCCACCTGGGTGAGCCGGGTTCATCATCCGAATTTCACGCATCTCGATCATAGACGCCTCCTAGTGGTAATCTTCATAGTCAAGATCGATGATCTCGACCTCATCCTTGTCGATCCGGAATGTCAGCCGCCAGTTTTTGGTCACGAACAGACTCCAAGTGCCCTTGCGGTCGCCCGTCAACTGATGAGCCTTCCAGCTCGGAACAGCCCGCAGTTCGTCCTCGCGCTCCATGTCCTGGAGGAACGAGATGATGCGCCGTAACTTTTCAACGACGGCAGACTGAAGACCTGAAGTGTCGTCCGCTTCAACAAAGCGGCGCAGCCCTTTGTGGAGGATGTTCCGAATTCTCATGCTGCAATTTAAGAACGGGGGTGCACGGTGTCAAGCTACACTTGACACCCGGAGCGGCTAGGAAAAAATATTGGATAATTTTAAAAATCCGGTTAGTATAAATACCAGATAAGAAAAGGATTGACCATGCCTACAGTCGTCATTGCGTCTCCCAAGGGGGGGGCAGGAAAGTCCACTACAGCGGTTCTCTTGGGAACAGAGCTTGCTCACGCGGGCGCAAACGTCGTCATGCTCGACTGCGACCCGAACCAGTCTTTGACTTTGTGGGCAGACCGTGGACCGCTGCCCGACCGGATCAGTGTTTTGTCAGACGTCAGCGAATCCGACATCGTGAAAACTATCAAGCGGCACGATACAGACGGCCAGATCGTGATCGTTGACCTGGAAGGCGTAGCATCCCGCCTTGTCTCCCGCGCAATCTCTCAGGCTGATCTGGTCATTACGCCTATGCGTGCCACCACATTGGACGCAACAATCGGCGTCCGCGCCCTGCAACTCATCGCGGAAGAGGAAGAGGCGCTGGACCGGAAGATTCCGCATGCCGTTGTCTTCACCATGACGAAGGCAATCAGGTCCAAGCAGCACAGTGGAATTGCCGGGTCACTGGCGGAACAAGGTGTGGATCTGATCAATCCACCGCTGATGGAGCGTGCGGCCTTTTCAGCGCTTTTCGAGTTCGGAGGCGACCTGCATACCATGCCAGCACAAGGCAACATGGAAGGCGCTATCGAGAACGCAGCACAGTTTGCGCAGGCCGTCTATCAGCGACTGGCCGGGGAGGTGGGAGAATGACCGACAAGCCGTTCAACATCGACCTTGGCCGTCTGAAGACACGCGAAAAAGACAGAAGCGCACAGGCTGTTGAGAAAACCGACAGGGCAGGGGAAGAGCTGGGCTTTGTTGCGCGTGAACCTCAGAAGAAGCGGGGACGGAAGCCAAGCCCCCGCACTGGACAGGTGCATGCCAAGGTTATGCCCGGAATTTCAGAAGAAATTGCCAACGAGGCAAGGCGCAGGGGCGTTCAGCAAGGGGTCATCATCGAAGAGGCCTGGAAGCTGTATAAAGACAAATCCGGTATTTGAAATTATCCGGTATCTTTTCTGTTCTGCATCCACTTCCGGCAGAAGCCCAGGAAAGCTGCTTCAGGATTGCGCGGTGTTTCGGGGAGCCACTGCCGCCATTCCCGCTCAAGGTAGTGAACATCATGACCAGGGGCGAGCATGCGCGCGGTCTCGTACACATCAGGATCAAGTTGCGGTGCGACAGCTTGCGGCAGGACGACTTTGACGTTCTGCCGGTTCGTGAAAAGAACCGTGTCCTCTTGCTCGTCCATTTCTATGGAATAGTCGGGCATGTGGTCGTACGACTGATCTTCGCGGATGATGTTCATGACCAGACGCCGGAACTCGCGTAGCGTGGAGTTTGAGCCGCATTTCTTCTGAAGAAGTGACAGACCGATCCGCCATTCCTTTTGTGCGCCACAATGCTTGCGGGCAATCTCGTAGATGCGGCGTTCGAGAGGTTTGCGGAGACGAAAATAGTCACGATGAAGGGTCAGAACTTCTTTGGACCGGATCGCATTGAACACCCAATCCGAGAGCTTGACCTCCACTTCCTGCATCCGCCCGTCACGCGTCTCCCTGACAACCTCGGCGCTTTCGATCAGCCCGAAAGTCCGGAACACTTCCTGACCACCTGTCACGATATTGGTGCTGATCCGTGTGCCAGCCAGCCGCTCCAATGCCGCTTTAAGCTGAGCATACCCAGAACCAGCTGTATTCCGGTTGGTTGCCACAAGCATATCGAACGCACGGAAGCGAACCGCTTGCGACACTTCCTTGCCTTCGTTGATAGCCGTCATGAGCTGACTGATGCAGTAGATCAGAATATCCCTGTCATGGACCGTCGCCAGCCCGTCCACTGAAGGCTTGATCGCGATCTTGATGCCGTTGTGCTCATACTCACGAACGCGCGTATCCGGCTTGGTCGAAAGCGAAAATATCGGATGCTCCATCGAAGCCATATCAGCCTTCGGAACGGCATCAAAAATATCGCAGACGAAAAAATCGCCTTGCGGATACCTGTCAGGCAGGAGGGGGGAGCGGTTGATCGCGCTATCATCAGACAAAGCGAAATCCTTTCGTACTTTCACACACAGTAGGGCTGGAATAGAGAGAAGTCACGGCGATTCGTACTTTCACACACAGCATGAGGGCTTTCGTACTTTTACACACGTTCTTTCGTACTTTTACACACACTCTTTCGTACTTTCACACACGGGAGTGTCGGAATATTCCTTTTTTATCAAATGCTTGCAGGTCATTTTTTCTGCTTAACACAGAGTCTAACACATATTTAACACTACAGCCTGTGGATAACTCTGGATTCAGCCCTCGCATTGCTAACCCCCATAGAAAACGCAGGCCAGGCGACCACTGGAGTTTTCCTTCAGCCACTCTCCACCAAAAATCCCGCAAGCAGCCTCGTTGTCAGCCCCAAAC
>NZ_JAVDWP010000036.1:0-2500 GCF_031457365.1 Pseudotabrizicola sp. 4114 | reverse complement strand
TGCAGGATGAAGGTAAGGTAACACTTACTGGAGGTCCGAACCAACACCCGTTGAAAAGGGTCTGGATGACGTGTGGCTAGGGGTGAAAGGCCAATCAAACTTGGAGATAGCTGGTTCTCCGCGAAAGCTATTTAGGTAGCGCCTCGGACGAATACCTTGGGGGGTAGAGCACTACATGGATGATGGGGGCCCACAGCCTTACTGAGTCTAAGTAAACTCCGAATACCCAAGAGTACTATCCGGGAGACACACGGCGGGTGCTAACGTCCGTCGTGAAGAGGGAAACAACCCTGACCTGCAGCTAAGGCCCCTAATTCGTGGTTAAGTGGGAAAGCATGTGGGACGGCCAAAACAACCAGGAGGTTGGCTTAGAAGCAGCCATCCTTTAAAGATAGCGTAACAGCTCACTGGTCTAGATAAGCTGTCCTGCGGCGAAGATGTAACGGGGCTCAAACCACGAGCCGAAGCTCAGGATGCATAGCAATATGCGTGGTAGCGGAGCGTTCTGTGATATAGAACGCTGTCTCTTTTGATCCTTAGGGGTCAACGGAGACAATGTTCTTTCTGTGAAGCCGGGCTGTAAGGCATCCGGTGGAGAGATCAGAAGCGAGAATGTTGACATGAGTAGCGACAAAGGGGGTGAGAGACCCCCTCGCCGAAAGTCCAAGGGTTCCTGCTTAAAGCTAATCTGAGCAGGGTAAGCCGGCCCCTAAGGCGAGGCCGAAAGGCGTAGTCGATGGGAACACGGTTAATATTCCGTGGCCAGGAGGAAGTGACGGATCTGAAACGTAGTTTGCCCTTATCGGATTGGGTGGGCTGCCTACAGGTCCCTGGAAATAGCCCTCCATCAGACCGTACCCTAAACCGACACAGGTGGACTGGTAGAGTATACCAAGGCGCTTGAGAGAACCACGTTAAAGGAACTCGGCAAAATGCCTCCGTAAGTTCGCGAGAAGGAGGCCCCACTTTTACGCAAGTAGAGGTGGGGGGCACAAACTAGGGGGTGGCGACTGTTTACTTAAAACACAGGGCTGTGCGAAGCCGTAAGGCGACGTATACAGTCTGACGCCTGCCCGGTGCTGGAAGGTTAAAAGGAGGGGTGCAAGCTCTGAATTGAAGCCCCAGTAAACGGCGGCCGTAACTATAACGGTCCTAAGGTAGCGAAATTCCTTGTCGGGTAAGTTCCGACCTGCACGAATGGCGTAACGATCTCCCCGCTGTCTCTAACGTGGACTCAGCGAAATTGAACTGTGTGTCAAGATGCACACTACCCGCGGTTAGACGGAAAGACCCCATGAACCTTTACTCCAGCTTTGCACTGGCATCAGGAATGTGATGTGCAGGATAGGTGGTAGGCTTTGAAGCAGGGACGCTAGTCTTTGTGGAGCCAACCTTGAGATACCACCCTTCGCCTTCTTGATGTCTAACCGCGGTCCGTTATCCGGATCCGGGACCCTGCATGGTGGGGAGTTTGACTGGGGCGGTCGCCTCCCAAACAGTAACGGAGGCGCGCGAAGGTAGGCTCAGACCGGTCGGAAATCGGTCGTTGAGTGCAATGGCAGAAGCCTGCCTGACTGCAAGACTGACAAGTCGAGCAGAGACGAAAGTCGGTCATAGTGATCCGGTGGTCCCAAGTGGGAGGGCCATCGCTCAACGGATAAAAGGTACTCTGGGGATAACAGGCTGATGATGCCCAAGAGTCCATATCGACGGCATCGTTTGGCACCTCGATGTCGGCTCATCTCATCCTGGGGCTGGAGCAGGTCCCAAGGGTATGGCTGTTCGCCATTTAAAGAGGTACGTGAGCTGGGTTTAGAACGTCGTGAGACAGTTCGGTCCCTATCTGCCGTGGGTGTAGGAGATTTGAGAAGAGTTGCCCCTAGTACGAGAGGACCGGGGTGAACGAACCACTGGTGGACCAGTTATCGTGCCAACGGTAGTGCTGGGTAGCTATGTTCGGACAGGATAACCGCTGAAGGCATCTAAGCGGGAAGCCCCCTTCAAAACAAGATCTCCCTTGAGAGCCGTGGAAGACCACCACGTCGATAGGCCAGAGGTGTAAGTGCAGCAATGCATTCAGCTGACTGGTACTAATTGCTCGATAGGCTTGATTTGATCCAGTAACAGCAAGGTAAAGCTTCGAAACCCGAAGCATCCCTCGCCTGGACAGTCAAAACGCATACACCAAAACAACGTGTACAAGACCTGGAACAACACTGATGTTAAAGGCGGATCTGGAGACCATCCAGTCCGCCGTGTCTCTTCTTCGGTTTGGTGGTCATAGCACGAGCAAAACACCCGATCCCTTCCCGAACTCGGCCGTTAAGTGCCGTCGCGCCAATGGTACTGCGTCTTAAGACGTGGGAGAGTAGGTCACCGCCAAACCTAAAAAGAGACACAATTCTCTCAATACGATACAAATACCCGATCGCAAATATTGCCCTCGGGCCGGACGCGGGGTGGAGCAGCCCGGTAGCTCGTCAGGCTCATAACCTGAAGG
>NZ_JAVDWP010000035.1:0-5740 GCF_031457365.1 Pseudotabrizicola sp. 4114 | reverse complement strand
GCGCGTGGCGTTGAACACCACGACCTTGGCACATTGCGATGCCGTCTAGGGAGGGCGGCAACCACTCCATCTGACTTGGCCTGCGGTCAGGAAGATCCGGATCGGTCGACCATCGGCATCGGTGTTGGCGTGCGGTTTGGAGTTCATGCCCCCTTCGTTCGCCCGATCAGACGGCCCGCTGGTCGCTGCCCCCCCTTTCTCGCCCGCAGGTTGGGCGCCGTGCGGTGCGCCTTCAGAGAGGTCGCGTCGATCAGTACCGGCTTCGGAACGGCCGCCTCGGAGGCCAGCCCCTCCATGATCCGGGCGAATCAGCACGTCGATGCACATCTCTCCGCCTGCCGGGGCTGACGGGGCCGGATACGGAAAACGCATCATGTCCCGCTGTCGCCCTGGCGTCAAAGCCGTGCCGGGCAGGTCGAGATAAGCTCGCTGCGGTCGCCATGGACAAGGAGGTTGTGTTCGAACTTGACGTAGCCGACGTCGTCGCAACCCGCCATGCATTCGATGGCAATCGCCATTCCGGCTTCGACCTTCATTTCGTTGTCCGGTACAAGCCACGGCCCGCCCCAGCCCAGTCCGAAGGAATGGCCATGGATCGGATATCCGCAGAAGATGCCGCGTCCCTCAAGGACATCGTGCACGGCCTTGTACAGATCGCTTGCCGTTACGCCGGGGCGGCAAGCTGCCACGCCGGCCTCGATGGCGGCAATTGCACCGTCGTAAACTTCATTCTGCCGCGCCGTCCATGTCCCACCGGCGACGACCGTTCGAGAGAAGTCCCAGACATAGCCCTCAACGGCAGCGCCATACATGTCGCAATGGAAGATATCGCCCGGCGCAAGTGTACGGGTTGTCCATTGCGGCACCATGCCGTCCGAATAGAGCTTTGTATGCGGACCCGATGCGCAAGCGGCGTCAATTATCGCGCTACCACGACGGATCGCAACATTATAGGCCGCCGCGACAGCGTCGGCCTCGGTTGTTCCGGCGGTCGAGGCGCTTTTCATCATGGCCAGCATTGCAGCGTTGCCGACATCAGCCGCCTCACGCAAAAGCTGGAACTCAAAGGGGGTCTTGATATTGCGCAAGCTCTCGATCGCCATATCCATATCGACAAATTCGATGTCTTTGCAGACGGTCACGAGCCTTCTGTAGATATTGGCGACCAAGGAGGCCCCGGCCACCAGACCAATGCGGGACGCGCCCAGCCCCATGGACTTTAGCGTATCTGCGACGCTGTCCGGCAAAAACCCATTTCCCGGGCGGATGTCCTTAATCGCCACAAAATCGCTGCGGATCGCATCGGTGTCGGTCACCAGCACTGGTTCGCCTGTCGCAGGAATGATCACCGCCGCATGCGAAATACCGGACCAGACGTTCGGCAGATCGGCAATGTAGGGGAACGTCGGACAATAATTGGCGAGGTAGATCAGATCAAAGGCCGTGTCGATTGTGCCTCCGCCCTTACCCCAGACGACAAGCGCCTCGACGCCGTTCGCCTTGCACAGGGCCTGAGCGCGGCTCCAGCGGCCATGATATTCTTCGATTGGTGTCCTGTTTGTAAGCATTTTCTTCTCCTTAAGCGTGACGCAAGCCTGGACGGATGAGATAGAGGCCAGCAGCCACCACCGCGCCGACCAGCCAGGAAAGGTCGATGCCACCCATTGCCTCTGCAAATGGTCCGTTAAGGGCGGGTGTTGCACCTACCTGAAAGGTCCAGCCGGCAAAGACACCCATCAGCAGCGATGCAAGCGCCCACCAGTTGATATCGCCATAAAGGCTTTCGCCCGGAGCGCGGTACAGCTGATCGACCTCGATCAGCTTTCTCTTGATCCAGAAGTAATCCAGCAGCGTTATGGCGCCCCAGGGGCTGATCCACACCACAAACAGGATCATCAGGTTCTGGAACGAGGCGGCAAAGCTTCCCGACTGCAGAAACCCGACCAGCACGGCCATGGCGACGACGCCGGTCAGCAGCGAAACCACCCACCGTTTGACCTTAAGATCAAGTGCCGCGACGGAGAGGGCGGCCGAGTAGATCACGACAATATTCGTGGCGATGGGGCCATGCACCAGCACCAGAAGCACCGGCAGGGCCATGGCTCCGAAGACCGTGATGATGAGCTGGGCCGGATCAGCGCCCGCACCTGCGGAGGCAATCATCGCGCCAAGACAGGCGAGCCAGACCGAAGGGATGACCAGGCCGAGGAAGGTTGCTTTGAAGACCTGGCGGTCGGTCAGCGACTTTTGCGTAAAGCGCGTATAGTCAGAGGCATACACAAGCCAGGCGATTGCCCAGCCAATTCCGATTGCCGTCATCAGGCTGCTCATTGCCGAAAGCCGGTTGATGCCTGAAACCGTGGAGACCGTCCACTGAACATCCACCTCAAAGAAGGCCAAACCGGTCATCACCAGCATGATGATCAGGATGACTGGCATGGTATAGCGCTCGAAATACTTGATCGCGTTGAAGCCCCAGGCCGCGATGCAGACCTGCGTGATCATCACGACCACTGCAATTGAATACTTAAGCTCGGGGCTGCCTGCCACGCCAAGTCGTTCGAAGGCTGCCATCGCGAGGTCAAGCACGACCCAGGTATTGATTGCGACCCACCCGATCGGCATGAGAACCTGCATGAGTGTTGGCAGATAAGCCCCGCGCCGGCCGAAGGTCGCGCGCGACAGCACCATCTGTGGCACGCCCGTTCGGTGGCCCATGATGCACATGAAGCCAAAAAGTGCGGCTCCTATCAGATTGCCAACGATGATGACCGCGACTGTGTCGATCAGGCTGAGGCCGAACTGTATGCCCAAGGCCCCCAGCACCCAGTTGATTGGCGCGACGTTGGCACCAGCCCAGATCCAGAACTGATCCATCTGTGTTGAGGTCCGGAGAGCCCCTGGAACCGGGGTGATCTGTGATACATCATAGCCGAGTTCGACAAGATCTTCCTCCGCGGGCATCAGCGGGATCGCCCCATCGGGGCCTGAAGTCAGCTCTGCAGGTCCCTCGGAGGGACGGGCGGTGCCGCGTTCCGTTTGGTTGAATGTCATCTTCCTACCCTATTGGCTGATTTGCAGACCTTGCCCGAGCAATGTGTGTTCGGGTGAGCTTCGGCCCGCGATTTCGCTGGAAATGGGGTAATCGTGGGCGGTCGCAACGCGTGATCAGAGTATCGAAGCCGCGCTTTGCCGCCTGCCCAGACCTTGGGTCCGGTCCACCAGGCGACAGGCTGAATCGCCTTCGCGCATTCCAGCCTGCAAGGGCGTCACTTCAGGCAATGGCATCACTTCAGGTCAAAGATCGCAATTCTGTCACTGCGATAGCTGTTGACCCAGAGTTCATTGCCGACATCCATCGCGCCGGTCGCCATGCCGAACTCACCAAACTGATTGCCTTTGATCAAGGTCTCGATCTTCATGGTTTTCGGATCGAAGCGGTCAACGCGTACCCCGATCTCGGGGCAGTTGATCTTGTCCGACACAAAGCAATCAAGCGCGTCAGGCACATTTGCCGTCGTGCCGCCGATGAAAATCGTTTCGCCCCTGGCATCCCAGATCAGGTTGTCGGGGGTATAGTCCAGGTCAATGGTTTTGATATCACCACTGGCCCGGTCAATGATGGCAAGCTGTTTGCCCGACCAGGCCGCGAGATAGATCGTCGATCCATCGGCGGAGACAATCACCCCATTGGCCCCGGAAAGCTCTTCAGTGCCATCAATCGAAGACCAGCCCTTGTCGGCGTGCCATTCAAGAAGCTGACCGACCGGCTTACCCTCAGCAAGTTTCTTCAGGCGGTCCTCGTCGCGGGGATCCCATAGGCTGCTGGCCACCAGGCCACCCGACGGCAGGGCCGCAACATCATCCGGCCACGATCCCTCAGGCGAAACAAGACAGCCGTTCCAGGCAAACTTTGCAGCGCCTAAGGAAAGATCAATGGTGAAGACCTCGATATCATCGCGACCGCCATGGTTTACGGCGTAGAGTTTTACAAGATCGCCCTGCGGCACGGCATCCATGCCATGGGGCGTGAATATCTCCCAGTCGGGGGGGCCTTCACAGGCGGCGTAGGCCGGGTCCGGCGCGATCGCAATATCTTCGGGCAAGATCTTTTCGAAGCTGTGATCTGGGCTGAACAGGAAAAAATATCCCTGCTTTCCCGCCGCCGCGAGATCGCTGCCAAGGATCTGTCCGTTCGGGAGTCGGACGAAGTCCTCCACGTTGTCGACCCCGCATATGAATTTCGCTCCGTTTACCGGCCCACATTCGTCGGCAAGAGCAGCCGCCGTTATCATACAGGTCGCACAGAACATTGCGGCCAGCGGCGTCAGAATTTTTTTGGAGCACGCGGCAAGCAAGGTCTCGTGTGGTGGAATGAAAGCGCCAGACGCCGTGTTATCTGCAGAAGCCGAACTGCTAAACATTCGCTGATCCATAGGTCCCTGCCATCTTGTTAAACTATGCATCACGTTAGCCTTCAGTTCGGGCAGTGAACTCGTCACTCTGGGCCAAAAAAATGGTCAGAGTGCGCCAATCGATGCGATCTCCGCGACTCAGAGCTCTGCTCTGGACTATCCTCTGCATATTTTTTAGGCAGCACTTGACCGGCCCCCCCAAAGTGAGCAGGCTTTTCGCCTTTGCACTTGCCCGGATGGAACCTCGGGGGCAATCCTTGCCCAAGGTCCAGCGAGAGGCGCAGCGTCAGCTATGTTGGGTTCGAAACGGCGGATTGAGTTCAATTCCGAGGCGATTGAACCAAGAGATCGATATTCCTATTGGAATGACGTCGTCTGCGCGCGCCTTAGTCCAAGCGAAAACCTTTCACTTGTGGCGCCAGATGCCTTTCGGTCCAAACTCACAAATGTTGAAATCGGGGAGGTGAATCTTTGCCACCTTAGCGCATCCCCAATGCGCTATGACCGAAACCGGCGCATCATTTCGGACAAGCCCAACGATGATATTTTCATCGCGGTCATCGAACACGGCTCGGGGCAATTTGCGCAACTTGGCCGTGAGCAGACACCGCATGCGGGGGATGTGCTCATTTATGACTCGGGCAGGCCGTTCAGGTGGAATATCAGCGAAGATACCGCGATGATGATTGTGATGATGCCGCGAGACAAACTTGAACGGAAAGTGCAGAACCTGCACAGCCTGATGGGGAGGATGCTTCCCGCAGGGCAGGTGGCTGCCGGTATCCTGAAGTCCAACATGCGCGAGTTTTTGAAGATCGAACACTGCAATTCGTCGTATTGTGAGGAACGGCTTGAATCTTCCTTGATGGATATCATTTCCTCATCCATCGATTTTGGATTTTACGGCGACGGGATTAGCCTGTCTCACAGAGATATTCTGGAAAAGGCTAAACGCTATATTCTGGATAACATGGACGAACCCCGCCTCAGCACCGACGTGATAGCGAGATGTATCGGCACTTCGCGGCGCACGCTTTTCCGCGCCTTTGCCTGCGATGGCACGACCTTGGTAAACTGGCTGTCGGAACAGCGGCTGGACCGTGCTTTCGCGCTGTTGCACGGAAAGAAGGTCAACACTGTTACCCAGGCGGCGATCCTGTGTGGCTACGAGGACTTTTCAAATTTCACCCGGGCCTTCAAACATCGCTTTGGCACTTTGCCGAAAGATATCTTAACAGGCTGCTGAAGAAGTCTGCGGGGCGGAACGGTTTTCCTTGCGGAGGCTGTCGGCATTCCGCGTCGCGCCGTTCCATGTTGCAAGCATG
>NZ_JAVDWP010000034.1:0-6050 GCF_031457365.1 Pseudotabrizicola sp. 4114 | reverse complement strand
AGCGTCATCCTGATGAACCCGCCCTTCTCGGTGGTAGCCAATGTCGATGGTCGGACGTCTGAGGCGACAGCGCGGCACTTGCGCTCGGCGCTTGTGCGGCTTGCGCCGGGGGGGCGTCTGGTTGCGATCACCGGTGCCAGTTTCGCGCCTGACGCGCCAGCCTGGGCTGAAACCTTCACGCGGCTGACCGAGACCGCACATCTGGTCTTTACTGGCGCGGTGTCGGGGGCTGCCTTCGCCAAGCATGGCACCAGCTTCGAGACACGGATCTCGGTCTTTGACAAGTGCCGTGGCGGCGAGCAGAGCGGCGTCGCCGTTGATCTGCTCCAGCCGATGTCCCCGGGCGTTGCGCATCTTCTCTCTCGGATCACCGCTGAGGTCCCGCCGCGTCTCGATCTGGATCACCTCGAACCAGCAGGGCAGATCCGTTCTTCGCTCTTCCCGGGAAATCCTTCCCGCACCACGGGCACGGCCATCAGCACATCGCGCGCGACCCCTGCGGCCCAGCCCCACCAATCCAGTGCACAAATCGAGGCTGAAGATCTGGCCTATACGCAGCGCGATGCGACTGAGGAAGCCAATACCGCGCGCCTTTCTGACGCGATCTACGAGACCTTCCGCCTGCAGGCGATCGACATTCCCGGGGCGGCCCCGCACCCGACCAAGCTCGTGCAATCGGCGGCGATGGCCTCGGTCGCGCCCCCGAAACCTTCCTACCGCCCGAAACTCCCCGCCGCCGTGCTGCGCGACGGCCTGTTATCCGACGCGCAGCTTGAGACCGTGATCTACGCGGGCGAAGCGCATTCTGCGCAACTTGCCGGCTCGTGGACTGTCGATGAAACCGGTGACATGGTCTCGGCCGCGCCCGACGATGCCGTGGACGCCATCCGCTTCCGTCGTGGCTTCTTCCTTGGCGATGGCACCGGCGCGGGCAAGGGCCGCCAGTCGGCCGGGATCCTGCTCGACAACTGGGCACAGGGACGGCGCAAGGCACTCTGGATCTCGAAAAGTGACAAGCTTCTGGAGGATGCACAGCGCGACTGGTCGGCCCTTGGCCAGGAGCGGCTTCTGGTGACGCCGCTCTCGCGCTTCGCCCAGGGCCGCGACATCCCGCTGACCGAGGGCATCCTCTTCACCACCTACGCGACGCTGCGCTCTGAAGAACGCGGTGCCAAGAAATCCCGCGTCGATCAGATCGTCGACTGGCTCGGGGCGGATTTCGACGGGGTGATCCTGTTTGACGAAAGCCATGCCATGGCGAATGCCGCAGGGTCCAAGGGCGAGCGCGGTGACACCGAGGCTTCGCAGCAGGGCAGGGCGGGCCTGCGCCTGCAGCACAAGTTGCCCAATGCGCGCGTCGTGTATGTTTCGGCCACGGGCGCGACCTCGGTCCATAACCTCGCCTATGCGCAGCGCCTCGGCCTTTGGGGCGGCGAGGACTTTCCGTTCGCCACCCGGGCGGAATTCGTCGAGGCCATTGAGGCGGGCGGCGTGGCGGCCATGGAAGTGCTCGCGCGCGACCTGCGGTCGCTTGGTCTCTACACCGCGCGCTCACTCTCCTATGACGGCGTCGAATACGAGATGCTCGAGCATGCCCTGACCCCCGAGCAGCGCGGCATCTACGATGCCTATGCCGGGGCCTTCGCCATCATCCACAACAACCTCGCCGCCGCGATGGAAGCGGCAAACATCACCGGTGAGAACGGCACACTGAACCGGCAGGCCAAGTCCGCTGCGCGGTCTGCTTTCGAGTCCGCCAAGCAGCGCTTCTTCGGCCATCTGCTCACCTCGATGAAAACCCCCACCTTGATCGCCGCCATCGATGCCGATCTCGCCGCAGGCCACGCAGCCGTCATCCAGATTGTCTCGACCGGTGAGGCGCTGATGGAAAGGCGCCTGTCGGAGATCCCGACCGAGGAGTGGAACGACATCCGCGTCGACATCACCCCGCGGGAATACGTCATGGACTACCTTGCCCATTCCTTTCCGGTGCAGCTCTACGAGCCCTTCACCGACAGCGAGGGCAATCTGTCCTCCCGGCCCGTCACCCGCGATGGCCAGCCAGTGGAATGCCGCGCAGCTGCCCGCAGGCGCGACGCGCTGATCGAGCATCTGGCCTCGCTTCCGCCAGTGCCCGGCGCGCTGGACCAGATCGTCCAGCGTTTCGGCACGGATGTGGTGGCCGAGGTCACGGGCCGCTCGCGCCGCATCGTGCGCAAAGGCGAGGGGCACGCGGCCCGGCTGGTCGTGGAAAGCCGGGCAGGCTCGGCCAACCTCGCGGAAACCGCAGCCTTCATGGATGACCAGAAGCGTATCCTGATCTTCTCAGACGCCGGTGGCACGGGGCGCAGCTATCACGCCGATCTCGGGGCGAAGAACCAGCGCCTGCGGGTGCATTATCTGCTGGAACCCGGTTGGAAGGCCGATGCGGCCATCCAAGGCCTCGGGCGCACCAACCGGACCAACCAGGCGCAGCCGCCGCTGTTTCGGCCGGTGGCCACCGATGTGAAAGCAGAGAAGCGATTCCTCTCCACCATCGCCCGCCGCCTCGACACGCTGGGGGCCATCACGCGCGGCCAGCGCCAGACCGGCGGACAGGGGCTGTTCCGGCCCGAGGATAACCTCGAGAGCCCCTATGCCCGCGATGCGCTGCGCCAGCTTTACCGCCGGATCTATCGCGGCGATGTGGCGGGTTGCTCGCTCGGGGCCTTCGAGGACGCCACCGGCCTCAGCCTGACCGATGACAACGGGCTGAAAGACGACCTGCCCCCCATTACGACCTTCCTCAATCGTCTGCTGGCGCTGACGATTCATATGCAGGGCATTCTGTTCACCGCTTTCGAGGAGCTTCTGGCGCAGCGAATCGAGGGTGCCATCGCTGCCGGGGTTTATGACCTCGGGCTCGAGACGCTGCGCGCCGAAAGCTTCCGCGTCACAGACGCACGGGTGATCTACACGCATCCCGGCTCCGGTGCCGAAACCCAGCTTCTGACCATCGCAGAAAAGCGGCGCAACACGCCGACCTCGCTCGCGGATGCGATCGACTGGCTCGACGACCCCAAGGCACGCCTTCTGGTCAACAGCCGGTCGGGGCGTGCGGCAGTGCAAGTACCCGCCACCAGCCTGATGCTGGATGACGGTACCATCGAGCCGCGCTTGCGCCTGATCCGCCCAACAGAGGCGAGCACGGTCCCGGTCAGGATGATGGACGACACCCATTGGCTGGAGGCTGATCGCGCGGCCTTCACTGCCGCTTGGACCGCGGAGCTGGCTGAAGTGCCGGAGTTCAGCGAGTCCACGCTGCACATCGTGGCGGGGCTGCTGCTGCCGATCTGGAAGCAGCTCCCCCAAGATGAGACCCGCGTCTACCGGCTGCAGACCGATGACGGTCAGCGCATCATCGGCCGCCGTGTCTCGCCCGCTTGGGTCGCGACCACGTTGGCGGAAGATGCGCCAAAGCTGACGGCCGCGCAGGTCCATGCCCTCGTTCTGGAGGGCAACACCGTCGTGCGCTTGGCCGAAGGGATGGAGTTGCGCCGTTCCCGCGTCATGGGGGTCAACCGGATCGAGCTTTCCGGATTCATGGAAGCGCAGAAGGACCGGCTCAAGGCCGATGGCTTTTTCTCGGAGATCATCAGCTGGAAGCTGCGCCTCTTCTGTCCGACGCATTCCGGCGGTGTGAAAGTGCTCGATCACCTGCTTGCACGTTTTCCCATCCAGGGTCTACATGCACGCAAAGGTTGTTAATCGTGTGTGCCATGTCATTGGAAACAGAAGAGATACTGCGAGACCTCTCGCAAAATGCCGAAAGCGTCTGCCGTCACTATCTTCCCGCCGGGAGGCGGGAAGGCTCTTACTGGATGGTTGGCGATTTGCAGAACAATCCAGGCCGCTCGCTGTTTGTCAGGCTGACTGGTCCCACTTCGGGGGCCGGTGCCGCCGGAAAATTCACCGACAGCGCAACAGGCGAACACGGTGACCTCCTCGACATCATTCGCGAACGCACGGGCATCACCCGTTTTCCCGATCTTCTGGCCGAGGCCAGGGTGCATCTTGGCCGTCCGCAGCCGGTTCTCCCAAATGCCAATTCCCCGCGCAGCCCAAAATCCCCCTCGGGTACACCCGCAGCGGCATCGCGCTTGTTTGCGGCCTCGGTGTCTTTGGCTGGCTCTCTGGCAGAAGCCTACCTGCGCGCCCGTGGCATCACCCAAGCGGTGCCGAGTGCAACCCTGCGCTTCCACCCGAAGTGCTGGCATCGGGATGATGGTCAGACCAAGCCTGTGCCCAGACCGGCGCTGATCGCTGCGGTCACCGATGGGGCAGGGGCCTTGCAGGGTGTGCATCGCACTTGGTTGGCGTCTGACGGACAGGACAAGGCGGCAGTCGAAACACCGCGGCGGGCTATGGGTCACCTCCTCGGCAATGCCGTCAGGATCGCCCCCGAAGATCAAACCCTCGTGCTGGGGGAAGGCATCGAGACCATGCTGTCCGTGCGCGAGGCTGTACCTTCCTTGCCGGTCTGGTCGGCGCTCTCGTCGTCTCACCTCGGGGCTGTCATCCTGCCCGCAGGGTTGCAGCGCCTCTACATCGCCCTCGACCGCGATCCGGCGGGGCAGCGCGCGGCAGAAAGGTTGACCGCCAGAGCAAGTGAGGCCGGGATTGCCGTACGGGTCCTCGAGTCGCGCCTCGGGGATTTCAACGATGATCTCCGTGCCCACGGCGTTGATGCGCTGCGCCAGCATCTGGCAGAGCAGATCGACCTCAAGGATCAGCATCGGCTGACGATTTGATCTCGGAAAGCGCAAAGGCAGTCAGGGAGCGGGGCAGGGGGTCAAGCATCGCTTGAGGAATCGGGTCGCGTCTATTCCCTCATCACGGTTGTCGAACCCGCCCGACACCCGCACGTCCTTCAAGAGATGGGCAGGCGGCCGTCAAAGGGGCCGCCCCTTCAAGGACGGAGGGCAACTGATTTCCGCCGGCGGGGACGAGCCCCGCCTTTGCATCGCGAGACAAATCAGCCGCCCCCCGTCCTCCTCCACATGCGTTCCGGCCCCGAAGGCGGGGTGAAGGGGCGTCCCCAGTGACAGCTTTCGCAGCCCATGAAGGCCGCGCGGGATGTCGCGCGGGCCCGAGCAGCCGGAGGCAAAAGACCATGACGACCCAATTCCAGAGCGAGGATTTCGACCGCAGCCCCGCCCTTTCCCAGACGGCTCAAGCGCTTCAGGAGCTTCAGCTCTACGGCACCCGTGCGTTCCAGGACGAGATCGATCTGCGCCCGATGCCGGAACCCGAGCGTCTCATCGATGCGGTCAGTGATATCTTCGATTCCCTCGTCGCGACCCTTGGCGACACCCGCATGGAACCCGACCTCGAAGAGTTGCTCTGGGGCCAGGTCAACCTTTTCCACCGCGCCGTCGCCCGCACGGAACGCCTGCTCGGCGACAATGAAGTGGCGCAACACCGCTTGCAGCGCGAACAGGACGGCTCCGAGGTGAAATCGACCGAACTCGAGCGCCTGACGGCCGAAGGCACCAGCCTCGTCGAACGGCGGCATTGTCTGGAAGCCTTCCGCGACCGCAGCGCTGAGGCCTTTGAGTTGCACACCGGTTCGACCTGGCGACCACGCTCTGGCTCGATGGTGAACCACCGCCACCTGACGGCGGCCCTGATCGACAGCCGCGACTTCCTCTCCGCCAAGCGCCGCTCTGAAACCGAAGTGATGTTCCCCCAAGGCACCAAGATCGCCCTTACCGGCGGGACCGACTTCAACGATCACCGTCTGATCTGGGCCAAGCTTGATCAGGTTCAGGCCAAGTATCCCGACATGGTCCTTTTGCACGGTGGCAGCACCAAGGGGGCCGAACTCATCGCCGCCAAATGGGCCGATGCCCGCAAGGTCACGCAGGTCGCCTTCAAGCCAGACTGGACCAAACACGCTAAAGCGGCACCCTTCAAGCGCAACGACGCCATGCTGGACGTGCTCCCCGTAGGCGTTCTCGTCTTCCCGGGCAATGGCATCCAGGAAAACCTCGCCGACAAGGCCAAGAAGC
>NZ_JAVDWP010000033.1:0-6338 GCF_031457365.1 Pseudotabrizicola sp. 4114 | reverse complement strand
TCTGGCTGAATAGATTTGCTACCTGCACGTCTAGCGTGTACCCGTGGGCCTGTAAAGGACAAGGGCGCACTTATGCAAACTCTTCACCTTCGGTTCCGAGATTTGCGTGCGGTCTCTCCGGGGGCATTGCCCCCCGCCGACGGCGTCCCCGTCCGATGCGCTGCATCGGATCAGGAAGCGCTTCCCGCCTTCCCGAACCCTTCCCGGCCAACCTGCGCGGTTGGATTGCGTCCCGCTGTCCCTGCCGCCCTCATAGGAACCGGCCCCTTGAGCGGGGCGGTTCCGCGAGGGCGACAGCATCAGCGGGCGATCCGGTTCCGCCTGTCCCGAGAGCGGGACCGGCTGCCGGACCGGGTTTGCCGCGCTGCGCTTGTCCGGCAAACGCTTGCCCATACCGGCAATGGCCATGCGCATCACTGGCAGCGTGACCGCCTGCCTGTCGGCGCGGCTGCATGTCTGCCAGTTTGCACGGTGGCCTGCCTGACCGGATGGCCAGCAGACAGTCTGCCTGTTTGCCTGCCTGCCTGTTTGCCTGTCCGGCAACCTGCCTGCATTTGCCCGTCGCCGGATCGGTAGGGCGCGCGCATGGCGAGCTACCATCTCTCGGTCAAGACGATCAAACGCAGCGCCGGGCGGTCGGCCACGGCGGCGGCGGCCTACCGGTCGGCCTCTGTCATCGAATGCGACCGGGAAGGGCGCATGCATGACTACACCGCCAAGCGCGGAGTCGAGACCTGCTTCATTCTCGCCCCCAATGATGCGCCGGATTGGGCGCAGGACCGCGCAGCGCTCTGGAATGCCGCCGAAGCGCGCGAGACCAGGTCCAATTCTGTGACTGCCCGCGAATGGGAGCTGGCCCTGCCGTCCGAGATCCCGGACGCCGCGCGGATCGACATCGCGCGGGCCTTCGCCCAAGCGCTGGTGGACCGCTACGGGGTGGCGGCAGATGTGGCAATCCATGCGCCGCACCGCGAGGGGGATCAGCGCAATCACCATGCCCACATCCTGACCACCACCCGCGTCATGTCCGCAGAGGGGTTGACCGAGAAAACCCGCATTCTCGATGCGGCCAGCACCGGCGGGCCGGAGATCGAGACCATGCGAGGCTATTGGGCCGGGTTGCAGAACCATGCCCTTGAGCTGGCCGGGCAGGAGGAGCGCGTCGATCACCGGTCACTGGAGGTTCAGCGCGAAGAGGCGCTGTCTCTGGGCGACAACATGCGCGCCGAGGAACTGGACCGCGAGCCGGAGCTGAAGCTTGGGCCTGCCGCCAATGCCATTGAGCGCCGCGCGCAGCTGGTCGCCGAGGCCGAGGGCCGCGAGTACGAACCGCTGACCCAGCGCGGCGCGCGGGTGCATGCGGTTCGGCAGGCGAAGGTGATGTTCACTGAGATGCGCGAGCGGCTGGAGCTGGCGCGTGATGCCTGGGCTGAGGCCCGGGAAGAGGGGCATGGGCATGTCAGCGCCGGTCTGGCGGCCTTGCGCGCCGTCGCAGGGCGGCAGGCGAAGGAGATGGAGCCGGACGAGGTCAAGCAGCGGTTGGCGCGGATTGCGGGGCAGGAGCTGGGGGCCGATGAACCCGCCCCTGAAGCCGGAGCGAACGCCATCCGCAACCGGCTTAAGCAAGTGCTTGAGCGCGACAAGTCCGGCCCGCGTCAGAAGCAGGAGCACGAGCTGGAGGAAGAGCGCAGGCGGCAGCGCCAGCTTGAGCTGGAACGGCAGCGTGAACTCGATAGAGATCTGGGGTGGGAGTTGTGAAGACAGAGACTAATATTACTCGATAACGACATATAGCTGTCACGCTTGCGCAGACAACAACATCCTGACAGGGTGAACTGACGATCAGAAGGCCCAACGAACGAAGTCAAAGACGAGTGCTAGTCAAGAGCGGAGAAATAGATGGTTCCGGGTGTAGATATAGTAACAGGGTTCCTCACCTCGGTAGTCTATGATGGGCTAAAGCGACCAGTGCGGGCGTTCTCGGACATAAGAAAAGTTCGCAGAGCTATGGCGGCGTCTGTCACGCGCACAGAGCCAAGCGCAGAGAGTAGCGATACAGCGATACGTGCCGCTTTCGACGACCTCACAAAATATGTGGCACATGAGCTTGGTTCCTACACAAATGAGATGCATAATTTCCTTTATGAGCTCATGCGCAGCTCAATTCCCGATTCAATCAAGCAACTCGTTATGGTCGGTCGCGACCCGGCGCCGATGTTCAAACCATTTAAGCACCTGCTTGATACGTTCGAAATTGAAGAAATTGACGCAGAGATCCTCTTCAAACTCTTGACCGCAGCAATAAAGGCTCGATTCTCCACTTCGCTAGGGCCGCAGTCGATAATTGATGTTGTAAACAAACGGGGTGACGAGGTTCTAGCAAGGCTGGAGGCGATCTCAACTGGCGGTAGTGATTTAGATCATGCTGCAACCTTTTCAGCGCTAGAAATATTCGAGATGCGGCTCAAAGTGGCGCGCCATATTGAAGCACAAAACAAGACACTTACAGTGGAGACCACGCAGGGAGCCAGAAAGGTTCCAATAAAAAAACTAGTGGTGCCTGCTAGATTGGAAGAGATACAGTCGAAGTCTGACACAGTCATGCCGCACCGAGATGCATATAGGGATGGTAGTCCGCCAGTTCCATTTATGAGCTTTCGGCGCACATTTTTTAATGCAGTGATACTGGGTGATCCAGGTGGCGGCAAGACGACGCTAACGCAACTGCTATGCTATGATTTGGCCAATCAAATAATTCTCGAAGCCGCTGCTCCTAAAGCAAAACACTTCGATGTAAGTGATTTAAAAGTACCTCTTCGAATAGTACTTCGGGCATTTGAGAAAAGAGTTAGATTAAACCCCAGCTATAATTTCCTGGACTACATCGTCGATGAGCTAAGAATACTTTTTTCCAATGATGATCAAAAGTGCGCTGCATTCATTTCTTACTTGCTTAGTATTGGCCAGGCTGTAATAATTTTTGATGGACTAGACGAAATATTAAACGTTGGAATGAGGAGGGAGATTGCGTCAAAGATAGAGGAATTCTCTCTGGTTCACCCCACCTGTCCTGCACTGGCAACTTCGAGAATAGTTGGGTATAATGATGCCCCACTTCCCTATGAATTTAGAGTGTTCACGCTCTCTAGATTTAACGACTCAGAGATTGAGAAATTTTCTGTGAATCTCTTATGTGCAATATCACAACATAAACCAGCATCAGCAAAAGAGCAGGCAAATAAGTTTCTTGCGCAGACGGAGGCAAACGCCCCAGATTTGCGAACGAATCCACTTATGCTCGGTTTGATGCTTTACATCTTCATATTCAAGGGAGATGTTCCTAGTAATAGGCCAGAAATATATAAAGAATGCTCTATGTTGATGTTTGAAAAATGGGATCAAAGGCGCGGCATCGTATTTGCTTTCCCACAGGATTTTGACTTGTTGGACTTGTTTGGATTTCTAGCTAGCCGGATCTTTGGTGATGCTGAGGCGGAGGAAGGTGTAAGCACAGAATGGCTCACAAGAGAAGTAAGAAAATTCTTCTCGGAATGGTATTCAGACAGAACTCGGTCAGTGGAAGCGGCTCGAACTCTCGTTGACTTCATTACAGGCCGAGCATGGGTTATGTGTGAGGTTGGCCCAAACACTTTCAAGTTTACGCACCGCACATTCTTGGAGTACTTTTTTGCGAGGCGCATTGAGGAAGAAGCAGGAAGCGTGAAGAATTTGATACAGAGCAATTTGTATCAGAAGATTGTAGATGCTGAGTGGGATGTGGTTAATCACCTTGCTCTTCAAACTTCGACATTCAGAAGCAGTCCCAAGTCCCAACAGGCTATTCATGCTCTGATATGCCCAATTCCAGAGGAGCATTCTGCACTCTCTGATGATCAGCGAGTTAATTATCTGTTCTTTGTTGCTAGGACACTTGACTATCTGGTGCTCCCAGAGGCGAAGGTCTTGGAGGTCTGTGACTTTATTCTTAATGAGCTTTTTTGTTTACATGAATTTAACCATCAGAATGCATGCGAAGTTATCCACGGACTTCTGAAGTTCTCTAGATCAAAGAGGCAGATAGTTGCTGATCATTTATCCTCAAAGTTGGAGGGAATACTCAGCGGTGAAGGCGGGGTGAATCGCACTAAGGCGGTCTATATACTTGGGAACTTCTATGCGGGATTCCGCGCACGTAGGCTATCTCCCGTAAATTCAGATGACTTTGACTTGGTGTGGACGTCGCTAGCGCCAGCGCGAAGTTCAGCCAGGTCTAAAATGCTTGCTAGGGCAAGGATTGATGTTGTTGAGGCTAGATGGTTTATTTATGTATTCAGATCAAACGTGATGGAGTTAATGTCGGTCCACGGCTTAGCGTTAGCCTTTTTCAATGGAGACGACCTTGCGCCCTATGAAATTACCTCGCTGGCAAGTATAATTTCGACCCAGTATTTACTTCTACTTACCACGGCACGCCGAGGTATTTTTGACGGGGAGCGGTTTGACGAGAGTGACCTGACTGGAGCGATGAAGTTTATAGTGGCAGAGATAGAGTCTTTGTCCTCCAGCAACGGCTTAGATGATTTTCTCATGAAGGGCTGGAATCCGAGCTCTGAGGAGTCTCTTCTGGAGCTGTGGGACGTGTTTCTATACGCTGCTTCGAAGCCGCGGGGAATTATTCGTAAACTCCCAGGCGTCGCCGACGCGTTCTTTGTTCTATTGGTTTTGCAGATGAACGCGCACAGGCGAGTTGGCCTTCTGGAAGGAAGGGCAGCGCGGCATCATAGTTTGCGTAGTGAAGAGCATGGGACACATGACGTACATGAGATTGTGCGGATGTTTTGCCAATATGCCAGCTCGGAAGAG
Source organism: Pseudotabrizicola sp. 4114 (assembly GCF_031457365.1). NCBI lineage: Bacteria > Pseudomonadati > Pseudomonadota > Alphaproteobacteria > Rhodobacterales > Paracoccaceae > Pseudotabrizicola > Pseudotabrizicola sp. 4114. The sequence continues at coordinate 1,475 of NZ_JAVDWP010000033.1, read as the reverse complement.
AAGCGAATGAGAATTGATGTTCTGGGGGATGAGTTCGCAAAACTTATGGTTTTGGAGCGAGAGACAGAGGAATGACTTAACGTCATTTTTTTACGGCGCTGAGAGTTATACATGGCGACAGCAGGCCATTGCATCGGTAACAAAAATGCATGATCTTTGGCAAGCACTGCCGCATACTGAGATAAAGTTTCGCCCGAATCTCCCAAAACATTGAAAAGCGGTTAGTTTTAGTCTGTCAATTCAGCGATTTCGATCAGATGGCCAAAGAAAAATAGACGCGTATAGGCGCTTAAGTCGTGACTTCGCATCTACCCAGAACGGGTTCAGGTCAATCTGCCGCCCATCTGATGGTATACCTTGGCCAAATGCGACGTACGCAGGGCGATCTGTGTAGACTCTGATTGGCAAAGATTCGTCGTCGTCTCCTTTTGAATGCAATAGAAAGCTGGGTTGAGAAGCGCTCAAGACAACGCTTGTCCCGCGATACCACGGACCCCAAGTGATCGTTACCTTATGCGAGTGATCATTATCCTTGTCTGTCGCAAAGAGCCTAATCCATACTGGTCCACTGTATGTACGTGGGTGGTTGAACACAAACGACGTGCTAGCTTGCCCCCGAATCAACTTCTTCATTTCGGCAGCGAGGTGCTCAGGCCCTTCGAACTTGATGTACTTTTTGTCTCGCATGAAGGGAAATGCTTCAAAAAAGGAGGCTTGGTCTGCAAGCAGAACCGGCAGAATTATGACACTGCCACGGCTTATCTCGTTCGTTAGAGCAGTGCTCAATTCTTTCCTGACCCATTTGCTTTGGATCGCACTATCTGTGAGGAATACAACGATGTTTCGAGTTTTTTCAAGGCTAGAGAAGATCTTCTCATTGATACTATCACCCCAGCCAATCTCAATTTCGTCAATAAAAATGTCTATCCCGCTCCCGCTGAGTTCCTTGACTACAGAGAGAACCAGCGGCGCATCGTCGCGACTGTAGGATAAGAAGAAGTCGTAGTTTCTGTCCCCCGAGAATCCGCTCATTCTTGTACCATCTGCAAAGCTCACGCACCGCTCTTGTAACAAGATGCTAAGGGCATGATGCGCAGCTGTCCACATTGTGCGACTTTCGCTGAGTTCTTTTCCTACATCGAGCTAAAATCTCCTGCCACAACCACTTGGTCAGAAACGGTCGTTTCTGTCCCGACCGCTCTACCCTACCCAGATGTGACCGTCACCGCTATCTGGCGCCTTTCTGACAGCGTTAGGTGGCGCATTTGGGCGTGCAGCTTGGCCAGAACAGTAGAGCGGACATTCGTGCATGATGTAGCGACAGGCAGGTCCGAGCCCAAAGTGCGTGATGCTGCGTGATGCACGAATGTCAGCTACCGACATCTAACAGGCTGCTGAAGAAGTCTGCGGGGCGGAACGGTTTTCCTTGCGGAGGCTGTCGGCATTCCGCGTCGCGCCGTTCCATGTTGCAAGCA
>NZ_JAVDWP010000032.1:0-10563 GCF_031457365.1 Pseudotabrizicola sp. 4114 | reverse complement strand
GCGTTCACGGCGGCAATTGTCGCCCCCACGGCGCGCAGATCGTCAGGCGAGGGGCGAACAGGGATCAACACCAGATCGGCGGCCCCTAGCGCCTCGGCCAGCCATTCCGGCGCAGCGGGCGGGGTATCGATGATGCACAGATCGAATTGCGCCTGTGCGGCGTTCAGGGTGGCCCTGAGAACATCCGGCGCGGGGTCGCGGTCCAGCATTGAAGGCCCGTCAGCATCCCGGCCTTCCCACCAGGCGCGCAGTGAGCCTTGCGGGTCGAGATCGAGGCAAAGGACGTCGCGGCCATCCTGAGAGGCGGCAACGGCAAGGTTGCGGGCGAGGGTGGTTTTCCCGGCCCCGCCTTTCTGGGCGGCTATGACTATCGTTTTCATGGGTAGACGTTACCGCAGTTCCGCAGAGTCGCAAATGCATAAGTTCACACACGCGCGCTTGCGGAAATACGTAAATGCGCATAAGTGTATAAAGACACAACGGACCTACAGTGTTTATACAAGATTGGTAGGCGGCGGGGAGGTGATGATGCGACTTTTGAGCGCTTCGGTTGTGCTGTCGGCTCTTATCCTTGCGTTTGCAGGTAGGAGTGAGGTGGTTGTGTTGGTCCATGACAGAAGTTTTTCTGCATTTCTCTTAGTTGACCGCTTCAGTGGGCAGATGCAGCACTGCGTTTTGTTTGATCCAGCTTTGATAGTGAGTGCTAAAATGCGTTGTTCGTTTTTGCTGGAAGAGGACACCACGACGCCGACTACAACATCAGGTGCGCGGTCTGGCAACGTTACGTTGGAAGAGTTGCGCGTGAAATGATCTGCATAACTTATCTACGTGTGAGCACGGATCGGCAGGGCAAGAGTGGCCTTGGCCTGGAAGCACAGCGAAAAGCGGTGGCAGATCATGTAGTAGGCAAGGGTGAGATCGCTGCGGAATATATCGAGATTGAAAGCGGTAAGAAGAATGACCGCCCGCAGCTCGCCCGCGCCTTGGCAGAGGCCAAGCGGATCGGCGCTGTTCTTCTGATCGCCAAGCTGGACCGCCTCGCCCGCAACGTGGCCTTCATTGCCAACCTGCTAGAAGCCGGGGTCGAGATCGCAGCGGCGGATATGCCAGAGGCAAACCGCTTCCTGCTACACGTTATGGCGGCGGTCGCAGAGCATGAAGCCCAAGCCATTTCAGACCGCACCCGCGCGGCGCTGGCAGCGGCTAAGGCCCGTGGGGTGGCGTTGGGCTGGTCCATGCCGGGAAGGGCAGGGGAACAGCGCCACGCGGCCCGCAAAGGGGCAGAGCGCAACGCAAGGCAAGCAGATCAGCATGCGGCAAATGTCTTGCCTGTCATTCGCCAGATCGCAACCCGTGGTGCGTCCCTTCGCCAGATCGCGGACGAGCTGAACACGCGCGGCATAAAGACGGCGCGGGGTGGTCTGTGGTATGCCGCGACAGTGCGCAATATCATGGCACGGGAAAAAGAGATCGAGGCCCAAGCGGCATGAGCAAGAACCGCCAGCTTGACCTGTTTGTCGCCCTGATCGGGGACGTGCCATTCCGGGACGAGCGGGAAGCCATGAGCGCGCCCCTTGTGGCCCTATCGAAGAACAAGCGCACCCGGATCGAATGGGAAGGCCCCAGTGGGCAGCGGGTGCTTGTGACTGCCCCAGAGGAATACGGGGTAGCGACGATCTGGGACTATGACGTCCTTCTGTGGGCAATCTCGCAGATCAACGAGGCGGTGAACGCTGGCCTTCAAGTGTCGCCTCGCGTCCAGTTCCACCCCTACAATCTGCTAAGCGCGGTCGGACGGGACACAGGCGGCAAAGGCTATGCAGAGCTGAAGGCCGCGTTGCATCGCCTGCGGGCAACGGGTGTCGCCTATGAAAGCCCAGCCTTGGAAGGAAAGCGGCGAAAGCTCGGGGCGTTCAATCTGCTGTCAGCTTTCCAGATTGAGGAAAGCGACGATGGCAAGGCCAAGGGCGCATGGCTAGAGCTTCCTGCATGGCTGTTCGAGGCCGTGACCAAGGACAGGGACGTCCTGGCGATTTCGCCTAAGTATTTCGACCTGACAAGCGGCCTTGATCGGTTCCTGTATCGCCTCGCCCGTCGCCATGTTGGCAAGCAGGCCGGATGGATTTTCACCTTCCGCGACCTGCATGGGCGCAGCGGATCATCCCAGAGCTACGGCGATTTCGCCCGTGATCTTCGGAAAGCCATCACGCGCAACGCCCTGCCCGAATATTCGATGCGAGAGATCGAGGGTGCGAACGGCCCTTCGCTGTCGATCAACCGTGACCCTGACAAGATCGAGTGGCGACAGGATCGGCGCTACAAGCTCTGAGCCTGTGGATAAGTCTGTTTTGGACTCGGGGTATCACCCGTCCAAAGACTCGGGGTATCACCCGTTTTCATTCGGGGTATCACCCGCCCAACCTGATAAAACAGCGCGCAAGAGGCTGAAAAGAAAAGACGTTTTTGAGCTTTCAGGCAGACTAACTGTTTAACTATCTCTTTCAGAGATATTCTTTAACCCCTAAGTTGCTGTTTTGTTCCAGCCGGGTCTTTCGAAGTGCATGCACTTGTGTTATGTTATCACACCAAAATATTGTGCGGCGACACAAGGACTTGATGATGACGGATGCAAGAACCCAAAATCAGCTAATGACAGTGGCCGATGTAATCGCAGCAATGGGGATCAGTCGAAGCACTTGGCAGAAGCTCGTCGCCCAGAAGCAGACGCCCCCCATTGTGAGGATCGGCGCGGTGCAACGGATCAAGCGTGACGCTTTCGAAGCATGGCTAGGCCAGCACGAAAACGCGGCGGCAGAGAATACCTGAGAAAAACACCCGTGTTTGATCTGGCGACGAAATATTCCAATGAGATTGCAGAAACCCCTTTTGTTCAAAGGGTGATGAGGCCAACAGCGCGGCCCTGTCCTATAGTAGGGATAAAAACCCCTCGCCCGTCACGCCAAGACCGGCGCAGAGAAAGGGAAAGGCACATGCGGTTCCGTGAAGCGGTGGCGTTCGCCTATGCAATGGATTGGCCCCTGAATATCGGCCTGACGATCACCTGGAACGCCCTTAAAACATCAGGGGAGCGCAACGAAGGACATTGCTTAGGGCGCGGTGAATGGGATCGAGAGAAATACGCCCGCGACGAGCTGGCGCGTCTGTGTCGCTCTGAGGGGTTGCCCTTTGTCGCTCTCTGGGGTCGAGACGTGGGCGCGGACATGGGGTCGCATGTTCACCTGTCCATGTTCTGGCCCTCACGCAAGCTGGCCCAGCTCGTCGGTGTGATCGAACGGATGAGCGGTAGTTCTGCGGACTTTGTTCTGACGCCATATGCGGCTGATGTAGTGGCACGTTCAGTATGCGGCGGGTGGCAGATCAACATGAACAGCCGAAAAGACGACAAGGCGAGCGCCCTTGAATGGGCGGAATACATCGCGGCCCAGCATGCCAAGCACCCGGCCCTACCAGAGATCAGGGGAAAGGCGTTCGGCATCTCGGAAGCCATCGGAAAGACCGCGCAGGAGCGCGCCAGACCCCTGCTAGAGGCTAGGGAAGCAAAATATGGGTGGATGCGGCAGACAGCAGCAGAAAGCCCCTGAGAGGCGCGCTTATCGCGTCTGTGAGGGTATCGGGCATCTTGCCAAATGATTTCGGGAAAATCTGTGAGGGGTCATGGGAGGTAGTGGAAGCGGGCGGCGATGGCATTTCGGGTCCAAGGATACGACAGAAGGCTATCGGTCGATTGATGTGCGATGGCTGAAGCGCGAAGGCATGCTGACGCCGGGGGCAAACCGGCGCATCACCTGGTCGCGACATGGCGAAGTCGTCGCTTCGATCAACGTAAGAGCAGAGCTGGCGCGTGTGATCCTGACCTATCGGCACAGAAGCAGCGGCGATGAATGGAAGGACGAAAGCTACCCCGTCCACCTGACGACAACACCTTGCCACATGGGCGGCGAACGGCATTGGTTTCTCTGCCCTGCCCGTGGGTGCGGCCAGCGTGTTGCGGTGATCTATGGCGGGGGCATCTTCGCTTGCCGCAGGTGCTACCAGCTCGCCTATCCTTCGCAGCGCGAAGACGCCGGGGATCGGGCAGCACGGCGGGCGCATCGCATCCGTGACCGCATGGGCTGGCCTGGGGGCGTTCTAGAAGGGTCAGGCTGGGGCAAGCCCAAGGGCATGCACTGGCGCACCTATGAACGCCTCTGCGATGACCACGACACCTTCGAAAATGTGGTGAACCTGTCCTTCATCGCCCGCTTCGGCCCGATACTGAAAAAGGGGGGTTTTTGATGGGTGTGAAGTTGGCAAGAAATAGGAACGTATACTTCACACCCTGAACCGACAACGACCTTCCCGGAAAGACGGGTAAAATCGAAGAAGGATGAAGTTTACGCGAGTTAGCCTGCGGCCCGGTCGAGCACTTCTTCGGCCATCTGGTTCAGCCTTTTTGCCCTACAGCTCGGTGGTCGGCGCAGCCTTTCGGTGAAGCACCAGTCAGTTCTGATCTTGCATAAAGTAGAGCAATTTAGGGTGCGTTCTGGGTGAAGCGTGTCCGGGGGCAGGAACGGTGACCTGTGGTACATGATCGACAGTTTCCAGCCATGGCAGGAAATGCGGCATGTCTACAAATATTCCCTGACCACCCCGAACCGGCCCGTGCATTGGCCGCCAAGCCCTTCGAATCCACTCTCGCCGCACAAGGCCCCGCCGATCTGCAAGGGATCGGTCAGGCCAAAAAATGAGGTGCGACAATGGCGGGACAGAAAGAACGGATCACGGTTTCTACACGGTGGGGCGGGGCATCCGCAGAAGGGCGCGGGGCGATAGTTGCCCTGGTCTTCATCGCCCTTATCGTGGCGGCGGCATGGGTGATTTCAGGCAACAAACCCGGGGGGTGTCAAACTAACGCGGCGGCGGGACTTGAACCCGCGACCTCCTCGCCCAACCTCTGGAATTGTGATGTTCTCAGGCTGTAGAAAACGAGGTGCTCTATCCGCTGAGCTACGCCGCGAAACTGGTCAGTCGTTCTTGACGACAAGCCGGGGCTTCTTGCGCGCAAGCCGTTGTTTTTTGGCTTCCGTCGCGGTAGCGATTTCGCGCACCTTCTCCTCGGCAAAGGGCTTGGCTGCGGCAATCAGGCCGTCGAAATGGTAGCGGTTCGTGACGCTGCCGTTCTGGGTGAAGCGGCGTTCTTCTCTGCGGATCATACCCAGGTCTTCGAGCGCCTTGATCCGCTTTTGAACGGTCCGGGGGACAACGCCAATGGCCTTGGCAATCGTTGCGACAGAGGGATGCGGCACATTGTCAGGCTGCCACCAGTAGTGCGACAGGTGCAGGATGATGTTCATGTCGAGCGCATCGAGGCCCAAGGCTTCCTGCTTCTCGATGATGATGTTGGGAATGACATTCCAGCCAGCTGCCATTAGCGGCTTCGACCACTTCCTTTCATTCGTGCGAAGGTTGTCCGCTTCCGCTTTGTTTTGTCCGATTGGCCTTGCCATGTGTAACCCTCACTACCCGCTTGCAGGTGCAATATGCGGGTCAGGACGGCTCTCTTCAATAGTATGAGGGGCGAACCGAAATTCGCCCGGGGGAGTACTTGAAGTCATCCGGCCCCCGTCCGCTGGTTCGCCGGGCGGGTGGCCCAGCAGTCACCCAAAGTAGAGCAATATTCCAATCACGACAAAGCATGCAGCACGAAGACCATATGACCTACAGGACGTAACGGCCCCCGAACCGTGGTTCACCCCGGGTGAAGAAAATTCTTGGTTTCTTAAGAGATCGAGATTATATGCAACACAGGCCTAGCCTACGAGATCGCCTGTGCGGTCGCCCAACCCCGCCCCCCGTGGCGGGGTTTATTCTTTCCGGACAACGCCTTCGAAGCAGCTATACTTCGAACCGAGAGTCGCGTGGTCCGTCTCTGGCAGTAAGCACTCGATCAGCTTTCCATCGCCCAGAAGGCGGCGATAGGGTCGGTTTCCTGGATGATAGCCACCCATGCAGACCGGCCACAGGTAGAGGTCTGCAAACTGGGCCATGGGTGACGACTTCGCTTTGAACCGCAGGTCGTAGAGGGTCGCAGCAAACTGGTCCTTCGTCAGGGGCGCATACTTTCCTGAGTTCTTGGCATCGAAGGGCAGACCTTCAGATCGCAGCTCGCGATAGTAGGCTGTCAAGGCAGCGTCTTCTGGCTTGTTGCACTTCTCGGGCAGCACGCGAAGCCTATAGCCCTGCGAGATCGCAAATTTCGCGGCCCTTTCCACAATGACGGAAAAGGCCGTCTTGCAGAGCATCCAACGATTTTCGGTGTATTTTTCCGCATACCGCGCGTTGTAGCCCGGTCGGTCGATGACACATGCAATCCCGGTCACGGGTGCATCCCGCATGAGGCCGTAGAGGTCTTCATAGAAAGCGGCCTGTTCGTCCTTGCTCTTGTCCCGCAACCAAAAGAACCCCTCGTTCTGGGACCGGATTTCGGACGAGTGCAGAGGGGCGGTAACGATCCACTTCGCAACAAAGGCGGCATGCAGGCGGCGGGCTTCATCTTCGTCTTCGTCGCGAACCAGAACCCCGCCTAAAGCAAACCAGTCGCAGCCATGCGCAGGCATCCTCCCGGGCTTCTTGCTGGGGTGCCGCGTCCCAGAGTCGTCGAGATACAAATTCAGGATCGGGATTTTCTTCTGTCCTTCTGTCATGTCACACCACGCTTTCCAGCAGCGCGATTTCGTCTGGGGTCAGGTCAAACAGGCCGTAAACGATGCTGTCGATCTGGGCTTCGGCCTTGGTGATCTCGGCTGACAGGCGGCCGATTTCGGCGCGGTCGCGGGTGATCCAGTCTTCCCAGGCGGAACGCTCGGCCAGGGGAATATCAGCCTTGAACACCTTCTTCACCTCGGCCCGAAAGGCGGCGAAGTCAGGCAGAGTCCACCATTCCTGAAGCCGGGTTGTCAGCTTGGGGTCACGGTTAGGCGGGCAAAGATCGGGAATCCGGCGGGTCAGGGCAGTTTGCAGGGTCAGGCGTTCCTTTGCCGCCCTGCTGGCCTTTTCCGCCAGTTGTTGCAGCTCTGATTTGGCCGTGTCTGCGATGGAAGGCATAGGCAATGGTTCAATATGCTGCGCCGTAGCCTCGCGCCACCCACCCCGAACAGCAGTCGTTCTGGAACAGAAATCAAACCAGATCACTTTGGAATTTAGGACGGCCAGCAAGTCCCAGCCCCCGTTTGGAATAAAGTAGGTCTTGTTGTTCGAGTATGCCCCAGTGGTTTCCATTGAGTAGATCGGCTGATCTTGGAAATGTCCGTAGGCAATTTTTGGCGGCTGGAAGAATGGCGAATATGCTTCCTGCGCCTGTTGAAGCTCGAACCATTCCTGTTTCGTGGCGCGAGCTTCCAGCGCGGCCTTGAAGGGTAGCAGCCAATCACGAATGGCCGGATAGTCGTCAATGTTGACCCGACGTTGCGGAATGTAAATCAACCAAAGGCTGCGGGGTTCGGCCCGCCAACGTTTCAGGTCTTTGCCTTCAAGAAAGGGCTTCAGCAGATCAGCCGATTTTGGGTCTTGGGCGCAGAGGCGTTCCTTGGTGGCGTTGTCGATCACAAAGGCCCCGTTTAAGCCCGTTTTGATACCGTAGAGCGGTGATCCGTAAACGTCCTTCAGGGTTTTCCTGCCCGTCCTGATCTTGTCGCGCAGGGTGCGCAGGGCGGTGTTTTCCAGTTCCCATGAACCGGCCCCAAGGGCGGCTTGCGGATATGGCCCTGCGGCCTTTCCCCAAGTGGCCTGAAAGTTGCCCTCTGGCAGGGCATCTACCTTCCAGAAGCGCAGCTCATGCCCCTTGGGCGCAGCCCCGCGTTTCATGGTCAGGATGGCCGGATAGGTGGTCACGCCTTCGAAGATTTGCAGATCGCCAAAATCGACCACGCCTTCGATGGTCGCTTCGCGCCGCAGGTAGTCGCGCAGGGGTTTACCTGATCCGGTCTTGAAGAAGGTGTTTGAGGAAATGTAGCCCAAGCGTCCGCCTGGTTTCAGCAGGCGCAGACCGCGCTCGTAGAAGTAGCAGTAAAGATCGGCCCTGTCAGAGGCGACTTCAAACCGTTCTTCCAGATATGGCTTCTGGGCCTTCAAATGTTCCATACGGACGTAGGGCGGGTTCCCAAGAACCACATCGAACCCGTCTTCTGCGAAAATTTTGGGGAATGCTTCTTTCCAGTCAAAGGGATGGTTCAAATAGGCAACGTTGCTATCCCCGATCAGGCTATCACCCACGCGCAGATTATCGGACAGGCTGTCCAGAACCTTGCCGCGACGGGCGGTCTTGATCCAGAGCGACAGCTTGGCGATCTCGATGCTTTCCGAGTTCACGTCTACGCCGAACAGGTTGTTCGTCAGGATTTCGCTGTCAGGGTCGAAAAGGTCTTGCGTGTCGCTCTTGCCCTGTTGCCCTATCTTGCCTTCCATCAAGGCAATCTTGTCGTTCACCCGCCCCAGCTCGGCCTTCAGGAAGTCAAAAGCCATGATGAGGAACACGCCCGATCCGCAGGCGGGATCGACAATGCGCAGGGTTTTCAGCCGGTCACGGTAGGCTTGCCAGGCTTCCAGCTCGGACGATTTTCTGCGCCAAAGGATGGCGGCATAGTCGGACAGATCGACCCCGGCCTTGGCATGGGTGCGCAAGATTTCGGTGAAGGCTTCTTCGAGGTGTGCGCCCAAGGTTTCCGCCACGATGAAACGGGCGATGTAGTCGGGGGTGTAGACCACCCCGTCACGCTTGCGCCGCCCGGTGGTGCCGGTGGCCCGTTCTTCTTCGGTTTCCTCGCCCCGTGCCTGCGCCTGAAGGCGTTCCACGTCAGCGATGGATTGCTCAAAAATGTGGCCCAGGACGGTGACAGACACTTCGGACGCGAAGTCATAGTCGCCAAGGGTCTTGAACCCCTCGCAGACGTCATCGGGCAAGGCCAAGGCGTTGATCGTGTCGTCCTGGCGGAACAGGCCCCCGTTGTAGCGGGGGATAGGTTGAATGATGATTTTTCCGGCGCTGTCACGTCTCTCTGGGCGGCCAAGGTCGATACCCCGAAACAGGCCCTTGAAGTTGTCCCAGATCGGGTGAGGGTTGTATGGGTCGGCATGTTCGAAAGCATGCTTAAGAGTGTTTTCGTCCAGTAGGCCGGTATCCTCGGCAAAAGCGATGAAAAGCACCCGGTCGAGGATCTTCTGTGCAACGGCGATTGCGTCCAGGGGGGCGATGGCCGGATCGGCCACTTGGACGGCCCCGATCAGCTTCAAGCGCAGCGCCTTGTAGTCCTGATAGAGCCTATTCGTGATATCTTTGTCTTCGTCGCGGCTTTCATCCAACAGCTTGCGAGTGCGGCCTGACAGAAGACTGTCGGCTGACAGCAGCAGCATGAATCGGGCATATTCATTGGGGTCAGTCAGCCGGTCGAGCTGGAAGGTTTCATAGGCGGTGGTGCCTTCGCCAAAGCCATAGAGGCGCAGCTCGATCATATTCGAGACAAGCACCCATTTCACGCCCCGCGCGTTCATGGCGTATTCCCACGCCTGTTGAACGGGGGTCTTGTTCCGCCCCGGCATGATGGCGTCCAGGTCGCGCGTGTCGGCCCCCTTCAGCTCGAACGGGGCGAGGATTTCCGGGGTCTTGCCGCCGAACCGGCCAAGGGCGAGATCCACACTGCCCCGCAGGATCGCCTGTTCGGTGGCGACGGTGTAATCGGCCCCGCCCGCAGGTCCATGATAGCCAAGAACGCCTTCGATGATCTTTGCCGCGAATTGCCCATGCAGGGCGGTTTCCTTCAGGGCGTAGATACGGCTGGAGCGGATCATATCGGCCCAAGCGTCTAGCGCGACCAAGTGATCGGCGGGGATAGGCGCGGGCTTTATGTGCCGCTTCAAGGTTTTGCGGTTGAAAAGGTTCATAATATTACTTCCGCAAATGTGCGTTTACGTAACTACGCATTTGCGCGATTAAGGTATTCCGCAAGGGCAGCTTCCAGAATGTCTTGGTGTGTCTGATCGGTTTCGGCGGCATGCATCCGCAGGCGGCGATAGGTTTCGCCATCGAGAGCGAGCGTCAGCCGCTTTTCCCCTTCCCGCTTCCTGGGTGCTTTCGCTGCGGGCTTGCTAGGCGACTGAAGCCCTGCCCCGCGTTGCGGTATGCCGGTATCTATCGGGCGGGTCTGTGTGTTGAGCATCCCGTCAAGTGACAGCGATTTTCTAACCATCGAGTATTCCCTTCACGTAGGCCCAGACAGCGGCAATCTCGGCCCCCGCCTTGTCGTCGGTTGTTTCGGTGACACCCTGCCCCGTTGCCCCGGTTTCCGCATAGCTGACCCGTTGCGCGATATTGATCGGTGCTACACGGCCATGTTGCGCCAGGACGCGGGCAGCTTCGTCGGTGATCTTGGCGCGGGGGGTCTGTGATAGGGCAAAGGCGAACGGGACGCGGGCAGCGTTCACGGCGGCAATTGTCGCCCCCACGGCGCGCAGATCGTCAGGCGAGGGGCGAACAGGGATCAACACCAGATCGGCGGCCCCTAGCGCCTC
>NZ_JAVDWP010000031.1:0-10843 GCF_031457365.1 Pseudotabrizicola sp. 4114 | reverse complement strand
GCCAAGGGTGGCGAGGCGGCTTTCCTCGCGGGGAACGTCGAAGACGGGGGGTACGCCGAAGAGTTGGTGAAGCTTGCGGAGTCGCGCTTTGGCGGCCTCGACGGCGCTTTCAACAATGCTGGTGTCACGGGAGAAATGAGACCAATCCCCGACATGGCAGACAGCAATTGGCATAAGGTGATGGCGGTAAACCTCAATAGCGGGTTCTATGCAGCCAAGTTCCAGATTCCCGCGATGCGCAAACGCGGTGGCGGTTCGATTGTGTTCACCTCCTCGTTCGTGGGACACACAATCGGTTTGCCCGGCATGGGGGCCTACGCCGCTGCAAAGGCGGGGCTTATCGGCATGACTCAGGTTCTGGCGGCAGAACATGGGCCAGAAAACATCCGCGTGAACGCGCTCCTCCCGGGAGGCACGATGACGCCCATGGCCGGTGATGACGCGGGTTTTCATGAAGTCGTGCGCGGTTTCCACGCGCTCAAGCGCATGGCAGAGCCGTCCGAAATCGCCAACGCAGCTTTGTTCTTGCTTTCCGATCACGCTTCTTTCGTGACCGGCAGCGCCATGATCGCCGATGGGGGAAACTCCATAAACAAACTGTAGAACGGCAAACCGGACACCGGGGAAAAACCCCCAGGGTCCGGTTCGGTCCGCATAGCCGCCGCCGTTGGCCCGGTGCAGCGCCATCGACGCGCCAAGCGGTCAGATCGACGCGAAAAGAGCCCAAAACCGCCATTGAACATGGGGGAACAGTCCGCGTATCAGGCATTCCTGGTTCGATCAGGAGCAAGGGTTCAATGCAGCCACCCCCGGATGACGCTTGGGAACCATGGTCCCCGAATGAGCTGTTTGCCCGTCTGGGTGGATCCAACACCGCCTGGTATGTCGTAGGCGGTTGGGCACTGGACCTTTGGCACGGCGAGCCAACCCGTGCGCATGAAGACCTGGAGTTCTCGGTGCCAGCCAGCCAGGCTCAACACTATCGCGGCATCCTGTCGGATCTGGAGTTCTTCACCGTGAAGGATGGCAGGTTTGATCATCTTCCCCCGGGCGCAACACTGCCCATAGATGTCTGGCAGCAGTGGGGCGCGGATATTGGCGCAGGGCGTTGGCGCGTCGACATGATGGTCGATCGGGGATCGCCGGATGTGTGGATCTACAAGCGCGATCCATCTTTAACCCTGCCGCGAGCCAAAGCCATACGTGCAACAGCCGGTGGCATCCGGTATCTGGCACCGCAAATCGTTCTGCTCTTCAAAGCTAAGCACGCCCGCGAGAAAGATCACGGGGACTTCCGCAATGCCTTGCCTCGGCTGAACTCCAGCGAGAAATCCTCCCTATGCCGCTGGCTGGAGGTGCTGCATCCGGGGCATACCTGGATACAAGCACTTCAACCCGGCTGACCGGCAGCTCCGTCCCGCATAACGGCCGTCATCTGGCTCCGTCCAGCGGCACGGGCGGGTGGAGCGGCCAGATCGACGCACAGAGCCCTTAGCCGTCATTCGGCTGTCGTGGTCTCTTCAATAAATCTCGCGATGCCGGGCACAAGCGCCTCATGCAAGGGCAGGGCGGAATCCACATATGTAGAATATGGATTTCCTGCGACCGACGTTTTCAGCATGTGCGTTCCCCCGGCAAGGTTCAGGCGGTGAGCATCCGGCAGGGCGGCTTCGAGCAGATCAGCATCGTGAGGGCGAACCTGCATGTCTTCATTTCCCTGTACGATCAGCGCGGGCCCCCCCCATTCCTTGGCAATCTTCACTGGGTCATGGGAGAATAGGTCGATCATGTAGCGCTGAAGTCCTGCGGAGAAGAGCGGTTGAAGAACCGGCGTCACGGAGACCGGGTTGCGGCTCTTGCCCGCTTCGAGACCGGCCACGAGGTCCCTGAGTTCTGGCATCAGGGGCTCATTGGCTGGATTGGCCTCGAACTGCTCGATCATAAGCTGTCCTATAGGGCGTCCCGATGCCGCCAAAAGGATTAAGCCGCAAAGGTCTTCTGGCGCGCCTTGCGCGGCCATAAGGGCCACAAGTCCGCCTTCGGAGTGCCCCGCAAGCCAGACGCAAGGTGCGAGGCGGGAAGTATAGGCTACCCAGTTGCGGGCATCCTGAGCATAAGCCTCGATAGTTACATCGTCGGGATCGGATATCGCCCCGGCACTTCCGTAAAAGCCCCTCTTGTCAATGCGCAACGATGCGATCCCCTGTTCGGCCAAGCCTTCGCCCAGCATTCTGTAGGCATCCGTCGAGAGACCCATCGGTGGCGCGTTTCCATCCCGGTCTATCGGACCCGATCCAGGAATGATGATGACGGCATCTGAAGCCCCTTCGACGGCGATCATTTCCGCCTCAAGTGGTCCCTGCGGCCCTGGAATGTGGACCGGTTCAGCCATTGTCAGTACAGGGAATAACAGCGGAAGAAGGAAGAGTGAGCGCATGAAACCCTCCGGTAGACTGCGGATACCTGTAAGCAATTTGGCTATATCCGGCAATGTCCGCTCCGACCCGCATAACTGCTCGCTCCAGCCTTGGCACAGAGCGGGCGGCCAGATCGGCGCTCAAAGCCCAATCAACAATCGCCCGACTCAAAAGAACCGGGTATCAACGGGACATGGCAACGCCTTCGTACATCCTTCATTTGCGCCGGAAAATTGGCCATGATCTACTGATGGTACCATCAGTCGCGGCGGTAATTCGTGACGAGCAGGACCGTCTTCTGCTTCAGCGAAAAGCCGGAACCGAGGGTTGGAGCCTGCCAGCTGGCGCAATCGACCGGGGGAGCCGCCCGAACAGGCTCTAAGGCGCGAAGTCTTTGAAGAAACGGGCTTTAAGTTACTAGCCGTATCTCTAACTGGCGCGTTTGGAGGAGAGGCTTTCAGGCACACATACCCAAATGGGGACCAAGTTGAGTACACTGTACTCCTGTACCGTTGTGACGTTCAGTTTCCGGCGGAACCGCCGACGGACAAAGAAACCGTTGAACTGGGCTACTTCGATGCAACTGATATGCCGCCCTTGGCTTTGCCCTATCCCAAAGCCGCTCTATTCGACTGACCGCATCGTCCCGCATATTTCATCGCGGCGCTTGACGACGGTCGAAGGCGTACATTCCGCCGCCAACCGCAACCCTCTCCGACGTTCAATAATCTTGCATTATCGGACATGTTGCTAGGCTCAGCGGCATGGAGGTCGTGTAGTTTCATGGGTGCATTCAGCCGCAATCAGCCCTCTCGCCCTCGAAGTTTCCTTAATCGGCGGACCGGGCTCTTGCTCAATATACAGACTCGTTCTTCACGGGCGTCAGGCATCACGACCGGCAGCAAAATTCATATTACCACAGGCAGGGGAACTGGCATCGCTTCCTGCAGAAACCGGTCTGCGGACCATCCTGATATACACCCCCCGCAGGGCCAAGCCCTGCGGGGGCATGACATCAAGCTGGAGGAGGTTAGTCTTGGAGCCTGGTAGTCAACTGGGCCTGTAACTCTGGATCCGTTTGAGCGAGTTGCAGAATTTCAATGTAGCGATCAACGCCGATATTGGGGGCGTCTTCGACGGCCTGGGCCATTTCAACCTGCGCTTCGCCTATAATAGCCTGTTTTTCAGCGTCGCCACTGGCGTCCTGAAGGCGGGTGCCATAGCCCTGTTCGATGGCGGTGACCTCCTTGTAGGCAACGACAAAAGCGTCGAGCTCGAGATCTGACACCGTCGCTGGGGCTATCGTCTGTTGTGCCGTGGCGGGAGCCACAGCGATCGACGTGGCCGCGATCATCGCGGCTGTGACTGCGGTGGCAAGTAACTTCGCGTTGGTCATTTCAAACCTTTCTTCAAGTTTCGTACTCCGGGCTCAACCTAATAGCTTGTCCCTTGAGCGCAAACCGGGGTTGCGGATACCTGCCGACGCGGAATCTGGTGGCCGAACCGAGAGAGGCTAAAATTCGCCGCCGCCTGCGGCAGTTCGTGAAGTCGTGTTGAACAATCCGGAGGCTGAGGTACTTTGCACTTGTGACTTTTGCATCTTGCCAAATCGACGCCATTGACGTCACGGCCCCGCACACCGCCGCCTGTGGCCTGCCCTTTCATCGAAGGGGCCGTCATCTTAAGGACATGATACTAGGACTTGCTTTGTCGCTTTTTGCGGCCGTAGTCGTCTATGCCGATGAAATACAGGGCTGGGTGCCTGAAGCGATCATCCTGCCCGATGACGCAGAGGTGGTCATGAACCGGGAAATCGGTTCAAGTATACGAATGTTCTCGTTCAGCACACACGCCGATGTAAGAACGTTGTTCAGAGACTGGTCTGCCGCGCTCGAAGAGAGCCAATACAGTGTGCGGCCGCAGCAAAGCGAGTTTGACGAGGCAGCGATTGAATTTTCAGGCGAAGACATTCTGAACGCAAAAATCGCGGCCGGCGTGATCAATGGAGATGAGCCGGTTGTGATTACCTTTGATGCGACGCTGAAGTAGGTGCAACTCGCGCCATGTTGCGCTCCGGGTGGTGGATTCATAGACATCAGCCAACTTTGCGCAGGCCCGGTCTTTCTGTCAGCGCCAAAAATGCGGCCGCATCAGGCGGGCCACCTCGGCTATGACCGGCGTCGCAATCATTTCCGTTTCCCCGACACTTTCCCTGAACGTTTGACTTCCCGCCCCGCCTGTATACACTGTAAGACAACGTATTTACTTCATCTCTCCCCCATGAGAACCATGCCAACCACACCCTTCACCGCACGCATCGACCAGGACCTGAAGGCCGAGCTCGAGCAGATCGCCCGTTATGAACGGCGTTCGGCAGGTTTCATTGCTGGTCAAGCTATCCGCAATCTGGTGGAAGAGCGCCGCGCCACCCGTGAGCTCATCGAGACCGGGCTGAAGCTGGTGGAAATGGGAGCCCCTGCCCTGTCTTCGCAGGAGTTTCATTCGTGGCTGGAGGGCGACGAAGACGCTGCCTTCCCGCGCACCTGAGCCTGCTCCGAAGCAGCCAGTATGAGAATCCAGTACCTTCTCACCGTTGAAGCCGGAGCCCGTTGGTTTCGCAGCTACTACCGCCGAAACCCGCAACTTGATTTCCGCAAGGCGACTGCAGCGCTTCGCGTTGCCGAACAGACCCTCAGCGAGTTCCCCCTTGCCGGAGAGCGCTTCGAGGAGCGCGAGGACGTCCGCGAGCAACACATCTTGGGGACACCGTTTTCCTTGCTGTACACGATCGCCCGGGACACCATCTGGATCATCGACCTTCGGGACACACGAGGGCTGCGAAGCGCCGATGCGCTCTTGCTGTTCTCGCGCGAGCTGCGCTCATGCTTTAAGATCGAACACTAAATGATTGCTACACAGCCTGCCCTAGCGGCTGTCCTGAAGGTCGGAACGCGGTGCGCGAAGAAGAGGCCACCTAACGCACATACTGCGAGCTCATGTCTCTGGCCACCGCCCAGCGGGCCAGTCCCGTGCTGTGTGGATCACCCGAACGATTGCTATGGCTTCGCCAGTTACACTGGCTGTGATCGCATAGGCGATGATGTACGGTAATCGCGTCACCGACTTTTCATATGTGCCAGTAACACGGCCAGGCCTGCCGGTCGGAACTTCCGAAAGCGCTGCCGCTGCATTGCTGATCACGTCCGCCACGCGCTGCGCTGCGGTCGGATTTTCTGCTGCGATGTAAGATACTTGCGCCTTAAGATCGTCCAGAGCGTCCCTAGACCAGATTACGCTGCGCTTCACGCTTTCCCGCCTCGAGTGGCATCAATTGCCATCCGGAGTTCTTCCGTCGCCGCGTCATGCGAAACAACGCGCCCAGCGGCGAGATCTGCAAGGCCGCGCTGGATTCCGTCGATAATATCCAGTTCACGGGAAACATAGGCTTCCACAGCTTCACTTGCGAGAAAGGACCTGCTGCGCCGTGTGTCCTGCGCGAGGCGCCCCAGCTTGTCCTTCACCTCAGAGCTGATGCGAATTGTCATAGTGGTGCTGACCGACATAGAAGCCTCCTGTACCTGAATGTGCACATATAAGCACACTTCAGTACGAAAGCAATGCGACTGCGCGGGATAGCTTTCATGAACGTCGCTCTTTAACCTTAAAGTTAAAGTTAACTATATAGTTATATCTGATGATAATGTTAATGTTGACTTTATAGACAAAACAACGCAGACACGACCTATGTTTGTAATTACCTTCGCAAACCCGAAAGGCGGATCGGGCAAAACCACATCCGCCATGTTGCTTGCCGAGCAGATCGCCCTTTCGGGCGGCCGCGTTTCCATTCTCGACCTGGACCCGAATGCCAACATACTTGCGTGGGCAAAGGGGCGTGTAGAGGCGGGCAGGAACGTACCTTTTGCCGTTCATACCCGCCCACAGGCCGAGGATACCGTGGCCTTGATTGACGGCATGGAAGCAGAGGCCGATTACCTCATCATTGACCTTGAGGGATCAAAAGATCAGATCGTCACATTTGCCTTATCTCGTACAGATCTGTGCATCATCCCGATGGACGGCTCACCGATGGAGGCGCGGCAGGCGGCTCAGGCTGTGCGCCTTGTAGAAACAACATCCCGGATGATCAGAAGCCCAATCGCCTACACCCTGCTCTTTGCGCGCACGAATGCTGCCTTCCTGACGACCGACGAAAGAGACGTACGGCAGGAAATGGAGTCAAATAACATTAACACCTTGCCCGTTCGTATTGCGCGCCGTGCGCCCTACACCCGGATATTCCGGGACAGCGTGCTGCTTGCGGAACTGCCGGATTTGGTGGCCGAGGAAATGAAGGGGAAAACGGCATCAGCGACGGATAAAGCGCAAAAGCAGGTCGCGTCTGCTATCGAAAACGCCCGCGATTATGCGCAGGCAGTGATTGATACCCTTATGAAGACGAGGGCGGCATGAGTGGAAAATATGGATTTGGAGGCGGCATCGAGCTTCCTAAAACGGACACCCCCAAGCCCCGGATTGCGCTCGACCAAGGAGCGCTGAAGGACGCCGTGGAAGCAGGCACAACGCTTGGCTTTGTGAGCCGCGAAGCTACTGTCGCTAAACGCAGGCCTGGACCAAAGCGCACCGAAGCGCAGGATAAGGTTTCGATCCCAGGGCCGAAGCGCGTAATTGACCAGTTTAGGGCATTCTGCACCGAACAGAATGTCACTCTCTGGGAAGGACTGGACCTTCTCTTGCAGGGCAGGGGACGCTAGGGTCAGGACCCATTGAACTTGATCTGTCGGCATGATTCAGGCTCCGCAAGGAGACTGACCGATGAGCAACCTTTTCTGGCTGACGGACGCACAGATGACGCGTCTGGAGCCGTTCTTTCCCAAGAGCCATGGCAAGCCGCGCGTCGATGACCGGCGTGTCCTGAGCGGCATAATCTTCATCAATCGCAACGGTTTGCGGTGGTGCGATGCGCCCAAGGAGTATGGGCCACCCAAGACGCTCTACAACCGCTGGAAGCGGTGGGGCGACAAGGGCATCTTCGCCCGGATGATGGAAGGGCTGGCCTCCGAAGCGGGCGTTCCGAAGACGGTGATGATCGACGCGACCTATCTGAAGGCGCACCGCACGGCGACCAGCCTGCGGTCGAAAAAGGGGGGCCTGGCGACCAGCGAGGCCGTCTGATCGGCCGCACCAAAGGTGGCATGAACACCAAGCTGCATGCCGTCACAGATGCTGAGGGACGGCCGATCCGGCTTTTTATGACTGCAGGTCAGGTCAGATGGAGTGGTTGCCGCCCTCCCTAGACGGCATCGCAATGTGCCAAGGTCGTGGTGTTCAACGCCACGCGCAGAGGAGGACGGCGAGATGAAGAATATGATGATCGGGGTCGATCTGGCAAAGGCAGTTTTCCAAGTTCATGGCGCCCTTCCAACAGGGGAGGTCCAGTTCCGCAAGAAGCTGTCGCGGAAGCAATTCCCCGCGTTCATGGCGCAGCAAGAGTCCAGCATGGTGATTTTCGAGGCGTGCGGCAGCGCACATTTTTGGGCCCGTGAGATGGAAGCTCTTGGGCACGAAGTAAAGCTGATCGCACCACAATACGTGCGCCCCTTTGTGAAGCGGCAGAAAAATGATGCGGCCGATGCTGAGGCGATTGTCATCGCGGCACGCCAGCCTGAGATGCGTTTCGTGGAACCCAAAACAGTCGATCAGCAGTCTTGCGCGGCGGTCTTCCGCGGCCGGGAACGCCTGGTGCATCAGCGGACCGCCGATGTGAACGCACTACGGGCTCTGCTGTATGAGCACGGCTATGTGTTTCCTGTCGGCATGTCCCACCTCAATCGTATGACGGCGCTTGTGCAGGATGAGACTGCCGACTTGCACACGCTGATCCGAGAAGAGTGCTTGGATCTACTCGCGCAGATTGCAGAGAAAACTGCGCGTATCATTGAACGCACCACGAAGCTCAAGACGCTGGCCGCCGAGTCAGACAGAGCCCGTCGGCTACAGACGATGCCGGGTGTTGGACCGCTGACGGCCGTTGCAGTCGAAGCGTTCGGTCCCGACATGGCGGAATTCAAGACTGGACGCAACTTTGCGGCCTGGTTGGGTCTTGTGCCTCGGCAACATTCTTCTGGAGGCAAGGAGCGTCTTGGTCGCATGACCAAGGCTGGTCAGACCGATATTCGACGCCTGTTGATCATCGGTGCAATGTCGCGACTGAACTGGCTCGGACAGCGAACCATTGTGGAGGGTAGCTGGCTGTCACGTATGTTGATGCGCAAACCCAAGATGCTCGTCGCGATCGCACTGGCCAATAAGATGGCCCGCCAGATCTGGGCGATGCTGACAAAGAACAGAGATTACAGAGATCCGGCGATAGTGGTCGTGGCATAATGCTTATGTCGAACCGCTAGTGCCGGTGCCGAGGGGAGAGTGAGAAGACGACGACCTGAATGGGCAAAATGATCGAACAGATCTGGATTGGGAAGACCAGTTAGTCGCTACGAGCAATGAGCTCGAAAGTCAGATTTGGACCCAATCTGCTGATCACCATCCCGGCCCGCGGCTTCTGGAAACGCCGCATTATGAAGGCCTCACAGAAGTTCGCACTCGATTACACGCTAACACGGTCGAAAACTTCTTGCACTACGGGCGGCAACCACAGAAGCGACTACACTGGCGCTGCTGCCCTGCTCGGGTCCCTGCCAAAGGCGGAATGGCTGCTGGCTGATCGCGGCTATGATGCCGACTGGTTCAGAGATGCGTTGAAAGACAAAGGGATAAGGCCCTGCATCCCGGGCCGGAAGTCGCGCGGCAATCCAATCAAGCACGACAAGCGCCGCTACAAACGCCGCAACCGCATCGAGATCATGTTCGGCCGACTGAAAGACTGGCGACGTGTGGCCACCCGATACGACAGATGCCCGAAGGTCTTCCTCTCCGCCGTAGCCCTCGCCGCTGTCGTCATGTTCTGGCTATGAAACAAGAACGAGTCCAGACCCTAGGGCCGTCCCCGTCGCTCAAACCACTTTTTGCAGAAACCCAGGAATGCCTTATCGGGATTCTTGGGCGCATCAAGCCCACCGTCAGCCATCCAGCTCCGCCACTCGCTCTCAAGAACGTATACGTCCCAACCCGGGGCGGTTTGGCGCGCTTCGGCTAAGGTCTCTGGACTGACCCTAACGGATGCAAAGCTTGGCACGCCCGCAGTTTGCTGGTCTTCCAGCATTGTCCCACGGTTGATGAAAGTGATCATATCTTCGTCCATCTGGACGCCATAGTCTGGGATGTGTGCATGCTCTTTGTCATGCTCTACAATGTTCTGGATCAAGCGCCGAAACTCCCGCAGCGTCGATGAAGATCCGCATTTTCTCTGAAGAACGGGCAGGGTGATCCGCCATTCTTTCTTCTGCCCGCAATGCTTGCGCGCCAGCTCATACAGGCGGCGTTCAATCGGCTTCCGCAGGCGAAAATAGTCGCGATGAAAAGTAAGGACTTCCTTGGCCCGGATCGCGTTAAATACCCAATCCGAAAGCTGGACTTCGATCTCTTGCATACGCCCGTCGCGGGTCTGCCGTATGATCCTTGCCCGGTCTATGATGCTGAAAATGTCGAGCTGTTCTGTTTCTCCGGTTACGATGTTCGTTTCAATCTGCGTGCCCTGAAGTCGGACCAAAGCGCTGCGCAAAGCATCGTAGCCACGGCCATCCGTAACGCGGTTTGTTGCCTTCAGGAAGTCGTACGCCTTCATTCTCAGAGTCTTGGACGGCGTTTTGCCGTCATTTATCGCGGCCATCAGTTGACTGATACAGTAGATCAGGACATCGCGGTCATGGATGGTCGCCAACCCTTCAGCAGAAGGCTTCACTTCCACAAAGTTCTTGCCGGACTCATCTTCGTATCTGCGGATACGATGATCAGGCTTGGTCGAAAGCGAAAAAATAGGGTGTGCCATCGAGGCCATATCCCCTTTGGGAGCGGCATCAAAAATATCACAAATGAACAAGTCTGCCTGTTCGAGACGATCAGGCAGAAGCGGAGATTTGGTTTCGTTCGTGATTTCACCCACCATACGCCTACTTTCGTGATTTCACCCACGCCGTCAAGACCCTTCGTGATTTCACACACGGCAAGGGCACTTTCGTGATTTTACACACGTTTCTTCGTGACTCTGCACACGCTCTTTCGTGACTCTGCACACAGGGCAGCTCTAATAAATCATATATATCAGTTGCTTAAGCACACTTATCCACAACGTAACACCTATTTTAACACCATATAACACTCAAAACCGTCAGATTTTTTTGGCCATTCAATCCCCATAGAAAACGCAGGCCAGGCGACCACTGGAGTTTTCCTTCAGCCACTCTCCACCAAAAATCCCGCAAGCAGCCTCGTTGTCAGCCCCAAAC
>NZ_JAVDWP010000030.1:0-11648 GCF_031457365.1 Pseudotabrizicola sp. 4114 | reverse complement strand
CAAATTAAACCACCCCAAAGAAAGACCGAATACATAGAAGCAGGGTCAGCGGTGCATCGACAAATCACTTGCAGGGGAAGGCAGTTCATACATACTCCCCACTCCTTGGACAGATTCCGGGGTGATTTAAGCTATTGCCTGCGCCTGCTGATCGGTTTCAATGCTGTTGAAGTAGACCACGGCGGGCGGTTGTCCGCTATGGGCGGCGTGAGGCCGCAGGTGGTTGTAGAAGGTGATCCAGCGGCCGACGCCGGCCTTGGCCTGCGATCCGGTCTCCCAGGCGTGCAGGTAGACGCATTCATACTTCAGGGACCGCCACAGGCGCTCGATGAAGACCTTGTCGAGGCAGCGGCCTTTTCCGTCCATCGAGATCCGGGTCCCGACCCGCTTCAGCCGGTCGGTCCAGGCGAAGGATGTGAACTGGCTGCCCTGATCGGTGTTCATGATCTCGGGCGGGCCGAACTTGTGGGTCGCCTCGTTCAGTGCCTCGACGCAGAAGTCCGCCTCCAGCGTGTTCGATATCCGCCAGGCCAAGACCTTGCGGGTGAACCAGTCCATGACGGCAACAAGATAGAGAAAGCCGCGGCGCATCGGGATGTAGGTGATGTCCGCGCACCAGACCTGGTTCGGCCGCTCCACCCGCAGCCCGCCGAGCAGATAGGGGTAGGTCTTGTGCCCCTTCGCGGGCCTGCTGGTGTCAGGCTTCTGGTAGATCGGCATCAACCGCATAAGGCGCATCAGCCGCCGGATGCGCTTGTAGTTCACAGCATGGCCTTCGTTCTGAAGATGCCAGGTCATCTGACGGACGCCGTAGAACGGGGTTTCCAAGAACTGCTGGTCGATCAGCAGCATGAGGTCGAGGTTCATCGCCGTTTCGCCCTGCGGCGCGTAGTAGAAAGAAGACCGCGAGATCGACAGCAGACGACACTGTGCGCCGATCGATAACTTGGGATGGTTGCGTTCGATCATGCCCCGCCTCACTTGCCGATCCAGGGCTTGAGCTTTCGTGACAAAAAATCGTTGGCCACGGCCAGTTCTCCGATCTTGGCATGCAGGTCGCGCACCGTTTCTTCGGCAACCTCGGCCGCCACAGCAGCCTTGCCCCCGCGTTCGAAGATGCCCGCGGCACCCTCCAGCAACGACCGTTTCCATTGATGGATCATCGTCGGATGCACGCCATACTCGGCGGCAAGTTCCGACACCGTGCGTTCTCCCTTCACGGCTTCAAGCGCCACCCGCGCCTTGAATGCTGCGTCATGGTTCCTGCGTTTCGACATGTCCTGATCTCCTCGTGCTTGGAGATCAGCAGACTTCAGATCGTAGCTTCCGTCACTGTCCAATTTCTGGGGGGTAGCTCACGACCGCTCCTGCATCGTCCAGCCCGGCAAGACTGCAAACGGTCTTGCCCAAATCAATTCCTAAAACCTTGATGTCCATCAGATGCTCCTCTCTCCACCTATGTTCGCCACAGTAGCAGCGGTTTGGTGGGAAGGCAGTTCATCCCATTAGCTCACCCCCGGCGACGCCCTGTTCGCCGTTCTTTGCGCCTGCGGCCACAACATCCGCAAGATTCTGGCCCACCTCATGGCTTGGCTTGTCTGGATGGTCGTCGCCATCTTGAACCCAATTTACCACTCGGGACGCCAGTATCAGGCGATCACAGCAGCCTGAAAGGATTGTTCAAGGCTAACTAACTAACCAAAGTTAGTCCCCGGCAAAACCGGAGCGGTTGGAACAGGCCGCGTCAAACCCTGAGCAGAGGGTTTGACGCGGGTGATTTGTGCACCGCACTGTGGTGGGATAGTTCTATCCGAAAGGTATATAAATTCTGCGCGACATACCTACAGTAGCTACCGTCCTGTCAAAATGTCCGCCAACTTATACCCAACCATTGCCGCAGGGACCATGGTGTTGGATCTTGGCACGTCTGGAAATATCGAGGTGTCCGCGATGCTCAGGTTTTCGACGCCTCTGACAGACAGATCGCTAAGTGTAACAGCCATCTCGTCTGTATCCGTTCCCATGCGCGCGGTACCACACATGTGATAATAGGTCGAGCATCCATTCCGGACAAACTCTTTTAGATCGTCTCGCGACTTTGGACCTGGCAAAACTTCGCGTAAGACATGGTCACGCATTGCGGCAGAGTTTCCGATTTCTCTTGCCTGTTCGATACCAAGCAGAAGTGTATCGAAATCATGTTGAACTGACAGAAAGCGGGTATCAACAGCCGGATCGTCCATGATGTTGTCAGATTTGAGATAGACACTTCCCCGACTTCTCGGTTTCGCCAGTCCAGGGACGATAACCCAAAGGTTTCGTTCGGGCATCTTTGCGCTGCTCGCGTTCTCGGGCGACACAAATGGAATTTGCATTTGAACTGGCATGAGATCGGGGGCACCCGCGGGACTGTTCACGTTGGCGAAGTAGACACACTGTGAACCATTCGCCATAGGATCGAAGTCGTAAGGTGCTTCCCATGCGCAGCTCGCGACGAGGGGATGATCGTGAAAATTCTCGCCAACGCCCGGCAAATCCACTTTGGGGGAAATTCCAAATTTGCTGATGTGCGCGGCTGGGCCGATGCCAGAAAGCATCAATATCTGGGGAGTCTTCAGCGCCCCAGAAGAGAGTATGACCCGGCTACTTGCCGAGATAACCCGGGTTTCATCTCTCCATCGCAGCGATACGCCCGTAGCGCGCGTTCCTTCCATCGCCAGGCCAAGAACGGTTGCATTCGTCAGGACAGTAATATTCGGGGATGCGAGGACCGGATGAAGGAACGCGCGGGCAACGCTGCCGCGTTTTCCATCCTTTTCAATGATGTTGCTATAGGCGATCCCGCCATCCCGCTCCATCGTTTCGGCATTTATGTCCTCCACCACGGGGAGGCCAAAGCTCCCGCCGGCGCTTCTCATGTCGCGCGCAAGGGGCGCGATATCGGTTTGCACACTGCTGTGGAATTTCCCGCCAACGCCACGTAGTGGGCTTGCTGGACCCTCATAATCTTCCATAGCCAGGAACGTTTTGACGACGTTCTGATAAGACCACCGGTCGTCGCCCAATTGTTGGGCCCAACCATCGTAGTCGGCTTTGTGTCCACGCGCATAAATCAGAGCATTTACCGAGCTGCCACCACCGATGACACGCCCCATTGGAAGAGGTGGGATGCGGTTGTTTAGCAGTGGGTTTGGCAAGCCCTGGAACAACCAAAAGAGCGAGGGGTCCTGATAGATCTTGATCCACAACAGGTCCAGAATCCCTGCCGCATCATCAGCTCCGCCCGCTTCAAGCAGCAAAATCGAGGCCTCCGGGTTCCTTTCGGACAGTTCTGCGGCAAGGACGCATCCAGCTGAACCTGCGCCGCATATGATATAGTCGTAACTTGCCTTAAGATTCTTGGTATTGTAGGCTTGTGTCTGGGCAATGGCCTGGGATGTGTCGGCCAGATATGATGCAGTTGCCGCAGAAATACCCAAAGCCGCCAGAGATTTCATGAACCCACGACGTGAGAGTTGGCCGGCGGCGTATAGATGGGTTGGCGAAGACTTCATCCTTATAGGGTCTTTCATTTTTAACTCCCTGAAGTGCTTTTGATTTTTTTTGCTGAATTTGTGGCAACGACTGGTACTCTTGTGCAGCGCTTAGAGCGCCGCACATACGGTTTTCACTTCCGTATAACTGCGAATAACTTCGCTGCCCTGCTCGCGCCCCCAGCCGGATTGTTTGAATCCGCCGAACGGGAGAGCCGGATCGAAGATATTGTGGGTGTTGATCCAGACATTCCCCGCCCGCAGCTTTTTTGCGGCCTTGTGGGCAGTTGACAGATCTTTCGTCCAGACTGAGGCGGCGAGGCCGAACACTGTATCGTTGGCAAGCCGTATTGCATCATTCCGGTCGTCGTCGGAATAAGATTGCACGCAGAGAACTGGTCCAAAGATCTCTTCTTTGACGACAGACATTTCAGGTCTGGTATTGGTGAGGATTGTCGGTGTTAGGAAATAGCCATTTCCCTCGGGACGGGTGCCGCCGATAACGCAATCTGCGCCTTCGTTTTTCCCTTGTTCCAGATAGCGTTGAACACGGTCAAGCTGGTTCTGAGAAGCCATTGGGCCCATATTTGTTTTAGAATCAAGGCTATGGCCGAGGGAAATGTTCTTTGCCATATCGGCAATCCCCTCGACAACTCGGTCATGAAGACTTTTGGGGACGAAGAGGCGGGAGCCAGCCGTGCAAACCTGACCTTGATGAAAGAGAATAGCTGACGCTAATCCGGGAATGGCTTTGTCGATATCTGCATCTGGGAAGACAATCATCGGGGATTTTCCACCAAGCTCCAGGGTGACCCGCTTAAGATTTCCACCTGCCGCAGCAAGCACTTTTCGGCCAGTCGCGCCCGAGCCAGTGAATGACACCTTGTCGATGCCCTCATGCGCCGCGATCCGCGACCCCACTGGATCGCCATAGCCCGTCACGACATTGACAACGCCCGGTGGAAAGCCGACTTCTTGGATAAGGTCCATCAAGCGAAGCATGCTGAGCGGCGTCACTTCGGAAGGCTTGATAACCGCAGTGCATCCGCAGGCCAGCAGCGGCGCCAGCTTCATTGCGGTCAGCAGAAGGGGAAAATTCCAAGGGGTAATGACGCCGACGACGCCGACGGGTTCACGCAACGTATAGGCATGAAAATCGCCCGGCATCGTTGGGGTCAGGGTCTCGCCACTAATTTTACTGGCAGCGCCCGCATGGTACGAATAGACACGCACCGTTGTAGGGATGTCCGCGGCCCTTGCATAAACAATGGGCTTTCCTGCATCCAGAGCCTCAAGTTCGGCGAATTCTTCTGCGCATTCCGCCAGGCGATCAGACAGTTTTTGAATCAGTCGCCCGCGTTCATAGCCGTTCATCTGTGCCCAAGGGCCGCTTTCGAATGCTTGGCGCGCAGCTTTGACGGCGCGGTCGACATCTTCAGACGTGCCAGAAATGACCTCCGAGATTTTCAATCCCGTTGCAGGATCGAACACAGCAATGGTTTCGTCGCTGGCGCCGGAAGTCCAATCGCCGTTTATGTGGTGCATATGCAGTTTTTGCAGGAATTTACGCACAGCATCTGAAATTTCAAAATTTTTAGTGTCCTGGTACATTAGATCGTCTCCACTGCCTTTGTTTCTCATTTATATACATGTGAGCATCAACTTAATTGATGCGCTTGCTCTCTCATTGTGGGTGTCCAAGCTTACTGAGCGTAGCTTTTGAACGTTCCTTTCAAACTATTCGAAAGTGAAATGCCAATTTCGGCAATTATTCATACGCTTTCATTATGAATTCTTGAACCCTAACGCATTCACGCTGCCAACTTGCAGTGTCCTACGCCCCCAGAGGCGTTGTTGCGGACACTGACCGCCTAGAATACATCGTGAATACATGTGGTTAGAGTATCGTATAGCCAAGCCATCACCCGCCCGATAACGCACAACGAATTGGTCCAGCTACACCTCTTCGCTCCGCAGGGGCGGGTCACTTGTGATCTGGCTGGGCAAAGAAGTCGCCTGGCTTGCGCTGCCTGACGGCAGCCCTGGTCGCCCCGCAGCATTCTTGATGCCGCCATCGAGTTCCGCTTGATGATCAAAGTGATTTTTAACGGACCGCTGAAAAACTCTGGCCTCGATGACGATCGCGGCACCTGTTTCACCACCAGCACCGCTAGATCGGAAGTGGCGAGGCGCAAAGCGGCGCTCGTCATTGAGATGATTCAGGGCAAAGCGACGGTGGCGGAGGCGAGCCGGTCGTTCAATCTGACACCTTCAGAAATCGAGGGTTGGAAAGAGGTCGCGAAGCGGGCCATGCAGAATTCTCTGCGCGCCAAACCGCTCGATAACCGCGAGCAATTTGCGACCCAGTTCAAGGGCCTTCAGGAGGGCCTGCAAGCCGATGGCAGCGCAGTGTCGATCGCCACCCGCACCAGTACGGTGGCTTGCGCATCAGCATGCCGTCCAGCCAAGTGACCGGTCGAGCGCTGGCATGGGCATGTCGTTTTATGATGACACTGTTGGCCCCGATGATCAGCAGCCGCCTCAGGGCACGCTCGCCCATCTTCGTCATGGCTACGAGGCGCTGCTTTCCCCCAGTGAAATGTTCTAGGGGCGTGAGGCCGAGCCGCGCGGCGAAGTCGCGCGCCTTGCGAAGTGTCACGGGCGCGTGGCTGCTTCGCAGACTCCTTCCGCGTCGCCTGCGTCATACTTTTGCCGCTTCACGAGGGGCTTCACCTATGCCGGTGGGATCAGCTACACTTCAAGGCCCAACCTTCCGATCTCGCGGCCCCAGAAGTGCGCACCGCCGCAGGCTTCCATTGCGACAACGCAGGAGGGAAGCCGACCGAAAAAGTCCAACACCTGCTTCCGCCGCAGCTTCTTGCGCCTCAAATTCTTTTTTCCGCCAGGTCGAGCCCGATCATGATAATCTCTGACATGACCGCTCGCCTTTGTGGATCGTTGCAGACCCACCTTGGCAAATAGTTGCCGTCGGAGGGGCGGTCACAACATCGATGCCGCTCTCGGCCAATCATCCGAGGATCCGAACTCCTTGCGCACCCTCTCTCCATCCGCGTCGAGAGCGGGTACGGGGCCGAATACTGGAATTTCACCGTCGACGACGGCACCGGGCGACAAAAGGCGAACCGGACCCGTAGGCGTATTGATCTCAACAAAGCGGTTCTGCGGATGCTGGGCTAAATCGTTCATCGAGTTGACGCGCCCATTGGCAATGCCTGCAGCTTCCAGGCGGTCAGCCATGGTGTCTCGGGGCACATTAGCGAAGGCTTGCAATATCAACTCGTCCAATGCCGGGCGGTTGGCAACACGGTTTGAATTGCTGTCGAACCGCAGATCTTCAGCAATGGCCGCGTCTCCGAGGATCTGATCGCAGAACCGCACCCATTCCCTTTCGTTCTGTATCGAGAACAAGACTTCTTTTCCTTCGGCGCAGGCAAAGGCACCATAAGGCGCAATAGTTGGATGACTCAATCCGTTGCGGTCTGGGGATTTACCACCGTAGACGAACTGAAGATATGGGACGTTCATCCAGTCCGTCAGAGAATGGAATAGGCTCACCGCTATGTGTCGTCCCTTCCCGGTAGTGTGGCGGGCGTAAAGCGCCTGCAATACGGCCTGATGAGCGGTCATCCCGCATGCAATATCGCATACGGACACACCGACACGCGCCGACCCTGCGGAATTTCCGGTGATTGACGACAGCCCGCTTTCAGCCTGGACCAACAGATCATATGCTTTGCGTGACGCGAAATTGCCGTCCTCACCGTAGCCGGAAATTGATACTGTGATCAAACGCTCGTTCTTCGCCCGTAGACGCGCCGGATCAAAACCTAGACGCGTGATCGCGCCGGGAGCAAGATTCTGAATAAAAACATCTGCGATCTCCAGCATCTTTTCCATTATTGCCTTGTCTGCATCCTTGCGCAGATCCAGGATGACAGACTCCTTGCCGCGATTTAGCCAGACAAAATAGGCACTTTCGCCATGCACGAGGTGGTCATAATTGCGGGCAAAGTCGCCCTCTTGCCTCTCGATTTTGACGACGCGGGCACCAGCTTCTGCGAGTCGGCCCGATAGGTAAGGCGCGGCGACGGCATGCTCCAACGATACCACGAAGAGCCCATTGAGATCATCAGACATCGCTTCTCCTTTTGACGTGGCTGCCTGATCAATTTGCATGAAGGGGTCGGAAACGGAAATAAGTTTCACCTTTGAGTGCCATAAGAATTCGCTATATCAACTCCGTTCTGCCACCTGCTAGACTGATGGGAGCTTCAGATAAGCAGGGCCCACGAAAGTACCACTTCATGAATCTTGATCAGGTCACCTTGCCTCTGTTTGTGCCAGCCAGCCGGATGGACCTATACGCCAAGGCCGCCACTACTGGCGCAGATGCCATCATCGTCGATTTGGAAGATGCGGTCACTCACCAGGACAAGGATGCGGCCCGCGCCGCTTTAGTGGAGGATTTGCCCCGCGACCAACACGTCCCTACCTTGGTGCGCATCAACGCAGCGGACAGCCCTTGGTTCGAGGCTGACATAGCCGCCTGTCGTGATCTGCGGCTGACGGCGCTCATGCTGCCCAAAGCTGAGAATCCAGACGTCTGCGCCGCCCTTTCGGACCGGACAGGGCTGCCTGTCGTCGGTCTAGTGGAGACCGCTCTAGGTCTTTTTCACGCCGATGCTATCGCCGCTGCCTGTGCGAGGTTGGCCTTCGGATCCATCGACTTTGCCGCTGATCTTGGCTTAGCCCACGAACAGACACCCTTACTCCATGCGCGCGCCGTGCTTGTTCTGGCGGCGCGACTCGCGGGTCAGGCTGCCCCTTGGGACGGAGTAACGGTGGAAGTAAACGACGTGGACAAGATCCTACAGGACTGTCGCCACAGTGTTGCCATGGGCATGGGTGGCAAGCTGTTGATTCACCCCGCGCAGCTCGAAACTGCCCGCCGCGGCTTTGCCCCGACCGACACCGAACGAGAATGGGCGACGCGAGTGATCGCGGTCACGGAGGGCAGCACGGCGGCGGTCAAGATGGATGGACAGATGGTCGACGCACCGGTCATCGCCCGTGCGCGTGCGATCTTGGCACGGGTTGCCGCATGACTAAGCCCCGTATCACTGATGACCACCTGATCGACAGTGTTGCCGAGGCGCTGCAATACATTTCTTACTACCATCCGCCCGACTTCATTTCTGCAATGGCCGAGGCCTACGAGCTCGAGGAAAGCGAGAGTGCTCGCAACGCGATTCGTCAGATCCTGATGAATTCCCGAATGGCCGCCATTGGGCAGCGTCCGATATGTCAGGACACTGGAAGTGTGAACGTCTTTCTTGACATCGGCGTGCAAGCTCCGCTGGGCTGGACCCGCACCCCTCAGGACCTCATCGATGAGGCAACGCGCCGCGCCTATGCACTGTCCGTGAACCCGCTGCGGGCCTCTATTGTCACCGACCCGTTGGGAGCACGGCGGAACACCCGCGACAACACACCTGCGATGATCCAGACGGAATTCGTCGCAGGCGAAAGCGTATCCGTTTCCGTGTCGGCCAAAGGTGGCGGATCCGAAAACAAGGCTAAGTTGGCCGTTCTAAACCCATCAGATTCCGTGGCCGATTGGGTCGTCGATACGGTCGCGAAACTGGGTGCCGGCTGGTGCCCTCCGGGTATGATCGGATTGGGTGTCGGCGGCAGCGTGGACAAGGCGATGGCAATGGCGAAGCGTGCGCTCAACCTTCCCATCGATATCAGCGAGTTGCGCAGACGCGGGGCCGAGACGGCCGAGGACCGGTTGAGGTTGGAGCTTTACCACAGGCTCAATGCGCTGGGGATAGGGGCACAGGGACTTGGCGGATTAACGGCAGTTCTGGATGTGAAGGTGCTCAGTTTTCCGACCCACGCCGCTTCACTTCCTGTAGCGTTGATCCCGAACTGTGCGGCAACTCGGCATCTGCATTTTACGTTAGACGGGTCTGATCCTGCGACCTTCACGCCACCTGATCTGTCACTCTGGCCCGATTTGGGCGATTGCGCAGTCACCGGACGCCGTGTCGACCTGGACGCGCTGGATGAAGCGATGCTTGCTTCGTTCTCGCCAGGAGATACACTGCTGTTATCCGGGCGGCTTTACACCGGACGAGATGCCGCCCATCGACGCATGATTGAAGGCCTGGCGAAAGGTGAGCCGCTGCCCGTCGATTTACGAGGGCGGGCCATCTATTATGTCGGTCCCGTGGATCCTGTGGGCGACGAGGTCATCGGGCCCGCCGGCCCCACGACGTCTACCAGAATGGACAAGTTTACCGCGCCGTTGCTTGCAGCGTCCGGTCTCAAAATAATGATTGGAAAGGCCGAGCGCGGGCCGGAGGCTATTGCCGCGATCCGCGAACATGGTGCGGTCTATCTGATTGCGGTTGGCGGTGCAGCCTACCTCGTGTCCAAGGCGATCAAGCGGGCGAAACCCGTTGCCTACCTCGAACTCGGGATGGAAGCAATCTACGAGATCGAGGTCGAAGATATGCCCGTCACCGTTGCCGTTGACAGCCGGGGGCAGTCGATCCATCATAGCGGACCCGCGCGTTGGCGCAGAGGGTAATACGACGCGGGGTCCTCGCTTAAACTGCCGATCGTAATCCACCCCGATCTTGCGATCCAGGAGTTTGATCCAACGGTTTGATGGTGCGATCCCTTCCTTTAGACCCCATGATCGCGCAGTGAGCTGACTGGGTCTGTGGCCTCTCCCGCGGCATTCTCCGTCCGAGGGCTGCGCCAGATTGGCTGGCGCAAGGCCTCGAGAATAGGGGAGAGACCCCATGCAGGATAGTATGTTCATCGGGCTGGATGTCCACAAGGCGACAATTTCGGTTGCGATTGCGCAGGGCGAGCGCGGCGGCGAGGTTCGGCACTGGGGATCGGTTCTCCATCGCCCGGATCATATCCGCGCGTTGGTCTAGAAGCTGGCTGTTGGAGGAGCGCGCTGCATTTCTGCTATGAGGGGGGGCCTTGCGGCTATGGCCTGCATCGCCAGCTCGTCGAGTTGGGATGTGTCGCGTTGCCCTTAAATCGGGTCATCCTCAATTTGTGTGTCACGGTCTGACCGAGCTTCACAGATTGAGGGGATCAGGCCGTGGTATCGAAGAAGCATTGGGCTCCAACCGCCAGCGTGGAGGTTGGTGAGGTCCGCCAGTCTGAGACGGGTGCATGGGTTGTATCTGGCAGACTGGTTCCGAATGGCATCTGCCCTGAGTGCGGGACGCCCTCAAGACAACGACATGGTTGGAGGCGCCGGCGGATTGAGGACTTTCCCGCTGAGGGCCAAGGGGTTTGGATCGAGCTCAGGGTTTGTCGATGGCGATGTTTTAACTCGGATTGTCGCCGCCGCACGTTCTCCGATCGCGAGGCGGCGGTGGCGACCCCTTATGCGCGCCGGACGTCTCGACAGGCGCAGCTCTTGAGCCATATGGCGCATGCCGCTGGCGGCAGCCCTGCTGAACGGCTATTGCGGCGGCTGGGTATCCGGGTCAGCGACGATACCATTCTCCGACAACTGCTGCGCGCGGCACAAGTTTGTCCCCCATGCGCGCGGATCATCGGGATCGATGATTGGAGTTGGCGGAAGTCGCAGACCTACGGGACGATCATTGTCGACCTCGAGCGTCGCGACGTCATCTATGTTCTCGAAGATCGTGATGTCGTCACATGCACGGATTGGCTGAGGCATCATCCCGAAGTGGAGGTCATAAGCCGGGATCGCTGCGGTCTCTACGCCCAAGCCGCCCGACATGGAGCGCCGCAGGCGGAACAGGTCGCCGACCGGTTTCATATCGTGCAGAACCGATCCATGGCAATCGAGGAGCAAATGAACCTGCACGGTCGTGCAACTGGCAGGGCCTTGCTCTCCGATGCAGACAACATCAGCACAGCTCAGAACCTTCTGAAATCACGTCTTGCCCATCGCAAATCCCGAGAAGAGATTTTCAGGACCATTTCGGCATTTAGAGTAAGCGGTGCGCCAGCCCCGTGGTTTCGGCATGAAGTGACTTCGGGCATGTCGTCCTGCAACTGAGTTTGCGGGGGACTGGTCGTGGAGCACCA
>NZ_JAVDWP010000029.1:0-12299 GCF_031457365.1 Pseudotabrizicola sp. 4114 | reverse complement strand
CCAGAATAGATTGCTCATCATGCCCCCCGACAGTTCAGGGTCTTGAATCACGCAGCGACGGCAGCCTCAAGCAGATCAATGGGTCTTGAGCCTAGCGAGAGCTGCCGCATCTCGACTTCGGGGTCGTCCCAGGTCAGCGCTGCATATTCGATCTCGGTCGGGGGGAAGTCGACGGCTGTCTCGCCGGACCAAGCACCGATGCTTTCGATCTGACCGCTGTCACCGGCGCCGTCGAATGTCACGGTGACATGGGTGATGCCGGCGGCCATGAGGCCGTCGAAGAGGCGGTCTTTGTTGCCGGGGCGCAGCGCTTCGATCAGGGCCGCGCGTTCAGCATGCGCGGCGAAGATTGAGCCCATATCGACGGTGGAGGGCGGCATCGGCGGCGCAAGGGTGGGCATCTGCAATCTCCGGTAGAGGGAAAGGATCGGAGCCGGTCCGGGCGATCTCTCTCCCCCGGCAAAGCTCCAAATCCCCCTGCCCTCCTCTGTCTCTCGGGCTCACGCTGCGACCTGCAGCGCCCGCGCGACAAAGGCGCGCCAGAGCGGGTCGACGAGCCGCGCGTCGAGAACATCAGCACGGTGGCGCAATTGCAGCGCCAGATCGGGCTCGCCCCAGGCGGATGCGCGGCCCGCCAGCGCGCGCAGCTGGCTCGCCTCGGTCACCACGCTGCGGGCCTCGGCCGCGCTCGTCACCGGGTGGCACCATGCAACGGCCCCGTCGCTGGCACCCCCGTAAGCGCTGTCCTGACCCCACCTTCCTGCTGAATCCATAAGCTGCGATGCGGCCCGTGCGGAGATTTGCACGGGAGGTGTCAGTGGGAGTCCATCGGGAGCGCAGTATGGAGGCCGTTGGGTTTGTGGAGTTGCTGGCGGTTCCGGCAGCGAAGCGGCGATGGTCGGATGAGGCAAAGGGTCGGATGGTGGCCGAGACACTGGTTCCGGGTGTCACGGTGAACGAGGTGGCGCGGCGGCACGGGGTGAAGGCAAACCATCTGTCGTCGTGGCGCACGCTGGCGCGCATGGGCAAGCTGGTTGTGTCGGAGGTGGCTGGGGCGGAGTTCACAGCGCCGGTGGTCGTGACACAGACGTCAGAGCCGCCCATCGTGACTGGCACAATTGATCTGGTCATTGGCTCCGTGATGGTGGGACTTGATGCTGCCACGCCTGCGGCTCGGGTTGCAGAACTGGTGATCGCGCTGCGAGTCTGCGCGTGATCTTTCCCTCGAACCGAGTGCGGGTCATGGTGGCAACCAAGCCCATCGACTTCCGGAAGGGCCATGACAGCTTGGCCGCGATGGTGAAGAACGAGTTGCGCAAGGATCCGTTCACCGGAACGGTCTTCGTGTTTCGGGCCAAGAAAGCGGATCGCCTGAAGCTCTTGTATTGGGACGGCACCGGGCTGGTGATGGCCTACAAGCGGCTGGAAGAGCATACGTTTACCTGGCCCGCCGTGACGGACGGGTTGATGCTGATAAACCATGCGCAGTTCGAGGCACTGTTTGCGGGGCTCGACTGGCGGCGGGTTCGGGCCATCGAGGCGAAGGCTCCCGAAGCCGTGGAGTGAACGGTGCAGGCTGCGGCAGGATGACTCAGCCGGTGCTTTCCAGAGGCGTAGCCAGTGGCGGTTTGGTAAAGACCGGCCATGCCGAATACCGCTGATCTTCTTGGGGAAATTACTGCGCTGAAGGCGATGCTGATCGCCGCGGAGGCGCGCAGCCTTCGCAAGGACGAGCGGATTGAACGCCTTGAAAAGCTGGTCGCGGCCTTCAAGCAAGCGGCCTTCGGACGGCGGTCTGAGAAGAGCGATCCGGACCAGTTCGAACTGGCGCTGGAGGATCTCGAAACCGCCATGGCGGTCATTCATGCCGAGGAGGATGCCGAGGATCGGGCGGCCAAACGCACGGCCAAACCGCGTGCCACCAACCGTGGATTGCTTCCCAAACACCTGCCGCGCGTCGAAGAGCTTATCGAGCCGGAAAGCCTCACCTGCACCTGCGGCGGCTGTCTGCATTGCATCGGGGAAGATGTGTCGGAACGGCTGGACATCGTGCCCGCCCAGTTCCGCGTCATCGTCACCCGCCGCCCCAAATATGCCTGCCGATCCTGCACGGATGGTGTGGTTCAGGCTCCGGCCCCTGCGCGGCTGATCCCGGGCGGCATGCCGACCGAGGCGACGGTCGCCCATGTGCTGGTCAGCAAATACGCAGATCACTTGCCGCTTTACCGTCAGGCCCAGATCTACAGCCGCCAGGGCGTCGACCTCGACCGTTCCACCCTTGCCGATTGGGTTGGCCGCGCCGCCTTCGAACTCCGCCCCGTCCATGACGCGCTGATGGCTGATCTGAAGCGGTCAACCAAGCTCTTCATGGACGAGACCCGCGCCCCGGTCCTCGACCCGGGGGCCAGAAGGACCAAGACCGGATACTTCTGGGCCTTGGCCCGAGATGACCGGCCCTGGGGCGGCACGTCTCCACCGGGTGTGGTCTTCACCTACGCCTCCGGTCGGGGCGGACAGCATGCCGAACGGATATTGCAGGGCTTTGGCGGCATCCTGCAGGTCGATGGCTATGCCGGATACAACCGCCTGATTGCGCCGGACCGCGTCGGCCCCGGCATCCAGCTTGCCTATTGCTGGGCCCATGCCCGCCGCAAGCTGATCGAGATCACCCGCACCGGGCCCGCGCCGATTGCCGACGAGGGGGTAGCCCTCATCCGCGATCTCTATGCCATCGAGGCCGATATCCGCGGAAGCGAACCCGCTGCCCGATTGGCTGCACGACAGAACCGCTCTGCCCCAATCCTCACCCGCATCGACGACTGGCTGATTCACCACCGCGCCCGCGCTTCGGCCAAATCACCATTGGGCGAGGCGCTGGCCTACATCGCAAAATATCGCGATGGCCTCGGCCGCTTCCTCACCGATGGCCGCGTCGAGATCGACAACAACACCGTCGAACGCACCATCCGCCCCATCGCCTTGAACCGAAAGAACGCCCTTTTCGCGGGCCATGATGCCGGAGCCGAAAACTGGGCCGTCATCGCCTCGCTCATCGAGACCTGCAAGATGAACGGCGTCGATCCACACGCTTGGCTGGCAAACACGCTCACCTCCATCGTCAACGGCCACAAACAAAGCCAGATCGACGACCTTCTCCCATGGAACTACGCCGTCACGGTGGGATCGGGACACCGCTTACACTGCGGCCAGCCTCGTATGAGAAAAACAGCTGACTGCCCAGATCCGTTTCCGAAGTCTGGAGCCTAACAAAGAGGCTTTCAAAATGTCAAAGTAGGCAATGGTCAGGACTCTTTCCAGACCAGATTGCTTTCCCAAATCCCGCGTTTAACCATTTCCGCAGCGACCTTCAGGTTCACTTTCTCGACAGCGAAAGTGGCGCGTGTCTGGACTGCTCGGCTGTTTCGGACCAGGTAGACGGGCCGCGAAATAACTGGATCGATGATCGGTGTCTTGATGATGCGGCCAGACATCACATAGTCGTGGCAAGCCGCCGGCGCGAAGATTGAATAGCTCGATCCCCGCGCCACCAGTTCCTTGATCTGGGTCAAGGCGTCCAGTTCCGTCACCACATTCAGCCTGACATCTGCCTCGGCTGCGGCCTTTTCGATGATCCGTCTCAAGCCGTGCGGCTCACTGGGCAGGACGAGTTCGATCCCGACAAGTTCGCGCAGGGGGACGGGAGTGCCGGGGGTCGTTTCTAGGGGCCAACTGTCAGGAGCGGAAAAGAAATAAAGCTGTTCGTTCAGAACATGGATATATTCGAAATGCTCAATCCCGCTCAGATCATAGAGAAACCCGACATCGACCGTATAGTTGTCCACCCAATACTTAATGAAACCGCTCATCGCCTCGCTGACTCTCAGCCGCACATCCGGCAATTCAATCCTTACCGTTTCAGCCAGCGGCACCGCCATCACCATACATACCGAGGGTGGCATACCAAAGCGGACCGTCCCTGAAATCTCGGCTGACAGATCGCGCATGGTCGCCGTACAGGCCGCCAGGCTTGCCGAGATTTCGATGGCATGGCGCAACAGCACACGCCCTTCCGCGGTCAGGGTGGACCCACGTGAAGAACGTGCGACGAGCCGTACGTTCAACTCCTTCTCCATGTTTGCAAGATGTTGTGACAGGGAAGGTTGGGCTATGTTCAACTGCCGCGCGGCAAGCGACAGCGATCCTGCCTCGGCAATTGCAATGAAATATTTCAGCTGACGGATATCCACTGCTTGCCCTTCATGACATGCCGCAACACACCGCGCCCATGCGCGTAAACTCCACACCGCCCTTCATGGTGCCTTTGCACACCCTGAAGACATGCAACACGCGCCGAGTGCCTACAATGGCCTTTCAAGGGGGAAAGCGAGTTACAACTCGATCGGCGATCCATGTGGCGTGTTCATCGCCGCACGCTGCCAAGCTTCAGCGCAGTCCATGACGTCCGACAGATCGGTCACGCCGCGCTCGACGAGAAGTTCAGACAAGGCGTGTGACCATGCCATGTAATAACTTTCTGCATGAGTTTCGCTACTTCCCGGTGAGTCCCGGATCAGCTCATCAGGCGTGCATTTGGCCGACAGCGCTTTGGTCCAGTCCGGCCAAGTGAACAGACCTCGCTGGACAAGCATGACTGTTAAAGCAAAAAGCCGCGCTTGCCAGGGGGCGTGAAAGATCGGCTCGTCGTTTGAACCGAGTGGAATGCGCATTGTGTTGGCACGCAACTCCTGCGGGAGTGTTAGGACAGACTCAGACATTGGTGAGATAGGGCTCCCAAGCATCAATGGATAGGCTTACGCTAGGCTCGGCTCGATCACCCCACAACGTCTGTGCATCAAAGCGAACCGTATAAAGCCAATGAGCCGTCTCGTGGTCGCCAGATGCACTGCTATCTGCATAGACGTGATAGCCCCGTACCGCCTCAATATGCCCAACTTTGTCGCGCGCATAATTGGGCAGACGAGTATGGCCTCGTGGGTTGAGGTTTTTGGTGCGGACCATCTCGTCCGGTGCGAATTTCGGACGCAAGCCACCCGGATCACGATCAACAGGATTGCCGCGCGCGAAGACCGCAGCGGCATCACCTGCTTTGAGTACGCGCTTCACCTTAGGCACCGGGCCGCTTTCAGCAGTTCCAGTTGCAAGCTCCTGACGTGTAACAAGTTGCTTCTTGATAAGAAGCGTCTCCAGCGCGTTGATCCAGAGTCCGTAATAGCCAGCCGTATAGTAATAGACGGGATTGCAATCCTCCCGGGCAAACCGAGTCTCATCCAGAGTCCATGCACCCATGGTGCCTGCAGCCAAGGTCACACCGAAGGCCCGGCGTTCCCATGGCGCATGAAAGTGCAGTTCATCGCTTTCAAGAGCCACAGGGCCAAAGCCGTCGCGCCCGCCCAGATCCTGCGGGCCGTTCATGGCTGCTGCCCGATCTGGCGCGCCTCTGGCGTCAACGCCAATCCGGTGCCGATCATTGAATCGCGAGTTACAAGTTTGGCCAGTTCCTCTTCGGTCATGCTTTCTGTTCCGGCCGGCCGCTCAGGAATGATCAGATAGCGCTCTTCCGCAGTCGAATCCCATACCCGAATTTCAACATCATCCGGCAGCAGCGTACCAAACTCGGCCAGCACAGCGCGCGGCTCGATCACCACGCGGGCGCGATAAGGTGCCGATTTATACCAGACAGGTGGCAAACCAAGAACCGGCCAAGGATAACACGAGCACAAAGTGCAGACGACGACGTTGTGGCGCGTTGGCGTATTGAAAACGGCATTCATGTGTTCCCCCTGGCGGCCGGTGAATCCAAGTGATCCGATGGCAGCAGTGGCATCACGACGAAGCCAGGCTTGATATTCAGGATCAACCCAT
Source organism: Pseudotabrizicola sp. 4114 (assembly GCF_031457365.1). Taxonomy (NCBI): domain Bacteria; kingdom Pseudomonadati; phylum Pseudomonadota; class Alphaproteobacteria; order Rhodobacterales; family Paracoccaceae; genus Pseudotabrizicola; species Pseudotabrizicola sp. 4114. Next base: position 6,416 of record NZ_JAVDWP010000029.1, on the reverse strand, counting down.
GACTTGGCCACAACACGGGCTCCATTCCGCGGCCCCACGTTCGATTCATAGGTTTCGATGATCACGTCAAGCGCGCCGGGGTCAACCAGACCCTTTTGCGTCAGAATGGTTTCAAGGGCCATGACGCGGGCAGTCATATCATCAAGATTGCTTGTGTGGTGATCGTGATGGTGATCGTGGTCGCCCATGACATTCTTCCCTTTGCTGCTGTATCGGCGGGCAAAACTTCATTTCACCGATTTCTGACCTTGGACGCAATCGTGAACTGCGTCCAAGTTTTTCATATACCCTTGCCTCAGGCTGAGATCTTAGGCCTGAGCCCGGCGCACCTGCAAATCCGCGTGACTGCTTTGCTCATTGGAGAAGTATTCACGGTAAAGTCCATGGTAGCGCTCATAAGACTGCGCGGACACTTTGGGCGTGAACGCGCTCAAGATCGCTGTCACGAGGCCATTGACCGCCAAACCTCCGATTGCCGGGCTGAGGGGGACAAGATCGGGATAGAGTTTAAGGGCGACCATAGCGACGGTGCCGATAACCATGCCCCAGAAGGCCCCTTGCTCCGTAATCCCCCTCAGATGAAGAGCGCCAAGCGCCGATGGGACCAGTTGTAGGCCAAGCCCGAAGCCAAGGGCAGCCACGGGTACGAGGAAACCTTTGCCAACCGAGGTTAAGCCGAGCACCAACAAACATGCCGTCAAAACCACCACAACGACGCGGGTGATGACTGTAATCCTATGCGGCGACGGATCTTTGCCGTGAAACACGCCGATCAGGTCATAGGCGACAAGGCTGGCCGAAGACAGGAGTTGGCTGTTCACAGTGGAAATCGCAGCCGCAAGAATGCCCGCAACAACCAGAGCGCCCAGCATCGGTGTGTGGTGGGCAAAAAGCTGCGGCAAGATTGTGTCGCTGGTTTGTGTCGTCAGGCCAGGGACAACTCCCGGAATAACCGCGGCAATCCCGATGACCAATGGAATAAATGCCATCATCCATGAATTCCAGAAAGGCGTCGCTAACATGACTTTCCCGAGCGCTTCCGCCGAAGAGGCAGAGTAGAACTTCTGCCACATGTGAGGCAGAACCCATGCGCCAAAGCCAATTGAAAGCCACAGATCAAGCATTTGCATAGGATTGCCGCGATTGACGAGAAGCTCCGGGGCAACTTTCGACGCCTCACGGAACAAATTGGTGCCGCCTGCAATAGAGAAGACGAAGATGCAGGACCCGATCATGACCGCTGCAAATAGGACGCCCATCAATGCGTCGCTCCATGCCGTGCCACGAAAGCCGGCCCAAAGCACGATAAAGCTTACAAAGGCCGACATAATTATAACGCCAGCCCAATAGGGGAGTGCGCCATTGGTCAGACTTTCAAGCGCCATTGCGGCCCCTGTGATCTGGATCAGCATCACGGGCACCAAAGCAAAAATACCGACGATTGCGACGACCAACCGCAAGCGGCGGCTGGAATAATAGTCTTCAATCATCTGAGCGGGCGTGACGAAGCCGTATTTTTTACCCGCCAGCCAAATTCGCACGCCAAATAGCCAGATGAAAATGGCGTGAAAGATGGTCCAAACGGTAAATCCTGCGAACCATACTCCGCTGCGGAAATAAGATCCCAATGCCCCCAGCAATGTCCAGGTCGAGAAATAGGTCGCGCCCATGGAAAGAAGCAGAAGGATAGTGCCGATCGAGCGGCCGCCGAGAAGGAAATTCTCGGCTTCGCTGCCGCCCGTAGGGCCAGACCGTCTTGATTGATAGGATACAAGCACCAATCCGCCAAGAAAGGCAGCAAGGATCAGGTAAGTCATTATATTCTGCATTTCCAACTCCTTCCCATCAGTTAAGTTTTGCACTCTCGGCTCGTTCCCGCGCTATTACAGGGCGGAAGTAAAGCCGATAGAGAACAAAGACACAGGCCGTCAGAACGACGTTCGCCAACAAGGTCACGGCCAGCGGCTGGGGAAAGGGGCCAATGAAGATTGGACTGTTTAGGATATTAAAGCAGGGCAGCCATGTTACGAGTAAGGCAATTAGGATTGTCGCCCAGGTCAGTTTTTTTGCGATCGTCACTTCTGTTCTCCCTGTTATGAAGAATTATGGCGTCTGGTTATTCTGCGCCTTGCGAGAGTGGCTATTGTATTTTCGATGTCGCAAGATGCCTGGTTTTGCGCGTGAGGAGATCCTTTCTTTTGATTTCAGACCTATTGCACGGGCGAGGGCTGAGACACCCCAGCCAGAATTTTGACGACGCTTCTGGCCTGCGCGATCAGGGATTCGTCCTGCATTTCGCACGCGTTCATCGTAAGGCTTGTCGGCCGCTGATCTGCCGAATAGCCCGTAGGAATAGCAATGCCGCACATGCCGAGCATGTTGCCGACGGACGTAAGGCGAAGCACCTTTTCATTGATCCGGTGGAACAGCTCAGGGTCTGCGTCGACATCTACAATCTTAGGCGGCAGGTCGAGCGTCGTCGGCAGCAATAGAATTCCGCCATCCAACTGGCTTTTCAAAGCGCTACGCAGCCGCTTTTTTGCACGTTGCAGGTAAATTAAATCGAAGGAGCTCATCGCTTTACCACCAAGAATTCGTTTTAACACGCGGGGGTCCATGCGCTCTGCTTCTGGTCCGTCGACCGTGCGATGGAATTCAAAGTAGGCTTCGGCGGCGGTTATAGTGCCGTGGCGCCGAATGACCGCCATGGCTTCACCAAAAGCTGGAATTTTTCGGCGCTGAATCGTCGCGCCGCTTGCTTGCAGATGAGCAATAGCAGCCTCATAAGCCGCCATGTTTGAAGAGTCGCAATCCGATAGGTCAATATCCTCGGGCACGATAAGCCGAAGTTCTGACACCTGACTTGGCGCAGGGATTTCGCTGGGACATTTACCGCGCAGAGCGTATTCCATGGCCACGCAGTCTTCAACTGATGTCGCGATCACGCCAATGGTGTCGAGCGTCGCCGAAAGCGGTAACAGACCTCGCGTTGGAATGCGCCCCTCACTTGACTTATACCCGAATACGCCATTAAAAGCCGCCGGAATTCGGATCGAGCCACCTGTATCGGTGCCGACTGCGATCGGAACAAAGCCAGCCCCCACAGCCACGCCCGATCCTGATGACGACCCGCCAGGCACGAGCCCTTGGGCTGGTGCCAGATGATTGATCGGCGTTCCGAAATGCGGGTTCAAGCCCAAGCCCGAATAGGCAAGTTCAGTCATATTGAGCTTTCCAAGAGTAATGATGCCGACGCGCGCAGCATTTGCGACGCATTCTGCATCAGCACTTTGACATCCACTCGCCACCACTAGGGACGCTCCGCGCGTGTGGGCACCGGCAACGTCAATATTGTCTTTCCAGCCAACCGGCACACCATCAAGGCACGACAGCGGAGCGCCTGCATCATACCGCTCTTTTGCAGCCCGAGCTTCCGACAATGCCCGATCCTCAGTTATTTCCAAGAAGGTATTCGCCTGTGGACGCCGTTTGATCTCCTCAAGCAGATGGGTCACAAAAGCTACGGGACAAAGCCTGCCGCTGCGGTAGGCGTTAACGATTTCTGAAGCGCCTGCTGTTGAAAAATTGAGTTTCCTCATCCCTGCCTCGCATATCAAAAGCGCCATAGTCGGCACTACTTTTTGAATTGCTAGAAGACTAGGTTGATCGTTAGGCGCAGTAAAATATCAAACAAATCCACTTTTGATAACCATATAGCATTAATGAGCTGAAGCTTTGGCTCCAGCCTCAGGACCTATAAATCTGCTTGATCGATGTCCGGTTGTAACCGCCCGATTGCTACCGCGGTCCATTTTCCTTGACGCGCGCGATGATGTCGGGATCGTTGACGAAGTCCTCGAGGAAGTTGCGCCAGTCCTCCGAGGATCGCCTTGCACTGGTCAGCATATCCCGCAGTTCTTCAATGCCATGGGCGGTGATAAACTTGGTGTTCTCTTCGGTGGCGGTATCGACGCTGACGATGTTTCCGTAGCTTTGGTCGTCGTCGTTGCTGACGATAGCTTCCAGCATTTCAAGGTCCTCACCCAGCATCTGTGCAACGCGCTTAAGGGCGCATAGCTGTGTGACTTGTGGCATTATGTGGCCTCGGCATTTGGGGTCGCGAGGGCCGACCAGTTCCACGGCAGCAGGTCATCAAGGCGGTTGATCATGTGATCGTTGATGCGGGCCAGGATGTTGGCGAGATAGGGCTGCGGGTCGAGGCCGTTCATCTTGGCGGTCTCGATGATGGTCATCGCGCGGGCCAGCGTTTCGGCACCGGTGTCCGCCCCGGCAAAGACCCAGTTTTTGTTGTCCATGGCGACCCGACCGTCAGACAGGAACAGGCTGAAGGCGTCCTTGCGGCTGAGCCCGTAACGGAAGGCTTTGGCCAGATCACCCTTGCCGGGGATCAGCGCGAGTTGGCTCTCTGCCCATGCGAAGAAGGCCGCGACCTTCGGGACGCTGTGCTTCTAGCGTGCGGCAAGGCGGAAGTCGGCGGGTCGACCGGTGATCTCCCGCTCGATGTCATAGAGCGTGCCGATGCGGTCGAGCGCCTCGCGGGCGATCGCAGACTTGGTTTTGTCCCATTCGTCGTGGAAGTCGCGGCGCAGGTGGGCCCAGCAAGCGGCCTCCCGCAGGCGGGGCGTCCCGTCGGGGTCAGGATCGTAAAGTTTGGCATAGCCCTTGTAACCATCCGCCTGAAGGATGCCGCGCGTCTAAGCGATCATCCTGCCATCAGGCAGGCGGTGCCAACCGGGCCGTTACGGCGGGTTGCATGATTCAGACTTCCAACTTGGGGAGGGATCATGAGCGAACTTTACTGGCTTACAGACGTGCAGATGGATCGGTCGCGGCCGTTCTTTCCGAAGTCCCGGGGCAAGCCTCGGGTTGATGACGGGCGCGTGCTGAGCGGGATAGTCTTCATTCAGCGCAATGGGTTGATGTGGAAGCATGCACCCTCGGCCTACGGCCCGCCCAAGATACTCTACAACCGCTGGAAGCGGTGGAGCCGGATGGGTGTGACCGGCCTTGCACCTGTCCCGCACGACAGTGGAACGATGCGAGGCAGGCGTGCGATCGCCGGAGGACGCCGAGCCCTGCGGCATGTGCTGTACCAAGCCGCACTTGCCGCCACTTGTCATAATCCGGTCTAAAGCCGGTCGCGCAGCGGCTCAAGACACGCCGCAAGCCGCACAAGCTCGTTATCGTCGCCATGGCGCGCAGACTCGCCACCATCGCAAACGCCATCCTCAAATCAGGCATCCCCTGGAAAGCCGAGCCGATCAACTAGACACAGTTGCTAGAAAACCACCGCAATCATGCATCATCGCTCAATGAACCAGACAGGCTTTGATCTGCGAGCTCCCGGACTACTTGGATGAACGCATGCGCGGCTTGGGATTCGTCGCCACGGAGCCAAGCCAGATAAGTCACAACCGGGTTTTTCGACTGGTCATTCAGCGGTCGGAATGAGAGTTCGCCGCCAAGGCAAAAACACGGTATTCCTGCGAATATTGTATAACCCATTCCCACCTGTACGAGACCAAGGATACCGGTTAAGCTGGTCACTTCAATCGCCGATGGCACTCGTAATCCATTGGCCGCGAAGGCCGCTGCGACATATTGCGTGAGGTTCGGCCAATCCCGCTCGGTTCCTCTGATGAATTGGTAGTCAAGGAGATCTTCGAAGCGGACCTCCGAGGCTGCTTGTAAGGGATGGCCCCTAGCAGTCACCAGATGGAGACTGGTTTCCATGACGGGAATAGTATTGATTGCAGCGCTGCGGTACGCGTTTTCGACCAGAGCGAAATCGAGCTGGTTATCAAGCAGCATGTCGCGCTGAATGCTGCCTGGTGCGAAGATAGGTTCGAACCACAATTTGGGGTTGCGGAAGGTGGCCTCCCTCACGAGCTGTGGCATCAAACTGTGCCCATTGATCGTTGTGTAGCCAAGCCGAAGTCTAGCCTTGGCGCCGGAGCCGATTAACTGCGCATTCTGCTCTGCTGCCTCAGCATCGTGCAAGACACTCCGTAAATCGCGGTAAAAATTCCGGCCTGCTTCGGTGAGCTCAACTCTGCGCGTGGTCCGTCGCAACAACTCCACGCCGATTATATCTTCAAGATCGCGCACGGTGCGGCTAATCGCCGGTTGAGCGATGTTCAATTGCGCGGCCGCCCTGCTGAAGTTGAGGTGCTCAGCGACGGCTTTAAAGGCTACCGCGTGACGGAGGTTCCAACGCATTTATGCTTCATCCATATTTATGTCTGATATTCTGCATTTCAGGCAAATGCGCAAGTTGTTTAGCAACTCTATCTTCAAGATGTCTGAGCTAATGGGATGAACTGCCTTCCCACCAAACCGCTGCTACTGTGGCGAACATAGGTGGAGAGAGGAGCATCTGATGGACATCAAGGTTT
>NZ_JAVDWP010000028.1:0-13614 GCF_031457365.1 Pseudotabrizicola sp. 4114 | reverse complement strand
TCTGGCTGAATAGATTTGCTACCTGCACGTCTAGCGTGTACCCGTGGGCCTGTAAAGGACAAGGGCGCACTTATGCAAACTCTTCACCTTCGGTTTCGAGATTTGCGTGCGATCCTCTTGGGGGTTCCCCCCAGCCGATGGCCAACCCCTTCGATGCGACGCGCATCGACATGGAAGGGCGCTCTGCCCCTTCCAAACCTTCCCAAGCCAACCTGCGCGGTTGGATTGCGCCCCGCTGACGCTGTCGCCCTCATAGGAACCTGCCCCTTGAGCGGGGCGGTTCTGCGAGGCCGTCAGCGCCAGCGGGCGATCCGGTTCCGCCTGTCCCGAGAGCGGGACCGGCTGCCGGATCGGGTTTGCCGCGCGGTGCTTGTCCGGCAAACTGTGGCCCATCCTGGCGATGGCCGTGCGCATCGTCGGCAGCATGATCGCCCGCCTGTCGGCGTGGCTGCATGTCTGCCCGTTTGCACGGTGGCCTGCCTGACCGGGTGGCCAGCAGACAGCCTGCCTGTTTGCCTGTCTGCCCGTTTGCCTGTCTGGCAGTATGCCTGCCTTTGCCCGTCACCGGATCGGTAGGGCGCGCGCATGGCCAGCTACCATCTCTCGGTCAAGACGATCAAACGCAGCGCCGGGCGGTCGGCCACGGCGGCGGCGGCCTATCGGTCAGCCTCCGTCATCGAGTGCGACCGGGAAGGGCGCATGCACGACTACACCGCCAAGCGCGGGGTAGAGGCCTGCTTCATTCTTACCCCCGATGGTGCGCCCGGCTGGGCGCAGGACCGTGCCGCTCTCTGGAATGCCGCTGAGGCGCGCGAGACCCGGTCCAATTCGGTGACCGCCCGCGAATGGGAGCTGGCCTTGCCGTCCGAGATATCGGACGCGGCGCGGATCGACATCGCGCGGGCCTTCGCCGCGCAGCTGGTCGAGCGTTATGGCGTGGCTGCAGACGTGGCGATTCATGCGCCGCACCGCGAGGGCGATCAGCGTAATCACCATGCCCACATCCTGACCACCACCCGCGTCATGTCCGCCGAGGGGCTGACCGACAAGACCCGCATTCTCGATGCCGCCAGCACCGGCGGGCCGGAAATCGAGACCATGCGCGGCTATTGGGCTGAACTGCAGAACCATGCCCTTGAGCTGGCGGGGCAGGGGGAGCGCGTTGATCACCGGTCACTGGAGGCACAGCGCGAGGAGGCGTTGTCTTTGGGCGACACGTTGAAGGCCGAGGAGCTGAACCGCGAGCCGGAGCTGAAGCTTGGTCCCGCCGCCAATGCCATTGAGCGCCGTGAGCAGTGGGCCGCCGAGACCGAGGGCCGTGAGTACGAACCGCTGACCCAGCGGGGCGCGCGGGTGCATGCGGTTCGGCAGGCGAAGGTGATGTTTGCGGAGATGCGTGAGCGGCTGGAACTGGCGCGCGAGGCTTACGCCGAGGCCCGGGAAGAGGGGCAGGGCCATGTCAGCGCCGGTCTGGCGGCCTTGCGCGCTGTCGCAGGGCGGCAGGCGAAGGAGCTGGACCCCGACGAGGTCAAGCAGCGCCTGGCGCGGATTGCGGGGCATGATCTGGGGGGTGGTGAAGCCGTCCATGAGGCCGGGGGAGACGCCATCCGCGACCGGCTTAAGAAAGTGCTTGAGCGCGACAGGTCCGGCCCGCGTCAGAAGCAGGAGCACGATCTGGAGGAAGAGCGCAGGCGGCAGCGACAGCTTGAGCTGGAACGGCAGCGCGAACTCGACAGGGATCTCGGATGGGAGCTGTGAGGCAGGATTGCCGATGAAGTCAGATCAGGTTTTTTTGGTCGTCATCAGTCCTTTGACCGCTGCCCTTGTAGAATTTCACCCATTGATCGAAGTCATTCCTCAGCGAGCCTAGCCCTTTCGCAGATGGAGCGACGTGTCCGACCCTTGGCCCCGGGTTGGAGGTCAGGTGCAACTCATCAGAAAGATGGAGCATCATTGAAAGCTGCTTCTGCATCGACGAAGATGGCATTCGCATTGGGAAATGAGGTAAGGTTTGTGGTAGATTGGATTCCGGTTAGAACTCAGGAAGCCGAGGCGAGAGAGCGCGGTGACTGGGCCCTATCGCCGTGGGGGGACAGTCCCAGAGATGGTTTCTTTCTTGTCCAAGACCCCTTCAATCTGCGGAAGGCCGTCGTGCCACTATTTGAAGCACGGGACGACGGCTTGCTCACGGGGCTGGGCACCGCTTTCGGCGTCTCACCCAAAGGCATCCTCCTCACCGCAGATCACGTCATCGCTTCATATCGTGATAGTTGCGTCCGGCTGAATACCAACAGCCTTTCGCCGACCTTCGGTCCATCCGGCGACCGGTCACTGATCGCGTTTCTGTCGCCAGGAGTGGTTTTCGGAACGGTCCATATACCGCACCAGTTCTTCCCGCTGATCTTGTCTGCTCACTCGCCGACGAAGGAAGGCGATGACCCGATGCGGGAACTGCGGGGCGAAGCGAATATCCAGACGGCCGACGTCTCGGTCCTACGGACGCAGGAACTGAAGCAAGAACTCCACACATTCCGGGTGAGCGCCGCGTCACCGAAAGTAGGCGACACGGTTGTGGCGATCGGATTTCCGAAGCTGGACTTGATCCAAGGCGGGCGACAGGAAGTCGCAGCGCTGCTAGAAGAGGAGATGTTCGCGTCATACGGCACCGTGACAGCTTTGCATCCAAACGGTCGGGACAGATCCAATCAGACGCCCGTATTTGAGGTTGAGGCTCACTGGCCAAGCGGAATGAGCGGAGGGCCGGTTTTGAACCGTGACGGGCACGTGGTCGGCGTCGTAAGCCGCTCCATGGAGGGCACTGAGGACTTCGCAGGATGTGGTTGGGCTACCTGGCTTGCTCGCCTGCCTGAGCTTGCGAACGCAGTTCCACTGCTGCCCTGACTGGGGAGAAGCTTGCCACACTGGAGCCCGATGAGTCGATAATGGCGCGCTGAGCCTAAGCAGTAGCGCCAGCGCAAGTTTACATGAATTGTGACTACTACACCCATCAGTGTTCTTCGCAGTTTCGCCACCGCGCCGCAGATGCGAACGACTACCCAGCACCGGTAGCGAAGGTCCTATATTTTCCTAGCCCGTCAGCTGGGACAACTTCAGTCAGGGTTGGCTGAGAAAAACGGTCCTTTTTGGAGCGACTAGATGAACAACCAAGCAACCAACCTGTCACGGCTCCTGACGGTTTCAGCGAAGGTGGCTCCGAAAAGCAGGGAAAAGAGATACCTCTAAACATGGCAGATCGTGACAATCAGAGGGGGACACCATACTATTAGTATATATTACCCCCGACTCGGACAAGATATGCCCCCACCCAGAAGCACCTGCATCGGATACAAGGGAGCACAGACGCTCTACTATGCCCGCCAGCAGGCAGAAAAAATTGGCCTCGGCCTGAACACCTTTGTGACGATAAATTTCGCACTGACGAACATTGCACCGTGGGAAGCAGTGTCCGCTTTTGGACGGTTGCGAATGAACCACTTCAACAAGTGGATCAAACGACCGCAGAAGGGAAAAGGGCAGCCCTGTGACCCAACTTATTACTACTACTTTGAGAACGAGCGGGACGATATTGCTTATGAAGAAATAGGCGAGGGCTTGCCCCACAACGTGCATGTGCATTGGTATCTTCACGTCCCACCATCACGAGCGCACCATTTTGATGGTATGGTTTATGAATGGCTCGACTACATTGCAGGCGATATCAGCCTTGCGGGGGCAGTGAAAATAGACCGCGTAACCAAGGATAGTGGCCTGCGATCTTATGCAATCAAAGGGGCCACAAAACCCGTGGCAAAGCATTTTGGGGCAGACCATCGACAAGCCCCGCAGGGACTAATCATCGGACGGCGCACAGGGACTAGCACCAATATTGGCCCTTCCGCCCGCAGAGCAACGGATCGAGCGCTTGGAATCCGTAGGAAACGAGCGGCTTAAACTTCGCCCCCCCTTTGGCCGATGTCGGGAAACAGCCCACCCAACTTCCGCCACGCTTTGCAAACTCCGCTCCTGCGCATAGCTGACACTCGACAGGCGTTGGGGTCTATTCACGAGGCCAAGGATAGCTTGGGGGGGGCAGACGGCCCCCAACGGCGCTAAGTGCTTTAATCCCTCTTGAGAACTTCGATCATCTCTTCGACGGTCATTTCACGTCCAACCAGCTTGGCGCGGATGGGTTCAAAGACCTGATACATCTTTGCGTACCTATGGACTTTCGGCATGTGTGAGTTGAGTTCACGAGATTTGAAGTTTGTGAATCGCTCCATCTGATGGATAAGGAAATTGGTGATCCCCATGTAGTCGGTTTCATTGTTGCCATCAAAACCGATGAATTTTGGGTCTTTGCCAATGTAAGGGACTTCCTGTTCGAGCTTGGCCTTGTCAGCGTCCGATAGCTCGTCAAAGGCGCGCTCGATGAATGTCCACATGTCCAGTACATCGACAACGAATTTCACATCCTCAGGCTTATCCGTGTGAGAGTGCATGAGACCTGTCAGCTCCCAATCGAGCGCCCACAGATGCCCGCCATAGATGGCCTTTTGGATGAGAGATATATCGTGTCTGTCCCCATAGCCTTTATGGGTTTTGAGCATCTCCGTGAGGAGCCAGACCATCAGGCGTTGAGGTTTGTCGAGCTGAATTTCTTTTTTCAAGGAGCCCGACAGCGCGTACTCCAAAAGCTGACGCACCGCCTCGGCGCGGGACGGAACGTCAGACTGACGATCTCTCCATTCGTCAATCTGATTCATGAGCGAGCTATCCAAGCGCATTTCAAAGCGTTCGCTTCTAACCATTTCTTTATCTCCATTACTGTTCATTGCCGTGTGTCCGTACAATTAACCGTATTGTAACACGTTTGTACGTAATCGGCAAGCGGAGGCGTGAGAGCACACTTGAGGGCGTCTTATCGTTCACTGCTGGACTTTGGAGGGGGTACTATTGATGCTGTGTGGGGGCGCGGGCGTTCAACCTAAAGCCGCTTCACATAACGGTCGTTTTTGGTCCACCCCTCTGCCCTGCCCCACATCAAGGGCTTAGACGAGACAGAAACCCGTGACAAAACCTTTGTGGTTTTGGGAGGGTTTTGGCACAGTGTAGCATGATCATCGGATATGCCCGCGTCAGCACAGAAGACCAGAACCTGGACGGCCAGCTTGACGCATTGAAGACGGCGGGTGTCGAGAGGATCTTCGCTGACAAAATCACCGGTTCGGCCCGCAGCAGGCCTGAGCTGGACCGCTTGCTCGATCAGCTGCGCCAGGGCGACGTGATCACTGTCACCAAGTATGACCGCCTCGCCCGTTCCCTGCGTGACCTTCTCGACATCGTGGACACGATTCAGGCGCATGGCGCGGGGTTTCGGTCACTGGCCGAAGACATCGACACCACCACGCCCGCCGGGCGTCTGGTGTTCCATGTGTTCGCGTCAATCGCCCAGTTTGAGCGGGAGCGGATTTCTGAGCGGACAAAGGAAGGGCTGGAAGCGGCGCGCAAGCGTGGCCGTGTCGGGGGAAGGCCCTCTGCACTATCTGCCGCGCAGAAGGCCGAGGTGCGCCGCATGCGCGACGACGAACTGCGCCCCTTGGCCGAGGTTGCGCAACTCTTCAACGTCAGTGTGAAGACCATTCGTAGAGTCTAAAAATTGTCGAGCGCGATTGGGTGAATAGTACGCGACGGTCGCGCGTTCACCAAGTCCATATAGGTGTATGATTCCGAATGATAATATATATGTTGGAAACAGCCGATGCCAATTTCGTCGCATTTGCAATCGACTAGACACCGTCCAATCCCTCACTGACGACAAGAGGTGCCCATGTCAGAATACTCCCAAAACCTAAGAGCGAGTTACGAGGCCGTCTGGGGTACCTACCAGCAATTCACTGAGCGGAACGAAGCGCTCCTTCGTGACATCTTGGTCGAGGGAGAGGACTATTATGCGATCGAGGCAAGGACTAAGGATCTGGACAGCTTCGAGGCCAAAGTTGATCTCCCGGAAAAGGAGCAGAAGTACAAAGACATTGCCGAAGTTACCGATCTCAGCGGCCTTCGGATAATATGTTATCTCGACGAGGATGCGACTCGGGTGTGCGAGCAGCTGGGAGAGCTCTACGACATTGATCAAGAGCATTCGGTCAACAAGAACGAGCAGCTGGATCCCGATCAATTCGGCTATAGATCCAGGCACTTCGTTGTCGCCTTCCCCGCTGATCGCGCTGCCTTGAAGGAGAACGCGCGTTTTGTCGGGCTGAGGGCAGAGATCCAGGTACGGACCATCCTCCAGCACGCTTGGGCAGCGATCGACTGGAAGCTGCGCTACAAGAACTCTGCGGAAGTCCCCCAGCATCTTCGGCGACGAGTTTTCCGCGTTAGCGCCCTTCTCGAACTGGCCGATGACGAGTTTTCGTCCCTGTCCGTGTCGGTGGCACACCTGCGAGACGAGTATGAGCGAAAGGTGGATGCCGGCGACCTCTCCATCGCTATCGACCGGGAGTCGATAGACATATTTATTGAAAAGGACGTCGACCTCGAAGCCCTAGTGGCGCTAGCTGAGGACATTGGATACTCGATCGCTCCTAATCATCCCAATGCCAGAGACCCTTATGGCGGCGTAATCTCGACAGCCTCGCTTGCTGGAATGAGCACCATTGACGAAGTCCGAACCAAGATTGCTGAGGTGGTGGCAAAGAAGGAACCACGACTACGTCAAGTGTTCGAGGCTTGGAGGGAACCCGACCGTCCGCCACGTCTTGTCGTGTCAAAAGCCGGATTGGCGCGTTTGGCAATCGTCCTTTCCGTCGAGGTGCCGCAAGCAGTTGCACTAGTCGAGAAACTACCGTTCGGTCCAAAGCTGCAGAGCGCGCTCCTTGATGTGTTAAGGAATGGCTGAAGATATCCCCGACCGGAGCAGCGCATGCCCGCTACTTGTCTTGTGACAATCTCAACCAGATTGCGCAGCACTTGACACTTTTCCCCACATACAGAGTGTATAAAGATGAGCGGGGGACGAAAAATGAGATGCACAGTTGTAGTGAGTGTGATGATACTGATTGCGTCAGGTGCACTAGCGCAAGGTTTGGAATTCTCTGTAGTGCACAACGCAGACATGCGGCGTGATGCTTTAGCTGCTGTTAGATCAACCGGCAAACCATGCACACAACTTGATACTCTTTGGATTGTTGTCCAAGACGGTAAAAATCAGCCTGCGTTCAGGGTTCTCTGCACGGATCTAAATGAATACCAGCTTACGGTCTTCGATCAGAGGGTTTTTGTCAAACCTTGGACCGGAGTACTTTCGGGAAACTGAGAAGCCTTCTTCATGTGATCGATACCATGGCCGAGCCTCTATACAGCCCCTTTAGCGCATCATGCCGGACGCGAAACTGGCTCCGACGCTTGATCATCGGCTTTGCCGTCCCGGCAGCCTCAATCTTGATGCCCGGATCATAGTACACGCTTCCCGCTGAAACCGCCGCCAAAAACAGAAGAACGTCAGTGCCTTCGCAGAGCTGTACGACCGCGCCATAGCTGTATTCCGGCGGCGGAAATTGCATGAGCGACGGCACATAGACGGCCTTGGCGTGCTTGCGGTTCCAGTGGGCGATGATGCCCCGGAAGCCCCATGACGCCGCGACATTGTCGTCCCGGTCGAGCAGGACAATCCCGCCGTCGAGTTCTGTGATCTTCCCTGTGGCGGCGTCAAAGCCGGTGAGCCGCAGCATGAGGCCCGTTTCCGGGTGGAAATCCCGACTGGCAGCATAGATGCCGCCGAAGTTGATGCGGTCAGCCTTGCCCGACTTGTCGGCATAGCCATAGCGGCGCAGGAACGCGGTAACGCCCTCATCCCGGTACAATCCGCCGGTCGGTTCCGGCGTCATCAGGGTCACAGGGCTTTTCGCGCGGTAGCTGGTGAAATCGCTCACCCCGTATTGCTTGACCTCCCAGCCCATGAAGTCGGGATCAGCAAAGCCGTTCGGGGAAATGCCCAGCTCAGCCTCCAGCGTGTACCCGCCGCCGTTGCGGGCGCTGTAGGGTTCCGGCACCCCTGCCCTGCCCATCTTCTGCGAGGTGATCCAGCCTTTGGCATGGATGCGCCGGAGGGCGGCTAGCAGTGCCTCTTTCGGATCGGTGCCGCCCTGCCGGAGCTTTTCCAGATCGAGGAAGACGCCAGTTGCATCGAGGCTGGGGGCTGCAGCATCAAAGGCGCGGGCAACGGGATCGTCACTGGCCACGACATGGCCCAGCACCCGGCCATCCGGGCAGATGCCAAAGAACAGCACCCGGCCTTCGTCACGCGATTTCATCAGGACATTCGGCGCGCGCTCTGCCCCGCGCAGGAAACCGGACATCCGCACTTCAGGGTATTTGGGATAGAGGATCAGCTGCGCGTCCGGTGCGGGCGTCACGCCCTCATCATCAAGCCAGAAGAAGCGCACCATTGCCTTGGCTCTGTCGCGCACGCTGCCAGCACGGCTGCTGTCGTCACTCCCGACCTCACCATGCGGAATGATGTTCAGCGCCCCGAAGCCACCGCCCAGATAGACTTGATTCTTCGAGTTGTCGTTCGGCGCAAGCCGCTTGGCATAGAACCGGGCCGCCCCATGGGTAGCCATCCGGTCAAGCAGGCGGGTGAGCGGCGTTATCAATCCATTGGCCTTCAATGCAGAATTCCTCTGCATCAGAGGACAGCCAGCAGGCCAGCGAGTCAATGACCTGACCGGGTGGCAGACGCCCCCTGCCCTTCAGCGCGCATTCCCAGACCGTGCCGCAGCGCCAGCCAGCCGCTCTGGCCGCTGCCCATGTGACGGCGTCTCTCTCTTGATTGCGTCCGATCTTGTCCCGCCAGAATTCTTCGCGGCTTTTCGGCCAGTGGAACATCGGGCAGTCATGGCCGTGCCAGAAGCAGCCATGCACCCAGATCAGCGCGCGATATTTAGGAAAGATCAGATCGGGTCTGCCGGGAAGGTCGCGGCCCTGAAGCCGGAACCGGAACCCGCGCGCATGCAGGCCCTTGCGGATGACCAGCTCAGGCTTGGTATCCCGGCCCCGGATCGCCGCCATGTTGCGGCTCCGGGTGGCGGCATCATGGACATCAGCCAACTTTGCGCAGGCCCTGCCCTTCTGTCAGCGCCAGAATATGCGGCCGCATCAGGCGGGCGACCTCGGCAAAGACCGGCACGGCCACCGAGTTGCCGAACTGCTTATAGGCCTGCGTGTCCGAGACCGGGATGCGGAAGCTGTCATCATATCCCATCAGGCGCGCACATTCGCGCGGCGTCAGGCGGCGCGGATTGTTACCCGGCCCCCTGCTGACAAGGATCTCTGATCCGTCCTTGTAGTAGCGCGCTGACAGGGTGCGCGAGATGCTGTCGCCATCCACCAACCCGAAGCCGAAACCGTTGCCGGCCGCTTTGTGCTTGGCCGCATAGCCCTGCAGATACTGCCAGAGCTTATCGCTGAGCGTGTATTTGTCGCTGACCCGTGCATCCCGGCCCACCGTGAAATGACTTTCCGGCGCTTCCGTCCCGTCTTCAGGGTGCAGCACATCGCGCATGCCGCGCCCTGCCCTGCCCGGCAGAACCAGATCATCATAGGAAAACCCGGTGTTCTCACGGAAGCCGACCATGACGATCCGCTCGCGATGCTGGGGTACGAAATTGGCGGCATCAATGATCCGGGTGTGCAGCGTATAACCCAGCTCTTCGGTCAGCTTGCGCCGGATCACGTCGAACGTGCGGCCCTTGTCATGGCTTTTGAGGTTCTTGACGTTCTCCAGCAGGAACGCCGCCGGGCGGTGGTGCATCAGGATGCGCAGCACATCGAAGAACAGCGTGCCCTGGGTTTCATCCTGAAACCCGTGCAGCCGCCCAAGAGCGTTCTTCTTGGACACGCCCGCGATGGAAAACGGCTGGCACGGGAAGCCCGCGACCAGAACATCATGCTCCGGAATGTCGGCGGCATCGACTTCGCGGATATCGCCCGCGATAGGTCGGTTGTCAGGGAAGTTGGCGTGATAGGTCTTCTGCGCGAAGGCGTCCCATTCCGAAGTGAACACGCAGCGCCCGCCCGCGCTGGCCATCGCCTTGCGCAACCCGCCAATTCCGGCGAAGAGGTCGATGAAGGTAAAGGCCCCTTCAGGCTGCGCGGCCTTGTGCGTGTCGATCTGCATCCGGAGCAGGTTGATGACCCCATCCCGTGGCACTTCCTCGCCCCGCTTCCAGCGGTAGACGTGCCCCTCGGAGTAGCCCAGCACCTTTGCGGCCTCTGGCACACTCCAGCCGGTCTGCTGAATCAGCATCTCAAATTCGGTCATCCTGCCCGCGCTCCTGGTTCCCGGTTATCTGGGAATATTTCTGACACTGTGGCGTCAGGTTTCCCTTAATGCAAGAACATAGTGGAAACGGCATAGGTAAATCAGGAGACTGGTCGGGCCACGCGAGATGCCTCCACCGGCGGCAACCGCTTCGCCAAACGACCGGCCTCCATGACCGCTAGTTTGAGAAAGCGCTATCGCAAAAGAGCTTCCAGAATGGCAAAAATTACCATTATAGCCAGCTTAGCGCATCGCGCCCCTAGACTTGCATACGAATATCGTGTAAGCGCATAATTCCAAGGGAGTACGCATTATATGCAACATTTCGACATAGTTTTGGCGTTATCGAGCATTGCTATAAGCGCTGAGGGCGCGCGCGCATCTCAGCAGATCGAGCGCCTCCGTGACGCTCTTGCCAAAACCGATCCTGAGCAAGCAGCAAAGCTTGGTCGGCTTTTGTCGCGCAGTGATCGCCGCCAAACGATGGCACCTATGGCTTTCGAGGAAATGCGTGCTACTGCAGACGCTGCGCGTCGGCAACTTCAAGGCGAGCAACTCACTCAATCGTCCCCTTTGCCAACCGATCGCGAGACTGGCACACCACTTGCGCGCGTCATCTTTCCGGGTTCCACACTTGCTGAGCCCCCAGTACTTATCGCCCCCTTGGCTGCTGCGGTCGCAGACCTTTTGGAAGAGTGGAACCAAGCAGAGGCTTTGGAACGCCTCGGCGCCAAGCCGAACATGCGCTGCCTGATTTACGGGCCTCCTGGAGTGGGCAAAACCAAACTCGCTCGTTACTTAGCCCATCAGCTTGGCTTGCCTTGTGTTGAAGCAAGGCTTGACGGCCTCACGTCTTCGTTTTTAGGCACTACGGCCCGTAATATCGGGGCGCTCTTTGAGTTTGCTGACCGATATCGTTGCGTGCTGTTCCTGGATGAGTTCGACGCCATAGCGAAAGCACGTGATGATGCCCAAGAGGTGGGCGAGATCAAGCGCGTGGTGAATACGTTGCTCCAATCGCTCGACGCGAGGAATGGCAGGGGTCTGACGCTTGCGGCCACCAACCATGAACACCTACTCGATTCAGCGGTATGGCGTCGCTTCGAAACCCGCATTGAGATTCCAAAGCCTGACGCACCTGCCCGTGATAACCTTCTTCGGCAATTTCTGACGCCCCTAGATCTTGGTGTCATCGAGATGCGTTTGCTGGTTTGGGCGACTGAGGGGATGAGTGGCGCTGACCTAGAGTCCCTTGTTGCGGCGGGGAAACGGTTTTTGGTCCTGCACGGATCCGAGGGGGTAGCCGACAGCAGACGAACTGGCCTTGCCAAAGGCTCCGGCCGTGGCCGCGTGCTTTTGGAGGCGCTTCGCCGTCAAGCTTTCCTTAATGCCCGCCTTTTCCAAGAAGACCGTCGCGCGGCGCTAATCGGCCCCGAAGAGGCGTTTGACACAGTGTTGGAGGTGGCCGGGTTTACGCAGACCGAAGCCGGTGCCTTGCTCGGCCTTTCACAAGCAGCCGTGTCTCGACGCAGGAGGCGCACAAATGGCTAATGAACGGAATGACCTGCGCCCGATCCAAGTCTTCATGGGTACGAGTCAATTCATCGGCTTGGAGGAACCCAGGACCGGGGGAGGCAACAAGGACTTTTTCCACGAGGATGATGCAGGGTTCGCAAGACACAAGGAGCAGATTCAGGGCCGTATTAAAGCAGTCACAGCTGCACTGCGCCAAGCCAAGTTGCCTGCAGGCTTTTTGAAAGTCGTCCAGCGTGAGGAAGCGCTGGCAAAGAGCCACCGCCCGCTTCACGCATTGTTCAGCCGGAGGAACAATTTCGGCCTCGTTGGTTCTGATGCTGTGGGCGAAATGATCTTTCAGGTTACGCCAGGTGCGCTTGAACGTCTCCATCAAATTATTGAGCACAGGGCAGAGCTGAAACCCCGGATCACCCTCAATAAACAAACAGGGAGGGAGGAGCCCCGCGTCTCTGCGTACCGCAGCGAGATCGGCAGCATCAAAGATATCGTGCTCCATGCGCCTGCGGACCGCGTGGCCTTTTCTGCGGACGAAGCCGTTGCCTGGATGCAGCAGCCCAACGTCGTTGGCGGCTACATCGTTGAACTATTTAAACCTGATTCCGAATTGGCTCCTGAGGCTGTGGGGCACCTTATCGAGAGCTTTCGGGAAGGGTTGAAGCGGATCGAAGGCAGCATGCTGGTCAGATCCCTGCTGCCGGACGACAAGACGGCAGAGCTCGGTGCGTCGCCGTTGGTTTTGTCTGTGCAATTGGTGAAAGGAAGCGATCTCCGCTTGGTGGAGCTTCCGTTCTTTTCTAACGGGCGCATGCCTGAAGCGCGAATTGGAATGCTCCCCGCTTTTATGGGAGCACCAGCCCCGCGCGATCTAAACCCCACGCGACACGGCGAGCTGCTAGCGTTCCTTGCGGAGCAATCCCTTGTGCGTACGGTCGAGTTGCCCCCCATGCTTGAGACCGCACCCATTGCAATTCCTTCAGATGGCGCCAAGGTCGCCGTACTGCCTCCGCCAGATGGGGATCACCCTGTGGTGGGTATTATTGATGGCGGGGTGGCTGACCTGAACGAGCTCAACGCGTGGAAGGTGGGCGATGCTGGGCTTGTGCCCACGTCCGACCGAAACGAAAGCCATGGAACATTTATCGCAGGGCTGGTGGTCGCTGGAGCAGCTTTAAACCCAAATTTACCCGGCATCGAAACGTCAGGCTGCAAGTTCTTCGACCTTGATTTTTTCCCGCGTCGTGAACTGCGCAGCACTTACTACCACGACATCGAAGACCTATTCGACCAACTTGAAGAGAAAGTCAGAGTCGCAAAACAAGATCACAGCGTTCGTGTGTTTAATTTCAGCTTCGCTTTCGGCCGCCAAGGTTACGATCTTGGTTACTCGATCGTAGCCGATCGGCTGGATCGCTTAGCGCGGGCGCTGGATGTAATCTTCGTGGTGTCAGCCGGAAACCTCCCCCCTAGCACAACACGACCACCTTGGCCGGCGAAAGCAGGCGATGCTGTGACGATGCTGGCCGGGTTCTCCCGTGGCAGCCATGGGATCAGGTCGCCTAGTGAACACATGCTTGGAATTACAGTCGGAGCAGTAAATCCACCTGGTGTTGCAGGACATGTTGCGCACATGCCCACTACCTATACTTGCCGTGGCCCAGGTGAGCTACTCCCCGATCTTTGGACAGATTTACGGCTGATTTAAGCTACTGCCTGCACCTGCTGATGGGTTTGGGTTGCGTTGAAGTAGACCACGG
>NZ_JAVDWP010000027.1:0-14582 GCF_031457365.1 Pseudotabrizicola sp. 4114 | reverse complement strand
GTCGGTCACGCCGTCCAGCGGACCGCCGTCACCTCCGAGCAAGCCGCCGAGCAGCCCGTCATCCCCGAGCAGACCGTCCAGCAGGCCGCCGCCTGTCCCCTCGCCGCCGCCCAGAAGGCCGGTGCCGGTCAATCCGCCCAGCAGGCCCTCTGATCCGGTCACGGCCCCGAGCAGGCCGTCATTGCCGGTCAGACCGCCCACCAGACCTTCCGAGCCGGTGAGGTCGCCCAACGCCCCGTCATTGCCGGTCAGATCGCCCAGCAGGCCACCGTCGCCCAGCACCGGATCAAGCAGCCCCTGCGCAGGATCGGGGCCGTCGCCGAGCACCGGAACGCCCAGCAGATCTCCGGCAATTCCGCCCAGCAGGCCATCGCTGCCCACGAGGTCGCCCAACAGGCCGTCCGAGCCGGTGATGTCGCCCAACAGACCGTCATTGCCGGTCACACTCCCCAGCAACCCGCCATCCGCCAGCACCGGATCAAGCACCCCGGCAGACCCTTCCGCGCCATCGGTCGGATCCGTCCCGTCTGTGGGGTCGGTGCCGTCGGTCGGATCCGTACCGTCGGTCGGATCGGTGCTATCGGTCGGATCAGTGCCATCGGTCGGATCGGTGCCGTCTGTCGGGTCGGTGCCGTCCGTTGGATCAGTGCCGTCGGTCGGATCAGTACCATCCGTCGGGTCGGTGCCGTCTGTCGGATCGGTGCCGTCGGTCGGGTCGGTGCCGTCTGTCGGGTCCGTGCCATCGGTCGGATCGGTGCCGTCCGTTGGATCAGTGCCGTCGGTCGGATCAGTACCATCCGTCGGGTCGGTGCCGTCTGTCGGGTCGGTGCCATCCGTCGGATCGGTGCCGTCCGTCGGATCGGTGCCATCGGTTGGATCGGTGCCATCCGTCGGGTCGGTGCCATCGGTTGGATCGGTGCCATCCGTCGGGTCGGTGCCGTCCGTTGGATCGGTGCCGTCGGTTGGATCCGTGCCATCGGTCGGATCAGTCCCATCGGTTGGGTCGGTGCCATCGGTTGGGTCGGTGCCATCGGTCGGGTCCGTGCCGTCCGTCGGATCAGTCCCATCGGTCGGATCAGTCCCGTCGGTCGGGTCCGTGCCATCCGTCGGATCGGTGCCATCGGTCGGATCGGTGCCATCGGTCGGATCAGTGCCATCCGTCGGATCGGTGCCGTCTGTCGGGTCCGTCGGCGCGTCGCCACCGCCGCCGCTGCTTGTCGCGATCAATCCCGCGCCCAGACCCGCAGCGCCCAGCGCAATCATTTCGTCTGTCGCAAGCATACCGGCGCCAAGGCCTGCCTGATCCGCATCCGGCACCGGGCGCACCAGCGTTCCGTCAGCCAACACCACCAGATGCTCTTCGCCATTGGCGGCAGGGTTGTAGAACCCCTGAACACGGATCGACTCGCCGTTGTTCATCTGCACGATCAGATCGTTGCCGGTCTTTGCATATTGCTTGATGTCCGCCGGCAGGGCTTGGATCGAGATATTATTGATTGTGCCGGCTTGAAGAGTGCTTTGCGACATTGCTTGCTCCAGTCTGTGGCCCAAGAGAAGGGGGGCATCGGGAAGTATGGGGCAAGCAATACATCATAGCCAATAGTATGTAAATTAAATACATACTAAAGTTATACGACTATGCTTCGGTCGGTGGCCCCACAGTCCGCCGGCTGATCGCAGCCAGACGATTTCATCTGCGCCATCCATCACGGTGGTATTCGCCCGGATTGGAGGGGATACTGACTGCCAACGCCTGACATCCGCTGCCCCGAAGCGAAAAAGGAAGGAGATCCGACGGTGCCGCACAGTCGCGACAAAAACAGTCAGGAGACCGGACCGGCCCTGCCGCAAGGCAACCGCAAGGATCTGGCCGATTCCGTGCGCCCCATTCTGCAGGCACTGGCGCGGGTGATCGTGACCGACAGGCGTGCCGTTGCGCTTGCCAACCAGAAGGGCGAAATCCTTCTGGCCAATGTATCGGCGCAGCGGCTGAACATCGCACAATCCGAATTGCTGTCGCGGTTCAACTGGCCCGATCTGTGTGGCCGGGCGCGGCGGGCGGGCAGCATCGCTGCGGCCTGGCAAGAGGGCGATCAGACTTTTGATGGCGAGGTGGTGCATGTGCCGCTTGGCCGCGTCGAAGGGTTCATGCTGCGCCTGTCCGAAAGCGACCAGGAATCCACATGGCTGCGCAATCGCGCCCGGTCAGCCACGCTGATGCGGGTCGCCCATGATCTGCGCACGCCGATCCAGTCGCTGTTGGCCGCCGCCGATTCGCTGATGCGGCAACAGGGCGACCGGCATGTTGAAACTGGCGACGGCGGAATAAGGCGGGCGGCAGAGCTTGCGCTTGACCATATCAGCAATGTTCTTGCCGTGATCCGGGGCGAGCAGAACCTGAAGGGCGGGCAGCCGGACGAAGATTTTCGCATCGCAGAAGAGGTGGCCAGCCTGATTGCGATGGTCCAGCCCATCGCCAATGCCCGTGCCACCGATGTTTCTCTGACTGTCGATGCGCCCAAGGATCTGACCCTGCGCGGGCCGATCCGCTTTGTGCGTGCCCTGTGCCAGAACCTGATCGACAATTCGGTGAACCACGGCGGCGGGCGGGTGGATCTGCACCTGTCCTGCACGCCGCTTGGTTCTGCCCTTGTCGCCGATGAAACAGGGGATGAAATCTGGCGGGTCCGGCTGGCGTTGATGGATGAAGGCGGGGGCCTGCCACCGGCACAGCGCGCCCGTCTGGCCGAAGCGCTTGGCCTGCCGGTGGATAACCCCGGCCCGCAGATTTCAACGCCGGACAAGCGCCCTTCGGCCGGGCTGAATGTACTGGCGCATGCGTTGCGCCAGTTGGGCGGGCGGATCGAGATTGCGGATCGTGGCCGCGATGGCGCGGCACTGGCGCCAGGCAGCGATGGCCGGGTGATCGGCACGCTCTTTACCGTGACCTTCAGCCTGCCACGTGCCGAAACGCGGTCAAGTGTGGCGGCCATTCCCGACCGCAGCCCCGGTCAGTCCCCGCTGGCCGGGCGGACGATCCTGTTGGTGGAAGACAGCCCGTCAAGCCGCGACTGGCTGACCCATGTGCTGCAGGTGGCGGGGGCCGAGGCCCTGCCCGTCGGCAGCGGGCCAGAGGCGCTCGCGCTGCTGTCACGCCACGAGGTTGCTGCGCGCGTCGATCTGGTTCTGACAGATGTGACGCTGCCCCGGATGAACGGGATCGAGCTTGCCACACGGCTGCGGGCCGGTGATCCGGCTTCTGCCGTGACATGGAGCGGCAAGGTGGTCGGGCTGACCGCCCATGCCGATGACCGGATCCGCGCCGCCTGTCTGCAGGCGGGCATGGTCTGCGTTCTGGAAAAGCCGATCCAGCCGAACACCCTCAGCCGCACGCTTGCGGGCATTCTGGACGGGACGCCGCCGAAGGTGGCGGCGGCAGCCGCGCCGTCCACGGCCAGGGTTGCGCTGAACCCAACGGTGGCGGCCGATCTGTTCGAGCAGATCGGCGTGGATCGCACCCGTATCTTCATGCAGCGCGCCCTGTCCGAGGCCCGGTCGGTGCTGGATGATCTTTTGGCCGAAGGGGTCGGGCCGGATACCGGGCGCAGGTTGCATGCCGCCACGGGGGCCAGTGGTCTTACCGGCCTGCAACTGGTGGAAAAGCGATTGCGGGATATCGAGCTGAGCGTAAACAGCACCCACTCTGTTCCGGCCCCGTTGTGTGAGGCGCTGGCGGCAGCGCTGGACGAGACCCATCAGATGATAGCGGAGCTGTCAGAATGACCCTCTCCCTAATGGCGAAAGCGGGATGTATAGTCATGCGAAAGCAGCTGCGGGTCATTGAACCGCTGGCTGCACAAGATACATGCCTGCCGAGACTGCACACAAATGCCGGAAACAGGAAGCGCCGAAGGTCATAAAAATGAATGAACAACAGACCGATACGATCAGGCTTCTGATCGCCGACGACCATGCGATGATCCTTGAGATGCTGCAGCTCTATCTGAACGGCGTCTCTGACATCAAGGTCGAGACTGTCCCGGATCTGCCGAGTGCTGTCCGCGAAATCGACAAAAGCGGACCGTACGATCTGGTGCTGGTTGATCTGGACATGCCGGGAATGGACGGGCTGTCCGGCCTGTCAACGGCTCTGGAGCACAATGGCGGCAAACCTGTCGGCATCCTGACCAGCAGCCCCAGTCCGCGTGTCGTTGAAGAGGTGATGGCGCTCGGCGGGGCCGGGATCGTGCTCAAGACCGCGTCTCTCAAGAACCTGGCGAATGAGATCAGGTTCATGGCGGGGGGCGGGCGGTATCTGCCGATTGAACTGGTGGAAAAACGTCAGGCGACCACCGATGACTCGGGCACCGGCCTGTCAAAACGGGAGTTTGGCGTGCTGAAACTGTTGGCCGAAGGCATGCCGAACCGGGAAATCGGTGCGGCCCTGACTCTGGCAGAGCCGACGGTGAAAATGCATGTGAAGTCGATCTGCAAAAAGCTGGGCGTGAGCAACCGCACGCAGGCTGTTATTGCCGCCCGTGACAGGAAACTGATCTGAGCCCATGACCAGACCCGTTATCGTCTTTGCCGGAGCCGTCTATCCCGGTCAGTTCGGGCACTTGTGCGACTACTTGCGCAAGACCGGAATGGCCGAGACCTATTTTCTGACCACCCCCGGTCATCGAGAGCGGAACAGGCACCGGGGGGACCACATCCTTGGGTTCACCCCGGATGGCAGCATCGTCGGCAAGACGCACTATTACTATACGGCCAAGCTGGAACGGTCGGCCCGCATCGGTCGGGGTCTGCTGGCGGCGGTGCAGGCCTTTGAGCAGCAGCGCAAGATCGACGTTCTGGTGACGCATTCGCTGTGGGGCACGCCGCATTTTCTGTATGACGAGACCGACGCCGCGATCGTCAGCTATGTCGAATTTCCCAGCTACCGCTCCCATGGCTGGGACCCGGCCTATCCGCCGGATCAGGCGCAGCGGATGAGCGACAAGAACATCGAGATGATGCACTATTATCAGGCGCTGCGCAGCGATCTGGTCATTTGCCCCAGCCAGCACGCCAAACGCATGTTCCCCCCCGCGTTGCAGGGCAATATCGAGGTGCAGCTGGAGGGGCTGGATTTCGGGCCACCGCTGGTGAAACCCCCCGGCACGCCGTTTACCATCGGGTTTACGGCGCGCGATCTGTCGAATGCCAAGGGGTTTGATACCTTTGTCCAGATCGCGGATCGTCTGATCCGGCACGGCATTGACGCCCGGTTTGTAGCCTTGGGGGAATCGTCGGGGGCGACCTATGGCTATGAACAGCAATGGGTGCAGCGCAAATACAAGGGCGAGGTCGCCGATTTCTGCGCCCATCTGATGCGCGAATATCCTGCCGTTGCACAGGTCATCGACCTGCCCGGAAAGCTGCCCTACGACGACTATGTGCGGCAGCTGTCAGACATTGACCTGTTTCTCTATCCCCTGCGCTATGGCGTGGCGAACTGGGGGCTGATGGAGATTCTGGGCCGGGGTGGCTGTGTCATCGCGCCAGACCGGGGCTATCCGACCGAACTGATCTGTGACGGGGTGAACGGCACCTTGCTGCCCGATGATCCTGATGTCTGGGTGAAAACGGTGCTTGCGCTCAAAGACGATCCTGCGCACCGGCAACGTCTGGGTCAGGCCGCCCGGATTCTGGGCCAGAACCAGAGCCTGCAGGTGGTCGCGCCGCGCTACATGACCTTGTTCCGGCAGGCAATGGACAACAGGGCGCGGCGCCTGACCTAGGCAGGCTGCCCGGATCAGAACCGGGCGGCGGCGGAAAGGCCAAAGATCTGGCGCTTGTCACCGGGGCGATGTTTGACTGGCGTGGCCAGGTAGAGCGAGACCGGCACCTTTGCCACGTCAAAGGTCACGGAAAGCCCGATGCTGCTGCGAAAATGGGCTGCATCATCAATTGTGCCATTCAAGGTATTGTCCAGCGACCAGACCGACCCGAAATCCATGAAAATGCCGCCATGGACCGGATTGTCAGACAGTTTGCCAAGCGCGCGCCGCACTTCAACCGAGCCGACAACGTAGCGGTTGCCGCCCAACTTGTCGCCCGCATCGGCGGGGCCCAACCCGCGCGGCGCAAAGCCACGGAACCCCTCCCCGCCGATAAAGCCACGATCCAGAACGGTTGTCTCATAGTCGCTGCGACCGGCAACAAGCCCGCCCTGAAGGCCGACAAGCAGGGCAGATTTTTCCCCGAGCGCAAACCGCGACCGCGCATCAAGCCGCGTCTCGGCGACACCCGATCCGGTGCCGATGTTCCACACATACTGGTCAAGCCGCACTGAAAAGCTCTGCCTATCCTCTTCCGTGCCCTGTTGGTAATCGGCAGCGAAATGCAGGAACGGCGCACTGACCTTGCCGCGTTCTGCCCGCAACAGCGGGCTGGCGGTGGCGGTCACGTCAAACAGCCGGTGATCCCGGTAGCCCAAGCCAAATTCCAGCCGAAGGTCATCCTGCGGGGTCCAGGCCAGATAGGCCTCGGCCAGATCACGGCGGGTCGAAAACGACTGATCGTCAAAGCTGCTGCGCTCACCCGCGATGTCGAGACCGAAATGCAGCGCGGGACCAAAGGTTTCCTTGTGATAGAGGTTGACCGCATAGCTGCGATGCTCGCGGTTGTAGCTGCTTTTGATCCCCAGAAACGCGTCCGGGATCAGGTTGAACTGCTCATAGGCCAATGTGCCGGTCAGACCATGATCACTGACCCAGGCCACCCCTACGTCGATCCGCCCCGGCCGGGTTTCCACTTCGGTCACGTCAATGACCAGCGCATCGCCCTGCCCTGCCACCGACACGCTTTCAAACACGCCGGTCGACATCAGACACTCCTCGACCGAGCGCAGTTGCAGCGCATCAAGATCAATCCCTTGCAGGTCGCCACAGGTCAGGCGGATGTCGTCTTCGGGGACGAACTCTGCCCCCCGCACCTCGACGGTCTGATACACCCGCCCCATCACGGGCTGCGCGAGTGTGGTCAGGCCCGCAAGCAAGGCAATCGGAAAGGCTGCACGGAAAGACGGGTAAGGCTGGGTCATTTTGTACCGATGATTGGCGGGCAGGTTCAGCGCAACTTGGCGCGGAGCAGCGGGCGGGTCAGATAACTGAGAATGGACTGCTGGCCGCTTTCGATATCGACTTGCGCAACCATGCCCGGGCGGATCGGAAACTGCTCGCCGAACCGCTCCAGATAGCTGCGGTCGGTCTGGACCATGACACGGTAAAAGTCCTGTTTGCCCGCAGGGGTATCTTCTTCAACCGTGTCTTCCGAGATCTGCACGACCGTTCCGCGCAGATCGCCGTAGACGGCAAAATCATAGGCCGTGATCTTGACGCTGGCCGGCATGTCGGGGGCGATAAAGGCCACATCGCGCGGCAGGATCTTGGTCTCGATCATCAGCTGATCGTCGATCGGCGTGATTTCCATGATCGCTTCGCCCGACTGCACAACACCGCCCAGCGTGGTGATCGAGATGTTGTTGATCCGCCCCTCGACCGGCGAGCGCACGACCGTTCGCAGATACTCGTCTTCCTTGCGGACCACCTCTTGTTGCAGACCTGTCAGCTTGGCCCGGCGCTCGGCCAGATCGCGGTAAGCGTCCTGAACATAGCCATTGCGGGCCTCGTTGATGCGGCCATCCAGCTCTGCCAGTTTCTGGCGCAGTTGCAGCATGTCCATCCGGCTGACCGATCCGCTGGCAGCAAGAGAGGTGGTGATGTCCAGCTGCTCCTGAATGGCCGAACGTTCCGCCTCCAGCGCGACCAGTGACGCCTCCAGCCGGGTCCGGCGGGCGGTGAACAGGCGCAGTTCGGTCTGCTGCGTCTCGGTCGGCTCGGCCCCGAAATCGAGATCCGGCTGCTCCAGCACCTCGGCCTCCAGCCGGGTGACTTCGGCCTCCAGCGCATCTATTTCCGACCGTGCGCCCATAAAGGCGGCGCGGGACCGGGTGGGGTCAAGCGTTGCGATGATCTGGCCCTTGGTGACGATATCGCCTTCCTTGACCAGAAGCTCCGACAGAATGCCGCCTTCAAGGCTCTGGATCGTCTGCATCCGGCGCAGCGGCACCACCCGCCCGTCGCCGCGGGTGATCTTGTCAATCTCGGCAAACCCGGCCCAGACCACGGCAATCAGCACCGACAGACAGACCAAACGGATCATCCATCGGGACCGCCGGAGCACGTCGCGCCGGTAGCTTCCGTCCAGATGGCTGGTGTCGTAGGCGTCCGCCCCGCTCATGTCACGATCTGAACGGAGGACTGCTGAACCTTGCTGGCCCGTGCGGCATTAAGGATCTGCAACAGATCACCGTCACGCGCAACACGGCCGTCTTTCATCACGATGGCGCGGCGCGTCAGACCCAGCAGTTCGCGTTTGTGGGTGGAGATGATCGCGGTCCGGCCTTCAAGCCAGACCCGCAGAAAGGAAATGACCTTGTCTTCGGTGATATGGTCAAAGGCCGCCGTCGGTTCGTCCAGCAAAACGATGCGCGGGTCTTGCAGGATGACGCGGGCCAGACCGATGGCCTGCTTTTGCCCGCCAGAGACGTTGGCATTGCTGTGGATCTGCAGATCAAGCCCACGCGAATGGCGGCGGACATAGGTGCCCAGACCCACGGCATCGAGCGCCTCGAGCAGATCATCGTCGCTGTGCAAGCCATGATCCAGCAAAAGGTTGTCGCGCAGGGTGCCCTGAAACAGCGCAACACTTTGCGGCAGATAGCCGATCTGGCGGCGGCGGTCGATCGGGTCGATCTGGCTCAGCGCCAGATTATCGACCAACACCGCGCCGTCCTGCGGATCGGTCAGCCCGGCCAGCAGGCGCAGCAGCGTGGATTTGCCCGCGCCATTGCCGCCCAGCAGCGCGATTTTCTCGCCCCTGGAGAATTTGAGATCCGGGATGATGACGCAGGGGGCCGCTTCGGGGTCGTGGCGGTAGGTCACATCCTCAAGCCGGTAATCGCCCGAGATGTTCGGCGCGCGGACATAATCCCGGTCTGCCGGACGCTCGACCGGCAGCTTCATGATCCCGTCCAGCCCCTCCATCGCGGCACGCACATGCTGCCAGCGTGCCAGCAGCCCGGCAACCTGCCCCATCGGTGACAGGGTGCGGCTGGACAGCAAGGTGCAGGCGATCAGCCCGCCCACGGTCAGATCGCCGGAGCTGATCAGGTAGACCCCCACGATGATGACAGCAGCATAGGCAAATTTCTGCACCGCGGCCACGATCTGCGACATGACGTTGGTCAGGTTGCGGGTCTGAATCGCCGTCGTCGCCATCGTCGCCGTCAGCTGCGCATAGGCACGTTGCAGGCGGCCTTCGGCCCGCGCTGCCTTGACGGTTTCCAGATTCGACACGGTTTCCAGCAGCAAGCCGTTCAGCGCCGCCGCTTCGCGCGTGTTTTCACGCGAGGCGCGCGCCAGACGGCGCTGCATCAGCAGCCCCGGCAGCACGGTCAGCACAACCGCCGCCACAGTAACAAGCCCCAGCATCGGGCCGCCCAGATAGGTCAGCACACCGACAAAGATGATGACAAAGGGAATGTCGCACAGCGCCGTCACGGTGCCCGAGGTAAAGAACTCCCTCACGGTGGCGAAATCGCGCACCTGACTGGCAAACACGCCCGTCGATTTGGGTTGATGCGCCAGACGGATGTTCGACACGCGGTCGAACAACTGTGTCGAAAGCCGCAGGTCCAGATCACGCCCCGACACATCAATCAACGACGCGCGCATGATGCGCAGCATGATTTCCAGCACGATGGCGATGGCGACACCGCTGGCCAGAATCCAGAGCGTGTCAAAGGCCTGGTTCGGCACCACGCGGTCATAGACCTGCATGGCAAACAGCGCCGAGACGATGGCCAGCAGGTTTGCGGCAAAGGATGCGATGATCACATCACGATAGACAGACCAGTTGTCGAGCACCGGCCCGATGATCCAGTGCCGCCGGGACTCTGGCGCTTTGTCCAGCCGGCCCGAGACGATGTCGATCGGCTTTGAAATCAGCACCCGCCCGTCGTGACGGTCGTTCAGGTCTTTCAGGCTCCATCCCGCACGGCCGCCGCCCGTTTCGGGCAGCAGCACATTGGCCCGGTCACCATGCAGCGATTCAAGAATGACCGTTGTCCCGTCACGCAAAAACAACAGCACGGGCAGGCTGTGTTCGGGGATCGACAGCAGCGGCTCTGAACTGACGCGGCAGCTCATATTGGCGCGGCGCAGCGCTGTTGCGGCATGCGACATCGGCAGCACGTTGTCCTTGCCGCGGGGCAGACCGTCGGTCAGCCGTTCCGCTGATGCGGCAATGCCATGGACGCGGCACAGCTCTACCAGACCGGTCACCAACGGGTCTGATCGGGTTGATCTGGCAGAGGTCTGGTCCCGCGCGATTGTCATCCTTGTCAGCCTTGATTGGAGCTTGCGAGGATCAGAGTGCCAAGCACACCAAGATCAAAAGCCGCACTGTATTCTGTCCGTTTGCGTTCGTCGTAAGTGTCGATCTGATCAATCTGGGCATCGTAAAGATCGCGCCCCGTTGTCAGAAGGTCGATCAGTTCGCGCTGACCGCCGACGAATTGTTGTTCATAGTTGTCGAGAACCCGTTGCGCCTGAGACAGCTGATTGCGCTGCGATATCTCGCTTGCGCGCAGCACACGAATCCGTTCGAGCGCGCTGCGTACCCCGTTGCCCAGATTGCGACCCACGGCATCCAGATTTGACCGGGCCGCTTCGGCCTGCAGCCGTGCCGACTCGATCTGCCGTCCGGTTATGGTGCCCGCGCCGATATCCATGCCCGTCGACAGCCCGACTGAAGAGCGTGTGCGCCCCCGGTCAAGGTCTGCCCGCACCTGTGCCTGCAACCGGATGGTGGGCAGCCGGGAGGCACGTGCCAGACCGATCTCTGACTCGGCACGTCCGAGTCTGGCATTGGCGGAAATATAGGTCGGCGACAGGCGGATCGCCGATGTCACCGCATCCGGGTTGCTGTAGCGGCCCACAAAATCCAGATCCGCAGGCGTGGACAGCGTGCCGGGGTTGCGGCCCATCAGAAATTCCAGCTGCGCCAGAGCCAGCATGCGGTCGCTGCTCAGCTGCTCCATCCGCTGCTCGGTCCGGCTGACTTCGAGCCGGGCGCGTGCAACCTCGCCGTTATCGCCCCGGCCCGCTGTCAGACGCGCCTCGGCATGGTCCGCGATCCGGCGCGCAAAGGCCAGATAGTCGCGCGTCTGAGAAATCTTGTGATCCAGCACATCGACATCAATGTAGTAATTCGCCACATCAAGCGTCAGCTCTTCGATCCCCATCTTGAGATCCGACACCGCCACGACGCGATCCTGCGATGCACTGGCAAGCATGCTGCGCACGCGGCCCCAGTCATACAGCACCTGCGACACGGTCAGCGTCACGCCCGGCCCGTCAGAGCTGGTCGTGGCGGTATCGGCCGACAGGCTGAGCTGGGGGTACTTCTGATCATTCACCGCCTGAATATCGACAGAGCGGCGCGCGATTTCGTGGCGCAAAGCCGTGATGCCGGGGTCACGTTCAGACGCGATCAAAACCGCTTGCTGCAACGGAGTCTGGGCAAGGGCCGGTGCTGCCAGTGCGATGGAGACGCTGACGGCAAAGGCGCACGGCAGGATACTCAGAAAACGCATGCTCCCCCTCATCGCTGCGACGCGGCCCGTCGCCATATCCTTGATCCCTGAAGTGCCACAGGCCACGTTGAACACCCTCATGTCGAGTACCGATGTAAAAAAGAGGCAGCGCAGAAACATCATTTGCCACACCAGAACCGCCACGAATTGGTCAGTAGACACTTTCAAACATCCGCTTCAACGCACGGGTGTTAACATTGAAACAACACCATCTGGGCGCGAGTTGCAAGGTTAAGTCCCGGTGTCTGCATGACATCAACGCTGCTCATCTTCAGAACCCGGCAGGCCAAGCCCCCCCAAAAGCCCCCCGTCTCCCAAAGTTGAGCCCAGAATATCAGCCTCGACAGGTGGCGCGCCAAACATGGTTTCGAGGGCATCTTCGACAGCCGGTCCGATGTCCAGCCCAGACAGATTGCCTTCGGCCCCATCACCCTCTGTCGCACTCTCCAGAAGCGCGGCCAGCGGATCAGTGACCCCGCCAAGCGGTCGCTCGCCACTGTCCAGAATTTCGCTCAGCAAGGCATCCAGTTCAGGGTCGGAGGCATCGCTTTCAGATGTCAGGCCCAACACTGCCTCTTGTGCCAATGCGCCGGTCAACCCCACCTCAAGCATTTCGCTCAGAAGCGCATCCTCACCGGAAACAGCCGCGTCATGATCAAGGTCTGCCAGATAGTCATCTGACAAAAGCTCATCCAGAACGTCATCCGTCGCTGTGCTCAGCAGATCTGCCATGTCTTCAGGACTGTCCGCCCCGGCCTCAAGTGTGCTCTCGCCAATCAGGCTTTCCATGAAACCGTCATCGCCGTCGCCATCCGTCGTGGCATCAGCAACGACCGGATCATCGGCGATGATCACAGGTGCCAATGCGTCACCGGCAGCCGCAACCGGCGCGTCCTGGACCGGCGCAGAGGGGCCGCCACGCCCCCCGAAAAGACCACCAAGGATCGAATCAACAAGCGCGCCGACCGGGCCAAGGCGATCGAGCACGGGGCTCAACACCGTGTCCAGAACTCCGCCCGCGCCAACGACTGGGGCCAATACGCCCCCAAGCGCCCCGTCTTGACCGAGAACCGGGTCCAGCGCCCCGCTCAGAACCCCGTCATCGCCGATGATCGGGTCCAGAACGCTGTCAACAATGCCCTCTTCACCAAGGACAGGATCAAGAGCGGTTTCAAGCGCCCCTCCCTCGCCCAGCAACGGGTCAAGCACGGTCTCAACCACACCACCCTCGCCCAGCAGCGGGTCAAGCACGGTCTCAACCACACCACCCTCGCCCAGCAGCGGGTCGAGCACGGTCTCGACCACACCATCCTCGCCCAGCAGCGGGTCGAGTACGGTCTCGACCACGCCATTCTCGCCGAGCACCGGGTCAAGCACAGTCTCAACCACACCATCCTCGCCGAGCAACGGGTCGAGTACGGTCTCGACCACACCATCCTCGCCAAGCACCGGGTCGAGTACGGTCTCAACCACACCACCCTCGCCCAGCAGCGGGTCAAGCACGGTCTCAACCACACCACCCTCGCCCAGCAGCGGGTCAAGCACGGTCTCAACCACACCACCCTCGCCCAGCACCGGGTCAAGCACGGTCTCAACCACACCACCCTCGCCAAGCAGCGGATCAAGCACGGTCTCGACCACGCCGCCGTCGCCCAGCACCGGGTCAAGCACGGTCTCAACCACACCACCCTCGCCCAGCAGCGGGTCGAGTACAGTGTCCAGCAAACCGTCTTCGCCCAGCAACGGGTCAATAACCCCTTCCGTTACCGTCTCTACGACATCAGACACCAAGCCATCGCTGCCAAGAATCGGGTCCAGGACGGTATCGACGATACCGCCGTCGCCAAGCACCGGACTCAGGATGCCATCAACCAGCCCGCCAACCGGAGACAGGACCGTTTCAACCAGACCGCTGATTTCTGTCGGGGCCTCCGCCCCAATGCCTGTTCCAACCACCGGCACGAAAGGAGGCGCCGAGCCGATCCCGCTCTCGACCGCAGTGTTCACCGCGACAGGGGCCGGCGCCAAAGCGCCCCCCTGCATCACAGTCGGGGCAACAGAAAGCGGCAGGGTCATGTTTGCCGCGATACGGACCGGACCTTCACCGGCCCCCTCAAATGCATCCGAGCCCAGCGGCGGCGCGAAAGCCAGAGAGGGCCCGGCCTGATTCAGGGCGGTATCCATGATGATCGCTTCTGTGCCGGGCAGATCTACCGTCCCACCCGCAGGGGTCGGGGGCCCAGGATCGGTGTCAGCTATCGGCACAGCCTCGGCAGGCAAGGTCGCAGAGACGAGCGTTTCCAGCCCCCCTCCGGTCCCGCCTGACGACTCCGGCAGATCAGCTTCATCCGTGCGCAGCGCAACTTCGCCGGCATGGGTGGCGCTTTGCATGGCCAGACCGGCACCAACCGCGCTCAGTGCGGCTGCTGCACTGAAGCCTCCACCGGTCGAACGCGTCTGAGCTTCGGCATCCGCAAGCCGTCGCGGCGGAAGAATATCCGCAGCATCCCCATGTTTTGCGGGGGGATTGGCAGGGCTGGTCTTCTGTGCCGTCATTTCGGCTTCCCTAACACTATGCGCGAACACTGTGCGCGCGACGCTTGCGCAAGAATCGTAAAACGGAGTCAGGAGGGGACTCCGCATCACATACTACAGTATGTATTCATCACCACCAAATGACAATGCCTGCCAGATGACAATGCCTGCAGGTGCCTCTCCAATAAAGGACAGGTAATTTGCTCAAGTGTGATCTGCCTGCAAGGAACACCGCCTTTGAGGCGTGTTCCCCAACACAAAACGCGCGGCCCGTGGTCTGGGCCGCGCGCTGTGGGGCTCGCGCAAGGGGAGCCCTGTGGTGACGGCGTGGCTCAGGCCGTGG
>NZ_JAVDWP010000026.1:0-14775 GCF_031457365.1 Pseudotabrizicola sp. 4114 | reverse complement strand
CTCAATACGATACAAATACCCGATCGCAAATATTGCCCTCGGGCCGGACGCGGGGTGGAGCAGCCCGGTAGCTCGTCAGGCTCATAACCTGAAGGTCACAGGTTCAAATCCTGTCCCCGCAACCAAAATTCTACGCGTTATCAAATTCTTATGCGCCGCCCTCCGGGGCGGCGTTTGCGTTTGAGAAACCGTTGGAAGCACTGTGGAAGCAAGAGGGCGCGAAGTCCTTCATATCGCTTCGTAAACTGAAAGACATACACGCTCCCAACTGGAGGAACTTGCCGAGGTCCGGACGGATTCTCGGTGAAAGGGGCAGGGTCATTGTCCTAGCTGAGACTGGTTCGTCTTTGTCTTTTACCACCCGCTGGCGAGAAACTCGGCGCCGCATCACGGATGCGGATCACGGCCACGGTTTCCGGTCCGTCGGCGGCGTGGCGCGGCAGGACCTCGCCATGGAGCTGGGCGCGCAGGAGTTGCCAGCGGCCCTGCAGGACGGTCCATTGCCGCTCGTCGTAGGTCCCGGCGAGGACGATGGGATAGATGTTGATTGTCGGAGGGCGGCCCACCGATCCAGTTTCGACCCACGCCGCCGCATCGCGCATCCAGCGCGAGCCTTTGCGGTCTACTCGGCCGATCTGCTGCTCGAGTATTGCCGGGTTCCATTCGAGGTGGAAGAGAACCACGTCGCGGCATTCGAGGTGCAGGTTCAACCCTTCCCGGCCGACGCGGGATTGTGCCACGACCACCATCGGATTGGACCGGCGCCGGTTGAAGGCCGCTTGCAAGACTCGCCGGGTGCCCGGCGCAGTGCCGCCGGTAAGCTCACGGGCAAAGCGTCCCGCCCGGGTCGAGTAATCCTGCAGGATTCGCTCGATGCCGTCGCCGAGTGTGATACCCTCGTCTTGGTTTGCCTTTTCTGGATCTTCATTCTCGACGGCCTCGAACAAGTGTCGGGCGGCGGCGACGAAGGCCTTAACAGTCCAGGTTTCGCCTTGGTCTTCGCGGAAATCCTCGAGCACCTGCATGAGGCGGCTCGTGTATTCTTGCTCGCGCTTGGCCAGAAGTTCGTTTAGCGCTTGCCGGAAGCGGTCGTTCAGTTCAACGCCGTGGAGGCTGCCGCGCAAGGTCGCCAGCACGGCGGCGATACGACGCTCGCGCATCTCCGATTGACGGCTGAGATCGTCCAGAATGGCTTGCCGGGACGGTGCGCCGGGAACAAGGCCGATTTCGTGATCAAGCGCGGCTGTCAGCTCTGCGGAGAGGGTCTGTCCATGCCAGCTCTCGCGATCGGCCAGCAGTCTGCGCGCGTTCAGCACGTCGACGAGGGCCTGGATCGATCGCGTATAGGTGCCGAAGACAAGTACCTTGCGCGGCTCGGCTCCGTCCTGCGGGCAGGCAATGCTTTCGATCAGGTTCACCGCCGCTCGGAGCGACGGGTGCGCGTGGAGGCTTGGGTCCGGGTCTCGGCGCAGGATATTGAGCCAGTGCGCCGTCGGTCCTGCGGTCACTGCGTCGATGGGGCCGTCAGGCCTATCTTCGTCGGCCTCAGCTTCGACAACGGGGCCAAGAGCCAGACCGCGCCCGATGGCGATCCGGAGGCGCTTCTCCGAGGGGGAACTCGCCGGAATGAGTGAAAGCACCTCGGCCGCAGCGATCCTGCGGAGCCATTCGCGAGAGACGGCCCCGCCCGAACTGCCAATTCCTGTACTGTTTGCAGATCCCGGTTCGCCCACCCGGATCGGCAAACAGCACCGGTAATCGCCGTGGGTGTTCATGAAGTTGCTGTAGACTGGGTCGTCCCATTTGTCTCGGCGCAGGACGTAGGGGCTGAGCGCGCGCTGCATCCGGTCGGCCGCGCTTTCGAAACGGGTCGCCATCCCCTCGTCTGGGACACCTGTTCGCAGGTCTTCTACAACGGAGACGTAGCTAGTGATAGCATCCGCAATTTCACCGTTGAGGTAGTTAACAATCACGGCGTCATCCCGCCGGGCGAGGCGACGAAGCGTGTTGGTCCATTGTCCGGCGTCAATTTCGACAGGGGTAGCAGTCAGCCCTAGGCAGAACGCGTTCTCGTCGGTCCAAGTGACAGGACCGAGGATGCGCGAGAGGCTAGAGTCGGTCCCGCGACTCTTGTGAGCCTCATCAACCACGACCAGATCGAACCTTCCGAGGGCGTAGCCGATCAGGGGCAGTATCGCCGTGCGATACTTCGCGGCCTCCATCTCTCGCTGCTCCCATCTGGCAGCGTTGAAGGCGATGTTTTCCTCCCGCATGGTCCGCGCGATGCATGCGGCCAAGTGGTGGGTCGCCGCGACACCTTCAGGCCATCCGCGGTCACGGATCTGTCGCGTTCCGCCCGCCCACGCCCGCTCGACGGCGGGCAGGAGTTCACGCCGCCAATGCAATCCGGACCCGGCCTTCAACGGAAAGCGCATGTTCGCGAATGTGTGCGAAATCAGGACCACCGGCTCGGCCAGCCAAGGGTTCTCCGGCGTCCGGCTTTCGGACCCATTAACACGGACTTTCTCCGATACGGTGGTGCGTACATGGTCGATCAAGCCTTGGTAGCTACGGATAACCGGGGCTTTAGGGATGGTTCTATCGAACGCGTTCAACTCGCTCTGCCACTGATCGGCCAGGCCACCGGGCATCACGACCGCCGTCCGGCCGCCGACGTCACGCACGGCTGCAATCAGTGCGGCTGCGATGCGCGTCTTGCCCATGCCCACTTCGTCGGCCAGAAGCGTGAACCTGTAGCCCCTCTCCATGCGTGCGGCGATGGCGACGAGGCTGGCCCGCTGGCCGGCGTCGAGTTTTTCCTCACCGCACTCACGTGCGTAGGAACTCAGTCTTAGAGCTACTTCGCGCCAGTCCACGCTCATACCGCATCCTCATCGTCCCAAAGCGAAGGGCAATCTTTTAAACCCCAAGCTGCGCGTATCTCGTCCAACGCCTTCTCAAGCCGTCGCGCCTCCGCCCCGTCCGGCAGGAACATAGGGTCGAGCAAGATCGGAAGCGGATCGACGCCGGAGCATCGGAAGAACGCGATGGTCGGCTCTTCCGCGGCGGCGATGCCAGAGAGGTCACTGCGCAGTTCTCGGCACCAGCGGTCCCAGTCATAGGCGAGCACCGTCTGCTGTCGGTCGGTCAACGCCACCAGCAGGCGCATCATCCGCCGGATCGGATAGGGCCGCTCCGGTGCGTCAGCGCGACCGAGCGGCGATCCTGCAGTGACGCCGGTGGGCCGTGGCCCGGTGCCGTCCGTCCTTTCGGTATCGTCGTCCTCTTCGTCGGCGTCCGGTGGTTCGGGGAACTGCCGCAAGCCCTTGAGGACCTCGTCGAAGGATCTCGGTCGGGGCCGGGTCGAGAGCACGCCGTCGGAAAGCACCGGCACAGCCAAACCGCAATCTTCCAAGGTCACGAACTCGGGGCATGGAAAAAGCCCGTCGCAGGGAGTGTCACAGGTCCCCCCGTTTGGACGACGCACGCGGACCGCTGTGCCGCCCGGTGCGGAAAGTCTCCCCTCGTTCCAGATCAGCCAGGTCACTGGCGGCAGTGTGTCGGGTTCTTCGGGGCGCTCGAAGTCATCGCCGGCGGCGGCGTTGACGAGGTCGATCGGTGCGCGTCTCTCCTCGGCCCGCGCGATGGGGAGCAGGTCGGTTAGCCCCCGGGTGCCTTTGTTTCCCCGCCATCCGAGCGCTGGATCCGGGCGAATGACAACGCCGGCCTCGAGATTGCCGTGAGGCGACATCGGGTCGATGATCCCTCGCTCTGTCAAGTTGCCGGAGCCAAGGTAGAGCGAGGCCGGCACCGTCGTCAGATCGTCGCCACCGAGGAGGATGAATTTTGCGTGCAACTTCCGCGGCGTCTTCGGCTCGCCCTGGCGATGTTTTGAGAACTCGGGCGCGTAAACCGACCAGCGATCAGAGGTGAGCCATTTGGCCCGTTTGACCAGGCTTTGACAGGATTCCGGGTTGGCGATCAAAGAGGCGCGACAGTTTCTCTCTATTGCCCCCGCCTTCACGAGTTCCTGCAAGACCCGTTTTGGCACGAAGTCTGTTCCGACCGCGCTCTGGTAATAGCCCGCGCCCATCATGGCCTTCGTAGCACGACGTCGACGGCTTGGCTTCGCAAGCCTCGAGACGAATTCGCTGAGCAGCCCGCCTTTCCGGTTGTCGATCAGACGCCCGCCAGAGGGGTCCGCTTGGGGCAGCGCCTCGACCGCCTCTCTAAGCGCTGCGTCGGGTAGGTGGCCGTCGAAGGGCATTTGCAGCAGATCGGGCGCGGTCACGGCTCTCAGGATCTGGAACACGTCCCAAGCCCGGCGCAGGTCTGCCGCATCGTCCGGCGTGGCCTGGTCAGGTTTGGTCTCGCAACTCCAGAAGCAGTCTATGCTTGTCGAAAGGGGCTCGTGCGTCCAGTTACCTGTGCTTACGACTAATCGCAGGTGGTAGGCTCCCGTCTCGCGGTGGCGGAAGCCAAGGAGCGCGAGCTTGGCGTGGAGCAGGTCGAAGCCGCGAGCATGCGGGTCGTGGGTTACGTGGCACCAGATTACGCCTGGCACGTCCGTCACCGGCACCTTTGTCGGATGAATAAGCAGCGCGAGTTTGGGGTGCGACACGTCCGGCGAGAACCGCCGCTTGATCCGGTTCACTGTGTCCCGCCCGGCGGTGAAGCCGCAGATCACACCGAAATCTCCGATGTGGTCGGGCGGGGGCGAAAAGAGGTCGATCAGGGACGTGGGGCCTTGCATGCGGCACCTCCCGCTTCGATCGCGGCGTCGAGTTCGGCCGTCAGCATTCTCATGGCGTGAAGCCGCCCGAGGTCTGGCTGTTCGTCCTCTTCGTCCTCTTCGGGCGGGGCGCCCGGCGGGCGGAGATCGTCGCCGACGGGGCCGGGCAGGATGTGGTCGCCGTCTAGCCGCAGAACGGTGCCGTCCCGCATGACCAGCCCCCGGACAACGGTGCCGGGGTCGGCGCTCAACAAGAGCCGCAGGAAAGCGAGACTGTCTTTCTCGTCAGCAGGTTCGATCATCGGCGCCATGGTGACTGCGTCTCGGCCCAGGTCCTCGATTTGCGGGACGAACCGGGCTACGGCCTCCTTTGTCGTAAGGCGGACGGGCAAACCGGCCTGCCGTGCGTCGAGAAGCGCGCCCTCGATGTTGCGCAACAGAAGAAGCGCCTTGTGGCGCAGCGCGAACAGGGCTGAGCCGGCGCGCAGATCGCGCCAGTGCTCGGCATCGAACGGCGCCCGCGGAGTTGCCTCGGCGAAGACACGCGCATCGGCACGGGTCGCGTCCAGCCAGCCGGCGTCCCGCACCGACCGGCGTCTGGCCAAGTCCTCGGGGCGGCCCTCTTCGAACAGCCGTGATCGCAGCTTGATGGCCAAGGGGCGGGGCACACTGACAAGAGGCGAGATACTGTCAGCGACGGGCGGCTTCTCGCCGGACCCCTTGCCACCGACCCAAGCGTCCAGCGATTCGAGCAATTTCTTCAGCGGCTTGCCTTCCAGGAGGGTCAGGACGTCAGAAGCAATCTCAAGCGTGGCGAAGCGTCCGCCGGTGGCGAGGCCGAGTCCGTCGAGCGGCTGCTGCAGCATTTGCCGAAGCGGCTGCGAGACGTAAGTCCCGCGCCGCGAGAGCGAGGCGTAGGACAGATCGTCCACAAGCGCGAGCTTTCGTTGACCACGCACCCGACTGGGAACGGCGTTGTCCTCTGCGCCCGAGGACGCACTGTGGGCGGCCTTCATTGCCAGCGCCTCAATGGCGTTTGTGACTGTGACGGCGTTTAGATTCCGGTCGGCGGCGATCTTCAGACCGAGCAGCGCCCAGGCCACCGGCATGGAGAACCAGAGGTTGCCCAGCCCAGGCACCGCGCGGTCGTTGAACGAGACTACCGCGCGGCGCAGGCCGAGATCCTGTTGCCTCCGACGATAGTCCGGATCCGGCGTCAGGGCATCCCATGAGATCATGCAGTAATCCTTTTGTAGATTCGCATCGAACGATCGGAGCTGTCGGCAAGGTGGACCAGGCCTTCCATTACAAGGTCCGGACGCGAGTCGGTGTATATGGAGCACGTCTCAGCGCTACCGAAAGAGACCCATCTCATGGCTGCATTTGTCATCAACCAACCTCAGAAGTGATATTTGTCGATCTGACGGTGGCGGATATCTGCGCCAGTTCCAGCCGCCCATGATCTAACCAGTAAACCGCTACACCGTACAGCGGATGCTGCGGGAACAGTCTTGCCACCAGCGCCGCGTAGCTGGAGATCTGGGGCCAGTAGAGGCCGAAGCCCTCGCCCGCGCCACCGGATTTGTGGTCGATCAGCAGGCATCCGGAAGGGCCGATCGCCAGCAGGTCGATGGTGCCGGGGATCTCGGCACCCTCTGGCGAATGTGCCAATACAGGGATCTCGCAGTAAAGGTCTGTGCAGCCTTGTGTTGTCAGCCAGGCCTTCAGCGCAGCCGCCCGCTCTGCCACAAGTGCCAAGGTCGCCTCGTCCAGTCCGGTTGCCGCAGGCAGGGCTGTGATCAGATCGGGCCGAGTCAAGCATGTACGCAGGGCAAGGTGAAGCGCTGTGCCTCGGGCTGCGTCACTTATTGTCCGGGGCCATGGAGCGCCCAAGGTGACGCACTGGCTGTCCGGTGCAAGCTGGGCTGTTGTGGATTGCGATGGTTGCAACCGCCAGGGCGTCAATGTCACGGTAGGCAGAGGGGTGGCGTGGCCGAGCCTGGGCGTATCCGTGATCGCCCCTGCCAGAAACTCGGTGAAGCCTGCGTGTTCGGGCATCTGCGTGATATGGGATGGGCAATCAACCCCGGCGATGCGCAGTTTCCCACTACCGACCTGCGGTGCGCAGGCATCAGTAAACACATGGAACAGGCATTTGGCTTCCGGTGCTTCTTCGTCGCGCTCCCTGATGAAGCCCGGCCATTCCAGTACCAGCCGGTCGCGGGCCCGGGTCAGGGCAACATAAAGCAGGTTCTTTGCGTTGGCCTCAAAATCCGCGCGACGATCCTCAATGAACCGCCGCCCTGCCTCTGGGGCTGCAAATCCTGGCGTGTGGATCAGCGCGGCCGAGGCCAGCACAGCCGCCATATCGTCGATCTTGTCGAGGGCCGTGAACCTGGTCGCGGTGCTGCCGGGCCATTCTTCGATTCCGTGATCAAATTCCGCCACCACCGTGATCGGCCATTCGCGCCCCTTGCAGGCGTGCCAGGTGACGATCTCTACCGCTTCGGCGCTGTTGGCGGCAGGGTCGGGGCTGCGGTCGAAATCGCGTTCGCCCGCGCGGGCATCCAACCAGCCCAGAAAAACCTTTGCGCTTTCGCCATGGAAGCCGGCGGCGGCCTTCAGGTCGCGGTGGGCAGTTTCAAAATCACTTGCTTCGGCTTCAAGTCGCAGAAGGTCTGCGCGCGCCTGTGCAGCATCGGGATGACGGCTAGCCCAGAGCCGCAGTCCGGCGGCATCTATCACCAGATCCAGTGCGTTTGAGACCGGCAGCCGCGCGAGCCGGTCGGACAAAGCCGCCAGTCGCATGAGAACCGGATCGTCCGCCAGCCGCCCTTCGATCTGCGCAGTCATCGCGGCTTGCAGGCTCAGCGGGTCGGGGCCGAGCGTGCGCAGCATGAGTCCGGAACTGGTGTCGGCTGGGTTCGCGGCATAGCTCAGCGCGGCGCGGGCGGCTTGAACAACCGGACTTGCCGCCCAGCCATCCTCGGCGATGCGGACAGGAACGCCGCGCGCCCGCAGTTCTTCGGCATAGCGGGCGGCAGTAGCGTGGCGGCAAACCAGAAGCGCGATATCAGAGGGACGTGCGACCCTTGTGGTCTTGGTGTGCCGGTCGGTGACTGTCTCGCCGCTTGTGAGGATGCGGGCTATGCGCTCGGCGATGTGCTCCTGCGGCTTCGAGAAGTTCTTCACCCCGCGCCCTTTGACGATGTTCAGCACCTCCAGCGCCGGACCGGGCACAGGATCGCGGGTAGGGGCCAGCAGATTGTAGTCCGCGCCAAACAGTCCAGCGCCCATGGCATTGACGAAGTCCATCACCGCCGGTGTTGACCGCCAGTTGCGGTCAAGGGGTTGCGTCGCGGCGGGGTTGGCCGCCGCAAGGGCTTGCGACAGGCGCGGGTCAGCCCCCTGAAACCCCATGATCGACTGCTTTACATCGCCCACCAGCAGGGTGCGTGGCGCGCGGGCACCCAACTGCCAGAGCAGTGCGAACTGCACCGGATTTGTATCCTGAAATTCGTCGATTATGACGCAGTCAATCTCATTCAACACAGCCTGACGCACAGCCGGATCGGTGCGCAACAGCCGCTCCGCCCCGGCGATCATGTCGGCGAAGTCGATCAGACCAAGCGCCTTCTTGCGCGCTTCATACGCCTCCATCACTTCCTGCGCACAAGCGATCAGGCAGCGAAAGTGCAGCTTCGCATCTGCCAAGGGACCGGGATGTGCAGGAAGCGCATCGGCGGCCTGCATGATCGCAGCGGCAAGGTCATCATAGCCCTCGGGCGTCTTTGTCCGGCTATTCGAGGTGCAAAGATTGCGCAAGGACTGCCAGAGGCTCCAGTCCCGGTCCAGCAGCGCCGGGTCGCGCTCAACACGGCGAAAGAGGGCAAGGTTCTTTTCCAGCGTCTCGCGGGGCCCCTTGGCGGTGACGGTGGCCATACCGCCCTCGGGAAAGGCGGCAAGCATGGCGGAAATCGCAGCCGCCAACGCATCACGGGCGGCGGCGGGATCGGCGAGCACCTCGCCATAGATTCTGTCAAGCCGCTCCAATGCGGGTACGATCAGGCCCGGATCGCGGCCCTTGTCACCCAGCCCGCGCAACAGGTCGATCATCGCCAGAACCCGACCCCGTAAGGAATCCTCGACCGTTTCGCCCTTTTGCCAATTTGGCTGATAGCCGAACCGCTCAGGTTCGGCCTTGATCGGGTC
This sequence comes from Pseudotabrizicola sp. 4114, assembly GCF_031457365.1. Classification (NCBI taxonomy): domain Bacteria; kingdom Pseudomonadati; phylum Pseudomonadota; class Alphaproteobacteria; order Rhodobacterales; family Paracoccaceae; genus Pseudotabrizicola; species Pseudotabrizicola sp. 4114. Next base: position 5,831 of record NZ_JAVDWP010000026.1, on the reverse strand, counting down.
AAGCGACTTGGCATGAGCCAGTGCCTGCCGGATCAGCAGGTCCCGCTCGGCATCACCAAGGTGGCGGGGTTGCAGCGATGCGCCCGCCGCCAGCGCATGTTCCGTCAACAGCCGCAGGCCCAACCCATGGATCGTCGAGACATAAGCCCGCTCAACCGCCATTGCCTCGGCGACCAGACCATCCGCCAGAAGACCCGCCCGGATGCGTTCACGCAATTCACCGGCCGCGGCTTCGGTAAAGGTCACGGCAAGAATCCGTTCGGGCCGCACGATCTTGCGCTTCACCCAGTCGGAAAGCTGGGTCTTGATGCGATGGGTTTTTCCTGCGCCTGCGCCGGCGGGCACGATGACCAATCCCCGGTCTGAAACTGCCCCGTCCATGGTCATGCCTCCTCGATCTGGCGGATGAATGCAGTGATCAGGGTCGAGCCGTCAGTCAGCGCATAGGGTGTGAACCCCGCCTCTTTCTTGAAAAACCCCTCGTCGGCCGAGGTGTTCAGCACCACTCGTCCTGCCCCAAGTTGCGCCAGCCGTTCAGCAAGCATGGCGACCGCGGCATCGTTGACGCCGTCGCCCATATCGCGCGCGGGCGACCCTGCGGCCGTGGGCAGGCCCGAGGTGAGCAGCCCCCCATCATTCATCAAGTGATACGCAATACCGATCTTGCGGCCGATCAGCGTGTCCATCCCGTCCCCATCGCGCCGGTTAGGACGGGCGATCATGTCACGATAGAGCCCCGCTTGGAGATCCCAGCCCGCCTCCATCCGCCTGCGCCGGGCCGATGTGCCGCTTTTCTTGTGATCGACGACAAGCAGCGCACCGTCAGGCAACTCAAGGATCGCATCGGCCTTGCCGTGCAGGTTGATGCCATGCGCCTCACCGGCTAGCCAGATCTCGTTGCCGATGATCTTTGCGCCAAGCGCCAGCAGATGGCCGCGCCAGCGCAGCGCAGCTTGAAGGATCTCGCGTTCCAGCCCGCTGCGCTCCATTTCCCATGATGCGCTGCGCAGGAACCCCGCGTGGCGGGTCAGCGCACGATCATAGGCCTGCGCAACCGCGACAGTCAGCGCTGCTGGTTCCGGAACGGGTTGGTCCTTGAGGAACACATGCTCGAACACGTCATGGGCGATGTTGCCCTTGGCCATGACATCGAGTTCCTCTGCTGACCAGGACATGTCTCCCGCGCCAACCTCTTCCAAAAGCCAGGCCAGCGGGCTGACGAGGAGCGTTTCCAACCGAGAGGGCGACTGAGGTTTGGTTGTCCCGTCATCCTTGCGGCGCAGCGCCAGCAGGTCGAGGCCGGGGAAAGACAGGGCCTCGGGCAGATCGTCCGGTTCTGGCAAGGGCGGGAGGCGGTGGTGCGCCACAGGCCAATCGCGGGGCGGCAGGCGCGACAGGTCCAGGATCAGATCCTGCGCATCCTCGACACCCGATATCGCCCGCGCGACCAGGGAAAGCCCGGCCGAGGGTTGCTGCCGTGCCCCAGACAGATCGCGCCACGGGATCAGGAAGGTCACCGAGCCAGAGACAGCCTGGAGCTGCTGATCGAACAGCGAGAGACCTTGCGCCAAACCTTCGGCCCGGCCGCGAAGGTGCAGCCCGGTGGCGGCACGGATGGTGATGATTTCGCTGTCCAGAAACATCGGATTGGCGCGTGGGCGCGTCGGATACAGACCATCGGTGAAATCCGTCACGATCAGATGTCGGCAGGGCCGCCACGGAGTTTCCTGCGCAGACCAGAGACTGACGCCTTCAAGGTTGCGCTCTTGATCGGCACTTGACGGGGGTGCAATCTGGATGCCGCGCAGGATCGCTTCCCAGTCCGGGCTACCCTCGCCGGACGGGATAGGCAGACGGGCGCGAACCTGACTCCCTTGCGCAATCCGCTCGCAGATCCGGTCGATCAGGAAGCGAAGTTGCGCAAGGCTGCCCGCTGACGCGCGAATGTCCGACCAGAGGTCTTTGTGCGCGGGGGTGGGTGACAGGACATCGCCCCGAAAGTCACCCCCGACCAAGCTTTCGGCGAGATCGCGCCCGGTCTGTGCGGACCATGGCATCAGCGGGGACAGGGCCAGACTTGCAAGGGCCATCGCAGGCGTGGGTGTTCGCTTGGCCAATGCCAGTTGAAGTGCTGTCTCACCAATTATGTCGCGCTCTGGCAGGCTGCCGGGAAGCCCGGAAATAGGCACGCCCTGCTCGGCAAAGGCGCGGGCGATCTGGCGCGGATCGCCAGAGGCCAGCACTGCAATCTCGCGCGCGGGGATACCGTTTTCGATCAGGGCACGCGCACGGGCAGCGGCAAAATCAGCGCAGGCAGCCGCATCGCGCAAGCCATAAAAGAAAAGGCTGTCGTCCATTTGCGCAGACCCGATCAACGCCGCTGCGATCCCGCCCTGCAAAGCGTGAAGCCTTGACCCTTCGACCGCCGCGCGCTCCTTGGCGGGTGTGGCCACGGCCCCGAATTCCTGTTGCAGCCGTCCGTAAAGTGCCTTCATTGCGGCTGGCGCATGCGGATCGAGAGATCCTTCAACCACCGGTACCGGGTCAAGGAACTGCCCATGCGGCAGCTCAAGAACGTGTAGCACCGGGGCCCACCCCTCGGGCAAGGTATCGCCCAGCTTGCGCCAGAGGTTGATAAGCGCATCCAGATGCCGCCGTGCGCGGCTGTCCCCCATCGCCTCCGCCGCTGGTATGCGAAGATCGCCCGTGGCCAGCACCAGACCTTCAAGCGCCGTGCTGACGGCTGAGATCGTCTCGATCGGCGCATTGGCAAGGCTATCCCGCCAGACCGGATCGGGGTCCTCCACGATCGCCCGCCCCGGCGCCCATTCCGCCGCTTTTGGGGCAAGCGCAAGCTCGGCGAGTGTTGTATCGGTGAGGCGGTAATGCAGGCCCGAGCGGGGATCGGCGACGAGAAAGGGGTAGTGCATATTCTAAACTCACTTTGAGTGGTGAAGCGCCGGCGTCTCAGCTTCAGAAAGGGCGTGTACCAGTTCCGTGGCCTGCCAAAACAAGGCCATCTCCAGATCCCAAAGTCGCACCCCTGGTTTCGTGTTGGTCAGTTCGACCAGCGCCATGCGCATAAGTTTCAGATATTCGAAATAAGCAGAGCTCCGTGTTTGCTTTTTCCAATTCGGGTATCTGCTCAAGATCCTGTTCCGGCGGTAGTCTGGACGAGCTAGAAAGGCACGAGGCTTTGCACGGGAAATACTGGAATTGCGGCTTTCCATATACGGAAAGAGTTGTCCCATATCTGGTGGTTCAAGTAGTTGTACTGCAGTCAAGGCAACTACAACCCGTGCATCCAAGATGATGTATCTATCTGGGAAGGCAATCGGCAAAATCTTGGATCGACTGGCGATACCGCTAAATGGGATCCGCGCCTCTTCGATATTCAGTTGCTGCACATACCGCTTTAGCGTTTCTGTGCTATTGCTTTTAATGCCGCCCCACTTCGAAACAACATCCTCGGCCATACTAAGTAGGGCACTTAATTGAGCATCTGTGACCAATCTGAGCGCCTCCTGAACCATCGTTTCGGTGGCAGCATCAGAGAGTTGCAAGATCGCGAGAAAGCTTCTGCGCGAAGTAGTTTTGATCTCCACAGTCGTGGAGTAATCATAGCCCTTCCAGCCATAGGTTTCTCTCATCTTATCAATGCCAAACCCGCGGAAAATGCCCTCACCCATAAAAAAATCCACAAGCGTATCCACCGCAGTTGTCGTCATCCGATTGCTCCAAAGCTTATCTCGCGACCGAATCGTAAGTTCAGCCAAAACACTAGACCTGCTGCATCATTGACCGGATAGTTTCCGCATGCTGACTGGACATAGGTCAGCCGTCCCAAGACAGGTGTGAATTGCATCACAACTGAAAATTCGTAGAGACTGGGATCTTCAATATCTTCGCGGGCAAACCGTTTATCCAAAGGCAGTTCTTAATAAGGGCGACGATGATGCGCGCAAAGCATTCACCGTCTACAGTCAGACTGTCAAAGTTGATTGGCATCTTTCTTCCTCACGGTCGGTTTCTTCTGAAACTTAGTGTCGGAGCGCATCAAAAACGGACGTATCATAGTGGTGTCGCAACGCCAATATGGATTCAGCCACGAGATTGTGCCAGACGAAAGCTCTCGGCCGTAAACTCAGCCCATCCAACCTGTGGTAGGCCGAAGGCGGAGCCAGCATCGAGACAAAGGCGTTGATGGGTGCGCAAGCGATTGGCCGCGGCAAAGAACCGGTCTGGGGCCGAAGGGCGGGTAACAGCGGGAGTATGGCCGTGAACCACTAGCCAGTCACCGTCTGGCCCCCATCCGCCACGCCAATCAAGAAAGGGGCGTCTTATCCACGCCCAGTGTTTGCCATGAGCCGCCCGTCCGGATACTTGAAGAAAGGTTTGGGCGTCTTCACTCGGTGCCAAACCTGCGTGAACGAGCAACAAGTTCCCGGACAAAACATGGCTTGGGGCATCCTGAATCGACGCCAAGAAGTCGGGAGGGATGATGCTCCTGGCAAGGCTTGCAAAGTCTTCCAGCAATCGGATAGGTGCTGCTCGTCCAGCCTCAGCGATTAGCGTCTCCCCTCCATTGTCCAGCCAGTCACCCATGAATCTCATTGGATGCTCCAGCGCATCCAGCAGCATCAGTTCATGATTGCCAGGCAACAGAACAACGTCATCCGCATCTGCCCGGTCAGCGGCCGACATTGTGAGCTTGATGGCGTCAAGACTGTGGGGTCCCCGATCAACAATATCACCAAGAAAAACCAGTCTGCGCCGATCGGCAGCACGCGGAATCCCCGCAATCGCATCGAGAGCGGCAGCAAGCGCCTCTGCCTGCCCATGCACATCTCCGATTGCAAACAACTGGTTATGTTCTTCCGGCCCGGATATCTTGTGCCATCGCCCAATGTAACTCTCGGAAGAAGAACCCATCTCATACCCCCGGATAGACTTCGAAAAGTTCCTCTGCCGCATCGATATCTGATGAAAGGTTCCTGTAGTCCCGTACCAACTGCGAGATGATGTCTGCACCTTCAACGATTTCGGCCCAACGGTGTCGAAGCACAGCCGCAGGATCAAGCAGACCCAGCATATTACCGGCAATCGCCGCAGTTGAATCGCTGTCCCCACCATGGGTGGCTGCAATCAGAAGGGCCTCTTCGAAGGAGTCTCCGGCGAGGCAGGCATAAAGCGCGATCGACAAAGCATCTTCGGCGGTCCAGCCGCCACCCAAGGATTCGACTGTTTCCCCCGCACCGTCCCGTGGCGCGCGGAGCGCAGCTTGAATCGCCCGTACAGTATCTTCGCCCCCGGTAAGTCGCGCATAGGTCTCTGCCGTCCGGGTTGCAGTCTCCTCAAGGTCGACACCTGCGGTGACATCGGCAAGCATTTCTGCCCAGGCTGCCGCTGCAAGTTGGCCGGTCCGATGGCCATGCGTCAGGGCGGATGTCTCGATGGCCAGCGAACGAACTTGGTCGCGAGGGAACATCAAGCCAACCGGAGCCACTCGCATGATGGTCCCACAACCTTTGCTGTTGTTTCGCGCCAGGTCCCCAAAATGCGCGCTCGCCGCCAAGGATGACAGGCAGGTATTGCCCGGCGCGCGGCAGACCCGAAGGCGAGGGTCGTTGATCAGCCCCATATCATCAGTCTGAACTTTCGGATTGCCGCCCTGCGTTCTGTACCAACGCAAGAGCGCGTGATGGATCACGGACGGCGGGTGGCAGATACCCTTAACAGGCTGCTGAAGAAGTCGGCTCTCGACCTGTTTTGCGGAACATGATTCACCCTGCGCACGGCAACGGCGGGGGTGATGATGCGTGGTGCGGACG
>NZ_JAVDWP010000025.1:0-14983 GCF_031457365.1 Pseudotabrizicola sp. 4114 | reverse complement strand
TTGCCCTCGGGCCGGACGCGGGGTGGAGCAGCCCGGTAGCTCGTCAGGCTCATAACCTGAAGGTCACAGGTTCAAATCCTGTCCCCGCAACCAAATTCCTATTATATATCAAAGACTTCAAAGCCGAGCGTAACGCTCGACTTTTGTCGTTCCATATTCTTGTCAACACCTGGTCAACGTTTTGCGAGCCCCCCATCGACGGGCAACATGATCGCGCAGATCGCGCCAATCATGCCGCCGTCCCGCATGCCGGTTCAAGCCAAGCCCAGATCTCCGCAGTGACCTCCGCGAGCGGCCGTCCTTCGAGAGCCGTGCCCTCAGAGTAGGCCCGCCACTGGGTCATCTTCGCCGGATCGGCCGAGAACTCCTCGGACAGGCCAACAGGGCAGGCAGCTGGAACAATCGTATCGCGTCGAGCGAAGGTTCCTCGGATCGCGGCCGCGAGGTCGCCCGTGGCGATGTCGACGGATTTCGGCAACGTCCACAGATCATACAGGTCCTTCATCCGGCTGTTCGCCAAGCCCAGCGCGACCACGGCCTGGAACTTTTCGGCGATGACCGTTGCCGGTGAATAGGCGCGGATCGATGCGGCAGGAAAGTCCAGCAGGGAGCCATATTCGATCTCGAACTTCGGATCGGCCAAGGCATCGCCGAAGCCGAGGTCCACGGTGATCGGAATGCGCGTGCTCCCGAGATATGCATCGGTCCGGAGCCGCATCCCGCCATATATCTGGTCTTCCCGAATGGCGACGGCCGTAAGGCTGGCAACATCGTAGACCAGCCCATCGCCTCCATCGATGGCGAGGATCTGAGAGAACGCAGTCTTCAGTTCCGCCTCCTCGTCCGAGCCGAACGCCAGGAAGTCGATGTCCCGGGTAAAGCGGCCAGTGTCGGCCGTCCACAAGGTGACGAGCATGCCACCCTTCAAGACGAAGCGTTCGCGATATTCGGAGACCGACAGCCGGTACACCAGTCGTTCGAGTCCGAAGGCCACCAGCACCACATCGAACAGCTGACCTTCAGCACGGGCAAGGTTCAGCAGACGCTGACGCACGGAGGCCGCGATGTCCTTGGGTTGCTTAGCCATTTGACGTCAGGGCCTCCAGATAGGGGCGCATCTGGTTCCACGCCCCGTTCTCGCGCGCGGCCGTCGCGAGCTGGCCCGCCGTAACCTTCCTCGCGCCCAGCGCCGCCTTCATCGCCTCGATAGTAACGGATCGGTCAACCAGCTTCGGGTTCCGGAATGCGTCGGCAATCGTCTTGGCGATGGAATAGACTCGGACCTCCACGTCCCCGATGCGATGGACCTCGGTGCCATTGGTCAGGTAGGGCTCACGGAAGCGCACGATGCGGATGCGCGGGTATTCGATCTTCGGTGCCCAGTCCTTGGCGCCGATGGCGATCCACACGCGCCGTGGCAGCTGGTCGGTCAGCTGATGAAAGGACAGTGCCGATGTCAGGCATATGACGGCCTTGGGTGCGAGTTTGGCGATGTCGATCAGGCCCGCATGCAGGTCTGGCTCGCTATCGGGGAGCTGGTACAGTCCCCGTCCGATCCGTACCACCACGCCATCTTCCACCGCTCGCGCGATGGTGGTTCCGCTCACGCCGATGGACGCCAGCTCCCTTGAACGGGCTGGCGCATGGACTTCCATGTAGTCGATCATACGGGCGCGCTGGCCCTGATCCGGCGCAAGCATCGTTACAAAACCTCAGACTAGATCGCATCTTGTCCTAGGTTTTGTAACATGCGGCTCAGCTTCAAGCAACCTGCGCGGATCCGCCCCCCACAGCGTCATCCTGATCAATCACCGCATAATGTGCGGAGATTAGGCCTACTATTCTCCGCACAGCCGCCCCGCAGCCACTCCTTGCCCTTCGATGAAGCCCGGAACGGATAGCTCCTGGTGCGCGAGAAGCGGCTGATCCTTCACTGGCGGTTCCGCGCGATCACCTCGGCTGCGGAGGACGGATGGTAGCTGGATTCCGACGCGCTGAACCCAGCGGAAAGTTCCGCCTGCAGTTGTTGGAACGCGGCAGCCTCCCGGCTTGCCATGTCGCGCCGGATCAGCTCCTCAACATAGGCGCTGACGGATCGATAGGGCCCGCCGTCGCTCACCCTCAACGACAGGAACTCGTACAGTTCCTCATCGACCTGCAGCGTCACCGTTCTGGGTCGGCCCGTCATCCGTCTCTCCCTAATAGCTGTCAGCGTGGGTTTCGGCGACCGCAAGGCTGCAGACCGCGCCATGTCATCATTGGCATGCCCGCGCTTGATCCCGCAACACGGCATAGTCGCTGAGCATCCGGACTATGACGGCGCCTTCCGGCAATGTTTCGACCTCTTCGGCGGCATGCGCTTGATCTGCTGCGGTGTAATCAACCACTGGCGGGCAGGGCGTCCGGGCGTCAGAACCGCCCGTTGCGCAGCCGGTCAGCCAGAGCATCGCGATCAGGAGGGCGGCGGGCGGCAGCGTCGAGCATCTGGCGGTGGATGGCATCGTTTCTCTCTCGGGCATCAAGCCGTTCAGCGGCGCGCCCGGCGCGTTCACCGGCACGGCGCAGGTTCATTATGAACAGCAGGATCGTGGCTGCTGCGAGGATCAGGCCCAGCGCTTTGCGCGCCGGGCCATGGGTCAGCAGCCAGCCGATCACCGCTGGCCCCGTTTCCAGTCGTCGAGCCGGGCGTGGATCGTGATGGCGATCCCGATCAGCGCGATGGCGATCAGCACCCAGCGCAAGGTGTCGAGGTAGGGCACCAGCGGCTGGATGGTGGACTGGGTTTCTGCGAGGACGTCCTGCAGGACCTCCACCCCTGCGGCGCCGACCGTGGCGACACCCGCAGCGCCGCCACCGCGCAGGGTGCGGCTTTCCGACAGGGCTTCGCGTGCAGGCGGCAGTTCCGGGGCGAAGGAGACCGCTCGCGCCGGGAAGGGATCGCCCCAGGACCGGGCAGGCCCTAGATCGATGTGCATGAACCCGGAGCGGGGATAGTACCCGAAGCCCAGAAACCCAACCGCCCTCGCCCCCGCCTCGAAGGCCGCTGGATCGTGGTTCGCCATGGCGATGTCGAAGGCGGTGCCCTGCATGTGCTTTGATGCCGGAGCGCCACCGACAGCGCGGTTGTGTTCCGGGCTGCGATAGGCGGAGCGGACGATCAGCGGCTTGCCCAGCCGGTCGCGCAAGGCCTGCAGCTTGTCCATGGCCTCGGTGTTGATCTTGATCGCGCCGGTGCCGCGGCAGGCGATTTCGGCGGCCGAGAAGTTCGGCCAGCGCCAGGCCTGTGCGGGCACGTCGCGCCAGTGGGGGTAGGTCAGGGTGGGCATGGGATCCTCCAAATGAAAAACCCGCCTCTGGGGCGGGGGATGTGGTCGTGGTGGTCTGGTCGCTCGGCGGTCAGTCGGATCGACCGCGCTGAAAAGCGTCGAACAGCATGTCCCGCATGGATCGGATGTCCGTCTCGATCCGGTCGAGGCGGTCGCCATCGACCTTGCGATCTTCGCTGCGCTGCTTGTCAGTCCGGTCACGTTCGGTGATGAGTTCCCGGTCGAGGCGATCCAGCAGGGCCTCGTTCGTGAAGGCCTTGCGCGTGATCGCCGCGATCAGGGCCATGGTGCCGCCGATCAGGGCGGTCAGCGCGGCGGTGATCCCGTGGTCCCGAAAGGCCCGCGCGACCGCGTCGGCGAGTGTTGTCTGGTCGTTCATGATGGTCCTTTCGTGGTCCTGCAGTTCAGAAGTCGGTTTCCAGGTAGACCCCGGCACAGTCGTAGGCGACCGCAGCGGCAGTTGCGCCGGTGTTCATGAAGAGCCGGGGCGACAGGAACTGCATCGCGGCGGGCAGGTCGGCGGTGATCTCCTGCTCGAAGATTGCACCGGAGACCTCGTCGACGACGCGCACCCAGACGGATGACCCATTCGGTGGTGCGGCGATGAACATGGTCAGCACACCAGCCGTCGCGATGGCGAAAGACGCACCCATGTCGGTCAGGGTCGGTGAACCGGTGCCGTCGTTTGCGACCAACTGCCAACGGGTGTGCGTCCCGCGCTGGAAGCCGATGCCGATGCAGTTGATGGCTGCGGCCAGCGTCAGGGTGGTCGCCAGCGCTGCGGTAGAACCGTAAAGGCCGAAGAACCCCATCCCGGTCGCCTGCAGGGTCGTCAGCGAAATCCGCGTCACGAAGGTCCATCCGCCGAGGCCCGCCGCATTGCCGCGCCAGCAGGCCCAGCCTGCGGAGCGCTGGTCGGCCACCGAGTCCACGACGGCCGCCGAGGTCAGGCGCCAGCGGCGCATCGAGGCGGCAAGGTTTGTGGCGGCCAGCGTCGGGTGCGACACGGTGCCGACCGAGGTGATGGGCATGCCTTCGGTGGTGATTGTCGTCGTGACCGAGGGCGACCAGGTCGCGATGCGGTTCACTCCGAAATGCGGCTGGAGCGGGAAGTCCCGGCCCGAGGGGCGCATGACATCGATCCAAGGTGCCCCGGCGCGGCTGCGGGCGTAGACCGACGCCTTGCCTGCAGGCGGTGGTGTCGGCGCCGCGCTGAGGCCGGGGAGCACCGTGGGCTGCGGCAGTTCCACTTGGCCGCTGGTGCGGTCGATGCGGATCGCGTCGTAGAAGGCTGATCCGTCCGGGCTGACCTTGAAGCTGAAGTCGTCGTTGCCGAGCAACCCGATCAGCGCGCGGGCGGAGAAGCCGGTCTTGAAGGCGAAGGCCGCATCGTTCCCGGCGGCGGCCTTGTTGACCGTCGCCTCGATCCCGGCGCCCGCGTTGTTCAGTAGCACTGCCGGGGTGTTGACCGACACCCGGTTGTAGCTGTCGGCTGTCGCCCCGCCGAGGCCCAGTCAGGCACTTCTGCTGGCGCAGGTGGCGCAGTTGCAAGGCTATGCCCAGCCCTTCACCGATGGCCGGGCTTTTGGTCCAGCAAACGCGGAGGCATCACAATGACCGCGCCTCTTGTATTCGAGGTTGCGCTGTCGCTTAAGGCGCCGTTCCTGTTTCCGGGGCAGGATGCCGGTCGGTTTGGCTATGATCGGGTCGCGCTGCGCGATCTGGAGGGGCGGGCGATCATTCCGCAAGATCAGATCAAGGGTCTGATCCGGCATGGCCTGACGACCATGGGCCGGGCCGATTTGGTCGCAGAACTTATGGGCAAGGGGTCGGCCGATGCGCGCAAGGATAGCGGCGGGGCCTTCGAGCCAGACAAGGGGCGGATGTTCTTTACTGACCTGCACTGCACGTCCGAGGCTGACACGCGCTCGATCGACTATCACCGGGTGAAGATAGACGATGAAAGCGGGGCTGCCGAACAGGGGCATTTGATGCGTCTCGAGCAGGTCTTTGCACCCGAGTCTGGCGTGACATTCCTCGGCCAGATCACCCTGTTTCCTACCACCGCGACACCAAATGAAAAGACCCTGGGCCACATTCTCGAGGCGGCACTTCAGTGCAAGCGTCACATCGGCGCCATGGCTTCAATCGGCTTTGGTGAAGTCACTGGCTGCACGCTGACACCGGTCGGGGAAACCGAAACCGGATGCAAGCTGCCGGCCAAACCGCACGAGCGGTTTTTATGGCGCTTCCGGCTCGATCGGCCCTATCTGGTGGACGCGATCCGCACCGACAACGGATATATCGGCCAGCTGACAATTCCAGGCGGGGCACTGAAGGGCCTTTTGGCAAGGTGTGCCGCACTACGCGGCGTGTCGCTTGATGCCAAAGACCTTGCCAACACCGTATTCGGCCATGCCTCACAGTATACAGCAAAAGCGCTGCCGCTCTCGGTGGCGTGTGTCCGCGAAAAGGACATCGAAACGTGCCATGATCTGGCGGGAGTGGCGGTGTTTCCCGATGGCGTGACGCTGCAGATTGACTGGAAGACGAGTCACGAGGACGCTTGTGCCAAAGCCTTTGAGGGAAGCCTCGCGCCGCAATCGCGCTACACGGAGCGTGTCCATACTCAGATCGACGCCACCACCGGCGCGGCTAAGGACGAAAACTTATTCTCAACCACGGCCATTGTGCCGGAGGACGCCGATTTCACGGCGATCATCGACACCAGCGCTCTGAGTCCGGAGGGCGCCCGGGCCATTCTAGGCGCGCTTTGCACGCCGATGCTGGGATTGGGGCGGACCGATGCGCGTGTGCTGTCGCGCGCGCTCGTGCCAACGAAGCCGCCCGTTCCGGCGACGGGGAAGGTCGCACTGGTGCTGCAGACCAAGGCTTGGATTGAAGTGGATTCTCTCATGCTGCGCCATGATCCTCTTTCGGCCTATACGCCCGCCTTCAAGGCCTTCTTGTCGAATTCGACGCTATGCGAGGTCCATGCGGCTCAGGAGCTAGTCGGCGATTACATAGCGCGGCAGTTCACGGCCGGAAGCCGCTACATGCCCTGGCTCGTGACCAGCAGCGGCTCGGTCTTCGTTCTCGATGTGAATGAGACAGATCAACAAAGGTTGCAGAAGCTTCTTGGCAAGGGGCTTTGCTCCGAAAGAAGGGGGCATACTGCACTTGACTGGCAAACGTGCCCCTTCGTGGCGGAAAATGGTTACGGCGCATTCATCGTCACATCGGTCGGGAGTTCTCGATGAAATATCTCAGAAGATACCGCCTTGGCTGGAGAGTGCTGACACCTCTGCATGTGGGCGCGGGGCAAACCGGAGTGCATGAGGGCGAAGACGCCTCCGAGGTGGCGTTGATCACCCGCGATCATGCGGGCAAGCCCTGGATCCCGGGTAGTTCGCTCAAGGGGGCGCTGGGGGCGGCCTGCACCAGTGACAAGGTCCGGCTGTTCGGTAAACCGCATGAAAAAGGCTCGGATCAGGCGCGCGGAGCCCTGACCTTCTCCGGGGCGCGATATGTGAAGAAAGCGGGCAGCGACACCAGCATCACAATAGCTCAGACCAGTGTCGCATCGGGCACGGGGGTAGCCGCTGCAAACAAGCTCTATCGGCGCGAATTCGTGCCCGAATGTGTGGAGTTTGTCTCCGAGATCGATGTCGAAACCAGCAGCGAGATGCAACTGAAGGCAGACTGCGCCTCGCTGGAGCTGCTTCTTGCCCTGGCCTCTTCGCCCGAGGGTCTGCAGTTTGGGGCGAACAAGGCTGATGACCTCGGGCGGCTGCGGATCACCAGGATCGACTGTGCTGACAGCCGCTTTGGTCCGACCGGCTGGACAGCCCAGACTTTCACGTCGCACACCATCACCGCTACACCGCCGCAGCAACCCCCTTTGCTCAGCTTGCGCATGGTTTGCCCTGGTCCGTTTATCTCGAAGGGCGGACAGAAGGATAACGATACCTTGCCTCTGATGGATGCGGCTAACAAGCTGCCGCGCATCATGGGGACGGCAGTGTCCGGGGCGTTGCGAAAGCGGGCCGAGTGGCTCTGGGCACTTCATCTGCATCGCGGTGGGCCACTCGAGGTGAAGAGTTGCAAGACTTCGGCTGGGCCGAAAGACCTTGATCCGGTCGAGCGCCTCTTCGGCTATGAAGGGCGTCGCGGACTGTTGCAGGTCGCGCCGCGTAACGTCAAGGTTGGCGGAACTTGTCAAATCCCCGGTGTTGGTCTTGATGCGATGACCGCCGCGCCGCGAGATAAACTTCTGTTCTTCTACCACGCTCATTACGGCGTCACATTCGATCTTTTAATCTCTGCCAGAGCCAGCCTTGATGCGACTGAGGGGGCGCTTTTCGATTTACTCAAGGTCGATCTGGAGGCCAACGGCCTCAAGCTCGGCATGGGCACCACGAAGGGCTTTGGGTGGTTCTGCATCGAGCAAGACCCAATCCTGAGGCACTATTCCGAAAGACAGACGGAATTGTTAAAGCCAAAATCCCAGGCCGATCCCAAAGACATCTATCTCGACGCGGAACTGCCCTCGAACTTTGTGACAATCCCCTACCGTCTAAGTCGGGTCGACCCGAATGTGATCCAGCTCCCGGAAACGCGCGTCGCCGACCGCTTCAAAACGCATGAGCTTCTGTCGTTGCCGATGTCTTCTGCGGCATCAGGGCATATCGATCTGGTGTGGCACGTCGAAACTCCGATTCTGGTCGCCGCGCAAGCGCATGCTCGCACCGACCCACCCACGGATGTGCCCTTTCAGAAGATCGGAGGCACCTTCGCTATCCCCGGTTCGACGATCAAGGGCATGCTTCGCGCGGAACTTGAGCGCAGGGTGAATGCACGCGCCTATAAGATCATCGCGAACCTGCTCGCGATCACCGATGATCCCGCTGCGGAAACACATATCTCGATGCGAAGAAGCAACTCGAGGCCTTCAAGGCACATCTGCCAGAAGTGGGTAAGGACTATTCCCCCGATTTCGCCGAAGCCCTCTTCGGCTTCTTGCGCGAACCTGAGGGCACCAACAAGAGCCGCGACCGGCATGAAGCCTTGCACCTGAAGGCCCGCATTTCTTGTGGCATGGCATGGCTTGTATCGGATTACGACGCCGACAAATCCCGCGATGAGCTATATGTCATCGCCGCAGCCGAACCGCGTCCGATCTCGAAGTTCTACGATCACTTCGGGCGCAAGGCCTATCTTGTTGACAATGCCACTGCCGCTGACGTTGTGGCGCGGCTTAATGCAGCACAACGGCTCCCGGACAAATACTCATCGCTGCTGAAGCTGCTGCACCCGGTGCAAGGGCAAAACCTTCTCTTCGCGCAGCGTATCTACCTGCACAACATGACCGAAGCCGAAATCGGAGCTTTCCTGAGCGTGCTTACGCTGGATTTTACTCTGCGCAACCGCTTCCTCATGGGGCGGGCGCGTGCCTTCAATGCGGGCAAGTGCTTTCCGGCAAAGATCAAAGTGACCCTGATGCCAAACGACGCCGGAGTGCAGTATTCTCCGAGGGGCAGCAGCAAGTGCGACATGCGGATGATCGGGCAATCGGCGGTGCCTTTTTTGACTGCCTTTGCAACATTCATCAACAACGGGGAAGGTGAAACCGGCGCGCCGAGCCCGGCGCAGGCAAGGGCGGCGGGGTTCGCCGCCAAGGAGTTCAAAGCTGCACATGACCCGGTTTTCGGGGACTATCTGCGCAAGCGCTAGCACCTGCATCCGAATAAGATCCATTACCAGCAGACCAGCGATAATGCGAGGAACGGGAATTTCCCGGCTTCAGATCGGCAAAGGGCTTTCGAGGCGAACAACGGCCGTCTGGCTGCCTTGTTGAAAAAGACATGGCGAGATTAGACGATCCAGTAATTCCCCGGCGGCTCGATCGGGGCGGCGTCGCCGTAGGTGCGGGTGCGGGTTTCGCCGCTGGCGCCTACAGCGTAGACGCGCAGGCTGTCGCCGGGGCCAAGTTCGGCCGCGACGCGTTGGGCCACTGCCGCAGCGCGCTGTTCGCTCAGCCGCGCCTCGAAGACTGAATACTGCACCCGCGTCGCCGCGCCTTCGAGGATCTTCGCCACTCGCCGCCGCTTGCGGTCCGCGGAGACGTCATAAGTGAATACCATCAGCATGTCGGCGCGCGGCATGTCAGATCCTTTCGGCTGCGGGGATACAGGTGCAAGTGTGCCGCGAAAGGCGGGCATGGAAAAGCTCTCTGTTCGGGACAGTTGCGGCGCGGCGGTCTCTCCTGCGCCGGCCACAGCTTTGCGGTGGACAGGACGATTTTCGGCTGCCAGTCTGTCTTTCAGGCTGGGCAAACAGCGGGCCAAAGGGCCTTGAAATTGCCAATCAACGTTGGAAATCCTGTCATGGTATTGAAAGACAAAGAAAAAGGAGGTTTGCGACGGCAAAGAACCGGGCTTGAAAGGGCTGTTTCGGAGTATTGGGTCTGTCACGGTTGGAAAGTGGACCGAAAAGCGTTTTTGTGTCATGGGTTTGCAAAGCGTGAGCCCAGACACATCTCCCGCCAGTAAGCGGATTGAGACCTGAAGATCATCGACATCGTCGA
The DNA here is from genome assembly GCF_031457365.1 of Pseudotabrizicola sp. 4114. NCBI lineage: Bacteria > Pseudomonadati > Pseudomonadota > Alphaproteobacteria > Rhodobacterales > Paracoccaceae > Pseudotabrizicola > Pseudotabrizicola sp. 4114. The sequence continues at coordinate 5,071 of NZ_JAVDWP010000025.1, read as the reverse complement.
GTGCCAGATCATCGCGCCCAGACACATCTCCCGCCAGTAAGCGGATTGAGACCGCCGAGCCGACCCGGAGGTAGTTCGCGTTCAGGCCCAGACACATCTCCCGCCAGTAAGCGGATTGAGACCAGCGTCTCACGGGACATGGAAACAAAAGGCGAGCTGGCCCAGACACATCTCCCGCCAGTAAGCGGATTGAGACTCTGCATCCTGAGCGCGGGCGTGGGTGGCGGTGTCCAAGCACCTCTCCCGCCAGTATGCGCGGTCAGTAATCCTGCACTTGTGGGAGGTAAGCCACCGTTTCGGGGTTCTGGAAATGCCGCGCCAATGCCCGGGCTTCTTCTAACATGATCCGGCGCAGGGCGTGGCGCTTGCCGGTTTGACTCGAGCGGATCACCCGCTCGAGCGCCTCTTCGTAACCCGAAATCAGCGCTCGGCGGCCCAGCGTCAGTATGCGCAGGCCCTCGCCCTGCGGCTCGAACATCTCCTCGCGCAAGCGCCGGCGGTTAAAGAGGCTCACTGCCAGCCCCTCGGACAGGGTGGGGCGAAACACCTCCATCAGGTCATAAACGGCAGCATCGCCGCGCGTTTGCGCCTGATGCAGGACGCCAAAGCCAGGGTGCAGCCCTGCACCGATCAGCGCCGCACGGATGTCACGGGCCAGAAGCGCGGTCAGGTAATTGATCGCAGCGTTGAGCGGGCTGCGGGCCGGGCGTTCGCGGTAAAAGTGCCCCTTGTGCGCGGCGCAAAGGCTGCCAAGCGCGGGCCAGTAGATCGCGGCCGCCCGCCCCTCGTGACCGCGCAGCACATCAAGGCTGGCCATGGGGCCGGCAAGGCCCCGGATCGCGCGGCCAAGGGCGGTGATGGCACGGTCGACCTCTGCCTGTTTGCCGGAGCGGTTGAGCACCGAAAGCCGGGCGCGCTGGTTGCGTTGCCGCGCCGAGACCAGCACTCCGGCCAGCGCCAGCCGCCGTTCCGGGTGCAGCACCAGCGCCGCCTGCGCCAGTTGCAATTCCGCCTCTGCGGTCTGCGGCGAGGTGAGGACGCCCTTCGTCTCGCCGTGACCATTGACAAAGGCAAGCGTGGTGTCGGTGGCCAGCGCGTGACGCCAGACCGGGTCGTCGACCACCGCGCCGGGGCCAAGCTCGATACGGTTCACCCGCGCGGCCGGCAGCGATAGGAGCAGGCTGCCCCCGCCATCCAGCACGGCAGAGCTTTCGGCGCGCAGGCTCAGGCGGCGATCGGGTTCGACGAGGTAAAGCACCCGCGCCGAAGGGTTGTAGCCCGCAGTTGATGCCTGGGCCGTCGTCTCGTCCGACTCGGCCAGTTCGCGCATTACGGCGCTGGCGTTGGGATCGGGCTCGTCGGGGGCGGGCAGCACGAGGGAACGAACGAAGAGCTGGCCCAGGAATTGAAAGCCGCGATCGAAGCCCACCACCCGCGTCTCGCGCGAGACCATGCGCAGCCCGTGACCAGTGACGAAGTCCTCCGCGGGCGCGGGCACCCTCGTTCCCCTCTTCGCTGCGGGCAAGGATGACAAAGTCATCGGGAAAGCGCACGATGCGGGCTGCGCTGCTGTCGAACCGGTCGTCGAGCCCGTCGAAGAAGAGGTTCGAAAGCAGCGGTGAAAGTGGCGAGCCTTGCGCCAGGCCGCGTCCTGGCGTGCCAAGTTGTCCCGCAGCATGGCTTAACCAAAGCCCGACAAGGTCGATCAGCGTCGCCGTGCCCGGATCCTGCCCCAGCGCGGTTTCCAGAGCCTCGATCACCGGGTCATGTGGGATCGTGTCGAAGGCCTTTTCAATATCGGCTTCGACCACCCAAGTGTTGCCCATCCGTCGCAAGGCCGAGATCCGGTCTACCGCCATCGCTACCGATCGGCCGGGCCGGTATCCGTAGCTGTCGGGCGAGAACAGCGGATCGAGCCGGGGCATCAGGGCGGCTGCAACGGCGGTCTGCACCACCCGGTCGGAGACGGCGGGGATGGCCAGACGCCTTGTCCCGCCGTCGGACTTGGCGATTTCGTGCAGGCGCAGCGGGCGCGGAGCGTAGTGGCCGTTGCGCAAGAGCCCCGAAAGCCGGGCGATCGCAGTCGGTCCCTTGGCGGCAAAGGCTGCGATGCTTTGCCCGTCACCGCCCGCACATCCGTTGTTGCTTCGCACCCGTTCGAATGCCAGTGTGAGAGCACGGGGGTCGGAAACTTCGGCAAACAGGCCCGAAAATCGGGATTCATCGTTGGAAATCATGCCATACGTTTGAAGGCTAAGGGAAAAAGTGAGGTGCAAAGATCAGGAAACCAGAAAATTTGGCCCGAGTCGAGTGTGTTGGGATGGCACGGTTGGAAAGCGGACCGAAAAGCGCTTTCGGGACTTGGGTTTGCAAAGGGTAGGCCCAGTCACCTCTCCCGCCAGTAAGCGGATTGAGCCGCAACCAGTAACGAATTTCACACGGGATATCTTCGAGCCCAGACACCTCTCCCGCCAGTAAGCGGATTGAGACTGTTCCTTTCAGCTTGGCGAGGGTGGCGACTAGGCCCAGACATCTCTCCCGCCAATAAGCGGATTGAGACCTGCGCTATCAGCGCGTAAAGGGTGGCGAGCAAGGCCAAGACACATCTCGCGTCGGCGAGAGAGGGGCATTTAGACGTGCGCGATAAGCTTCACCCGGACTGCGCCGATGGTGGTGTCGGCGCCGATATGCAGCGCCTGCGTCAGGGTCAGAAGGTGGCGCAGCAGCGGTGGGGGATTAGAAAATCCGATGTGACCGTCAAAACCTGGGCGGGGGCGCGTGCCGCGCGAGAGTGCACGCCGGGCCCCAGTGACGGCGGGAGGAACGGTGCGCAGCACCTCGGACAACTCGTCCCCGGACAGATCAAGGTTTAGCCCATGCCACTGTGCCATGCCCGTCGCGCGGCGAGTAAAGCCGAGGATCAGCGAGGCGCCATCGAGTTTAAGGCCGGAGTGATCGGCGCGCAGGCGCTGAATGACCGGCGTGAGGGTGCGCAACGCAATCGGCCCGGTGGCGGGCACAGGGGCCACGGCAACGCGCGCGCGGGTAACGGCAGTGATGGTCATTGGCACGCGCCCCGCCCGAGTCAGATCGAGCCCTCCGCGCAGACCGGCAATCAGCGCGGCGCGGAACTCGGCCGCCCAGTCGCAGGCGGCACCAAACAAGCGCAGTGTGATGACAAGATCCGCCCCCGCCGGATCGGCGCGCAGGACGAAGGGTTTGGGCAGTTCGAACCCGGAGTTCAGCGCCCCTTGCGCATTGTGGAACAGGTCATAGGCACAGGGCGGATCATAGGGGCAGGGCTGTCCGGCCAAGGCCTCTGGCGAGGCCGACAACGCCAGCGAATGACCCATGGCGCCACGCACCCGGCCTAGAAGGGCAGGGGATTTCAACACCTCGGCATAGCCCCCGACTGTCACCGACAGGTCTTGGATGACAAGGCGCCGGGCAAAATCCGTGAGCGACACCAACTGCATGAGCTAGTCATTCTATTTGCGTGCCGAAAGATCAATCCCTGCCATCAGCGCCGCGTCGAAAGGTCCCCTGCGTGCGGAGGAGTGCAAAGACCGTTGCGGCGGGTGCAATTACTCTCAGGAAACCGAAAGGAGAAACCCCCAATGACCCGGTCTTCCTTCACAGCGAAGTGGCACATTGTGATACCGTCTCGAGATAATGAAGCTAGGGGATTTTGACATTTCATGGTTAGTCCCAGTAAGCTGCTGGTTAGTTTCGGGGAAGGCTAACTCAAACAGGGCATCTGAGTGCTGATAGGTTGCGGCGGTTGCCCGTCCCCGCAACCAAAATTACATGCGTTATCAGACGCTTAAGTGCCGCCCTTCGGGGCGGCGTTTGCGTTTCCAAATCCCGTGGAAGCACTGTGGAAGCAAGAGGGCGCGTAGTCCCTAATATTGCTTCGTAAATCGCTAAATTAATCTCGCTCGACCCTGCTCGTCCCGTTGAGGTGGATCAGAGAGTGAGCTGATTTTGGCCTTGTAGTCGTTGGCCATAGCCTGATCTTGATGCACAGCAGCATTCGCGGCAGCTGCCTAACCGGGGCGGCGCTACGCTATTTTGCCTAGGTGTTTGATCCCACGGTTTAATGGTGCGATCCTTTCTTTGGAATGGAAGGATGGAAGGATGGCTGGATGGCAGGTTGGCCATCAAGCGGTCACACAGTGCCTGCAGCGCCTCGACCTCCGACTGCGCCCCTTCGCGTTCGGCTCGCCGGGTGCTCATCTCAAGGGCGACCAATTCCCGATGATAGATTCCTTGCTTCCCGATCAATGTGGCATCGCGCAGCTTCCACCAGCGGCGCCGATCGCGTTCGATCCCGACCTCGTCGCCCTGATGCAGGCCGAAATCGCCGCCGGAGAAAAGGCGGTGTCCGCCGCCATGCGCGAGGCGGGCACCTCCCTGAAATCCGCATGGTGCGGCCAGATCACCGGCGCTGGCCTCGGCACCAGGCTGGGAAACTCCATCCGCCTCGCGAGCTTCCCCAAATCCGGCGACAGCCTGAACGCGGCGGCGCTGGTCTGGTCCAATGCGCCGGTGATCATCGGCGCGCATGACACCGGCCCGCTGATCCGCTCGAAGGATGGGTTCTGGCTGGCGATCCCCACCCCGGCCGCCGGGAAAAGCACCAAAGGTGGCCGCATCACCCCCGGAGAATGGGAACGCCGCACAGGATTGCGCTTGCGGTTCATATACCGCCGCCGGGGGCCGAGCCTGCTGGTGGCCGAAGGGCAACTGAACAGCAAGGGACGCGCAGTGGCGTCCCGCGCGAAAACCGGCCGCGGACTGGCGACCGTGCCGATCTTCCTGCTGGTGCCGCAGGTAAAAATCCGAAAGCGGCTGGATCTGGATCTGGATCTGGCGCGGGATGCGGAATAGGCGGTGGACGGCGTCCCAGGGATTATCGTGGCGGGGTGGCGTGCAATGGGGCCATCTCTCTGGCCTTTATTCAGGAACGAAGACGACTAGGTGTTTAGTCCCGGCATCTGATGGATCGGGTTTAGGATGAATCTGTCAGGCTCGGATGTCCAGATCTTGCAGATGTATTCGTATGGGGCGA
>NZ_JAVDWP010000024.1:0-21988 GCF_031457365.1 Pseudotabrizicola sp. 4114 | reverse complement strand
ATGAAGGCCTCACAGAAGTTCGCACTCGATTACACGCCAATACGGTCGAAAACTCCTTGCACTACGGGCGGCAACCACAGAAGCGACTACACCGGTGCTGCGGGCCTTGCCGGCCGACGCCATCGGTATGCTCAAGGTTCTGGCCCCGCCGCACGAGACCTTCGGCAGGGAACGGACTTTGCGGGCTGGCTGGGTCTGGCGCCACAGCAGCATTGCACCGGTGGGAAGCAGCGCCGCCCTCCAGTCTCCGGCCGCAGGGACGTACGCTTTGTGTCGGTGGCGAAGACGTTGGAGGGAAAGAGGGCAGGTCGAAGTTTGGCGGAACAGTCGTGAGACGGGATCGGGAAAACACGTGAGCAACAGATCGCCTTCGAGCACGCGGCGTTGATCTGGAACCGAACTTCGATCACCAAACCCGCCTGCAGCGTGATGATGACCGCATCTGAGGCCGGACACATGTCAACACCAGAAAACGGGCTAAAATCAGCTTCGAACACCGCTTGCGCAAGAGGCTGTTATGCATGTTGCACACATCCCGTAGTCCGTTCTCGTGAATCAAGCGTGATGGCCGGTAGATATCGGCCTACCGAGCCTGAGACCAATCTTGGTGACTTCCTCGCGCGGTCAGGTCCCAAGAATTTTGTCAAATATGCCGAAAGCAAAATAGATATACCTCAGCGTTATAGCGGATATACGAAAAACCTATTTCCTCATCTCCCCCGTCTCGCAGATTGTATGACAGCCCGGAGGAGGGCTATTCGCCGCAATCCAAAGAGATTCGGCGCCCAGGGAGGAAACATGAAACGCATGAACGCAGCTGTGCTGCGAACGATAGCGCTTTGCGCATCGGTCGCCGCAGCGGGTCAGGCCGTTGCTGATGTAACGGAGCTTCCGCAGGATATTCAGGACAAGCTTTACAATCCGACATTGCTGGACCCGAACCAGCCGATTGCCGACAGTGCTTACCGTGACTTTGTGGCAAAGAACCCACCGCCATGGAAGATCGGTTATGCCAGCAGCTATGCGGGCAACACTTGGCGTGCCGGGGTGATGGATCGGCTGCAAAATGAGATAATCCCGAAATGGCAAAATCTGGGACTGATCTCGGAAGTGATTGTTACGCAATCCAATCTGAACGATTCCACGCAGATTCAGCAGATGCGCCAGTTGGTCGATCAAGGCGTTGATGCGATCATTGTGTGTTGCTCAAACCCCACCGCACTGAATCAGACGGTGGAATACGCCCATTCCAAAGGGGTGCCGGTGTTTTCCGGTATCGGCTATCTGACCAGCCCCTATGCGGTAAACTCGTCGGCCAACTTTGTGGTCGGCGGACGGATGATGGGCGATTGGATGGCGCAAGAAATCGGCGGCAAGGGCAATGTCCTGGTGGTCGAGGGCATCCCCGGCGCTTCGGCGTCTGACAGCCAGAACGTGGGCATTCAAGCGGCACTTGCGGAATATCCCGACATTGCCATCAAGGGTCAGGTTGCAGGCATGTGGACCGATCAGGTTGCTCAAGCCGAAGTTCAGAAATGGATGGCAACCAATCCGGGCGAGTTGAACGGCATCATCATTCAGTCGGCTTCAGAACTGGGTGCCTTGCGCGCAATGAAGCAGTCAGGACGCGAGATGGTGCCGATCACCATTGGGTCGGAACTGGGCGCACTTTGCTACTGGCGGCATAACCCTGATTTCATTTCTTCGGCCCTGCATGCCTGGCCACCGGGGGATGATTTTGAAATGATCTGGGACATCATGATGCGGACGCTCCAAGGGCAAGGGCCGAAAATCCAGTCGATCCTGACCACGCCGATCATGATGAGCAAAGATGAAATGATGGCGGCGATCCCCGAAGATTGCAGCGAGGATTCAGATGGTTGGTATCATCCGGGCATCGAGGCTTGGGCGGGCAAGGACTATCTCGATAACTTCTTCCTGCGCCCAGCTGATCCCGAAGCGTATGACCCCGCTTCGCATCCAAAACCTTAAGGTTCTAGCAGACTGACTTTCGGCTGCCGTGCCTGTCTTGCGGCAGCCGATGTTTCCCCTCGCTCTGGAATTTTCACGCAATGTCTGTCGTCACGGTCGAAATATCTGCGGTCCGCAAGTCCTTCGGCCCGACCGTGGCTTTGGGCGGGGTTAGTCTGCGCGCCTATGAGGGCGAGGTGCATGCGATCATTGGCGGCAACGGATCTGGCAAAAGTACGCTCGCCAAGGTAATTTCGGGCGTGCTGATCCCTGATGAGGGACAGGTTGCTATTTTGGGCAAATCTGCCACCTCGCCGCATGAAGCACGCGAGCTGGGGATTTCCAACGTGTTTCAAGAGGTGCTGGTAGCCGATGAATGTTCGGTGCTGGACAACCTTTATCTGGGGGCCGATGGCCTGCTGGGATCATCCGTCAGCCGCGAAGAACGCTATGCACGGGCATCTGCCCTGATGGCAGAGCTGCTGGGGTTCGATCTTGATCTCGATGTGCCTGCGGGCGAGCTGCCGTTGTCGATCAAGCAATGGATCACTATTGGCCGGGCGCTGCTGACAGAGCCTAAGGTGCTGATCCTGGACGAATCTTCCGCCGCGCTGGATTTCGATTCTACTGAGCGGCTGTTCCGAAAAATGCGCGAGATGAAGAAGCGCGGCTGTTCCATTATGATCGTGACCCACCGGATCGCCGAACTGGTGCGCATTGCCGACCGCGCCACTGTGCTGCGCGATGGCCGCACGGTGGGCACGCTGGAAAAGGAAGAAATCACCGAAGCACGCATCTTGGCGCTGATCGCAGGGCCGGAGCGCGAAAAAGCGCAAGGGTCGCAGGTTTCGGCAAGTCGGTCATCTGATCTGCCGGTGCTCCGGATGGCGGCTGCCAAGGTCTGGGCCGATGGTGCTGCGTTTGACTTTACGCTGTTCCCTGGCGAAGTGGTGGGAATCACCGGGCTGGATGGGCAGGGGCAAGCCGAATTTGTGCGGGCGATTGCCGGAGTTGCGCCGCTGGTATCGGGAAAAATCTCGGTGGTGCGCGACGGGGTGGCGGAAGCCGTGACCGACCTGCGGTCCGCGCGCGAAAATGGCATCAGCTACGTGTCGGGTGACCGCAAGAAAGAGGGTATCTTTGCCAATCTTGGCATCTTTGAAAATCTGGCATTGCCGATCTATCGCACCTATCGCGCGGGAGGCTGGCTGAATCTGATCAATCGCACCAAACTGGGACCGATCTTTGATTGGGAAACCGGCAAACTGGCGGTGAAGATGGGATCGCCGGACAATCTGATCACGTCACTGTCGGGCGGCAATCAGCAAAAGGTGCTGATCGCGCGGGCTTTTGCCGAAAAGCCCACCGTGCTGGTGCTGAACGATCCGGCCCGCGGCATTGATATTGGGGCCAAACTCGATCTGTACCGCAACCTGCGCGACTTCGCCGCGCGGGGCAATGCGGTGGTGTTCCTGTCTTCGGAAATTGAGGAATTCATGAACCTGTGTTCAAGGGTGCATGTGTTCCGCAACGGCTCTGTCTCGGCCGATTTCGAACCGCCGTTTGATGGTCATGTGATCCTGAACGCGATGTTTGGTCGCCGCGCTACCGCGCCGATGGCTGGCGACGAAACGGTTGAAATGCCGCATGTCCCCACCGCCGAAGATGGGCGCCCTGCCGCCCGCGTGGTGCCCTTTATACGCCCTGAAACCCCCGAGGATGTGATGAACCAATCCGGTTTTCTGCTGACCGCCCCTGACATTCCGCAAGGCTCGGTCGTGCCTGACCGCTTTGTCGAAGAAAGCCCCACCTCGCCCGCGCTGCGTTGGTCGGGGGTGCCGCAGGGCACGCAGAGTTTTGCGCTGGCGGTCACAGATCCCGATCTGCCTGCCGCGTTCAACTTTCCTCGCAGCTTTGCGCATTGGCTGGCGCATGACATTCCCGGGCATATCCGCGAATTGCCGGAAGGGGCCAGCAACAGCCTTGCCCTGCCGTCACCGGCGGCAGAGCTGAACTCGGATTTCGTAACCTTCGCCATTCCCGGCTTCGGGCGGGGCTGGGGTGGGCCTTGGCCACCAGACCGCCAGCACCGCTATGTTTTCACGCTTTATGCGCTGAAAACCGCCCGTGTGGATATCGCACCCGGTGCCGATCTGGCGGCTTTCGCGGCGGCGGTTTTGCCGGTTGCCATCGACCAAGCATCTTTCACAGCGGTTTACGGTCCGGCCCGCAAACCTTTGCCAACCCCATGACACAATCTGCCGAACCCACGAGGAGGACCGCATGAGTAAATACGGCAGCAGAAAAGGTTTCGATCTGGAATGGGTCGAACGCTGGGCGCGCTGCGTCAATGAAGACAGAATTTTGCCGGTTGTCGGCAAGTTCTTTACCAACCGCTTCGTTCTGGGTGTGGATGAGACGGAGTTTCTGGTCGAGGTGCGAAGCGGCAAGATCGCCCGCATTTCTGAAGGGTTGACGCCGAATGACATGGGGTTTGATTTTGCCCTGCGCGCACCATCAAGCGCCTGGGCCAAGTTCAGCATGAAAATCCCGCCGCCGATGTTCAACGACATCTGGGCGATGGCACACCCGCTGCACAAGCAGTTGGTGATTGACGGCAACACCTTGCCGTTCTGGCAGAACATGCGCGCGCTGACGCGGATGCTGTCCCTGATGCGCGAAGTGTGAGGAGCCCGCGATGAACCAGCACGATCCCATCATTGGCCGCTACGTCTATGTCACTTGTGAGGGCAAGACTTACCGGACCTACTACGAAGAACACGGCGAGGGCATCCCGATAGTTTGCCTGCACACCGCAGGCACCGACGGACGGCAGTATCGCCACCAGATGTGCGACCCGGATATGACCGCAAATTTCCGCATGATCGCGTTTGATATGCCGTGGCACGGCAAGTCGATTCCGCCCGCAGATTTCCATCTGATGGAGGATGAATACAAGCTGACAACCAAATTCTACACCGAGTTTATCGTCGCCTTCTGTCGTGCGCTTGATCTCAAAAAGCCTGTCATCATGGGGCAATCCATGGGCGGCAACATCTGTCTGGCGCTGGCGCTGAAATACGAAAACGAGTTTTCGGCCTTCATCGCCCTTGAGGCTTGCGACTATTCGCCCGGCTGGTGGATTTACCCGCTGCATCACCCGCATATTCATGGCGGTGAGGCGGTTGCGACCTCGACGTTCGGGCTCATGTCACCGGAGAGCCCCGATGATTATCGTTGGGAAACATGGTGGTATTATGCCCAAGGCGGGCCGGGTATCTTCAAAGGTGATCTCTATTTCTATTCCGTGGACAGCGATTTCCGCGACACCGTTCACAAAATCTCGGGCCGCACGCCGATCTATTTCCTGACCGGGGAATACGACTTTGCCTGCACCCCTGAAATGACCTTGCGGACAGCGGAAAAGGTGAAGGGGTCTGAAACCATCATCTTTTCGGGCGGGCACTTCCCCACTTCGGAAGACCCGGTGAAGTTCAAGGATGTGATCACCCCGGTGCTGAAGAAGATCATGCAGAACGATCCAGAACGCCGAGGCGGCGCGCGGTCCTTGTCTGGCCCAAGCTCCACCACCGCATCGTCGCAACGTCCGCCAGCGCGTCGGGTGATTGATCTGTAATCGTTATTCCGGGCGCTTTGTCGCGCCCGGAAATCCTTTCCTCGGATGAATGCAACAGCTCATGTCGGAACGATCCTCATCGACCAGCACATATTTGCTGGTGCCGATCCTGCTGATCGCGGTGCTGTTGGGCATAGCGGCGGTGCGGGGGCCAAGCCTTGTGTCATTGTCGGGCTTTGGGTCTGCAATCATCGTGGCAGCTCCCCTTACGCTGGCCACCTATGCGCTGATGGTACTTGCGGTTGCCGGGCGCGGCACTGTTGATCTGGCGATAGGGCCGCTTTTGGCATTTATCAACGTAAGCATCGTCAAGCTGAACATGATCGGCGCGGTGACCGGCCCATTCGGGGTGTTCTTCGTGGCCCTTGGCATCGGCGTTCTCTATCAGCTTTTGTTCGCCTCTGTTGTGATCTGGGTGCGGGTGCAGCCGATTATCGTCGCGCTGTCGGGATTCCTTGCGCTGACAGGCATTAACCTTGTCATCCTCCCGCGTCCTGGTGGGATGGCACCCGAGTTCATGGCAAGCTGGGGTCTTGGGGCGACAATCTTTTCGCCCGTGCTGTTGATCGTGCTGATTGCCACCGCGGGCTGGCTGTTGTTCACACTGACGCCGTTTTACGCCAACCTGCGGATGATGGGCTATGATGAGCGCGCGGCTTGGACCAGTGGCGTGCGCATCAACATTGTGCGCATCGGGGCGCATGTGATCGCCGGGATTTTCGTCGGGCTTGGGGCGATCTGCTATACCGCACTGATCGCCAGCGGCGACCCGACCCAAGGTACCAATATGACGCTGACCGCGACCACGGCACTGGTGCTGGGCGGGGTCAGTCTGGCCGGCGGGCGAGGCGGGGTGACGGGCGCGCTCCTGGGGGCGCTTAACCTGTATCTGATCGGTTATGTGCTGGCGACGTTCAACTTTGGCGCGGTGCAGGCCTTTGTCACGCAGATGGCGTACGGATTGATCCTTATGGGCTCGCTGCTGTTGACGCTGCTGGTGCCAGTGATCGGGCGGCACATTTCCTTCATCTCGCCCTGGGGCGCGTTTGTGGTGCTGGCTTCGGTCGTCATTGGGGTCATGCTGCACGTCGCCACCTTATCTGTTTACGTGCCCGCTGATCCGGTGTTGGCCGCAGCGCGGAGCGATCTGCTGACACGCTATCTGTTGGTGTCGCCTGCCGACACTGCCAGCTTTGGATTGGCGTTTTCGCCGATCCAGAAATTCGCCTTTCTGGCCGCCTTTGCTGCCGTGGTGCTGGCGCTTGCTGCGCGCCTGATTAACGCCGAGGCGCGGGCCAAACGCATGGGACTGTTTTTGTATACCTTCGTAGCGGTCCTGATTGTGGCGCTGTTCGCCTTGGTGGCTGCACAAGGTAATCTGACCCTGTTTCAAGGAGGTGCGCCATGACCGACCTGCCACCAACCCCACAGCCCAATCTCGTCCCACGCGAGCCGCGTCTGCAACTGATCCCGATTCCCAGTTCGGGGGCAATGATCTGGCTGAACCTGTCGCTGTCGCTGATCATCGCAGCCATTGGATTTGGCCTTGGCTTCGGGCAGGGAATGCAGGCGCAGGCGGTGATCCTGTCAACAGTGATCTCGGTCGCGGTGCTCCTGTGGCTTTTGAATTACATTACGGTGATCTTTGAGACGCGAGCAATAACGCGCGCGGAACCAATAGCAGAAACTGCGCGGAAAGCCCCAAGCGTCTGGCGGTCAAACCGTGTGTTGATCATCGCCATGGTCTTGCTGTTGCTGGTCTATCTGATCGTCACCGCAACGGTTCCGGACTTCCGCTCAATCACCAACCTGCTCGCTTTTCTGGTGCTGGAGGCGATCTTGCTGTTCGCCTTCAAAGTCTCGGGCCAGTTTGCTACGGGACGCAGCGCCTTTATCGGGTTGGTCGTGCTGGTCGCATTGATCGTGATTTCATCCTTCACGATTGAGGGTTTCTTATCTGGCCCCAACATCAAGGCGATCCTTCTGTTCGCAGCCTTCCTTGGAATTGCCTGTATCGGGCAAACACTGGTGGCGCTGATGGGAGGGCTGGATCTGTCTATCCCCTTCGTGATCGGAGCTTCCAATATTGGTTTGTTGTTCCTGATAAGCCTCGGAGTGCCATCTTTTGTGGCGGCGGGCTTTGTATTGATCATCGGCGGAGTGATTGGCTTCATCAACGGAGTGCTCAGCTACAAACTGCAGGGCCAAGCGCTGATCATGACGCTTGGCATGGGTTTTGCGGTGGCGGGGCTGACGCAGATATTGACCTCGATCGGATCTGCCTTTGGCGGCAACGTGTTTGGGACTGTGCCGCCGTGGTTGCAGAACCTCGCCGCGATGAACGGGCAAACCTTTGGCTTGGGCTTTCCGCCTACCATCCTGATCTGGATCGTGCTGGCGATCATAGTGATCGTGGCACTGCGCTATTCGGCATACGGGCGATACATCTATGCCCTTGGCGGCAACCGCCGGTCTGCAAAGCTGATTGGAGTCAGCGAGTTCAAATACTGGACCCTCGCCTATACCTTGTCGGGCGTCTTCGCCGCGCTGACAGGATCGCTGCTGCTTGGCTGGTCGGGCGGCGGGTTCATCGGCGTGGGCGACCCGTATCTTTTCACCACACTGGCGGCGGTGGTCATTGGCGGAACCTCATTGATTGGTGGCAACGGCGGCTATGGGTTCACCGTGATCGGCGTGCTGGTACTTCAGGTGCTGTCCTCGTTCCTCATCGGGATCGGCCTGAAATACGAATGGCAACAATTCATCTTCGGTCTTCTGATCTTGCCGATGGTCGCGCTGTATGGCCGGTCGCCGCATATCAGAGCGCAAGTTTAGTAGGGAAACCAGATGTTCGGAGTTCTATATACCTCGCACGATGTGGTCAGCAGCACCTTTGCGGCGGCGTTGCTAGCCACATTTTCCACCGCAATCCTGTGCTTTGTTGGGCTGACGTGGTCGGGCGAGAAATGGCGGTTGCCGGTGGCGATGGTGGGGGTGGCGGCACTTGCCAGTGCCATGCACTACCTTGGGGCCACCTCGCTGTGGCTGACGGCAGGCAAGGCCAGTGGCGGCATCCGGTTTTCGGGCTGGTTCACTGTGCAGCCATTGCAAGTGGCGGCAGTGTTCTTCTTCGCCCGCACCATGGGAAAAGTCCCGGTGGGCGTGTTCTGGCGGATAACGGCGGCGGCGCTGCTGATGGTGTTCTCGCGCTATCTGGGCGATGCGGCCTACTTTAACCCTACGCTGGGTGCGCTGCTGTCGATCGGGTTTTGGCTGTATATTCTGGGTGAGATGTATTTCGGTGCGATGCCTGATGCCATCCGCAAGGGCAGCCGCGCCGTGCGCCTGAGCTATTTCTGGATACGACTGATCTTTACCATCGGTTGGGCCATCTATCCCATCCTGCACTTTGTCGATGTGGTGATTGGCACGGGCCAAGCCCCCGGTGTGATTGCCCTTTATACGCTGTTTGACCTGATCAACCTGATCACCCCGTCGCTGATCGTTTTGGCCGTCGCTGGCCAGGAGCGGTATTGATTTGCCTCGGGCGTGAGCCTGACGAAAGGAAAAGATGATGACCGGCGCTGATGCAATTGCCATGCTGATACTTCTGACGATCCTGATTGCGGTCGGGGTTTACCTTCTCCACTGGCTCTATCGCCATTCCTCCAAGGACCAGAGTTTCGTGCGAACCGGATCTGGCGGCGAACGTGTGGTGATGGGCGGGGGCGCGCTGGTGATCCCGATCATTCACGACATCACCGTGGTGAACATGAATGCCATCCCATTGGAAATACGGCGGGTGGGGGAACAATCGCTGATCACCCGCAACAAGATGCGGGTGGATATTGCTGCCGAGTTTTTCGTGCGCGTGATTGCCACAAAAGAGGGCGTATCCACCGCTGCCCGCACCTTGGGCGCACGCACCCAGGAACCGATGGCGCTCAAGGAAATCATCCAAAGCCGCTTTGTCGACGCGATGGCATCGGTGGCCGCCAGCATGACGATGGAGGAGATCCATCAAGACCGCGCAGCCTATATTCGCCGGGTCGCAGAGCAGGCGGGGGCGACGCTTGGCACCAACGGGCTGGAGCTTGAAAACGCCTCGCTGACCGCGCTGAACCAAGCGGATATCTCGGTCTTCAACCCGTCAAACGCTTTTGACGCCGAAGGCCTGACCCAGCTCACTGAACAGATTGAGGACCGCCGCAAAATCCGCAACCGGATTGAGAATGAGGCCCGCATCGATATCAAGCAAAAGGACTATGAGGCCGCCAGCCGGGCCTTGGAAATCGACCGCGATCTGGAATATGCCCGTATCGACCAAAGCCGCGCGATTGAAATCCGCAAAGCCACCCAACAGGCCGAGATAGAGGCTGAACGCGCGCAATCCGCCATTTCAATCAACCAGTCCAAGGTGCGCGCCCAAGAGGAATCCGAACGCCTGCGCATCACCACCGATCAGGCGGTGGATGCAGAACGCATCCGTGCCCTGAACGACACCCGCAGTCTGGAGATTGAGCGGCAGAAAGACACTGAACTGGCGGAAATCGCGTCTCGCAGCACGCTGGAAACCCAGCGCATCCACACCCGCCAGCAGGTCGAGGCTGAGCGGATTGAAGGCGACCGTCAGATCAAAGAAGCCGAGATCAAATCGCGGTTGGAGCTTGAGGTCTATGAGGTGAAATCGACAGGCGAGATCGAACAGGCCCGCCTTGGCCGCGACCGCGAGGTTGAAACCGCCCGCATCACCACCTCGATGGAGATTGAACTTCTGGAGGTTGCCAAAGACCGCGATATTCGCGTGTCAAACGAACAGGCTGCCGCCGCACAGGAACGCGCCGTGATTGCCAAGCGGCATGTGGTGGAGTTGGACCGCGTGAAAGCCGACGAGGATGTGGCGCAACAGGAAATCGCCAAACAGCAAAAGATAAAGCTGGCCGAAACCCTCAGCTTCCGCAAAGTCGAAGATGCGCAGATCGTGGCATCCCGCGAGGTCGAGGAGTTGCGGATCGCCGCGCAGAAATACATCGACCGCTTCGTGATCGAACAGGACATGGAGATTGAACTGGCCGACAAGCAGCGGCTGATTGCCGTGGTCAACAAGGCGATTGAAGAAGCCGTGGTGCGTACATCCGAGGCAGAGGCCCGCAAGGTGCTGGCGGTGGCCGAGGAACAGGTCACAACAGCGCGCGCCGAAGAGGGTGCCAACCGCAATGCGCGGGTGGAAATCATCGCCGCCGGGTCTGCTGCGGAACGCGATGCCCTGCGCACCGTCCGCGCGGCCGAGGCCGACAAGCAGGCCGTGGAGCAGCGGGCCTTGGCAGAAATCGCCGAAGCTCATGCGGCAGATGTGCGGTACGAATCCGAAGCGGAAGGCCAGCGTAAACTGAACGATGCCGAGAACATGCGGAATGATGAAAGCCGGCGTTCTGCGATTTATGAGCATTTGGTGAAAACCCTGCCTGCGATCATCAAGGAAACCGTCAAGCCGATGGAGAACATCGACAGCATCAAGATCCTGCATGTCGATGGTCTGCCGGGGTTGAACAGTCCATCTGAAACTGGCGGTGCCGGATCAGGTGGTGGCAATGTATCCGACCAAGTGGTCAATTCGGCGATGAAGTATCGCACGCAGGTGGCCTTCGTGGACGGGTTGATGGAGGAAATCGGCCTGCCGCTGAAGAATCTTGGCTCGGCAGGCGGCATGTCGTTCCGCAACTTTGCGCCAGTGCCCGCAGCAAAGGCCGACAAGGATGACGACTGAAACGGGGGGCGTGAATGATGTCGTCAGAAGATGAGTCCACCGCGATGCTAGATCGTCATGCGCTGGTGCTGGCGTTCTGGTTGCCCGCAGGCTTTGTGGCGCTTGGTCTGCTGCACTACGGGTTTGGGCCCGGTGGCGCGTGGTGGGTCGCGGCAGGCTTTGCCGCCCTGCTGGCCGGGTTTGTGGCGCATGTGATCGTGAATACGGTGCTGGGCACAACGTTTACGGCGCGCGAAGCCGGGCTGGGGATGGTGCTCTATGCGATTGGCATGGTGGTTCTTGTTCTGGCGGTGCTGCTGGGAGATGGTTTTGCCACGCGGTTTTTCCTGCCCGTGGCGGGTGGCATGATCGCCCTGCTGCTTGCCGTGGTGTTCTACATGCTGACGCGCTTTGGCACTCGCGACGCCTTCGATAAGTTTGACATCATTCGCAACAATAATCCCCGCCGCGCCTCTCGGCTGATCCGCGGGGGCCGCCGGTGACGCCGTTCCTGACCATGACACTCGCCTTTCTGGCAGCGCTTTCCCTCTATCTGGCCGCCCGTGCCGCCCCAGCACCCGCAGCGTTTGGCGACGCGGGGGCTGAGTTGCCCGGCTGGGCAGTCAGCTTTGCGGCTGCGGGAGTGATGGTGGCGGGCATGGGGTTGGGCGACCATCTGGCGCTGATTGGCCGCTTCGGTTTGCAGGCCAGTCACACCGCCCTTGGCCTGATCCTTGCTGCCCTTACGGCCCTGCTGCTGCAAAAGCGCCTGTGGCTGGCCGCGCGCATCGCCGGGCTGCATAGCCCCGGTGCGGCTTTGGGGCGCTACTACCAAAGTCCATCGCTGCGCATCGTGATGCTGACGCTGGCATTGCTGTTCGGCCTGCCCTTTGCCGCCAATCTGCTGTCGCAACTGGGTGGGTTGCTGGAGGAGGCGACGCGTGGCACCGCACCCCGCGCTACTGCAATCTGGGTAACGGCGTTCTTCCTGTTTTTGCCGGCGGTCATCGGCGGCTGGCGCGCGACGGTGCTGGTGCTGGCGCTGCAAGCGGTTCTGCTGGCGGTTTTGCTGCCGGGGATTGCCGGATTTGCCCAAGCGCTGCTGACCGGGCCGGGGTTTCCCACAGTGCCCATGCCGGTTGCGACCAGTATCCTCGCCGACCAGATTCCCGGCGTGATCCAGTTTTCGGCAGGCATCGGCAAAGAAACCGTACATGGCGGTATTTTCACAGGGGTTGGCATCGCCTCGACCGCGCTGTCACTGATCGGCATCGTGCTGTCGCCGGGATTTTTGTATCTGGGCATGACTGCGCGGCCAGGGCGCAGCACCGCGTTCACCTCTGTCTGGCTGATCGCGGCACTGCTCACGGGCCTGCTGCTGATCGCGGGGCCGCTGTTGGCGTTGCGGATGGCACAGGGGTCATCACAGCTTGCTGCGGAATTGAGCGCGATTGAACCATTTGCCGGTGTTGGCTTTCTTTTGCTGCTGATCGTCACGACGCAGATGGCGGTCTCGTTATTCACCACATCGTGTGCAATTCTCATCAGTAGTGAGGTGATCTTGCCCTTCATACTGCCCGGCTTGTCGCCGGTAAAAGCCCGACTGACCACCCGCATCACCCTTGCCATTTGTTTCGCTATGGTCGCTGCCCTCGCCGCCTTTGCACCGCTTGCGTCTGCGGTTTTCGGCAGCCTAGCCCTGCCGCTGGCTGTGCAGATGCTGCCTGCATTGTTGGGCCTGACTTTCCTGCGCTGGATAAGCCGCAGTGCGGTTCTGGTGGGCCTGGTCTTTGGCGGACTGATAGTGCTGTTCACCGAACCGCTGGGGCTCATCTTGTTTGAGGGGCTATTTATCGACCTGCCATGGGGGCGATGGCCGCTGACCATCCATTCTGCCGCGTGGGGTCTGACGCTCAACCTATCCGCCGTGCTGCTGATCTCGATCTTCACCCGCAGCGGGGCCGAGCGCAGGCACCAGGACCGCCTGCATGATGAATTTGCCAGCACATGGCGTGTCGATTTTGGGACAAAACCTGCGCGCAATGCGAAATGGTCGCTGATCCTGATCTGGGCATTCTTCGCCCTCGGGCCGGGGGCTATCCTGGGGAACACCTTTTTCAGTCAACCGATTTTCACCACCGGGGATGCTTCTTTGGGCATCCCATCCCTGTGGGCATGGCAGCTGTTCTTCTGGTTGATTGGCGTGCCACTGGTCTGGTGGCTAACCTACGGCGCGCAGCTTGGCACCACCACAGATCAGGGCTTGCGCCGGGTGGCACTTGGCGACGCAACCTCCGCGCCCGATTGGATCGCCTCAAGCGTGGTGCGTGTCTCTGCGCGCAGCGTTGAGGAGCGGTAACCGATGGGGCGTCTGGATAAACCCGGTGTGGATATCCGGCGGCTGCGCTACTTCGTGGCGGTCTGCGACAATGGCGGGTTCTCCAAGGCGGCCCCGGTTATCGGCATTGCGCAGCCCGCGCTCACCCGGCAGGTGCAACTGCTGGAGCACGAGCTAGGGATGGAACTCTTCACCCGCAATGGCCGCAACGCCGTGCCAACCGAGGCGGGGGCTGCTCTGATGAGCGGCGCACGATTGCATCTGGAAAGCCTTGATCTGTTGATCGAACGGGTGCAGCGCGATTTTGGTGCAGGCCCCGCGCATGTCAGTCTTGGCGTCTGCCCCACCATCTCTCCGCTGTTTCTCGCACCTTTGTACGAGGCACTTCGCCAGTCGGCACCGACGCTGACCCTTACCGTTATAGAGGCTTATTCCGGCGATCTTCGCAGTTTGATGGCCTGTGGCCGGCTGCATCTTGCGTTGACGTATAGCCAGCCTGATACCGAAGGTTTGGATGTGACAAACCTTCTGTCGGAAAAACTGGTGCTGGCCGGGCCGAGGCAATCCATCCATCCCTTATCTTTGAATGACCTTTCCCGCCAACGTTTGATCCTACCCAGCGCCCACCACCAACTGCGTCGCATCATCGACGCGGTGGCAGCCACACGCGGCATACCGTTGGTGCCTGCGCTTGAACTTGATAGCCTGAACGCAGTGAAAGCGATGCTGGACGGCACCTCCGGTGATTTTGCCACCATTCTGCCCTATCATTCAGTGGCGACAGATGCCGCCGAGGGCCGTTTTTCGATCAGCATGATAAGTGACCCCGACATGGTGCGCACGATTGCCCTTCTACGCCCCAGCAAGCCCGAGCAACCATTGCCCAAGATTTTGCCCGAGGCCATCTTTAGCCGCGCAAAAGCCATCCAGGCCTCACTGGAGGCGGTGTTTTGAATGTCAAACGGCCAACCCATAGCGAGTTCTGCTAGGCGCAAGCAGCCTTTGTTCTTTCCCAAGCAGCACCAATCCTGCGAATTTGTGTGCAAATCACCAAAAGGACCGTTGTCATGACCAGCTTTGATCCGACCGCCGAATATGCCGCCATCCGTGAAGGCGTGGCCAATGTTTGTGCGGGCTTTCCGGGGGCATACTGGCGTGATCTGGATGCCCGCAGGGCATATCCAACAGATTTTGTCGCGGCACTGATCCGCGAAGGTTATCTGGCAGCGATGATCCCCGAAAGCTACGGCGGATCGGGGCTCAACCTGCAGGCCTCTGCGGTTATTCTTGAGGAGATTCATCGCAATGGCTGCAACGCCGCCGCCTGTCACGCGCAGATGTATACGATGGGCACTGTGCTACGGCATGGCAACGATGCGCAAAAACAGCAGTATTTGCCGAGTATCGCCGACGGTTCGTTGCGTCTGCAAGCCTTTGGTGTGACAGAACCGACCAGTGGTACCGACACGCTGGCGCTGAAGACCACGGCGCGGCGTGAGGGGGATGACTATGTGATCAATGGCCAGAAAATCTGGACCAGCCGCGCCGAACACACCGATCTGATGCTGCTTTTGGCACGCACCACGCCCCGCGATCAGGCGAAATCCAAGACGGACGGGCTGTCGGTGTTCCTGATCGACCTCCGCAAACTGGTGGACAACGGCGTGACCATCCGCCCGATCCGCGCCATGATCAATCATGCCACCACCGAGGTGTTTTTTGACAACGTGCGCATCCCGGCCTCGTCGCTGATCGGCGAGGAGGGCAAGGGCTTCCGCTATATTCTGTCGGGAATGAATTCCGAACGCATCCTGATTGCGGCGGAATGTATCGGCGATGCCAAGTGGTTCATCGACAAGGCATCGGCCTATGCCAAGGAGCGAGTGATCTTTGGCGCGCCGATCGGCAAGAACCAAGGCGTGCAATTTCCGCTGGCGCGCGCCTACGCCCATATGATGGCGGCAGAGGCTATCGTTTATCGCGCCGCTGCGATGTATGATGCGGGTCATAATCCGGGGGTCGAGGCCAACACCGCTAAAATGCTGGCAGCAGATGCCAGTTGGGAGGCTGCTGAGGCCTGCCTGCAAACCCATGGCGGGTTTGGGTTTGCCGAAGAATATGATGTTGAACGCAAATTCCGTGAAGCGCGGCTATATCAGGTGGCCCCTATCTCCACCAACCTGATCCTGTGCTACATTGCAGAGCAGGTGCTGGGATTGCCCAAATCTTATGGGGCTGCGGCATGACTTTTCTGGCACAAATCCTTGATCTCGCCGCGATGCCTTCGGGCGAAATCCCCGCATCGGCGCGCAGTATGGCACGGTTTTCGCTGTTTGACTGGCTGGTTTGCGGACGCGCGGGGGTGAGTGAACCGCTGGCCGTGATCCTGCGGGATTATGTCGGTGCCGAGGGCGGTTTGCCTGCCGCGTCAGTGTTTGGTGGGACGAAAGCCCCAGCACGGGCAGCGGCGCTGGTGAATGGTGCCACCAGCCACGCTCTGGACTATGACGACACGCATTTTGGTCACGTCGGTCACCCATCGGTGGCGATTTATCCAGCGGCTTTGGCGGTGGGCGAGGAAGTTGGGGCCTCTGCCGCTGACGTGGCCGATGCCTTCCTGATCGGAGCCGAAGCTTCGGTCCGCATCGGTATGGTGCTGGGTGCCGGGCACTATAACCGTGGATTCCACCAGACAGCCACCGCCGGGGCCTTCGGCGCAACTGTTGCCGCGGGCCGCCTTTATGGCTTAACCCGTGATCAGATACGTGTGGCGATTGGACTGTGCGCCACCCGCGCCTCGGGGCTGAAATCGCAGTTCGGCACCATGGGCAAACCCTATAACGCCGGGATTGCGGCTTCCAACGGCATCGAATGTGCGGGTCTTGCGCGCGCGGGCTTCACCTCGGCGGATGATGGTTTGATGGGTGCGCAGGGCTTCGTTCTGACACATGCCGACGCCCCACAGCCCAGCCCACCGGTGGGCACATTCCTGTTCGAGGATGTTAAATACAAACTGCACGCCTGCTGTCACGGCACCCATGCGATCATTGAGGCGTTGTCCGCTTTGAAGCGTGCGCATAATCTGACCCCCGGACGGGTGGCATCCATCCATCTGCGCACCGGCACGCGCTGGCTTTCGGTCTGCGATATCAAGGCCCCCCGCACCGGTTTGGAAATAAAGTTCAGCTATAACTGGCTGGCTGGCATGGTTCTGGCTGGCATCTCCACCGCGAGCGACCGTGCTTATACGGATACCTTGGCGCAAGATGACTTGCTGGCCGATTTTGCGGCCAAAATCACCGTCGAAGGTGATGCCGCCCTCACAGACATGCAGGTCGTCGGTGAGGTGCAACTGAAGGATGGTGGCAAGTTGCCCTTTGCGTATGACCTTGCTGCGCGCTTGCCCGACGCGGTGCTGGAAAACCGCCTGCGCGCAAAAGCCACTGGGTTGATCGGCGCAGACGGAGAGCAGATCTGGGCCATGATCGTGGCGCTGGATAGTCTTGGCGCGCGTGATCTAGGCAAGGCGTTACGATGAACCCAGGCGATTATAGTGATTGGGTTGGACGGAAATTCTCGAGATCCGAAGTCATCAGCGACCGATTGTTGATCCATTTTCGTGCTGTCATGGCGGGTATGCTTGGTCCCGGCGCGGTGCCGCCCGGATTTCAATGGGTCTTGGTGCCCGATGTGGCAGACCCTGCTGATCTTGGCCGTGACGGCCACCCGCGCACCGGGATGTTCGTGCCAGCCTTGCCCTTGCCACGCCGGATGTGGGCGGGGGGAGAAATGGTGTTTTCTGGCACCCTCAACCCCGGCGATACCGTCACCCGTGATAGCACTATGGGCGATATCAGCTTCAAATCGGGCGCGTCCGGCCCGCTTGGCTTTGTCAGTATCACACATCTGTGGCGCGTTGACGGCCAAACCCGAATCACCGAACGGCAAGATTTGGTCTACCGCGAAGACCCCAAGCCGGGACGAACCGCAAACCCGACCCCAGCTGAGGATTGGTTGCCAGATTCCGTGTGGCAGATCACACCCGATCCAGCGTTGCTGTTTCGCTATTCTGCCGTCACCTTCAACGGCCACCGCATCCACTATGATATGCCCTATGCAACGGCGGTAGAAGGCTACGACGGTTTGGTTGTGCATGGCCCCTTGCAAGCACTGTGGATGCTGAACCTGTCTACGACAATGCTGGACCGTCTGCCGCACAGTTTCCGCTATCGCGGTTTGGCACCGCTGATCTGCGGCAACGCCGTGCAGATCGAGGCACGGCACCAAGCCGATACCATTGCGCTGCGGGTGCGGCGACAGGATGGCGTGGTGACAATGCAGGCAACAGCAACCCCCTAGCCAGTCAGCAATAGGATTACCGTCTAATCATCTATCTCTGCGGGCATGTCGCGCAAGCGGCCCTCCCAGATGCCACGACGCACCAGATCACGCGCAACTTCCAGCGTCAGACGCTGGACGGACTGACAGGCGCGCGACATTGGCCGGGTCGTGCTATGCACCAAATAGACCGGGCGCGACATATCGGGATCGGTGATCGGTGCCTTTACCAGCTCCCCCCGTGCCACGAAATCATGGGCTGCGGCGGGGGCAAAAATGGTATGTCCCGACCCCCGCGCGACCAGTTCTTTAATCTGGGTCATTGCATCCATCTCGATCACCACGTTCAGCTCGATACCACGGGCCTGGGCATGTTTCTGGATGGTTTTGCGCAAGCCATGCGAGGGCGATGGCAGGATCAGATCCAAATCGCGCAGCGCCGCCAGCGAAGTTGGCGCACCGGGCGGAGTGGCAAGCGGCCAGTTATCCGGGGCCGAAAACAAACAAAGCTGCTCATCCAAAATTGGGATGGCGTGAAAACTATCCTTTTTGTCAATGTCGTACAGAAATCCAATATCTACGGTCTGATCGCCGATCCAGTTGCGGATAAAGCCGCTCATCGCTTCGATTGCCTGAAGGCGGACATCGGGAAATTCGACGCGCACGGTTTCAGCTAATGGAACCGACATCACCATCGACACGGATGGAGGCATACCAAACGTCACCTGACCACGCACGGAGCCGCCTGATTCTTTCATTTCAACAAGGCAAGCGGCAAGGCTTTTGCATATCTCGCGCGCGTGGCGCAACAGCAGGTGGCCCTCGTCTGTCAACTGGATACCCTGCGCAGAACGCAGAATAAGCGGTATACCCAGTTCTTCTTCAAGCTTGATCACATGCTGCGAAAGCGATGGCTGCGCCACCCCAAGCCTGCGTGATGCGGCAGACAGTGATTTCTCTTCGGAAATGGCGATGAAGTATTTCAGGTGCCGAATATCCATCAAAGCGGCTCCTTTATCGCGTCAGGACAGTTAGGCGCTTTCGTTCTAGCCTGTCAAGGAAACCGCTATTACCCATGATCCCGCTCTGTGGTGATCCTTTTTCAAACGCAGGAAAGGGAGCCCTGTTGACGCAGGATCTGGAGGGCATTCTGGTAGTATCGCTAGAGCAGGCTGTGGCAGCCCCACTGGCCACGTCTCGGATGGCGGATGCCGGCGCGCGGGTGATCAAGGTGGAACGTGCCGAGGGCGATTTCGCGCGTGGGTATGACCGGTTGGTGCATGGCGAAAGCGCCTATTTTGTTTGGCTGAACCAGGGCAAGGAATCAATTTGCCTTGACCTGCGCGCCGCCGAACCCTTGGCCTTATTGCAGCGGATGATCGCGGCAGCTGATGTGTTCGTGCAGAACCTTGCACCCGGCGCGGCTACCCGGCTTGGGGTTGGGCCCGATGCGATGCACGGCTAATCCACGGCTGATCTATGTCTCGATTTCCGGCTATGGCGAGGATGGACCATACCGGGATCAAAAAGCCTATGACATGCTGATACAGGGCGAGAGCGGCTTGCTTGCGGTAAATGGAACGCCCGAAGGCAGCGCGCGGGTGGGCATTTAGGTTTGCGATATTGCGGCGGGTGAGACGGCCTATGCGGCAGTGCTGCAATCGCTTCTGCATCGGGCAAAAGCGGGCGAGGGGCGGGCGGTTGAGGTGTCGTTGTTTCACACCATGGCCGATTGGATGAACGTGCCCTATTTGCAAACCCGTTACGGGGGCACCGCCCCGGCCCGGGTGGGGCTGCGGCATCCGTCGATTGCGCCCTATGGGGCGTTTCGGTGCGCGGATGATCGGCAGGTGCTGCTCTCTGTACAGAATGACCGCGAATGGACGGCGTTTAGCGCCGAAATTCTGCAACAGCCTGATCTTGCCACCGACCCGCGCTTTGCCACCAACGTGGCACGCGTGGCCCGGATGGCCGAGATTGAAGCGCTAATTGCTCCGGTTTTTGCGGCAATAGACCGCGAAGCCGCAGTTGCACAACTGTCAAAGGCCGGCATCGCCTGTGGGCCTATGTCTACGATGGAGGATATGGAGCACCATCCGCAGGCGCACCATATCACACTTATCAGCCCAACGGGTCCGATAGAGATGATGGGCCGGGGCGTGCGCTTTAGTGATGCCACCGTGACAGGCCGCGACGTGCCAGCTTTGGGCGCGCAGACCGCCAGCCTTTGGACCGAATTTGGCGGCAAATCGCAGGGCGTTTCCGGATGATACTTGTGCCAAATTGGCAGGCGTTGTTGTTTGTGCCAGTCGGGGCCGAGCGGCATCTGGCCAGCGCCATCCGCCTGCGCCCCGATGCGATTGTCCTTGATCTGGAAGACGCGATTGCACCTGCAGCCAAGCCAGAGGCGCGCGCAAGGCTGCGCTCGGCCCAACAGCTGATCCATGCGGCGGGCATTTATTGCGTAATCCGTATCAATTGCCAACTGCGCGAGGTGGTGGATGACCTTGCGGCGGCTGAGCTCGGTCATATGGCCGCGCTGATGCTGCCCAAAGTCGAAGATCTGCGCGGGCTTCAGAACGTGGCCGAACTGACCGGCGGCAAGATTGGCCTGATCGCACTGAAAGAAACTCCGGCAGCCCTGCAGGCTTTGCCAGCCATAGCCGTCTTTCCGCAACTGGTGGCGATGATGCTGGGGTCCGAGGATTATGCGGCTTTGCTGGGTGTCAGCCCGGATGGAGGTGCCCTGTCATATCTGGCAGCCCAGATCGGGGTGGCCGCGGCCACACGTGGCTTGCTTGGCATTGGCTTTCCCGGTTCGCTGGCGAATTTCCAGGCACTTGATCTCTATGCCAGCCAGATCGCACAAGGACGTCAGCTTGGCCTGCGCGCTGTGGCGGCGTTTCATCCGGCGCAACTGCCGGTGATCCGCAGTGCACTGGCGCCGACCCATGCCGAAATAACGTGGGCGAACAAGGTATTGCAGGCGTAGCACGCGACCTTAGGCGCCGTCGTGGCGATGGAAGGCACGATGATCGACGCCCCTGTCATCCAACGCGCGCGCAACATCCTGCGTGCGGTGCAGACTTAGCCACTTCTGTGGCCGCCGCCCATTGTGCAAGGGGCTCTGACTTCTGGGCTTGGTGATCGCGTGCAGTCTTCTGTCAGGCCTGTATATGCGGCACTGTCATGAAGCCGCTGGCCGGGATGGTGATCAGCGAAGTTGATCCATAGCTGGGTTCGTTCGATCATGCCACGCCTCACTTCCCGGTCCAGGGCTTGAGCTTTCGTGACAAAAGGATCCTATGTGTGCGGCTTCGGGCGTTGCGATAGACTGGCCGCATTCGATCCTGGATCAGGAGGCTGCCATGGAAAGGATAGACGGTGACGCGCCGAAGACTGCCTATGTCGCGATAGAGTTGAGCAAGGGAAGCTGGATGGTCGGGGCCATGTTGCCGGACCGTGACAAGGCGGGCATTTACCGGCTGTCAAGCGGTGATACGGCTGGCTTGCTGTCGCGGCCGGAGAGGCTTCGACATTTCGGGGCTGACCGCTTGGTTTTATGTTTGAAACAGGGCCTGATGGGTTTTGGCTGGCCCGGTTTCTGCTCTGCTATGGGCCGATGTCCTCGATCCCGCTTCCCTTCAAGTGAACAGACGGGCGCTGCGGGTAAAGACGGATCCGATCGATGTCTTGTCGCTGTTGAACGCCCTCGTGGCCGTTGACCGGGCAGAACGCCATGCGTGCTCCATCGTCCGGGTTCTCAGCGTTGAGGAGGAGGACGCCCGACGGTCGCATCGCGAACTGGATCGGCTTATCCAGGAAAGAACTGCCCACATCAACCGGATCAAGGGACTTCTGTTTGCCCAGGCCGTTATTGGCGACGTCCTGTCACGCACGAGATGCAGCACCGTTCGGGCTCCGTGAATGAAGAGTTTGCGCAAGTATCGATTGCCGT
>NZ_JAVDWP010000023.1:0-23084 GCF_031457365.1 Pseudotabrizicola sp. 4114 | reverse complement strand
AAACCTTGATGTCCATCAGATGCTCCTCTCTCCACCTATGTTCGCCACAGTAGCAGCGGTTTGGTGGGAAGGCAGTTCATCCCATTAGCTCAGACCTGATTGTTCTGCCTGAGTTAGCTACCCGAAGATCGGAACACTGCCCTCTTTGATGCAGCGCAATGCGAAACTAGAGCGGGAGTGGCGGATGCCGGGCACTAGATAAAGCCGTTTGCGCAGGAACTCTTCATAGCCTCGGGTACCGTTCACTGCGACCTTGATTATATAATCGTATTCCCCAGTGACCAGCCACACCTCGATCACTTCAGGCATATCGGCCATAGCTTTGCCGAAGGTTTCAAGGACCGCGTCATCATGGCGATCCAACGTCACTTCGATCAGCACCGTTTCACCCACGCCCAACATCTCGCGATCAAGAACAGTGGTGTAGCCACGGATGAACCCATCCAATTCAAGACGGCGCGTACGTTGCCAGCAAGGGCTGGCCGAAAGCCCTACCTTTTCGGCCAGCTGGCTGTTCGTAAGCCGACCTTCGCGGGTCAGGGCAAGAAGGATCTTGCGATCAATAGCATCCAATGTCCTGCCAGATGATTGTTCTTTGTTCATTGATTTTTCCAAAAGATACTTTGGCATAATGCACAAAAATCAAGTTAATAGAAAGGAAATTTTGCCAATAATCCGGTAAACCTATCGAGAGCCAAGGGAGGATTGCTATGCATTTTGTGACATTCCATACCCCCTCCCCGCTGTCTGATCTTCAGCGCGCGCTTGATGAGCTGGCCCGATCGGGTTTTGACCTAAGCGGACTGGTTGTGAAGGCGTCTGCCAGAGACCCCGATACGATGGCCTATGTACGAATCGACTTTGCTGGCTCGAGTACCGTGTCGCCCGACAGCTACGTGCGGCGTCTGGGGCGCATGCCCGAAATTGTGAACCTGCTCGCCGGTGCGATACAGATCATGCCGTGCCGCGACCTGAGCGAAAGATCACCAAGATGACGACACTGCACGCCCCAGTTAGGGAACCACTGGCCCTCCGCTTTGAAACACCAAGCGTGCGTCCGGGCGACTCGCCGGATTTCAAGGCGTTTCAAAAACCTGTCGCAGGCGAGATCTGGCGGCCAGATGTAGATACGCCGGCCGAAGAAATACGCGATCTGGCTTTCGGGATGATACGTGTCCTGGACGATGATGGGAGTGCCGTTGGTCCTTGGGCCAATGAGGTAGGCCTCAATCACGCCGAGTTGCTGCGCGGGCTGCGCCACATGCTGCTGCTGCGCGCCTACGACGGGCGGATGTTGCTTGCGCAGCGTCAACAGAAGACTTCCTTTTACATGCAACATCTGGGCGAAGAGGCCGTCTCTTGCGGGTTTCAGCGCGCAATGTTGCCAGGGGATATGAACTTTCCCACCTATCGACAGGCCGGGCTCCTGATGGCCTCGGGCTATCCCTTGAAATCCATGATATGCCAAGTCTTTGGCAATGACGGCGATACAGTACGCGGACGTCAGCTTCCAGTTTTCTATTCGTCCAAGGAACATGGGTTCTTTTCGATTTCCGGAAATCTGGGCACCCAGTATATTCAGGCGGTCGGTTGGGCGATGGGCTCTGCAATCGCGGGCGACAGCAAGATCGCAGCAGCCTGGATCGGGGACGGATCGACCGCAGAAAGCGACTTTCATGCCGCCATGGTGTTCGCTTCAAGCTATCGCGCACCGGTGATCTTGAATATCGTCAACAATCAATGGGCGATTTCAACCTTTCAGGGTGTGGCCCGCGGTGGCTCCGGTACATTTGCCGCGCGCGGGCATGGGTTTGGCATTCCGGCCCTGCGCGTTGATGGCAACGACTATCTGGCCGTCGTCGCAGTGGCTAAATGGGCGGCTGAGCGCGCGCGCAGAAATTTTGGCCCGACGCTGATCGAATACGTCACCTATCGCGCTGCGGGTCATTCCACCTCGGATGATCCATCGGCCTATCGTCCGACCGATGAAGGATCGTGCTGGCCTCTGGGCGATCCTGTTTCGCGCCTGAAGCAGCATTTGATTCACCTGGGCGTGTGGTCCGAAGAGCGTCATAGCCAGGCTGAGGCCGAGGCCCTGGCCGAAGTGATTGAGGCCCAGAAGGAAGCAGAAGCGATCGGGACGCTGCATTCGGGCAAACGCCCCAGCCCTGCCGAAATGTTCGACGACGTCTATGCCGAGATGCCTGCTCATCTGCGGCGCCAACGCCAGCAAGCGGGTTTCTGATTATGGCCACCATGACAATGATCGAAGCCATCCGCGATGCGCTGGATGTTGCGATAACCGAAGACCAACGTGTTGTCGTGTTTGGCGAGGACGTTGGCTATTTTGGAGGGGTGTTCCGCTGCACTGCCGGTCTGCAAAAGAAACACGGCGTTGCGCGATGCTTCGAT
This sequence comes from Pseudotabrizicola sp. 4114, assembly GCF_031457365.1. Lineage (NCBI taxonomy): Bacteria > Pseudomonadati > Pseudomonadota > Alphaproteobacteria > Rhodobacterales > Paracoccaceae > Pseudotabrizicola > Pseudotabrizicola sp. 4114. Next base: position 20,672 of record NZ_JAVDWP010000023.1, on the reverse strand, counting down.
ACGCCGATCTCGGAGCTTGGAATCGTAGGGGCCGCCGTTGGCATGGCGTCTTACGGGCTGCGGCCTGTGGTCGAGATCCAGTTCGCGGATTATATGTATCCTGCCTATGATCAACTTGTCTCCGAGGCGGCGCGCCTGAGATATCGCACGGCGGGTGAGTTTACCTGCCCGATGGTGGTCCGGATGCCCACCGGTGGAGGCATTTTCGGCGCCCAGACTCACAGTCAAAGTCCCGAGGCGCTCTTCACCCATGTCACCGGTTTGAAGACAGTGGTGCCATCGAACCCGCAGGATGCCAAAGGTCTGCTACTCTCTGCGATTGCCGATCCTGACCCGGTGATTTTTCTCGAACCTAAGCGTCTTTATAATGGCCCCTTCGACGGCCATCACGAACGCCCGGTTTCACCCTGGCGCAATCATCCCTTGGGCGAGGTGCCTTCCGGCCATTACCTTATTCCGCTCGGCCAGGCTGCGGTTCGGCGTGTTGGGTCAAGGCTGACGATTCTGACCTATGGGACAATGGTGCATGTGGCTTTGACGGCCGTGTCTGAGGCCGGGATTGATGCCGAGGTGATAGATCTTCGCACGCTTTTGCCACTGGATCTGGAGACCATTGTTACTTCCGTCAAGAAAACCGGACGCTGCGTTGTCTTGCATGAAGCTACCCTGACCTCGGGATTTGGCGCGGAGCTGGCTGCTTTGGTGCAGGCTGAATGCTTCTGGCACCTCCATGCCCCGGTAGAACGTGTGGCTGGCTGGGACACGCCCTATCCCCATACCAATGAATGGGACTATTTTCCCGGTCCGGCCCGGGTTGCCGCGGCGTGTCAGCGCGTGATGGAGGTGCAATGATGGGCATTCATATTATCCGCGTGCCAGATATTGGCGAAGGCATCGCGGAAACCGAAATCGCGGAATGGCTTGTCATTCCCGGGGATCTGGTGGCCGAGGATCAACCGATTGTCGCGGTGATGACCGACAAGGCGACGGTGGAGGTTCCCTCTCCGGTGGCGGGCCGCGTCATCGCCTGCGGCGCTGCGGTGGGGGATACCATCGCCGTCGGTGCAGAGCTGATCCGGCTAGAGGTGGAGGGGGCGGGCAATCTACGTGACGTCCCGCCGGAACCTGAACAGCAAGCGCCAGTAGTGCCTGCCGTTGTCGCCGAGCCAAGCGTTCCGAAACCGGAAGTTTCCCAGGCTGATCAGCCAAAACCGACAGGTCAAGGTGCAAAGCCCACGCCCGGTGCCGTCCTTGCGGCCCCTTCGGTTCGCGCATTTGCGCGGGAGCTTGGCGTAGATTTGCGCCTGGTCGGCGGGACGGGCCCGCAGGGCCGCATCCTGCGCTCGGATGTCGAAGGGTTCAATCCCTTGGCGGCCGCTCCCGCCGGTTTGAGGCCCAATACCCAGATTGACGAAATCAAGCTGATCGGTTTGCGCAAGCGGATTTCGCAACGCATGGAGGAAGCGAACCGCATCCCCCATATCACCATCGTGGAAGAGATTGACGCGACCGCGGTGGAGGGCCTGCGCCAAAGCCTTAACCTGCGGGCCAAATCTGCGAAGGATGCCGTCAAGCTGACGCTGCTGCCCTTTGTTACCCGGGCGATTGTCTGCGCGGTGGCCGAGCAGCCAGCGATGAATGCCCACCACGACGACGCCGCAGGCATCCTGAGAAAATTTGGTGGCGTCCATATTGGTATCGCGGCACAGACCCCGGGGGGGCTGGTCGTGCCGGTTCTGCGCCACGCCGAAGCGCTTGGCCTGCGCTCCACCGCCGCAGAAATCGCGCGCTTGGCGGAAGCTGCGCGCGAGGGGCGCGCCCTGCGGGAGGAACTTTCGGGATCCACCATCACCATCACCTCGCTCGGGGCGCTTGGAGCCATTGCGACGACGCCGATTTTGAATGTGCCGGAGGTGGCGATTGTCGGGGTGAACCGAATGTCCACGCGACCGTTCTGGAATGGGTCGGGCTTTGAGCCGCGTAAGATGATGAATATCTCCTGCAGTTTCGACCATCGGGTGATCGACGGTTGGGATGCGGCGGTCTTTGTTCAGCGGCTGAAAGAGCTACTGGAAACTCCTGCACTTTTGTTCGTCGAGGCCTGATATGAACGAGATCAGCTGCAAACTGCTTGTTGTAGGGGGTGGCCCCGGGGGCTACGTCTGCGCGATCCGTGCCGGTCAACTGGGTATTGATACGGTCCTCGTCGAAGAAGAGGCACTTGGCGGGACTTGTCTTACAGTGGGTTGCATCCCGTCAAAAGCTCTGATTCATGTGGCAGAGGAATTCCACCGCATTGCGCAGGCCGCCCGGAATCCGGTGGCAGGTGTGCGCAGCCTTGGAGCCCGCTTCGACTTGTCCGAGGCGATGACGTGGAAAGACGGAATCGTCAGCCAGTTGTCCTCCGGCGTGGGCGCCTTGTTGCGCAAGGCAAAGGTCAGGGTAATCAAGGGTCGTGGCACCTTTCGCGATGGCAAGACCCTCGTCGTCGCCACGCCAGACGGCGAACAATTTATTCGGGCCGAAACGGTCGTCATAGCTACCGGGTCAGAGCCGGTTGAACTTCCGAGCCTGCCTTTCGGCGGCCCGGTGCTGTCCTCCACTGCCGCTTTGTCTCTGGATGCTCTCCCAGCGACCTTGGCGGTGGTGGGGGGCGGCTACATCGGCTTGGAATTGGGCATGGCCTTCGCCAAGCTGGGCACGACTGTAACCATTGTCGAGGCCGGACCGCGCATTCTGCCCGCATGGGATGAGGATCTGACCATGCCGGTTTTACAGAATCTGCGCCGACTCGGTATTGCGGTAATGTTTAACGCAAAGGCCGAAGGTTACGCAGATGGCATTCTCTCCGTCGCGCAGGCAGGTTCGATCGAAGAGGTCGCGTCTGAGCGTGTTCTGGTCACTGTCGGGCGACGGCCGCGCAGTCGGATGGCGGGGATTGCAGATCTTGATCTGGCGATGGACGGCAACTTTTTGCACATTGATGCGCGATGCCACACCTCAATGTCCGGTGTGTTTGCAATTGGTGATGTGACGGGCGAGCCGATGTTGGCCCATCGTGCGATGGCACAGGGCGAAATGGTGGCCGAGATCGTGGCGGGGCACCGGAGACACTGGGATCACCGAGCCATGCCCGCGGTTTGCTTCACTGACCCGGAGGTGGTCTCGGTGGGGCTCTTGCCAGACCAGGCCGCCGCGCGGGGCGCCACGACAACGGCCAGCTTCCCCTTTGCCGCCAATGGAAAATCCCTGTCGGACCACCGCGCCGAAGGTTTCGTCCGGGTGATCTCTGACGCGGAGGGCCGAGAAATTCTGGGGATTCAGGCCGTAGGGTCCGGCGTCGCCGAATTTGCGGGTGAATTTGCTCTTGCGCTCGAAATGGGTGCCACCTTGCAAGACATCGCCGCGACAATCCATGCCCACCCAACGCGCGGTGAGGCCTTTCATGAAGCAAGTCTGCGGGCGCTCGGGCGGGCCTTGCATCTTTAGGGAGACAGACAATGGATTTTTCTCTGTCAGAAGAGCAGCAGGCGATCTTCGACATGGCACGGGATGTCGGCATCAGCCAGATTGCGCCCCATGCACGCGCCTGGGAAGATGCCGGAACCATCCCCCGCAGCCTCTGGAGCGAACTTGCAGCCCTCGGGCTTGGTGGCATCTATGTCAGTGAGCGCTATGGGGGTTCTGGCCTTTCGCGCCTTGACGCGACTTTGGCATTCGAAGCCTTGGCTATGGCATGTCCTTCGGTTGCCGCTCTCTTGTCGATACACAACATGTGTGCAGCCATGATCGACAAGTTTGGGACAGACGAAACGAAATCACGGCTCTTGCCGGCAGTCTGCCGAATGGACCTGTTTATGTCTTATTGCCTCACAGAGCCTGGTGCAGGGTCAGACGCGGCCGCTTTGCGCACCCGTGCGGTGCGTGACGAGACCGGTTGGCGGCTTACCGGCACAAAGGCCTTCATTTCGGGGGGGGGATATTCCGATGCCTATATCGTCATGGCGCGGACCAGCGACGAGGGCGCGCGCGGAATCTCGGCCTTTGTTATCGAGGCAGACGTCCAAGGCCTGAGCTTTGGTGCGCTGGAATCCAAGATGGGCTGGCGCGCTCAACCAACCCGCGCGGTACAGATGGACGATGTTCCAGTTGCCGAGGTGGACCTGCTTGGCGAGATTGGCCGCGGCTTTGGCTATGCTATGTCAGGGCTGGACGGGGGGCGCCTGAACATTGCGGCCACCGCTCTGGGCGGCGCTCAGGCGGCCTTTGATGCAACGCTGCGCTACATGGGTGAACGCAGGGCCTTTGGAAAAAAACTCAGTGAATTTCAGAGCTTGCAGTTTCGCCTTGCCGATATGGAAGTCAAATTGCAGTCGGCACGACTCTTCTTGCGCCAGGCAGCCTGGAAACTGGACACTGACGCTCCTGATGCGAGCCGGCAGTGCGCGATGGCCAAGCTGTTCGTCACTGATGCGGCCTTCGCCGTCGCCAACGACTGCCTGCAGCTGCATGGTGGCTACGGCTATCTGTCCGATTATGGCATTGAAAAGATTGTTCGTGATCTGCGGGTACACCAGATCCTTGAAGGCACCAACGAGATCATGCGGGTCATTATCTCCCGGGGTTTGCTGGGAGGCAATACATGAGCCCCCCTGAGATTATTGCCTGTCTTCGGGGGCAAGTCGGCCATTTGACCCTGAACCGCCCTGCGGCGCTCAATGCCCTTACTCGGGGAATGATCAGCGAACTGACGCTTGCCTTGCAGGGATGGCGCACGGACCCTTCGGTCCGCCTGATTGTGATAGACGCTGCGGGGCCGAAGGCGTTTTGCGCCGGAGGCGATATTTCCGCAATCTATGCGCAGGGTCGTTCGGGCGCTTACCAAGAGATCGAGACTTTTTGGCGCGAAGAATACCGCCTGAATGATCTGATCGCCAACTATCCCAAACCGGTTGTCTCCTTCATTCACGGATTTTGCCTTGGTGGCGGTGTTGGCATTGCCTGTCATGCCAGCCACCGCGTTGTGGGCGAAACTGCGCAGCTGGCCATGCCGGAATGCGGTATCGGCTTTATTCCGGATGTGGGGGGAACCTGGCTGTTAAGCTGTGCACCCGAGGGGATCGGCACTTGGCTTGCCCTTACCGGAGCAAGGGCTGCTGCGGCCGACGCGATCACAGCGGGCTTTGCCGATCTCCACATACCCGAGGCTCGCTGGCCGGAGGTTAAGTCCAGCCTTGAGGCAACAGGCGACATCAGCCTTCTGACGCAGTTTGCCGTAGCTCTACCTGCAAATGCACATTCCTTGTTCGACGCGAATCTCTGTTCGATTTTCGCTCAGGACGATCTTGTTGCCTTGGTTCAGATGCTCGGCTCTGAAGGCACTCCGGCGGCCACAAGAGCTCTTGATGCGATCAGAGCAGCGTCGCCCCTTGCTCTGGCCACCGCGTTTGAAGCGCTGCGCCGCATGAAGCAGGGCGGTGATCTGCGTGACGCGTTGAGGCTTGAGTACCGCGCGGGTTGCAGGTTCTTGCGTGCCGGAGACTTTCTGGAAGGTATTCGCGCCCGCCTGATCGAACGCGGCAGCGTCCCGAAGTGGCGGCATTCTTGTGTCGAAGATGTCGAAACAGAGCTGGCAGCGGCGATGCTGGCACCTCTCGAGGCCACAGATCTGACGTTTTGATCTCAACAGGAGGACGCTATGCGTATCGCTTTCATCGGTCTTGGCAATATGGGCGGACCAATGGCTGCCAATCTGGCTGCTGTCGGACACGACGTGTCGGGGTTTGATCTGACCGCGCCAATGCCCAGTGGCGTCGTCAAGGCAGAGTCGGTTGCTCAGGCGTGCAAGAACGCCGCCGTGATTATAACGATGCTACCCAATGGCAAAATTTTGCGCAGTGTCGCTGCGGAAGCCATCCCTGCGGCGGATAAGGGCGCGGTGTTCTGTGACTGCTCGACAGTTGATGTGGCAAGCGCGCGTGCCGTCGCAAGCCAGGCAGAAGCGGCGGGTCTTTTGGCGATGGATGCTCCGGTTTCGGGTGGCGTTACGGGAGCGCAGTCGGGCAAGCTCACGTTTATGATCGGCGGGACGGATGCCGCTTTTTCTATCGTCCTGCCCTTGTTCGACATTATGGGGCAGAAGGCCGTTCACTGCGGCGGTTCCGGAGCCGGGCAGGCAGCGAAGATCTGCAACAACATGATCCTCGGCGTGACGATGATCGCAACCTGCGAGGCAATCGCTCTGGCCGATAAACTGGGGTTGGATCGGCAAAAGCTGTTCGATGTAGTCTCGACGTCATCTGGGTACAGCTGGTCGATGAACGCCTATTGTCCTGCGCCGGGCGTCGGGCCAGTTTCGCCTGCCGACCATGGCTACAAACCTGGCTTTGCTGCAGACTTGATGCTGAAAGACTTGCGCCTTTCCCAGCAAGCAGCCGCAGAGGCAGACGCCGATACGCCGATGGGGCATCTTGCCACCGAGCTATATGGCCAATTCGTCGAGCAAGAGGATGGCCGGGGCCGTGACTTTTCGGCGATGTTGCCACGCTTTGAATCCAGAGGGCATATTGATGGCTGAGTTTGAGACTGTCCTGACAGAAACACATGGGCGTGTGCGGCTGATTACCTTGAACCGACCGCAGGCGCTGAACGCGCTGAGCCGTAAGGTCGGTCGCGATGTGATCGCTGCCGCGACTGAGGCAGAGCTCGATCCCGCGATCGGCTGTCTGGTTATCACCGGCTCGGCCAAGACATTTGCCGCCGGCGCAGACATAAAGGAAATGCAACCGCAGAGTTTTCTTTCGATGCAGGCGCAGGATTGGTTCGCGGAATGGGAACAGTTCACCGCACTGCGAAAACCCATCATCGCTGCTGTGGCAGGATATGCCATCGGCGGCGGATGCGAGTTGGCAATGATGTGCGACTTTATCCTTGCTGCCGAAAATGCAAGGTTCGGGCAGCCGGAAATTAAACTGGGGCTGATGCCCGGCATGGGCGGAAGTCAGCGGTTGACCCGCCTGATCGGTGGGCCCAAGGCAATGGAGATGTGCCTAACAGGGCGGATGATGGATGCAGCGGAAGCTGAACGCCTGGGACTTGTGGCACGGGTGGTCAGCAACGAAAGCCTGTTGGACGAGGCGTTGAAGACCGCAGGGCTTATTTCCGAGATGTCGCTTCCTGCAGTTCTGTCCATCAAGGACGCCATTCGTCGGGCCTCCGATATGGCATTGGCCGACGGTGTCCGCTACGAACGCCGCCTCTTCCACGCGCTGTTTGCGACTGAAGACCAGAAAGAAGGCACTGCCGCGTTCATGGAAAAGCGCGTTCCAATCTTTCACAATAGATAGTCGGGCAGGTCATCAGCCTGCCTGAATCACACCGGTAGCTATCGCGCCGTCTGGCAAGAGGTTGGCATAGGGGCAATATGTTGGTTCCCTCGATTGCGCGCCAATACTTGGGCGTCTTGCGTGGGCGGAGAAGCAGGCTGGCTTCCATGACGGCGCCGACAGCTTCGATGGAAATCTTCTGCCATGTGGTTCACACCTTGGTATCTCTGGGTCTTTATTGCTCGAGCTGCGCCTCAATGGCGGTGCCCGATAAACTGGCAGTTTGGGCCGGGTAGGACTGCCAGATTCGGTGCAATAAGGGGGGGGGCGGACCATGATGGCCTCCATCGTCAAGTGGATTGGCAATGTCGATCAAGCAATGTCCCGGCAATAGATGGACCATCCCCTGGAAAAACAAACAACAGGGATTCGATGTCATGAACAGAAGAAGCTTTCTTCGGACGGCAAGCGGCGCGCTGGCATTCGCCTCGGGCGCTGGACTCCTCGCAAAGGCCGGTCTTGCTGAGGAACCTGCGATCAAGATCGCCAACATTCTGGATGCAACGGGCGGACTGAATGTCTACTCGTTGAAACAGATAAAGGCCACGGCGATGGCGGTCGACGACATCAACGCCGCAGGCGGGTTGCTTGGACGACCGGTCGAAGTGATGTTCTATGACAGCCAGTCAAATAACCAATTGAACTCGCAGTATACCACGCAGGCGCTTTTGCGTGATAAAGCAGACGTGGTTTTAGGTGGGATTACCAGCGCTTCGCGCGAAGTGATGCGTCCAATCGTACAGAAGTTCAAAGGCTTCTACATTTACAATTCGCTCTATGAGGGCGGCGTTTGTGACTTTCGCTTTATGTGCCCGGGGCTTGTTCCCGACCAGCAGGTGCAGCCGTTGATCGAATACGTTGTCGGTGAAAAGGGGTTGAAGCGCGCCTATATTCTGGCTGCCGATTATAATTACGGGCAGCTCACCGCGAAATGGATGCAAAAGTTTATCCGTGGGCTGGGTGCCGAGGACGTAGCGGTGGAATTTTTCCCCTTGGATGTCAGCAACTTTGCACCAGTCCTTGCCCGCATTCAGGACGTTAAGCCCGATGTGGTTTTGTCGGCACTTGTCGGGGATGCGCACATGTCCTTCTATCGCCAGTATGAGACGTCAATCGGCAAGAAAAGTATTCCGATTGCCTCGACGACATATGGCTTGGGCCGCGAAAACGCGGTGCTTTCCCCCGACGAGAACGAAGGTCTGATCGTTGCAACCTCGTTCTTCGATGATTTGGGGACACCTGCCGCAAGTGATTTTGTGTCTCGTTTCAAGGCGTTCTCGGGAGAGGATGACTATGTGGGCGAATATGCAGAGTATGGATATCGCGGGATGATGCTTTGGGCTGAAGCGGTTCGCAAAGCCGGCAGCGTTGCGGCCGACGCAGTCGCAGCCGCTGTGGGAGGCGTGTCCTATCAGGGTGCAGGCGGGCTCTACACGGTTGATCCGCAAACGCATCACCTGACAATGGATGTCCATATAGCAAGTGGCAACCGATCGGGGTCTTTCGACGTGATCAAATCGTTCTCGCAGCGCGCACCAACCGATTTGCAGGCAGTTTGCAATCTGATCGAGAACCCCACTGATACCACCCAATACGAACCGTCTCTGTGAAACGATGCGGGGCGCAATTTTGCGCCCCGCATCTTCGGAAGGCTAGGAGGCCTGATCAGTGATCACGACCTACATCTATCTCATTGCCTATGCTGTGGCCCTGCTGGCCCTGATCAGTCTGGGCCTGTCCGTGATCTTTGGCATGATGAAAGTCATCAACCTTGCGCATGGCGAATTCATGATGCTTGGCGCCTATGCCTGCGTCTACTGTTCGTCGCTTGGTCTGCCGTTCTGGGCAAGTCTGATCGTGGCAACCCTGGCTGTGGGCTGCTTTGGGCTTGTGGTTGAGCGGCTGTTGATCCGCCATCTTTACGGGCGCATCGTTGATACATTGCTGGCAACATGGGGACTTTCGCTATTGTTGATAGGCGTTTCAACCGCCGTTTTCGGTCCGCAGGCGCGCAGCATGCCGGGCATTCCGGGCACCGTTGCCATCGGGGGTACGACGATGTCGGTCTACAGCTTTGTCCTGATCGGGGTAACCATTCTGATGATGCTGGTGACCTGGCTGATTGCCACCCGCACCAAGGTGGGACTCGTCGTGCGCGGCACGATGCAGCGGCCTGACATAGCCGGTGCGCTTGGGATCAATACCAACCTGGTCTACATGGGAACGTTCGGATTTGGTGCCGCTGCGGCGGGCCTTGCTGGTGCAATGCTGGCGCCGCTGACCGGGGCGACTCCGCTGATGGGTGCGGCTTTCGTTTCAAAGGCATTTATCAACGTCATCGTTGCGGGCGGCCTGCCCTTGATCGGCACCTCTTTGGCCTCTGCGATGTTCGGCACAGTCGACGCAGTTATCTCATATCTCGCAAGTTCGGTTGCGGGCGAGGTTGCTGTTCTTGTCTTTGCTGTCGTCTTGCTGCGCATGCTGCCTCAGGGCATCACCGGACGGTTTCGGAGGGGCTTTTGATGATTTATCCTGTTGGTGGTAGCTTCTTGCGCCCTGGCGCGCCCTGGTGGTCTGCTATCGTTCTGGCTTTTGTCCTGCTCGTTCTGGCGCCACGCGGCCTAGACTTGGCTTTGCAATACGATCTGACCTCAATCTTTATCTGCGGTATCCTGGCCCTGTCCATGAGCTTTCTCTGGGGTGGTGTCGGCATCCTGAGTTTCGGGCAAACAATCTTTTTCGGGCTTGGGGGCTATGGCTATACCATCCTCGTCATGAATACTGATGCCAGCCTGATGTCGCTGGTGTTGGGGGTTCTGGTCGGTGGGGGAATGGCCGCGGTCTTGGGCTATTTCATGATCTACGGGCGCATCAACGACATCTATCTCAGCGTCGTCACATTGGTCGTCACTTTGATCTTTGAAAAGATGGTGCGCGCCACCTCAGGGCCTGAATATGTGATCGGTTCGGTCCGGCTGAACGGGCAGAACGGCATTCCCGGCATTCCGGGTCTGCAACTTCCTTTCCTCACGGAACCACTGTCGATTGAGGGTGTGTTCTGGTTTGCGGGTGGAGCGCTGCTTTTGACCTATTGCGGGTTGCGCTTGCTGATGGCAACCCGCTTCGGCCGTATTCTTGTCGGTATTCGCGAGAATGAACAGCGGATGGAGTTGCTTGGGTATGACACGCGCCGCTATCGTCTGATCACGTTCATCATTTCGGGCGGTGTCGCAGCCTTTGCGGGTGGTCTCTTTGCCGTATGGGGATCGTTCGTCGGCCCCGAGATGTTCAACCTGAGTCAGGCGTCCCTCATCGTGATCTGGGTCATCGTCGGAGGCCGCACGACCCTGATTGGCCCAATCATCGGCGCGGCTTTGATACAGTATCTGACAAAATGGCTGGGAACGGTTGGGGTCGGTCAAGTTTCGACTGTGATGGGGGCAATCCTGATTGTCTTTGTCCTTCTGTTCCCTCGTGGATTGGTTCCCACTTTGGGCGATCTGCTGTCACGGTTGCGACTGGCCCAAGTAGCTCAAAGGAGCCTTAAAGATGCCAAATGAACCTGTGGTCTCAACCCACGGGCTGACAAAGATGTTCGGTGGGGTGAAGGCCGTTGGCGGAGTCAATTTCAGCCTTCAGCAAGGAGAGTTGCGATGCCTTATCGGCCCAAACGGGGCCGGAAAGTCGACGTTCTTCAAGCTCCTGACCGGCCAGATCAAAGCCACTGGTGGCGAAATACGCATGTTTGGCAAATTCAGCCACACGCTGACCTCTCATCAAATCGCGGCAAAGGGCGTCGGCATCAAGAACCAGATACCGGATGTGATGAACGGCTTGACCGCGCGCGAAAATATCTGGCTTGCCGCCTCGCGGCTCGCACTGGGCGCTCAGGCCAACGGGTTGGTGGACGAAATTGCCGATCGACTGAAGCTTGGCGATGTTTTGCCAAAACTGGTCGGCACTCTGGCTCATGGCCAGAGGCAATGGGTTGAAATTGCAATGGTTCTTGCATCTCGCCCGCAGCTTATCCTGCTGGACGAACCCGCTGCCGGCATGAGTGACGAGGAAACCGAAGCCACGGCTGCTTTGCTTCGGGAAGTGAACGCCGATACCACGATCATAGTCGTCGAACACGACATGGAGTTCATTCGCGCGATTGCACGGAGGGTCACGGTGTTCCATCAAGGGACGATCCTGATGGAGGACGATTTTGATATCGTGATGCGCGACCAGCGGGTGCGCGACGTCTACCTGGGCCGCGCGGCAGGAGAGCGTCATGTTTGAGTTCCAGTCGTTGCATTCAGGATATGGCGATATCCAGATTCTGAGGGGGCTTGACCTGACAGTCCGCGAAAACGAATTCGTCAGTATCTATGGTCATAACGGCATGGGAAAGACCACGCTGCTGAAGACGCTGATCGGATTGCTGCCGTGCTCTGCCGGGCACATCAAGCTTAGAGGGCAAGATATCACCAAGCGACCGCCGCATTCCCGCGCTAAATCGGGTATCGGCTATGTTCCGCAAGGGCGTGGCGTCTTTCCGGCATTGTCGGTTCTGGACAATCTGCGTTTCGCTGCCACCGCAGTAGGACGAAGTGGCCAAGCCGGGCTGGACGGCGTGTTGGCAGACTTCCCGCGACTCAAAGCATATCTTGACCGCCCTGCCGGTGCGCTGAGCGGCGGCGAGCAACAGCTCCTTGCCTTGGCGCGTGCTCTGATCCAGAAGCCGTCAATTCTGCTTTTGGATGAGCCTACTGATGGCATTCAACCTTCGATCATCGAAGAAATCACCGACAAACTCCTGCAGATTAGAGCGCGGGAAAGGCTCACTGTACTCCTTGTTGAGCAGAACGTTGATTTTGTCCGGGCGCTTTCTGATCAGATCGTGACCATGCGCAAAGGTCAGTTCGTTGACCGCCAGACCCCGGCAGAGTTCTTTGCATCGGCTGAGGCGGCGATGTTCTGACGCTTGCAGCTTTAGCTTTGCCGCTTTCGGTGGCCTGGGGGGAGCCTTCGCAAAAGTGGCCTGAAAACACCTGGTCGTCACCAGATGCGATGCGGCTCAAGGAAATGAACGAGTTACATTTGGATGTTATGGGTCAGTGCCCCGTCAAAGGCTGTTTCGGCAGCCTTTCATGGCTTGCCATTGACCGCTTGCGGCGTGGCACCCAATCGCTGCACCGCACGGGGCCCGCGAAGGGGGAACATCTGGCGGGACAATGCGAGGAACATCTGCCGAGTGCCGAAGCGAGTGGCGCGCGCTATCTGACCCACCGCTTGTTGACAGGCTTGATCTGGGTCTGCGGAAGAAAGCCTGCCGCTTAACTTGGCATGGCTCTTCTTGTTCACGCCCTCAGATCGAGGGCGTAGCGAAAGCCTGTGTTGCAACAGCGCTGTCGAAACGTAGGGCAAGGAACACCAGCCGCGGATCGCGGGAAAGTTCCGCGCAATGCGCGGCAAACCTGCCGGTGCGCGCGCCATGCGACCGGAAAACGCGCTTTGCAAGGTGAATGAAGATTATGGTGCTTTCCGACATGGAAGTCCAGTTCGTCTGCTATTCCCTCGGGAGGTGCGTCCCTGCCCCAATAGAGTCTGCTAGAGCAACCAAAAAGCTCGGAATAATGTTAGACGACTCGGCCGTTTTCGTCATACAATTGTTTCATGGATCTCCTATTCGACACCACAACTGTCCTGCCAAAGGAACGCTTTGATTTTTGGCATGAGAATGTCTGCAAAGCCTATTCGCGCGCGGACGCGCGAGTTGAGAACGATTTTGCGGATTCAGGCAATTGCCGATTGAACATCGTTGGCCTGGGATCGGTGCTTGTCGGTCACTTGCAAGCTCCGCAGCATCATTGGATACGGACGCGGTCGCATATTTCCCAAGATGACAACGAAATCTATATGATCAGTTTTGCGAAAAATGGCCGTGCAGAGCTCGATCAGTTTGGCAGACGTGCGCTGCATGAGCAGGGCGAGATTGTGATTTACGACTCTTCGGCTCCCTTCGCCTATGATCTGGATGCGTCTATCTATATTCTCAAGGTGCCAAAGCGCCTGCTGGAAGCCCGTTTGCCGCGGGCCCGAGAGCTTATGGCCGTGCGGTTTGGTGCCGACCAGCCGCTTTGTGCCATGCTGGGAAGCATGATGGTTCACGCGAGCGAGCTGGATGAAGAAGTGCGGTCAGATCAGGCGATTGGCGGCAGACTTGCCAATTCAATGATAGATGTTCTTGCGTCGATGTGTGACATCCTGCGTGACACGGATCCTCACGTCATTGACACCGCACGTTTGGAGAAGGTCATGCGCTTTGTCCGGGCGAACCTCGGCGATGCTGACTTGACCCCGGAAGACATTGCTTCTGTTGCAGCCATGTCCGTTCGAAGCTTGAACAGAGCCTTTGGCGCACTTGGCACGACGCCTATGAAGTGGGTGTGGAATGAGCGTTTGGCCAGCAGTCGAAATGCCTTGTCTTCGGGACATGTCCGTTCCGTGACCGAGGCTGCCTTCGCCCACGGGTATAAAGACGTCGCGCATTTCAGCCGCAGTTTCAAGAAGCTCTATGGAATAACGCCCCGAAGAGTACAGGCGCAGTTCACCCGATAAGGACTGGCAGTCAGGGGCAAAAAAACTGACTGTCAGGGGCAAGCACATTCTCCCGCTCTAGCTCTAAGGTCAGGCAATACCTAGCCCGAATGGGCGTGCCTGACGATATGGGAGAGCCTTATGCCTACCGGTCCAAATTACCCCACTCTTGACATTGTTGCGGCACTTGCGAAAGCTGAAGGCTTTATGTTGGATGACGCCACGCTCGCAAGTTTCCACAAGATGGTAAGCGGCAGCATCGCGGCGTGTCGCCAGCTGGAGCGGTTTGAAGAACTGCGCCCAGAGGTGAAATACCCCCGGACCACCGGGAACCGGCCTACAGCCGAAGAAAACCCGTTCAACGGTTGGATGTGGAAGTGCGATATCAAAGGTGCCGACACGGGTGTTCTGTCGGGTTATAGGGTTGGCATCAAGGACACAGTTGCAATGGCCGGTTTGCCCATGCGTAACGGTTCCCATATGCTTGAAGGCTTTACGCCCAGCATTGATGCTACGATTGTGACCCGCATTCTGGATGCCGGGGGCCATATCATCGGGCGCACGACCTGCGAGGATCTTAGTTTTTCGGGCGCCGGATACACCTCTGCCATGGGGGCCGCCAAGAACCCTGCTAACCCCGGGCGCAACACCGGCGGCTCTTCCAGCGGCAGCGGTGTGGTCCTGGCGGCAGGCGATGCGGATGTGGCCATCGGCGGCGATCAGGGCGGCTCGATTCGTTTGCCCGCCTCGTGGTGCGGGGTGCAGGGGCTAAAGCCGACCTATGGGCTGGTGCCTTATACGGGAATTGCGGCCATCGAAATGACGATTGACCACGTCGGTCCAATGGCGCGTGACTCCGAGGGTGTGGCGCGAATGCTTCAGGCAATTGCGGGTCATGATCCGCTGGATTCGCGGCAGCGCGGCATTGTCAAACCTGGGCAGAGCTTCGACTTCGTCTCCAAGCTTCAGGACGGCATCAAGGGTAAGCGCATTGCGATCTTGAAAGAAGGTTTCTCGCAGGACGGCAAGGATATTGGTGTGCCCGCAGCCGATCCGGCGGTGGATGCAAAGGTGCGCGCAGCCATTGAGGGCCTGCGGCAGCTGGGCGCAGAGGTCGAAGAAGTTTCGGTTCCGATGCACATGGACGCCTACTACATCTGGAGCGTCATCGCGACGCAGGGCGTCAATGACCTCATGTTGAAGGGGGCCGGGAACGGCAGCAACTTCATGGGGTGGTATGATACGGCCCTGGGCGAAGCGCTGACACGCGGGTTGGCTGCACGACCGAATGATCTACCTCCTGCCGCGATGTACATCATTCTTGCCAGCGAATATCTGAACAAGACCCACGGTCGTCGGTATTACTGGAAGGCGCAGAACCAGCGGCATCTTGTTTCGCAAGCTTATGAAAAGGTTTTTGAAACCTTTGACATGATCGCCATGCCGACGACGCCCTTCGTCGCGACAAAGCAGATGGAACGGGACGCGCCGGTTCTGGAATTTGTAGCAAACAGCCTTGATATGCTGCGCAACACCTGCGTCGCCGATTTGACGGGCCATCCCTCGATGTCGATCCCCTGTGGCAACGTCGACGGCTTGCCGGTGGGGCTGATGCTGACGAGCCGCCACATGGAAGACATGACGCTTTTGCAAGCGGCGCGCGCCTTTGAAACTCTGGGCGACTGGAAATCACTTTAAGCCAGTCAAATTTGCGAAGGCACCGCCGTGCCCTTCGCAAACCGCAAGCGCCTGACAGGCCCGATCGCGTTCATCCTCGCTCATTGGGCCAATCACATCGGTGTTGAACCCGAGATGAACTTGGATGTCATGGGATGCTGCGCGCGCCAAGTTCATCAAGATCGCGTAACGTAATCTCAAATCTAGGCGAAAAACTATGCTCTGTGCCGCTGCCTTGACCGATCTAACTGCTCTCTTCGGCGCGCGGTTGTCGACAGCCAATGCCGTGTTGCAACAGCACGCTCAAGGCGAGAGCCATATCAAGGCATCCGCGCCCTGGGCTGTGGTTTTTCCGGAAACGACTGAAGAGGTGGCTCGACTGGGGGCGCTCTCCGCGCGATATGGCTTTCCGCTCATAGGTTGGGGGGCGGGAACATCGCTTGAGGGGCAAGCGCTTGCCACTCAGGGCGGGGTGACGGTGGATTTTACGCGGATGGATCGGGTGCTTTCAGTTTCTCCCGAAGACATGCTGTGCGTGGTTCAGCCAGGTATCACCCGCGAGCGGCTGAACGAGGAGTTGCGAGCGACGGGGCTTTTCTTTCCTGTCGATCCGGGGGCCAATGCCAGTATCGGTGGCATGGCGGCGACCCGCGCCTCCGGTACTGCGGCAGTTCGCTATGGCACGATGCGCAACAACGTGCTGGGGCTGGAGGTGGTGCTGGCCGACGGAGGCGTGATCCGCACAGGAACCTCGGCGCCAAAGTCAGCTGCCGGGTATGATCTGACCGCATTGATGGTGGGATCCGAGGGCACGCTTGGGCTGATTACTGAACTGACGCTCAGGCTGACCGGGCAACCTGAGGCAGTTTCATCAGCAACCTGCGCCTTTCCCAGCATAACCGAGGCCGTCGACTGTGTGATCGCGACGATCCAGACCGGCATCCCGATGGCACGGATAGAGTTTCTCGATGAGATGACGGTTGCGGCCTGCAACGCCTTCTCTGGCACTCAGCTGCCACTGCGCGCCCATTTGCTGGTTGAGTTTCACGGCAGCCCGGCCGGAGTTGCCGAGCAGGCGGAACGGTTCGGCGAAATTGCCGCTCAATTTGGATCCGAGGCCTTTCAATGGGCCAGCGCCCGGGAAGACCGCAGCCGTCTGTGGAAAATGCGCCACGATGCCTATCGGGCAATTCTGGCATCGCGTCCCGGCTGCACTGCGCTGGTGACCGACCTCTGCGTGCCGATCTCGGCGCTGGCCGAGGCGGTGGAGGAAACGCGCGCAGATATCGCCGCCTCGCCCCTGCCGGGGCCGATACTCGGACATGTAGGCGACGGGAACTTTCATGCCATTCTTCTGATAAACGAAGGTGATGCAACTGAAAGCGAAGCGGCCAAGGCTTTGGCCACCCGGATGGCCGAGCGCGCCTTGCGCTTAGGCGGCACCATCACAGGCGAGCATGGCATCGGCTTTGGCAAACGACAGCTGATGGCAGCCGAGCACGGTGCCGCATGGCAGGTCATGGGTACGGTAAAGCTTGCGCTGGACCCCGACAACAGAATGAACCCGGGAAAGCTTGTCCCGTCACTGTAAAAGATACATCTTTCAGAAGATAAAATCGCTTCGCCCAGTCCCGGGGCAAGTTCAAAGCCATTGAATCTGACGCGACGCTGAAGGTTCGCAAACACGGGTTCAGGGGCGCGTTGCATGAAGAGTTTCGGTGCCAAATCAGCACCAAGCTCATGGCAGTTGGTATGGGGGTGATGGTTAGGCGCATGGATTTTCCTAACGTGCGCCGTTCGTCCCCTTTGGAGTAACTTTTCAACCAGCGCCAACCTGAATACAGTTGCCGGCAAACCCGGCGCGGTTCACCCCCTTTCGCGGGACAGACTCTAGGCTCAAGACCCATTGATCTGCTTGAGGCTGCCGTCGCTGCGTGATTCAAGACCCTGAACTGTCGGGGGGCATGATGAGCAATCTATTCTGGTTGACGGACGAGCAGATGGAGCGGTTGAGACCGTTCTTTCCGAAGAGCCATGGCAAGCCGCGAGTGGATGACCGGCGCGTGATAAGCGGGATAATCTTCATCAATCGCAATGGCTTGAGGTGGTGCGTAAGCGGTGCGCCAGCCCCGTGGTTTCGGCTTGATGTGACTTCGGGCATGCCGTCCTGCAACTGAGTTTGCGGGAGGCTTGCCGTGGAGCACCAAAACGAGCACCGGATGGAGGTGCGTGGGTGGAAGAGAGTATCCAGGATCGAGGTCCTTGATGGTCTGACCGGGCGGCGGCGATGGCCGGATGATCTCAAGGCGCGGATTGTTGCCGAGAGTTTTCAACCCGGCGCGCGGGTCTGCGATGTTGCGGCGAAGTATGGGTTGATTGCCCGGCACCTTTCGGGATGGCGCGGTCAGGCGCATAAAAGAGAACTGGTGGTGCCGATCGATGTGGCCCCGGCATTCGTTCCGCTGGTGGTCGAGCCATTGGCTGATGCTGCTGCCGCGTCGGCCGACACGGGCGTGATCAGGGTCGAGATTTGTGGCGCAGTTTTGCATGTGTCGCCGGACTGCAGCCCGAAGCGCGCGGCGGCCCTGGTGGCGGCGCTGACGAAGGTGCTGTGATCTTTCCGGATCAGGCCGTCAGGATCGTGATCGCGACCAAGCCGGTAGACTTTCGCAAAGGGCACGATGGTCTGGCGGCCATGGCGCATGCCGATCTGGGCTTTGCGCCAAAGGCGGGGGTGATGGTTGTGTTCAGGTCAAAGCGTGGCGACAGGATCAAGGTTCTGTTCTGGGACGGCAGTGGGATCGTGATGATCTACAAGCGGCTGGAACAGGGCGGCTTTGCCTGGCCTAAGGTCGGCGACGGGGTCATGCGGCTGTCGCGGGTGCAGTTCGAGGCGCTGTTTGCAGGGCTTGACTGGCGCCGCATCCATGCGCCCAGACCGACGCATCCCACCGCGACAGAATGACTCGGATCGCCTTGTAAATATGGGCAATCGTGGGGGCATGCGGTATAAATCGCCATGTCTGCACCCGCAGATCTCCCCTTTGATCTGGACAGCCTTCCGCCCGCCGTGCGTGAGGCGTTTGCAGCGATGCAAGCCAAGGTCGCCGGGCTGGAAGCCCAAACCGAACGACAGGATTACCTTATCGCCGAGTTGCGCCATGCGCTTTATGGCAAGCGGTCCGAGCAACTGCCCCCCGACGAGCGCCAGATGGCCTTTGAAGATCTGGAAGCGGCCGTCGCGGAAGCCGAGGCCGCGCGGGAGGCACTGGTCGAACGTAATGCCGATGGCAAAACCAGACGCCCGCCAGCCAAGCGCAACCTTGGCCATCTGCCAGATCACCTACCGCGCATCGAGCAGGTGATCGAACCCGCGCAGAAGATATGTCCCTGCGGCTGCACCGACATGGTGAAGATCGGCGAAGACCGTGCCGAACGGCTCGACATCGTTCCCGCCCGCTTCCAGGTGATCGTCACAGTCCGCCCACGCTATGCTTGCCGCCGTTGCGATGGAGGCATCATTCAGGCCGACACACCGAACTGGCTGATCGAAGGCGGGTTGCCGACCGAGGGCACGCTCGCCCATGTCGCCGTCTCCAAATATGCCGATCATCTGCCACTTTACCGCCAGTGCCAGATCTATGGCAGGGGCGGCGTGGAGTTGGAGCGGTCAACCTTGGCAAACTGGTGTGGCGTGTCAGCCTACCATCTGGCCCCGGTCGTTGACCGGATGCTGGTCCACCTCAAACGGTCAGGCCGTCTCTTCATGGACGAGACCCGTGCGCCGGTCCTCGATCCCAAGGCGGGCAAGACCAAAACCGGCTACCTCTGGGCCGTCACACGCGATGATCGCGGATGGGGCGGCGGCGATCCGCCCGCGGTCGTCTTCACCTATGCGCCCGGGCGCCATGGCCACCATGCAATGGACATCCTGACAGGCTTCGAGGGCATCCTGCAGGTCGACGGTTACACTGGCTACGATGCCTTGACCGAACCAAAGCGCGTGGGTGGCACGCCGCTGACGCTGGCCTATTGCTGGGCCCATTCCCGGCGCAAGCTGCATGACATCTATCAAAAGGACGGCTCCGAGATCGCCGCCGAAGGCCTGCGCCGCATCGCCCAGATCTACAAGGTCGAAGCCACCGTCCGGGGCCGCTCACCCGAGGAGCGCCTCGCCGCTCGCCAAGCGCAATCCGCGCCGCTGATTGCCGACTTCCGCCTTTGGCTGACCCAACAGCGCAGCCGGATCTCCGCCAAATCCCGCCTTGGCGAGAAGCTCGGCTACATCCACCGCCACTGGGATGGCCTGAAAATCTTCCTGACCGATGGCCGCGTGGAGATGGACACCAACCCGGTCGAAAACACCATCAGACCCATAACCCTCAATCGCAAGAACGCGCTGTTCGCCGGTCATGACGAAGGCGGCCGAACCTGGGCGGGCATGGCATCGCTCATTGAGACCTGCAAGCTGAACGCCGTCGATCCCTACGCCTACCTGCGCGAAACATTGACCGCCATCGCTAACGGCCACCCCGCGTCGCGCATCGACGACCTCATGCCTTGGGAATTCCAGAAACCGTCAATCTGAAAGATCGACGGGGTTCACGCACCGCTTACGGTGGTGCGATGCGCCGCGTGAGTATGGCCCGCCGAAGACGCTTTACAATAGATGGAAGCGGTGGGGTGACATGGGGGTTTTCGCCAGGATGATGGAGGGGCTGGCCTCGAAAGGCACCGAGCAGAAGACCATCATGATCGACGCGACCTACCTGAAAGCGCATCGCACGGCTTCGAGCCTGCGGGCAAAAAAGGGGGGCCTGACGACCAGCGCGGGCGCTTGATCGGGCGGACCAAGGGCGGGTTGAACACCAAACTGCACGCCGTCACGGACGCCAAGGGTCGTCCACTGAAGTTCTTCATGACCGCAGGTCAAGTCAGATGGAGTGGTTGCCGCCCTCCCTAGACGGCATCGCAATGTGCCAAGGTCGTGGTGTTCAACGCCACGCGCAGAGGAGGACGGCGAGA
>NZ_JAVDWP010000022.1:0-23216 GCF_031457365.1 Pseudotabrizicola sp. 4114 | reverse complement strand
AGTTTCGGATGGGTCATTTCTTGCTCCTGAGACATCGTGCGGGGCCTTTTGCGCCACATAAATATGGGTTTTGACGGGGGCGGCGGCATCCGCCGCCCCCGGTGGTTCAGCTTATTGCCAAGACTTGATCAGCTCGTCGTAGCTGATGGTTTCGCCCGCAGGCTTTTCGTTTTCCAGCTTGGCCACGGGGGCGCCGGGGGCGTCGAGCCATTCTTGCGGGTCTTTGGGCTCGTTCAGTTTCGGGCCCAGATCGCCTTGGACCCCAGCGCGTTCCAGGCGTTCCAGCACCCGCTCCTGTTCTTCGCACAGCGCGTCGAGGGCGGCTTGCGGGGTTTTGGCGCCCGACATGGCGTCACCGATGTTCTGCCACCACAGTTGTGCCAGTTTCGGATAGTCCGGAATGTTGGTGCCGGTGGGCGACCATTGCAGGCGGGCGGGCGAGCGGTAGAATTCGACCAGACCGCCCAGTTTCGGCGCCCGTTCGGTGAAGCTTTCGTGCTGGATCGTCGACTCGCGGATGAAGGTCAGCCCGACATGGGATTTCTTCACATCGACGGTCTTAGAGGTCACGAACTGCGCGTAAAGCCATGCGGCCTGTGCGCGGTCTGTGGGGGTGGATTTCATCAGCGTCCACGATCCGGCATCCTGATAGCCGATCTTCTGGCCGTCCTGCCAATAGGCCCCGTGCGGACTTGGGGCCATGCGCCATTTCGGGGTGCCGTCGTCATTCATCACCGGCGTGCCGGGCTTGATCGAATCCGCGGTGAACACCGTGTACCAGAACATCTGCTGCGCAACCGCGCCCTGGGCCGGAACCGGGCCGGCCTCGGAAAAGGTCATGCCCATGGCGACGGGGGGCGAGTATTTCTGCAGCCACTCGATGGCCTTGGTCACGGCATAAACCGCCGCCGCGTCGTTGGTGGCCCCGCCCCGCGCAACACAGGACCCCACGGGACGCGAGTTTTCATCAACCCGGATGCCCCATTCGTCGACCGGCAAGCCATTGGGTTCGCCCACATCGCCCATCCCGGCCATCGACATCCACGCATCGGTGTAGCGCCAGCCGAGTGAGGGATCTTTCTTGCCATAATCCATGTTGCCATAGACGCCGGTTGCCGGGCCGCCGGCATAGGACATGTCGCGGCCGGTGAAGAATTCGGCGATGTCTTCATAGGCCGACCAGTTGACCGGAACGCCAAGGTCATAGCCGTATTTGGCCTTGAAATCGTCTTTGGTTTTCTGATCGTTGAACCAGTCGTAGCGGAACCAGTACAGGTTGGCGAACTGCTGGTCAGGCAGCTGATACAGCTTGCCATCGGGCCCGGTGGTAAAGGATTTCCCGACAAAGTCATCGATATCCAGCCCGGGGTTGGTGACCGCCGCTCCGTCGCCTTCCATCCATTCGGTCAGGTTGCGCGCCTGCTGATAGCGCCAGTGGGTGCCGATCAGGTCGGAGTCGTTGATATAGGCGTCATAGATATTCTCGCCCGACTGCATCTGCGTCTGCAGTTTCTCGACCACATCACCTTCGCCGATCAGGTCATGGGTGACCTTGATCCCGGTGATCGCCGTGAAAGCGGGGGCAAGCACTTTTGCCTCGTATTCATGGGTGGTGATGGTTTCCGACACCACCTTGATCTCCATGCCGTTGAACGGTGCGGCAGCGTCGATGAACCACTGCATTTCAGCTTCCTGGCCCGCCCGGTCCAACGCCGAAAGATCGGCGATTTCCGTGTCAAGGAACGCTTTTGCGGCGTCCATGTCGGCCCAGGCGGGGGCCGAGCCGGTGGCCATCAGCGCAAGCGCCATGGCAGTGGTCGTGTGGCGAAGTCTCATCGTGTATCCTCCCAGATGTTGAGACGTCTTTTTCGTGGTCACATCGTCTTGCCGGGGCAGGGAAGTTTCCCTGCCTGACGGCCCGTCACATGCCGTCAGACCCAGCGAAATACCGCTGCGGCATAGGCAAGGCACAGGATCAGACCGCCCCACAGGGGCGCTCCGAAGAAGAACAGCCAGCCCAGGCAAATGAAGGCCGAGCCGAGCAGCGAGATGAAAAGCCGGTCGCCGCGCGTGGTCTCGATCCGCAGGATGCCTTTGCGCGGCGTTTCAGGGTAGCGGATTGCCAGCAGGGTAAAGGTCACCAGCAGGCAGGCGATGGCCCAGAAGAACAGCGCCACCGGCAGGGTCCAGGCCATCCAGCCGCCGTGGATCATCGGCCCGAACCAGTCGATGCTGCCGTCCTTTTGCGGTGCCGCCAGAAACAGCCCGCCAAGGGCCGCCGCCATGACTGTCACCGTGCCAAGGGTGATTGCCGTCCAGTTGCTGCGGGTGTTGGTCACCGTCATCACACCCTCCCCAGGGCAAAGCCCTTGGCGATGTAGTTGCGCACGAAATAGATCACCAAAGCGCCCGGCACGATTGTCAGCACCCCGGCAGCCGCCAATGTTCCGTAATCGAGGCCCGTCGCGGAGGAGGTCCGGGTCATCGCCACGCCGATGGTCTTGACGTTCACCGAGGTCAGGGTCCGGCTGATCAGCAGATCCACCCATGAGAACATGAAGCAGAAAAACGCCGCGACGCCGATGCCCGATGCGATCAGCGGCATGAAGATCCGCAGGAAAAAGCGGGGGAAGGAATAGCCGTCGATATAGGCGGTCTCGTCGATCTCTTTCGGCACGCCGCGCATGAACCCTTCCAGGATCCAGACCGCCAGCGGCACGTTGAACAGGCAATGCGCGAGGGCCACGGCGATGTGGGTGTCGAACAGGCCGACGCTGGAATAGAGCTGAAAGAACGGCAGCGCGAAGACGGCAGGCGGGGCCATGCGGTTGGTCAGGAGCCAGAAGAACAGGTGCTTGTCGCCCATGAAGCTGTAGCGCGAGAAGGCATAGGCGGCGGGCAAAGCGACCGTGATCGAAATCACCGTGTTCAGCACCACATAGATCAACGAATGCACATAGCCCATGTACCAGGTGCTGTCGCCAAAGATGCGGGCGTAGTTCACCAGCGTCGGCGTCTGTGGCAACAGATGGACCGTGCCCATGATCTCGGTATTGGTCTTGAAGCTCATGTTGACCAGCCAGTAAATCGGCACCAGCAGGAACAGCAGAAAGCCAATCAGCAGCAGGCGGGCGGCGATCAGGCGCAGTGTGGGATATTCCCGGAACGCGCGCGATTGCGGCATTGTGGGGGCGGGGGCGTGCATCAGCGGGCCTCCTCTTTGTCAAGGTGGGTCATCACGGTGTAGAACACCCAGCTGACCAGCAGGATCACGAGGAAATACATGAGCGAGAAGGCGGCGGCGGGGCCCAGGTCGAACTGGCCGATGGCCATCTTGACCAGATCAATCGACAGGAAGGTGGTGGCTGATCCGGGGCCGCCGCCGGTGACGACAAAAGGCTCGGTGTAGATCATGAAACTGTCCATGAAGCGCAGCAGCACGGCGATCAGCAGCACACCCTTCATCTTGGGCAGTTCGATATAGCGGAACACGGCCCAGCGGCTGGCCTGATCGATGCGACCGGCCTGATAATAGGCCTCGGGGATGGATTGCAGCCCGGCAAAGGCCAGCAGCGCCACCAGCGAGGTCCAGTGCCAGACATCCATGGTTATCACGATCAGCCAGGCATCCAGGGTGTTCTGGCCGATGTTGAACTCGATCCCCATTTTGGCCAGCGTGGCGCCCAGCAGGCCAATGTCGATGCGGGCAAACACCTGCCAGATGGTGCCAACCACGTTCCACGGAATCAGGAGCGGCAGGGCCAGCAGCACAAGGCACAGGCTGGACCAGGCCCCGCGTTTGGGCAGGGTCAGGGCCACCGCGATGCCCAACGGCACCTCGATGGCCAGGATTATGGCCGAAAACAGCAGCTGCCGCCCCAGCGCCTCGTGCATCCGCGACGAGGTGACGACCTCTTCGAACCATTCCAGCCCGACCCAGTAAAAGACGTTGTCGCCAAAGGTGTCGTTGAACGCATAGTTCACCACCGTCATCAGCGGCAGCACGGCGGAAAAGGCGACCAGCAGGAACACCGGCAACACAAGAAACCATGCTTTGTTGTTCTGGGTCTTATCCATTATCTGGTCCCTTCGATGGGGGCGACCCGCCAGCTGTCGCGGTAAACGCCGATGCGGTCGGGAAGAAAGCTCACGCGGCTCATGTCGGGGCTCAGGCTTTGGCCTTCGGCCAGCATGACGTTGATCTCGGTGCCCTGAAAATCGGTGCGGATGATGCGGTGGCGGCCGACGTCTTCGATCCGGCGGATGGTGACGGGCAGGCCGGTGTCGGCCGACAGCGCCGCAAATTCGGGGCGGCAGCCGATCTGGACGCGGCCGGGCTGCGCGGCATAGCTGTGCCCCAGATCAAGGACATGCCCGCCCACGCGGGCCGATAGTCCGCTCACCTCGGCGTCGAGCAGGTTCATGCCGGGGCTGCCGATGAAATAGCCGACAAAGGTATGGGCGGGGGTTTCAAACAGCTCTTGCGGTGTGCCCATCTGCACGACGCGGCCGTCATACATCACCACGACCTTGTCGGCGAAGGTCAGCGCCTCGGTCTGGTCATGGGTCACATAGATCATGGTGTGGCCAAAATCGCGGTGCAGTTGTTTGAGCTGGGTGCGCAGCTCCCATTTCATATGGGGGTCGATCACCGTCAGCGGCTCATCGAACAGGATGGCGTTGACGTCTTCGCGCACCATGCCCCGGCCAAGGCTGATCTTTTGTTTCGCATCCGCCGTCAGCCCCTGCGCCTTGCGGGTCAGCATGTGTTCCATCCCGATCATCTGCGCGATCTGCTGCACCCGGGCCTTGATGTAGCTGGCGTCCATGCCGCGATTGCGCAGCGGAAAGGCCAGATTGTCGCGCACGGTCATGGTGTCGTAGACCACGGGAAACTGAAACACCTGCGCGATGTTGCGCTGGGCAGTGGGGGCGTTGGTGACATCGGTGTCGCCAAACAGCACCCGGCCCTGACTGGGGATGCGCAGGCCCGAGATGATGTTCAGAAGCGTGGTCTTGCCGCAGCCCGACGACCCCAGCAGCGCATAAGCCCCGCCGTCATCCCAGACATGATCCATTTCCTTCAGCGCGAAATCCTCTTCGCCGCGCGGATACGGAAAGTAGCTGTGGGCCAGATTTTTCAGGGTGATCTTTGCCATCAGCTTCTCCGTTAGGCTGCAAGGGCACGCGAGGCCATGGCGGCCAGCTGCCCCCTGACGTCGAACAGATAAATGTGGCCGGGATCGAGGAAGACATCGACCGGCGTGCCCGGCTGCAGATCATGGACGCCGTGCACCAGCCCAACCCATCTGTCGGTCCCGTGGTGCAGGTGAAGAAAAGTTTCTGACCCGGTGATCTCGGTCACGCCCAGCGTACAGGGGAAGCGGACCGCTTGTCCGGAGTGGCTGTTCAGATGCAGATGGTTGGCGCGAAATCCGGCGGTGTATTCGCCATCTGGCAAGGCCGCGAACGGCCCCTCTGCCGGGGCGCTGACGCCGTCGCCAAACCTCAGCCGGGGGCCCGACTTCTGGCACGGCACCAGATTCATCGGCGGATTGGAAAACACCCGGGCTGTCGTCATGTCGGCGGGTTGGCGGTAAACCTGAGGCGTCGGGCCGAATTGTGTCACCCGGCCTTCGTGCAGCGCGGCGGTATTGCCGCCCAGCAGCAATGCCTCTTCCGGCTCCGTGGTCGCGTAGACGAAGATCGCGCCGGACGCCTCGAATATCCTTGGGATTTCCACCCGCAGCTCTTCGCGCAGTTTGTAATCGAGGTTGGCCAGCGGCTCGTCGAGCAGCACCAGCCCGGCACCTTTGACCAGCGCCCGCGCCAGCGCGCAGCGCTGCTGCTGGCCGCCCGACAGCTCCAGCGGTTTGCGATCCAGCATCGGGGTCAGGCGCATCATCTCTGCCGTGTCGCGCACGGCTTTGTCGATGGCTATCGCCTCCTGCCCCATAATCCGCAAAGGCGAGGCGATGTTGTCATAGACCGACATGCCGGGGTAGTTGATGAACTGCTGGTAAACCATCGCGACCTTGCGCTCCTGCACCCGCATGCCGGTGACATCGGTGCCGTTCCACGCAATCTGCCCGGTCGTCGGCACATCCAGACCCGCCATCACCCGCATCAGGCTGGTCTTGCCGGCCAGCGTCGGGCCGAGCAGCACGTTCATCGTGCCCTTTTGCAGCGTCAACGTGGTGGGATAGATGTAGGTGTGGCCGGATTTGACCAGCGACACGTTCTGCAATTCAAGCATGCTGCCCCCCCTGTGCCCAGGCCCCGGCCAGCGCTTGTGTGACGGCGACATAGCGCGGGTATTTGGCCTGATGTGCCGATGCCCGTTGCGGGGCAGGCTCATGGCGACGGCCGACCCGGCTCATGGCCGTGATGGCCGCCGCCAGCGACGGGTGTGCGCCCACGCCTGCCGCAGCACAGATCGCGACGCCAAGCGCGCCCAGTTCCGATGCCGCAGGCACCTCGACCGGCAGGCCGAGAATATCGGCAAACATGTCAGACCAGACCGCACTGCGCGATGCCCCGCCCGCAAGGCGGATGACCGACGGCGTCGCGGCATCCGGGCCGGTCAGAAGGCGGTCGATGTCGATTTTGTGGGCAAAGACAATGCCCTCGAACACCGACAGCATCACATCGTCAAAGCTGTAATCAGCGGTCAGCCCCAGTATTCCGGCTGGTGCGCCGCTGGGGCCACCGTAGAGGAACGGGAAGAACAGCGCATCGCGTGGCTGCCCTGACTTGCGGTGCACGGCGGCGTTCACAACGTCGTAAAGCGTGCCCTGCTGATCGGCCGGCAGTGTGCCACCATGGGCCAGAACGGTTTTGACCAGCCATTCCAGATTGCTTGCCGAAGTTGCCGCCCCTTCGGTTGCCAGATAGCCGCCCAAGGGAAACGGGCTTTGCAGGAACGGTTGCACGGATTGGCGCGGCGTGGCGTGCAGGGTGGAATTGATGCTGAACGTGCCTGCCACCACGCTCATCTGACTGGCCTGAGTGACACCAGAGGCCATCGCCGCCGCCGTGACATCAACCGCGCCGCGCACCACGGGCGTGCCCTGCAGCAGCCCGGTCTGCGCCGCGGCGCGCGCGCAGACGTGGCCCACCACCTGATCTGACGGTCCGATCTCGGGCAGTTTGCTGATCCAGTCGTCCAGCCCCAGCAGATGCAGCGCATCCGTGGCATAGACACCGCGCGTCACATCGATCAGCCCGCCGATGCCTGCGTCGGTGGGATCGGTGGACATGTCGCCGCAAAGCCGGGCCCGCAGGAAATCCTTGCAGAACGAGATGCGGTGGGTGCGCTCCAGAACCCCGCGTTCATGACGCAGCAGCCACGCCAGCAGCACAAGGCTTTGCCCCGGCCAGACCCGTTGCTGGATCAGCGGTTCGACCTGATCCACCAGCCCGGCAGCCTGCCATTCGGCCACCAGAGATGCCGCGCGGCTGTCGGTTGAAACGATCCCTGGCCGCACCGGATTGCCGTCACGGTCCAGAAGATACAGCCCGCTGCCGTATCCGGCGACGGACACCGCCGCCACATCACCGGGTGTCCGGCCCGATATCGACAGCACTTCGCGCACGGCCTCGCTTGCGGCGGTCCACATGGCATCCGCGTCCCGCTCGGTCCAGCCTGGATGCGGAAACCGCATCACGTTTTTCCGCCGCGCACAGGCAAGCTCGTGTCCCGAAAGATCAAACAGCGCAGCTTTGGTCATGGTGCCGCCGGCATCTATGCCGATCACACAATTTCCCATTCATTCCCCCCTGTCAGGACCGTCGGGCTCCTCTTCCCTTCGATCCAAACTTGTTATTATGAGTTCAAGCTAGAGAAGTTTCAAAACCTGTCAAGTGACATCTCCCGGAGTGTCCTATTGACATAAATTCATAAATATTAAGAACTTACAGTGATTCCGTATGAGGGACCAATCTGGGTGCCGACTAAGGTCTCATAACTTGTAATAATAAGTTGCCACTCTCAATTGCGCCGGTACACTGACCGTCGCAGATGTCGGGTGAGGAGGCCCTCAAATGCACGACAGACAAACCCTGATCGACCGGCTTCGACATGGCGAAGTGCCTGACATCCTTATCATTGGTGGCGGGATCAATGGTGTGGGCGCGTATCGCGACCTTGCGGCTCAGGGGATTCCGGCCCTGCTGGTCGATGCCGAAGACTTTGCGTCCGGCACCAGCGCCGCGCCCTCCCGGCTGATCCACGGCGGCCTGCGTTATCTGGAAACCGGCGAGGCGGCACTGGTGCGCGAATCGTTGACCGAACGCAACCTTCTGCTCCGGAACGCCGCGCATCTGGTGCATCCGCAGAAATGCTGGGTGCCGCTGCGCAGTCTGATGGGGGGGGCGGTCTCGACCGTTGCCCGGTTCCTGAGACTGACCCGCACCCCGGGGCCAAAGGGTGCCGTTCCGGTCAAGATCGGGTTGATGCTGTATGACGTGTTCGGCCGGGCGCATCAGACGATGCCGGATCACCGGATGTTCTCGGCACGTGAAGCATGCCGTCAGGTGCCACCGCTTGCCACCGATCTGCGCGCCGTGGCGCAGTATTACGACGCCAGAATCACCCATCCGGAACGGCTGGTGATGGAACTGGTGGCAGATGCCGAAGCGGATTGTCCGGGTTCTATGGCCTTGCCCTACGTCGCCGCCGGCAAGCAGACGGCGGGACGGATCACGCTGCACGACCGGCTGACCGGCGAGGTTTTTGAGGTGCAGCCAAGGCTGGTGGTCAATGCCTCGGGCGCCTGGGTCGACAGCGTGCAGCAGGATCTGGGGATCAAAAGACGGGTGATCGGAGGCACGCGCGGATCACATCTGGTGGTGCGGGATGCGCAGCTTGCCGGTGATCTGGGTGACCGGATGCTGTATTTCGAAACTGACGATCACCGGGCCTGTCTGATCTATCGGCTGGAGGGTGACCGGCTGCTGGTGGGCACCACCGACATTCGCAGTGATGACCCGAATGACAAGGACTGCACCGAAGCCGAGATCGACTACATCTTCGATGTGCTGCGCCCGATCCTGCCCGGGGTGCGCCTGACCCGCGCGCAGATTGTGTTTGCCTTCGCCGGGGTACGCCCGCTGCCGCTGAGCCAGGATGGCGCGACCGGCGCGATCAGCCGTGATCATCGGCTGGATGTCCATGACCCTGTGCCGGAACGTCCCTTTCCATTGATCACCCTGGTCGGGGGGAAGTGGACAACCTATCGCGTCTGTGGCGAACAGATCGCGGATGCGGTGATGGCACGTCTGGGCAAAACCCGCCTGCGCAGCACCGCATCCCTTGCCATCGGCGGGGCGACAAATCTGCCGGGTGATGCGGCGGGCAGAGCGGCCTGGCTGCAAGGCCTGGCGGAGCACAGCGGGTTGACACCAGAGCGTTGTGCCATATTGGCAGGGCGTTATGGCAGCCACGCAGCGGTGGTGGCCGCACAGGAGGCCCAAAGCACAGACCGATATCAGGCGGTTTCCGGCTACACCCCGGCCGAGATCGGCCTGATCTGCCGCAGGGAAAGGGTCACCCGGTTGACCGATATCCTGCTGCGTCGCACATTGATGGGGCTTGAAGGGGCGGTCACGTTGCAGGGTCTGGATGAGCTGGGACAGACCGCCGCCGACCAGCTTGGGTGGGACGATCAGAGGAAAGCCGACGAGATAGCTCAGGCGCTGGCGCTCTTGCGCGGCCGGCACCGGATGATTATTCCGTAGAATCAGCGCCTGACCGGGGGAAGGAACACAAGCCGATTGTCCGATAGTCTGTCCAGAGAATTTGTTGACCGCCTGCATCCGACCAACCGGGCCGTTTCGGCCCCGTTGTGGTCGCAGGTCAAGGCAGCCCTGACGCGGTTGATCCGGGATGAAGGGTTGCAAGAGCACACCAGACTTCCCTCTGAAGCCGAGATGTGCGCCCGTTTTGATGTCTCGCGCACCGTGGTGCGCGACGCGATGGCGCAGATGGTGAATGAGCGCCTGATTTACAAGCTGCAGGGGAAGGGGGCCTTTGTGGCCGGGCGGCGGGAAGAGCAGGATTTCGTCGGCACGACGGTCGGCTTTTCCGGCGAACTCGCCGACAAGCGCAAGGAAGTGTCGCGACGTATTCTGCGGCAAGAGGTCAGCCTGCCCTCGGCCCGCATGGCAAAGCTGATGCGGACAGACGAGAGCACGCCGATTGTGCGGGTAGACCGGGTGCTGTCGGTCGATGGCAACCCGCGCATGATCGTCCGCTGGGCGATGCTGGAATCGGTGGTGCCGGGGCTTGAAACCGTGCCGCTGGAAAACCGTTCGCTTTACGATACGATCACGCGGCAATACGGCATCCAGCTGAACAAGGCCGAACGCTGGATCGAGGCGTCGGGCGCCTCTGCCGAGGATGCGGCCCTGCTGAAAATCGCTGTCGGATCGCCGGTACTGGGCATTGAATCCGCTGCGGCGAATGCGCAAGGTCAGGTCATAGAATATTACACCGCGCTTTATCTCACAGACCGCTCACGGCTGCATTTCACGATCTCATCGCCTTCGATGTGAGGGCCTTCAGCCGCCGTTGATTACGCCGCGGGCCGTGGTTTCGTCTGTCACCACGATCGACGCAATTCCCGCCCGCAACATGCCGCGGATTGCCGCAGCCTTGCCCGGCCCGCCGCCCACGCAGATCCGTTCCGGAACTGCGCGCAGGTTTTCAAGCGGCATGGTGATGTGGCGGTCGTCGAATTCGCTGCGGATGATGCGGCCGTCTTCCGCAAAGAAGTAGCCCGAGGCAAAGCCGACGGCCCCAAGCGTGCGATAGGTCTCGACCTCTGCCTGCGTCATGAAGCCACCCGTCACCAGAAGCGTCTCTCCGGTCAGTTGGGTAACGCCGAAGACCGCTTTGGAGCAGAGCTGCAACAGGGCAAAATGCTCGCGTATGGCCGGTTCGGCCATCAGGATGTCCTTGACATGCGCCGATGACACCACCCCCGGCGCGTGAAGATTGACACAGCGCGCCAGAAGCCGTGCCGCAAGGTTAGAGGTGCACAGCACAGGTGAGAAATCAAAGGTCGCCGCCGAACTGCCGGTGATCTGGGCAATCGTCAGGTGGGGCTGGTTTACGCTGTTGAGGTGCTGCGACAACGCCAGCACCGTGCGCCCCCATGCAACGCCGATGATGTCATCGCTGCGCAATCGGCTCTCCAGCACCCGCGCACCCAGATGGCCGATCTGCCGGTGGAGCGGGCCGGCATCCTTGCGTTCCGGCAGGAGGAAGCATTCGTCGATGCCATAGATGTCGCACAGCTGTCGCGACAGATCGGCCCGCGCGATCCGGCTCGGGTCAATCGAGATGTTCACCACCCCCTCATCACGGGCCTTTTGCAGCAGGTTGAACACAGACGCACGCGAAATGCCGAGTTGATCGGCGATCTGATCCTGCTTCTGCCCCTGTTCATAATACAGCCAGGCGGCCCAGAACACTTCGTCCATTCCAAAGGGCGCGGGAATCGGGCGGCGGGATTTCGGGTCGGTGCTTTCGGGCGGATCTTTGCGGGCCATACAGCGGGTCCTTGGTCTGGGCAGTGCCAGCATCCAGCGAAACCAAAGGAAGTTCAAGCGTATTGGCAAAAGGTAGGGGGTGTTGAAAAATGCTATTGACGTATGCCAATAGGCTCTGGCATCTTTCATTCAAGCTGGGGAAATGAGTTGGGAGGCTCGGATGACCTTGATGCAAACGGCACCCGACACGGTCTCGGGGCGCTGGAACGCCCTGATCCGGGATGTGACGGCCGGTCGGTGGCATTCCCCTGACACCGGCGCGCGGGTCACGGTTCCGTTCGGGCACATCGACATCGGCGACGGGATGGCCGCCAACGCCCGCGACGCGTTGGAACAGGTCATGCCAGCCGAGAGCTATGCGGTGGTCTGCGACGCCGCGACCGCTGATGTGATGGGGGCCGAGATTGCCCGCCGTCTGGGTGCAAAGGCGCGGCTTGTGGTGCTGGATCACCCGCACGCCGATGAAGATCAGGTCCGCGCGCTTCAGGCTGAAACGAAAGCTCAGGCGGCTTTGGTTGCGGTCGGATCGGGCACGATCAACGACCTGTGCAAGTTCGCCACCTACAAGGACGGACGCAGCTACAGCGTTTATGCCACGGCGCCGTCGATGAACGGCTATACCTCTTCAACCGCCTCGATCACCCTCGGGTCGGGGCTGAAGACCACGCAACAGGCCCATGCGGCCAAGGGTGTGTTCATCGATATCTCGGTGTCGGCTGCGGCCCCGCAATATCTGATCGGGGCCGGGCTGGGTGACAGTCTGTGCCGACCCACGGCGCAGGTGGACTGGTATTTTTCGCATGTGCTTCTGGGTACCCGTTATGCCACCGCGCCCTACCGGCTGCAGGATGCGGACGAGGCGGCCGTTCTGGCGCGCAGTGCCGGGTTGGGGCGCGGGGATCACGACGCCATCGGCTATCTGCAACGGCTGCTGACGCTGGGCGGGCTGGGCATCGCAGCGGTGGGGATGAGCCATCCCGGTTCGATGGGCGAGCACCAGATTTCGCATTGGATCGACAGTTTCGCCGGTGACCGCCATCCCGGCACGGTGCATGGCCAGCAGGTCGGCGTGGCCTCGATCACCATGGCGCGGCTGCAAGAGCATATCCTTGGCATGGAGGAGGCCCCGCGCATCACCGGCTGGCGGCCGGATGAGGCGGCGATCCGCGCCCGCTATCCGGCGGCTGCGGTTCAGGATTGCCTGACCGCCAGCCGGGTCAAGGCGATGACGCCGGATCAGGCGGCGGCCTTCAACGACCGGCTGGCCGCTGTCTGGCCAGAGCTGCGCCAGACCCTGCGCGCCATGATGCTGCCCTCGGCTGAAATGGCCGCGCATCTGCGGGCCGCCGGCGGGGGGACCACACCCGAAGAGATCGGGATGGACCGCGGGCTTTACATCGACGCCCTGCGCCATTGCCGCGAGATGCGCGACCGTTTTTCTCTGCTCGATCTGGCGGCAGACATGGGCATTCTGGACGATTTCATCGAGGAGATACTGTGATGCGCCCATTGCAGGAACTGGATCTGGACAGGCTGTCGCGCTGCGCAGTCGTCTTTACCGACATCGACGACACCCTGACCACCGATGGTCAGTTGCCCGCCGCCGCTTATGCTGCGCTGGAACGGCTGGCGCAGGCCGGGCTGAAGGTGGTGCCGATCACTGGCCGTCCCGCCGGATGGTGCGACATGATTGCCCGGCTGTGGCCGGTGGCCGGTATCGTCGGCGAAAACGGCGCGCTCTATTTCAGCTATGACCGCGCGGCACGGGTCATGCGTCAAAAGTTCTTTGCCAGTGCCACCGAGCGCCGCGCCAACCGCGCCAAGCTGGATGCGCTGCGCGACCGGATCCTGGCCGAGGTGCCCGGCGCGGGCATCGCCTCTGACCAGCTTTATCGTGAGGCCGATCTGGCCATCGACTTTTGCGAAGACGTGCCGCCGCTGCCGGATGATCAGGTGCAGCGCATTCTGGATCTGTTTGCCGAGGCCGGGGCAGTCGCCAAACTGTCGTCCATCCACGTCAACGGCTGGTTCGGGGATTATGACAAGCTGTCGATGACGCGGCTTTTTGCCAGCGATGTTCTGGGGCTTGATATCGACGCGGCGCGCGACCGGGTGGTGTTTGTCGGCGACAGTCCGAATGACGGGCCAATGTTCAGGTTCTTTCCGCTGTCGTGCGGTGTGGCCAATGTGCGGGAGTTCACGCCGGGCAGCTTTGCGCCGCCAGCCTTTGTCGCCCCTTCGGTCGGCGGGGCCGGGTTTGTCGAGGTCGCCGACCGCATCCTTGCCGCGCGTGAGCTGGCCAATGTCTGAGCGGGCACCCGATCTGACGGTTGATCTGGCCATCATCGGTGGCGGCATCAACGGCTGTGGCATCGCCCGCGACGCGGTGGGGAGGGGCTATTCGGTCTGGCTGTGCGAACAGGGCGACCTTGGCGGTGCCACGTCTTCATCCTCGACCAAGCTTTTGCACGGGGGCTTGCGCTATCTGGAGCACTACGAATTCCGGCTGGTGCGCGAGGCCCTGATCGAGCGCGAGGTGCTGTGGGGGATCGCGCCGCAGATTGTGCGTCCGCTGCGGTTCATCCTGCCGCACCGCAAGGGCATGCGGCCAGCCTGGATGCTGCGGCTGGGTCTGTTCCTTTATGATCATCTGGGCGGGCGCAAACTGCTGCCGGGAACGTCGCGGGTCAATCTGGCGCACGGGCCATACGGCGAGGGGCTCAACGCTGACCTGCGGTCAGGGTTCGAGTATTCTGACTGCTGGGTCGAAGACAACCGGCTGACCATCCTGAACGCGCAGGACGCCGTGGAGCGTGGGGCCGACATCCGCGTGCGTACCCGTTGCACCGCAGCACAGCCGCTGCCCGGCGGCGGCTGGCGCGTGGTGGCACGGGATCTGGAAACCGGGCAGGAAGAGGTGATCCACGCCCGCATGGTGATCAACGCCGGGGGGCCATGGGCCAATGCGGTGGCGCGCGATCTGTTGCGCCGCCCGCCCAAAGGCTCGGTCCGGCAGGTGCAGGGATCGCATATCGTGGTGCCGCGTCTTTATGCGCATGACCGTTGCTTTATCTTTCAGAACAGCGATGGCCGGATCGTCTTTACCATTCCCTACGAAGACCGCTACACCCTGATCGGCACCACCGACCGCGATTATCCCGGTGATCCGGCCTCGGTTTCGGCTTCGGACGCAGAAATCGCCTATCTCTGTGCGCTGGTCGGGCAATATTTCAAACGGTCGATCACGCCCAAGGATGTGGTCTGGAGCTATTCCGGCGTCCGCCCGCTGTATGATGATGGCAGCAGTGAAGCGCAGAAGGCCACGCGCG
This sequence comes from Pseudotabrizicola sp. 4114, assembly GCF_031457365.1. Classification (NCBI taxonomy): domain Bacteria; kingdom Pseudomonadati; phylum Pseudomonadota; class Alphaproteobacteria; order Rhodobacterales; family Paracoccaceae; genus Pseudotabrizicola; species Pseudotabrizicola sp. 4114. The sequence continues at coordinate 8,334 of NZ_JAVDWP010000022.1, read as the reverse complement.
ACTATGTTCTGGAACTGGATCAGTCACAGAATGCGCCAGTGCTGTCGGTGTTTGGCGGGAAGATCACCACCTTTCGGCGACTGGCAGAATCCGCGCTGGAGCGGATCGAGGCAACACTTGGCCACGCGCAGGGGGAACCCGCAGGCTGGACCGGGCGACAGCCGCTGCCGGGTGGCGATTTTGCGCCGCAGGACTTTGACCGCGAAGTGCGCAAACTGCTGTCGGATCGGGCTTTCCTGAGCGGTGCCGATGCGATCCGACTGGTCCGCTTTTACGGCACCCGCGCCACGGTGATGCTGGGCGATGCCCGCAGCAGGGCCGATCTGGGCCGCGATTTCGGGGCGGGGCTGAGCGAGCGCGAAGTCGATTACATGTGCCGCACCGAATGGGCGCGCACGGCCGAGGACATTCTGTTCCGCCGCAGCAAGCTGGGGTTGCGCCTGTCGCCCGCCCAGATCGCCGCACTGGAGGACCATCTGCAAAAGGGCGTGAGACCACGGATGACAGCATGATCAGCACCGTGGCGAGGGAGGGGAGGCCCTTGCCACGGTGACACAAGAGGCGTGCCGGTCGGCACGACACGAGGGGGAGGAAGACGCATGTTTCTTGGCATCGACCTTGGCACATCCGGGGTAAAATCCGTGATCATCGACGCAGGTCAGAGGCTTGTCGCCGAGGCGTCGTCCGGCCCGCTGGAGATCCGTCGGGCGCAGCCCGGCTGGTCAGAGCAGCACCCCGATCTGTGGTGGCACGCGGTGTGCGAAAGTCTTGATGCGCTGACCGCCAGCCATCCGGCAGCCATGGCAGAGGTTGCGGGCATCGGGCTGTCCGGCCAGATGTATGGTGCCACGGTGCTGGATGCCGCCGACCGGCCCTTGCGCCCGGCCATTTTGTGGAACGATACCCGCAGCGCGCCGGAATGCACTGAACTGGCCGCTGCGGTGCCTGATCTGCTGAACCGTGTGGGGCGCACCCCGACGCCCGGTGTCACCGCCACCAAGCTGATGTGGTTGCGCCGGCATGAGCCGGAAACCTTTGACGCCGTGCGTATGGTGCTGCTGCCAAAGGATTATATCCGTCTGCTTCTGTCAGGGGACAAGGCAAGCGATCTGGCCGATTCCAGCGGCACCATGTGGGTGGATCTGGCGGCGCGGGACTGGTCGGATGTGATGCTGAGCGCATCCGGCATGGACCGCAGCCAGATGCCCCGGCTGTGCGAGGGCACCGAGGCCACCGGCATCTTGCGCGCCGGACTGGCGCAGCGCTGGGGTATGCGGCACCGCCCGGTGATTGCGGGCGGCGGCGGCGACAATGCCTGTGGTGCCTGCGGCACTGGGGTCATCGAAGATGGCGAGGGGACGGTCTCGCTTGGCACATCTGGCGTGCTGTTCGTGGCCAATGACCGCCCGCGACCGGCAGGGGCCTTTGCCATCGAAACCCTGTGCCACGCGGTGCCCGACCGTTGGCATCAGATGTCGGTGGTGCTGTCGGCAACGTCCTGTCTGAGCTGGCTTGGCGCGCGGCTGAAGCGCAGCCCGGCGGAACTGGTGGCGCTGCTTGGCGATGATCCGCGTCCGGCCTCGGATCTGATCTTTGTGCCGTTTCTGGATGGATGCTGGTCGCCGCGCAGCGATGGCACCGTGCGCGGCGGGTTCATGGGACTGGCGCATCAGCATGACGATGCCGCCATGGCACAGGCAGTGATGCAGGGCGTCAGCTTTGCCATCCGCGACTGCGCCGGGGCATTCCGGGCCGGCGGAGGCGAGGTGCGGCGTCTGCTGGCCATCGGTGGCGGGTCAAAGTCGCGGCTCTGGGTGTCGATGCTGGCCACCAGTCTTGGGGTTGACCTTGACGTGCCCCGCAGCAGCGCATTGGGGGCCGCTTTTGGCGCGGCCCGGCTGGGCATGATTGCAGCCACAGGCACCCCCGTCCGGGATGTGCTGACCCGGCCCGAAATCGCGGTGACCGTCGGTTCGGAACCGGCGCATGCAGACAGCTATGAGCAGGCTTTTCAACGCTGGCAGGCCTTTGCCCGCCTGTGTTGACCAGGACCCGCCCGGGAGGGGCGGGGAGAGAACCGACGCTCTGTCGGCGTAACAGTGGAGGAGAACACCATGACGGAAGAGAATTTCGGCCCGAGTTTCGGACGACGCGCGTTCCTGTCGGGGGCGGCGGCCCTTGCCGCCAGTGCGGCACTCTGGCCAAAGGCAATGCAGGCGCAGGCGGCGGATCGCAGGTTTGCGGCCGCGCTGGGCTGGACCACTTACGACTCCGGCCGCCACCTGCAGGATGGTTCTACCGCCGCCGTGGCGGAACTGGGCGGCAGCCTGACGACCACCGATGCGGGTTTCGATGCCCGGGTGCAAAGCGACCAGATCGACTCGCTGGTGGCGTCTCGACCCGATGCGCTGTTCATCACACCCGCCGACGCGGTGGCGATTGCGCCCGCCGTGCAGCGCGCCATTGCTGCGGGCATCCCGGTATTCTGCGCCGACAGCGCGGTGCCCGGCAGCACCGTGACCACCACGGCCATGTCGAACAACTTCGGCATGGGGGTCCACTCCTGCGAATTCATCTGCAAGGCGATCGGCGGCAAGGGCAAGATTGCCCGCGTGATGCTGCCGCAGAACGAAAGCTGGGATCAGCGCACATTGGGAATGGAATGGGTGCTGCGCGGCTACCCCGAGGTGGAGATTGTCACCGAATGGGCTTTTGCTCTGGCGGGCAATGTCACGCCCAGACAGGCGGTGGACAATATCCTGACATCGAACCCCGACATCGATGCGGTCTGGTGCGCCTGGGACGGTGCTGCGGTCGAAGGGACGCTGGCGGCAAAGGCTGCGGGACGCGAAGACCTGATCCTGACCGGCATCGACGGCGGATCGCAGGCGTTCAACTACATCGCTTCGGATACGCCGCTGAAACTGTCGATGGCGCAGAGCTTTTACGAGATGGCCTATTCCTGCGTGTTCTACGCGCATGAATCGCTTGCCGGTCGCAACACGCCGCGCCTGATCATCACGCCGACCTATGCGGTGGTGAAAGACATGCTTCAGGGCGGCATTCCCGATGATTTTGACGTGCCCGGCCGTGGGGCGGAACTGGGCTGGGTCCGCGCGGTCTGAGCCAATGCCCGTTTGGGGGGCGTGCGGCGTTGCGCCCCCCCTTTTCGCACCAACAACAGGAATTCAGCCATGGCAGAGCCCATCCTGACGGCATCCGGCGTTTCCAAGCGGTTCGGCCCGGTTCAAGCCCTGCGCGATGTGGAGTTTCACGTCACACCCGGCGAAATCCATGCGCTTCTGGGGATCAACGGGGCGGGAAAATCGACCTTTATCAAGATCTTGTCGGGGATCATTCAGAAAGACTCCGGCCAGATCACCGTTGCCGGGCAAGAGGTACATTTCCGCAGCCCCGAAGATGCGATCCGCGCCGGTATTGCGACGGTGCAGCAACACCCCGAACTGGTCGCCGACATGACCGGGCTGGACAACATCTTTCTTGGTCGCGAAAACCCGCGGCGGGGCCTGTTGTCGCGCATCAGCCAGCGCGATCTGGAACGGCGGGCCGAGGCGCTTTTGGAACGGTTTCCGGTGGATCTGGATCTTTCGCAAGAGGTCGGCCGCATGTCGGCGGTCGAGCGCGAGGCGGTGGCGATCCTTCAGGCGATCGCGGGGGAGAACACCCGCGTGCTGATTTTGGATGAACCGACATCAACCCTGACCGATATCGAGCGCGAGGATCTGTTTTCGCTGATGGGGCTGCTCAAGGCGCAGGGCATTGCGATCATCTACATCACGCATCAGCTGGAAGAGGTGTTTGCCATCGCCGACAGCTTCAGCATGTTCCGGGGCGGCACCTGCGTTGCCCGGATGACGGTCGAAGAGGCAAAGGCCGGTCAGGTCTCTTTGGCCGATCTGATGCTGGGCGAGGCGATGGGTGACATCTTTCCGCCGCGTGCCGGAACGGTGCCCGGCGAGGCGGTGCTGGAGCTGCAGGCCATTGCCCTGCACGGTGATTTTAAACCTGTCAGCCTGACCGCGCGCAAGGGCGAGATTTTGGGAATCTTCGGGCTGGTCGGGTCGGGCTGTGATGAACTGGCCAAGGCGATTTTCGGTGTCGCACCGCCGGACCGGGGGACGATCAGGCTGCGTGGCAAGGTGGTGACCTTCAAGTCTCCACGCGCGGCACTGGATGCGGGGGTGTTTCTGGTGCCCGGCGACCGGCGGACCGAAGGGCTGGTCCTGACCCGTCCGGCGCTGTTCAACGTGCCTTTGGCCAATCTGCGCCGGGCGTCTGCCGGGCGCTGGGCGCTCAAGCGACGCCGTGTGCAGAAAGATGCCCGCACGCTGACCGGGGATGTGGCGCTGCATCCGCCCAGCCTGACCACCCCGGCCAGCGGCTTTTCCGGCGGCAATCAGCAAAAGATCGTGCTGGCCAAGGGCCTGTACAGTCAGGCGGATGTCTACATTTTTGTCGAGCCGACCGTGGGCGTCGACATTGGCGCAAGGGCCAAGATCTACGCGCTGATGCGCCAGTTGTCGCGCGATGCGGCGGTGATCGTGATTTCCAGCGACTGTGACGAGGTGCATGGCGTGGCTGACCGCACCATCGCGCTGCACAAGGGGCGGCAGGTGGACCCTGCCAGCGGGGTGTTCAGCCGCGACGCGCTGTTGATGGCTGGGATCATGGGCGAGGTGGCACCATGAGCGGGTTTAAGGACATCATGCGTCAGTCGGCGCGCGGGCTGGGCTTTCTGGCACTGGTGATCGTGGTCGGGGCGGCCCTTGCATTGGCCGAGCCGCGCTTTCTCAGCCCTGCCAGTCTGAACGGCATCGCCCGGCACATGGCCGCCAACGGGCTGGCGGCGCTGGGGCTGACCTTTGTGGTCATCGTGCGCCGGTTCGATCTGTCCATTCCCGGCGTCGCGGCCTTTGCCGGCATGTCGATGGGCGCGGTGATTGCGGCTGGCGCGCCGCTTTGGGTTGCCATTGCGGCGGGCATCGCGATTGGCGCGGCCATTGGTCTGGTGTCGGGCGTGGCGATCAGTCGTTTCGGTCTGCCCGACATTGTGACCACCATCGCTGTCGGATCAATCTGCGCCGGGATGGCCTTTTTGTATACCGGAGGGCGCTCGATCTTTCAGAACTTCTTTCAGGTGGGCATTACTGATCTGAACGATGCGCGGGTTCTGGGGCTTGGCGTGTCGCTCTGGATCCTGCTCGCGATCTATGCGGTGGCGTGGTTCGTCATGCAGCGCACCCGGACCGGCGTGGCGTTCTATGCCACCGGCGAGAATCCTGTGGCGGCCCATTTCTCGGGCATCGCCACACGGCGCTATATCGCTCTGGCCTATGTGCTCTGTGCCATCTGCACAGTGCTGGCGGTGCTGCTGATCCTGGCCGAGTCGGGGAATGCCGAAACCAACAAGGGTGCCAATCTGATGATGCCCGCCTATGCCGGGGTGTTCCTGGGAGCGGCCATTCTGGGGGGAACCTCTGTTCTGGCAACTCTGGGGGGGATCTTGCTGATCACCATGCTGCTGGACGGCTTCGCGCTGATGGGCGTGCCTTATTACTACAGCGACGGGATGATCAGCCTGATCCTGCTGGCCGGGGTTTTGGCGTTTTCAGACAGCGCCCGGAACTGGCTGAACAGCTTTGCGATGGTGCGCGCCGCGCGCCACGCGGCTTCGGGAGAAAAGGGATGACGATGACACTGACCCGGACGGCCACCGCGCGCCCGCACAGCACCCGCCGACGCCTGTCGCGGCTGATCACCAACCTCTGGCTCGTTGCTGCACTGGTGCTGATGACGGTGATGATCGCCAGCCAGCGGCCGCAGCTTCTGGACCCGGGAAACATGGTGGCTATCCTGAAAAGCTTTTCCATCATGGTGATGATGATTCTGGGCCTGACCTGGGTGATTGCGGCGGGCAAGATCGACGTCAGTTTCATGCAGGTGGCCGCGCTGTCCAACATGCTGTGTGCCTGGGGCCTGTCGCAGGGTTGGGGCTGGTGGCCTGCCATCGCTGCTGGGCTGGCGGCTGGGCTGGCGGTGGGCTTGCTGAACGGTTGGCTGGTTGCGGTGATGCGTTTGCCCGCGCTGATCGTGACGATTTCCACCGCCAGTCTGTGCGCCTCGCTCGCGGCGGCTTTGGGCAAGGGGACGGTCATCCGGATCGCAACGCCCGGTCCGCTGGCCAGCCTGCTGGAGCCGCATTTCGGCGACGCGGTGCCGCTGATCATGCTGCCGGTGCTGGCGTTGGCCGCCTTGGCCTGGTTCGTGCAAGAGCGGCTGACCATGGGCCGCTACATCTATGCCATGGCGCAGAACGAGGCCGCAGTGCGCAGCGTGGGCGTGCCGGTGGTGGGGCTGACACTGGTTTTATTCGTGTTCTCCGGGGTTTGTGCGGCACTGGCCGGGATCATCCTGGCGGAAAACCTTGCCTCTGGTCAGCCGATGATCGGCGGGCCGTACCTGATCAATGGCCTGACAGTGGTTCTGCTGGGCGGGATGATGGTGCATGTGGGCAAACCCAATATCCTTGGCACTCTGACCGCGACCCTGTTCATCGGCGTTCTGTTCAGCGGGGCCGCGCTTCTGGGCCTGCCGGATTACCAGCGCCAGATCATTCAGGGTGCGCTGCTGTTGTCGGGGCTGGTGGTGGCGATGCTGGCCGCGCGGCACCATGGCGAACGTCGGAAAGGGGGCTGACATGCGGGATCTGATCATTGGGCTCGATTGCGGAACCGGCGGCGCGCGTGCGCTGGTGGCCGATTGTTCGGGCCGGGTGCTGGCGGTGGCAGTGCGCGACTACCCGACCAGCCATCCGCATCCCGGCTGGGCCACTCAATCGCCTGCCGACTGGTGGCAGGCGGCCTGCGGCGCGGTGCGAGAGACGCTGCAGCGGGGGGGCATCGCACCGGGACGGATCGCGGCGATCTGCGCCTCCGGCACCTCGTCCACCATGGTTGCGCTGGACGACCGGTTGGCCCCGCTGGGCGAGGCGATTTTGTGGATGGACAACCGCGCCTCGCCTCAGGCCCGGCGGATCGAGGCGACGGGGCACCCGGTGTTGCGCCGCAGCCGGGCCGGGGTCAGTGCCGAAACTGCGCTGCCAAAGATTTTGTGGCTGCGCGACGCGGCACCCGATGTCTACGCGCGCAGCCGCTGGTTTGTGGAAATGGCCGACTATCTGGCGCTGCGCTTGTCCGGCGAACTGACGCTGGGCCAGAACCTGACAACCAACCGCTGGTTCTTTGATCCGCGCCACGGCTGGCCCGAGGATTTTCTGGCGGCGATTGGTCTGGCAGGCATCACCGACCGCTTCCCCGCCCGGATGCCCGCGCTGGGCGAGGTGATCGGGCCGCTGCAGCAAGACGCGGCCGATGCGATGGGGCTGGACCCTGAAACGCTGGTGGTGGCGGGGGGCACCGATGCCTATGTCGCGATGGTGGGCCTGAACACCCTGCGCCCGGGCGAGACTGCGCTGATCACCGGCACTTCACACCTGATCCTGCCCGTGGTGGCCGAAGATACCGAGGTCGAAGGGCTGTTTGGCCCGCACCCCGATTGCGTGACCAGAGGCGCATTCGTGATGGAAGGCGGGCAGGTCTCGTCCGGTGCGGTGCTGCGGTGGTGGCATGATCTGCTGCATCAAGGTCAGGATGGCTATGACGCCCTGCTGGTGGCGGCGCAATCGGTGCCACCGGGGGCGAATGGTCTTGTGGTGCTGGATTTCTGGCAGGGCAACCGCAACCCGTTCACCGACTATGAACTGCAAGGCGCAATCTGGGGCCTGACGCTGAAACATGGCCGGGCCGAGATTACGCGGGCGCTGATGGAATCAGTGGCGCTGGGCACCGCAAACATCCTTGACCGGCTGACGGGCAAGGGCATTCCGGTGTCGGCGATGACATTGGCCGGCGGTGTGCTGCGGTCGCGGTTCTGGGCGCAGATGCATGCCGACGCCACCGGCACCGCGTTGCGTATCCCCGAGGTGGGGGAAGCCACGGCCTTTGGCGCGGCGATTGCCGCCGCCGTGGGGGTGGGGCTGCATCCGACACTAGAAACCGGCGCCGATGCCATGGTGCGCATCTGCGATGAGATTCACCCCGATCCCACCCGCCACGCGCAATTCCGCGCGCAGCTTGATTTTTACCTTCAGACCCATGCGGCACTTAAACCGCTGATGCACCGCATGGCTGCCCTGACACAGGGCACGGCGGCTGCTGCCGGATAGACCCGGCCACACCCCCCATTTCCACGCCGCTGCGATCCCGATGGTCGCGGACAAGTTTAATGTTGCCAGATGAAAGGACGATCCATGGC
>NZ_JAVDWP010000021.1:0-23356 GCF_031457365.1 Pseudotabrizicola sp. 4114 | reverse complement strand
CCTGGGGGCTGGCGCTGATCATGCTCAGCGCCATCGGCATCATGGCCACCCTCTGCGCCGTCTCCCTGCCATGACTGACCAGAGCGGCGGCGCGGTGGCGGACTCAATCCCCCTGCCCGGCCCCGGTCGCCCCGTCCGCCACATCCTGGTCGTCGGCGGCGGGGCCAGTGGTGTGCTGATGGCGACTCACCTGCTGTCGCAACCCGGGCAGCCGCTCCGCGTCACCCTGATCGAAGGCAACGCCACGCTCGGCCAAGGCATTGCCTATGCCACCACCGATCCCGACCACCTGCTCAACACCCGCGTTCACAACATGAGCGCGTTTCCGGACGATCCGCACCACTTCCACGACTGGCTTCTTGCCCACCCGGACGAGGCTAAGGTCACCGAACAATGCTTTGTCAGCCGCGCCACCTATGGCACCTATCTGGCCGGGCTGTTGGACCCATGGCGCGCGCCGGACGGCGATGGCCGCCTGCGCGTGGTGACGGGAACCGTGGTGCGGGTGGAGGAGACAGCAAATGGTGTGCTGGCCCATCTGGAGGATGGTCAGGCCCTGCCCGGTGACCGTCTTGTGCTGGCCACCGGCCATGTGCAGGCCAACCCCAGCCCCGACGGTGCCCTGTCCAACCCATGGGAGCCGCAGGAGGGCATCCCGCCCGATGCACGCGTCGTGATCATTGGCTCCGGCCTGTCGATGGTGGATCAGGTGCTGTCGCTGCTGCGCTCTGGCCATCGCGGCGAGATCCTGTCGGTCTCGCGCCGGGGTCAGCTGCCGCGCTCGCATGCGGCCACCACCCCGCTCAGGCCGAACCCGGAGGACATTCCCCTCGGTGCGCCGATGAGCGTGCTGTTCCGCTGGGTGCGGGGTCTTGCCAGACAGGCCGTGCAAAACGGCGGCACCTGGCGCGATGCCATAGATGGGATCCGCCCGCAGGTCCGCACCATCTGGCGCGCCCTGCCCGGGCCGGAGCGCGCCCGGTTTCTGCGCCACGCCGCAACCTGGTGGGAGGTGCACCGCCACCGCATGCCCAACACCTCGAATGTCGAGATCCGGCTGGCGGTATCATTGGGCCAGCTGGTGCTGCTGCGTGCCGGTTTCCTCGGTGCCGCCCGCCTGGATGCAGAAACCCGGCGCGTCACCCTCAGACCACGGGGATCGCAGGACGAGATCACCATCGACGCCGCACGTGTCATCGACTGCCGCGGCATCCGCAATGACCCCGAAAGCAACGCAGCCCCCCTGTTTGCCGATCTGTTGCAGACCGGGCAGGCCCGGGTCGACCCGCTGCGCCTCAGTCTGGACGTCAGCGCGGATTGCCAGGTGATCAACCATGCCGGCGTGCCATCCGCGCGCATCCACGCCATCGGCCCCGTCACCCGCGCCGCCTTCTGGGAAATCACCGCAATCCCAGACATCCGCGAACAAGCCGCAAAACTCGCCCGCGATCTGGTGTGCGCGGGGCCGTAGCCGTCACGCGAACCGCGCCAGACAAAGAGAAGAATAGTCTCTTGGCCTACGCATGTTTGGAAGTTCGTTTTCTTGGCGAAACCTCAGCCGCGCGATAGGTGACCTGATACAGAATGCACATGAATTTTGGTCAGGACGAGAATGGCACGACAAGCAACGCTGCGCGGGCCAGAGCCCGCGAGCCCAACCGCAAGCGCCTTGATCAGCACCGTGTGCGGCGAGCTGCGCCTGATCCGGACCGTATCGCAACAGCGCCGCTACCCCGGCCGGGCGACCCCGATCCTGCCCTCCAAGAGTGCAGTGTCAGACCTGGCAAACCAGACCATTGCAGCCCTCTACCCCCGGCATTTTGGCCCGCCTGGCCTGCACGCAAAGGAAACCGATGCTTTCGTCGAAGCCGCGTTGCGCGCCGTTCTCGATGGGCTGACCCGTCAGATCGGGCTTGAACTGTCGCTTGACCCGAAATCATCGCCCGAGACGCTCAGCACGACCGCCGTCGGAATGGCCGAAGCCTTCATCCTGTCTCTTGTCCGGATCAGGGATCTGCATGACACCGACATCGCTGCCGCCTATGCGGGCGACCCTTCGGCAAAAAGCCTTGATGAGATCGTGTTCTGTTTTCCGGGACGGGATGCCGTCTTGCGCCACCGGCTGGCGCATCAGATGTTTACCCTTGGCGCGCCGCTGCTGGCGCGGATCATGGCCGAAATCGCGCACTCCACAACCGCCATCGACATTCATCCCGGCGCAAAACTTGGGCCTGCGTTCTTTGTCGATCATGGCACCGGGGTTGTGATCGGCGAAACCGCCGTGATCGGCCGCAATGTCAGACTGTATCAGCAGGTTACGCTCGGCGCGAAAAGTTTCGATGTCGCGGAAGACGGCTCTCTGGTCAAAGGCCTGCCAAGGCACCCGACCATCGAAGACAATGTCGTGATTTATGCCGGGGCAACCATTCTGGGTCGGGTCACGATCGGACAGGGCAGCATCATCGGTGGTGGGGTCTGGCTGACAAAATCCGTGCCGCCCAACTCGGTTGTGACCCAAGCGAAAAGCTCTTTTGGGATCAGCGACTAACCTCAGGGTTGAGGCAGCCGCTTTCCCGCAAAAAACCAGACCTTTCTTCTCTTTTTTACCGCACAAACAGCGCCCCCCTTTCGATTCCGGCAGGTCTTTGGAATGGGTGTGACTGGCATGGCATTCTATAAAAACACGACCAGCTGAATCGATAAAAGCTGAACCCATACCATCACATCAGGGAGACATTCTGTGATCCGCCATAGGTCTTTTGCTGCCCCGCTCGCCGCTCTGTCGCTTCTGTTCGGAACGACCGCAGCGCATGCGCTGGATGAAATCACCGTCGCCTATTTTCTTGAATGGCCGCTGCCGTTTGAGGCCGCAAAGGTCGATGGCACCTTTGAAAAAGAACTGGGCGTCAAGGTGAACTGGCGCAGCTTTGACACCGGGGTTGCCATGTCTGCGGCGGCGGCGGCAGGCGATGTGCATTTTCTGATCAGTCAGGGCGTGCCGCCCTTTGTGACCGCAACATCGGCCGGGCAGAATCTGAAGGCGGTTGATATTGCTGTGTCCTATTCCGAAAATGACAACTGCGTTGTCCGTGCGGATCTTGAAATCACCAAGGACAATGCTCAGGATCTGAAAGGCAAAAAGGTAGGCGTGCCGCTCGGAACGGCGGCGCATTACGGCTTTCTCAAACAGCTCGAACATTTCGAAATTGCCGCCTCTGACCTGCAGATCGTGGACCTTGCCCCGCCAGACGGGGCAGCGGCTATTGCCCAAGGCAATATTGACATGTTCTGCGGTTGGGGCGGCTCGCTGGCGCGTGCAAAAGAGTTTGGCAATGTTCTGCTGACCGGCGCGGAAAAGGAAGACCTTGGCATCCGGATCTTTGACGTGATCTCTACCCCCGGCAGCTTTGCTGATGAAAACACAGATCTGGTCACGAAATTCCTCAAGGTGGTGAACGACCAGAATGCCGCCTACGCCGCCGACCCTGCGCCCTTCATCCCTGTGCTGGCAAAAGACTCCGGTCTGGATGAGACGGTCACCAAGGATCAGCTGGCCGGGTTCACCTTGCCGACGGTCGAGGAAAAACTGTCTGACACTTGGCTGGCCGGCGGGCTTCAGGCCTATCTGAAATCAGTGGCCGATTTCTTTGTGGCCTCGGGGAATATTCCGGCAGCACTCGACAGTTATGACGGTGTGGTGGACGCCTCTTTTCTGCAGGCCGCTTCAGAACTCTGAACATCACTCCGGCAGAAATGCGCGGCGTGGGGCACCTGCCCCGCGCCGCTTTCCCTGTGTTTCAAGGACACGCAAAATGACAACTCTCGCGCTTCATGGCGTGTCGATGGTTTTTGCAACCAAGGGCCAGACGGCAACCCATGCGCTGACCGACATCAACCTGATCATCAAAAAGGGGGAGTTGGTATCAATCCTCGGCCCGTCCGGCTGCGGCAAGACCACCTTGCTCAATATCCTGGCCGGGTTCTCGCAGGTCACCTCCGGCACGGTGACCTTGGGGGACCGGGCCATTCGGGGGCCGGGGCCAGATCGGGGAATGGTGTTTCAGCAGGGTGCCCTGTTTGAATGGATGAGCGTGCGCCGCAACGTGGATTTTGGCCCCCGGATGCGCGGCACGGACCGCACCACCCGCGATGCGCTCACCGATCGGCTGTTGGCTCAGACCGGCCTTTCCGGCTTTGCCGAAAAGCCCGTCTATACCTTGTCGGGCGGGATGCAGCAGCGTGTGGCTTTGGCCCGCTGTCTGGCAGGTGATCCAGACGTCATCTTGATGGACGAACCCCTTGGCGCGCTGGATGCGCTGACCCGCGAAAAGATGCAGGGGCTGATCCTGAAGCTCTGGAAGACCACAGGCAAGACCGTGATCCTGATGACCCATTCGGTCGAAGAGGCGCTGCTTCTGGGCCAGCGCCTGATCGTCATGGCTCCAAGACCGGGGCGCATCCTGCGCGAATACCACCTGCCCTATGCCGCCACAGGTGTCGATGCCGATCTGCGCACCATCAAGCAAAAGCCAGACTTCATCGCGCACCGCGAGGAGATCCTGTCGCTGATCTGGGGCATGGAAGAGGAAATCATGGGCCAGTCTGAGGTGCCGGCATGACCGTTCTTTTGTCATATGCGGCGCTGTTTGTGGTGGGCCTGCTCCTCGCGCGGCTGGTCACGGGCAAAGCGCCGCGCCCGGTGTTTGGGGATGCGACGGCCATCCGCCCCAGCCGCGCAGCATCCATCCTGTCGATCCTGACGATCTTTCTGATCTGGGGGGCCTTTACCGGCTCAAAGCTGGTGCCGGTTCATGTGCCTGGCCCCTTTGTCGGTGATACCTCCTTCTCCTACACCGTCATGAATGAGGCGGGGGAGCGTGGGGAGGCAACCGTCACTGTCCGGGTGCACCGCCCCGGTGAAACGGCCCTTCCCCCCGACGCCACAGGCGCCGCTGGCATCGCGGTGGATGATGTGGCCGTTGTGCCCGCCTGGCGCAGCGCGCTGATCCGCCCGGCCGAAAATGATGGGCCGGGCGCGATTATCACCGAAATCAACGGTCAGACGATCGCCCAGAACGAGACAATGAAAGTGAACAACGGCACGGCATTTCTGACCGCACGAGGGTCGATCAACTTTACCCCCGATCCGGGCTGGCAGATGGAGCCGATCTGGCTTCCCCCGCCCGAAGCGGTGGTGGCCCGCCTGTTCGAGATCGCCACCAACGGCTATCAGAACCATTCGCTATGGGAGCATCTCGGCTTTTCGCTCTGGCGGGTTCTGGCAGGTCTGGTGCTGGGGGCGATTGTCGGCATTCCGCTCGGCTATGCCATGGGCCTGTCAGGCTGGTTCCGGGGTTGGTTTGACCCGATTGTCGAATTCATGCGCCCAGTGCCACCGCTCGCCCTGATCCCATTGGTCATCATCTGGTTTGGCATCTGGGAATCGGGCAAGATCGTGCTGCTGTTTCTGGCCGCGCTGTGGATCATGGTGATCTCGGCCCGCAACGGCGTGTCGGGCGTGCGGCTGTCAAAGATCCATGCCGCCTATAGCCTTGGCGCGTCCAAGGCACAGGTGCTGTGGCACGTCCTCATCCCGAACTCATTGCCTGACATCTTTACCGGGCTGAGGGTTGCCCTGGGGGTGTGCTGGGGCACTGTGGTGGCAGCTGAACTCGTCGCGGCAGAAAAGGGAGCGGGGATGATGATCCTTGTGGCGTCCAAATTTCAGCTGACCGATATCGTGGTCATGGGCATCATCCTTATCGGAATCATCGGCTATACCATCGACATCCTGATGCGGCTGGCGGAACAGAAACTGGTGCCATGGCGTGGCCGGGGCTGACGGCCCGCTCCGTCACCAGGTCATTCGTTGCCGCAGGTGCCAGCCGATCCACGCGCCCAGCAGGCAAAAGGCGGTGAACACCCAGCCCGAGACGGCACCCACCATGATCCCCGACAGGATCACCCCCACCGTGCAGCCCAAGGCCACCATTGCTCCCCAACCCAGCAGCACACCGCCAAGGAACAGACGCGGCAGCTCGGTGGGCTTTGGCAAGGCGGGCTGCCAATCCCCTGCAACGCGGGCAGAGGCAAACGATCCGAACAGGATACCCAGCACGAACACGCCATTGCGCGACGGCACCGTCTCCTTGATCACTGTGGCACACCCCGCCAATCCATCCAGACCATACAAGGTTTCCGGCAGCAGCCCCGCCCCCGAGGCTGCAGTCCGCGCGACAGAACCAAGCTCGGCTGTAACCCCCAATGGCCCCACCCGCACATAGGCCAGCGTGGCGATGAACCCGACGAGCAGACCGCCCACCCATGCAGGCCAGCGACGTTGAAAAATCGCGGTGAATGGCAACACAGTCTCGGGGGAGCGCGGCACATAGCGCCATATCAGATAACCCGCCAACCCTGCCAGAACTGCAAGCTGAACCGCCAAGGCACCGCCATGGCCCAGCCATCCCGGCAGCCACAGCGGGCGCGCGGCATAGCCTTGCCACAGATACAGGCTGTTCCAGGACAAGAACCCCACCATGAACCCGGCCAGCGCTCCGATCAGTGCCACGATCGACCCGAACGCCCCCTCACCCAGCCTGTAGATATGCGCCGAAATGCACGATCCGCTGAGCGCCATCCCCAATCCAAACGCAAACGCCCCCAGCACCAGCGCGACTGACACCGGGCCGACATGCGCATCGGGCGGCAAGCGCCCCGAGAACGGATCGGGCAGCCAAGCCCCCAGGATCAGCGTGTAGCCAATGCTGCCTACCGCCAAAGCCGCCAGAATGCCCAGAAATCCCCTCGGGTCCCGGTTTCGGAACCAATCCGCACTGATGCACCAAAAGCAGAACCGTGAGCGCTGAAGCACGATGCCAAACACGCCCCCCAGCAGCATTGAGAGCGGCAAAGGGCGGCCCAGAGCATCGCGGGCGGGCAGATAAAAGACAAAGGCAGCGAAAATCGCCAGCGCAAGCAAAGCCGGGAACAGGCGGGACAAGGTCATCTTCAGGGTCCATTCATCGCAAAAGGCGGCGCAGCCGAGGCTGCGCCGCTGAGGTATGGTCGTCGCCAACCACGGAATTGATTACTGACCCGTCCAGACGGTGCCTGCGAGGTTGGTCACCGGCACCCCCACCGCGTTGCCGTATTCCGTCCACGATCCGTCATAGTTCTTGACGTCATAGCCAAGGATCTTGGTCAGCGCGAACCAGGTGTGCGAGGACCGCTCGCCGATGCGGCAATAGGTGATCACCGGCTTGGACCCGTCAATTCCGACCGCACCGTAAACCGCCTTCAGCTCTTCGGCAGATTTGAACCGGCCATCCTCCTGCACCGCCTGTCCCCAGGCTACGTTGACCGCATTGGTCGCATGGCCCGCGCGGATGGCAGTTTCTTTCGATCCTTCGGGCGCATAAAGCTTGCCCGAGAATTCATCGGGACCGCGAATATCAAGGATCACATGGTCGCCGGTGTTCGACGCCTCGACCACATCGCCCAAACGGGCACGCAGTTCGCTGTTTGCTTCTTTCAGGGTCACGCTGCCCGCGGCCAGCGCCAAAGGCGATGTTGCCAGCGGGCGACCCTCGGCCTCCCACAGACTGCGGCCGCCGTCGAGAAGCTTGACGTTCTCAACGCCGTAAACGTCCAGAACCCAGGCACCCCAGGCCGCAAACCAGTTGTTGGTATCCCCATACAGAATGATGGTGCTGTCGTCATTCACCCCGGCGGCCCGCAGCTTGCCCTCAAGCGCCTCGCGGCTGGCAATGTCGCGTTGAACCGGATCAACCAGATCGGTGTGCCAGACAAAGTTCGTGGCCCCCGGAATGTGGCCACGCTCATAGACACCCGGATTCACGCTGACCTCGATCAGGCGGACATCCGGATTTTGCAGATTTGCTTCCAGCCATTCGGTGGTGACCAACGGCCCTTCCTGAGCGAGGGCTGTCGTTGCAAGAAAAATGGCAGCCAGCGGTGCTGCGATCTTTGTAAAGGAAAGTTTCATGGCGTCTCCAATGACAGGCCCGCGTTGCGGGTCGTGGGGGCGTCATGTTCGCGGGTTTAATCACGACTGACTTTATCAGGATAATGGAAGGACGTCTTTTCACAAGGAAACAGCCTTGCCGATCTTGACCCCGCCAACAAAAAATCTGGCGCGCAGAAGGCGGGCAAGAGAGTGAATTGTTCTCTGGCCAAGATTGATCCCCCCGAATCGAGCGCAATGGTGCGATTCGGAGGGTGACCAGTATGAAACGCAGAGCCCGTCGACATGCCGGGAAACAGATTTCGTCTTTTGCCCATTTGCGCGTCAGTTATTCTCTTTCTTTGGCAATGAACGGAACGGACAGTCTGCGCCGTCGCATTGCAAATAGACGACTTACAAGATAGATATTCCTCATCCGGCGCAGTTCTTCTCCCAGTCCCTGCGCCGACCGATGGAGAATATTATGTCTGCAAAACAAAATCTTACCCGACGCTCTTTGCTGGCGGCGTCCACCCTTGCCCTGTCGTTCACCTTTGGTCCAGCCGCCTTTGCGGACACCACCAAGATCAGGGTCGGCATCATTGGTGGTGAAGACGAAGCTGTCTGGGCGGTTGCTGCAGAACAGGCCAAAGCCAGCGGGCTGGACGTCGAACTCCTGGTCTTCAACGACTACACCCAGCCCAATGAGGCTCTGCAGCAGGGCGAAATCGATGCCAACGCCTTTCAGCACGGCCCCTATCTGGAAGCCCAGATCGCAGGTCACGGCTACACGATCACGCCCGTCGGTCTGACCGCTGTCTGGCCGATCGGTCTGTATTCGCAGAAATTCGAATCCGTGGCCGATCTGCCCGATGGCGCTGTCGTCGGCGTGCCGAATGACCCGTCCAATGCCGGGCGCGCGCTGAATCTGTTGCAAGCCGAAGGTCTGATCACCTTGCGCGACGGGGCCGGAATTCTGGCCACTGTGGCGGACATTGCCGAGAACCCGAAAAACCTCGACATCAAAGAGCTGGATGCCGGCGTCGTTGGCCGCGCCATCACCGATCTGGACGCAGCGGTGGTCAACACGGATTGGGCCCTGAAATCGGGGTTGGTGCCTGACACAGACCGCATTGCGCAAGAAGCGGTTGAGGATAACCCCTACAACAACTTCATCGCGGTCAAAACCGACCGCAAGGATGAGCCATGGGTCGCGGACCTGGTTGCCGCCTATCAGAACGAGACCGTCAAGGCCGAGTTCGACAGGGTCTACAAAGGCACCGGCATCCCCGCCTATTGATCTGTCACCCCTATCACGACCGGAAACGGGGCAGATCGCTGCCCCGTTTCCGGCATTTCAAGGACTTCGGAATGGCTGACAAAGCTATCAACGCGGCTTTCGACACGGGGACAGCCCCGGTCGTGGACCTGCACGGCGTCTCCCGCCAGTTCGGCGACCGCCCTGCGCTGCAAGACATCACGGCCTCCATCGCACGGGGTGAGATCATCGGGCTGATCGGCCGGTCGGGCGCAGGCAAGTCAACCCTGATCCGGGTGCTCAACGGTCTGGACCGTCCGCAGGCGGGTCGCGTGGTCATTGCGGGGCAGGACATCACCGATCTGGACGAGGCCGCACTGCAACCCATCCGCCGCCGCATCGGGATGATCTTTCAGCACTTCAACCTGCTGTCGCAGCGCACCGTGGCCGAAAACGTGGCCCTTCCCCTGAAAATCGCAGGCCAGCCCCCGGCCCTGCGGCGCAAACGGGTGCTGGAACTGCTCGATCTCGTGGGTCTGGCCGACAAGGCCGACCAATATCCGGCGCAACTGTCGGGCGGGCAAAAGCAACGCGTGGGCATTGCCCGCGCTCTGGCCCCCGATCCGCTGCTGCTGCTGTCAGATGAGGCGACATCGGCCCTCGACCCCGAAACCACGCATTCGATCCTTGATCTGCTGGCGCGGGTGAACCGCGACCTTGGCCTGACCATCCTGATGATCACCCATGAGATGGAGGTCGTGCGCCGCATCGCGGGCCGGGTTCTGGTGCTGGACGCCGGGCGCATCGTTGAGGAAGGCCCGGTCGCCCGCGTGCTGGCCTCGCCGCAAAGCGACACCACCAAAAGTCTGGTCAGCGGTCTGTCCCCCAGCCTGCCCGCCGATCTGGTGGCGCTGCTGGCACCGACCGGCGATCAAGCGATCCTGCGGATCGACCTGACCGGGCGTGCCGCCCGACTGCCAGTATTGCAACGCATTTCAAGACTTACCGGACAAGAGGCGCGTCTTTTGCACGGTGGCGTGGGCGATGTGCAGGGCGAACCCTATGCCCGGCTGTTCATCGCCCTTGGCACCGCGGATGCCACCATCATCGCACAGGTCACAGCCGACCTGTCCCCCATCGCGACAGCCATAGAGGTGCTGGGTTATGTCCCTGATCATGTTTAATCTTCTGCTCAAGGGTCTGTGGGAAACGATAGTGATGACAGGTGTTTCCGGCGCCTTGTCCTTTGTGCTGGGTCTGCCGCTGGCCTTGATCCTAGTCACGACTGACAAGGGCGGCATCTATGAGCATCTGGCGGTGAACCGCATTCTGGGTGGAATCGTCAATGCACTGCGCTCGGTCCCGTTCATCATCTTGCTGGTGGCGGTGATCCCTCTGACACGGCTGATTGTGGGCACAGCCATCGGCATCTCTGCCGCCATCGTGCCGCTGACCATTGCCGCCACCCCCTACTTCGCCCGCATCGCCGAGGTGTCTTTGCGCGAGGTGGACCGTGGCCTGATCGACGCCGCCCGCGCCATGGGGGCCAGCCGCTGGACGATTGTGCGCGAGGTGCTGATCCCGGAATCGCTGCCTGGGGTGATCTCGGGCTTTACCGTCACGCTGGTCACTTTGGTCGGCGCGTCGGCCATGGCGGGCGCAGTCGGAGCCGGAGGTCTGGGTGATCTGGCGATCCGTTACGGTTATCAGCGCTTTGAAACCGGCGTGATGATTGCAGTCGTGGTGGTGCTGATTGTGCTGGTCTGGGGGATGCAGGGCGCGGGTGACTGGCTGGCGCGGCGGCTCAATCACCGCTGACAGACAGAGGCTGACAGCAACGTCACGCGCCGACCCGCAGGCGGGTCGGCGCAAGCTCCAGAATCTGCCGGTCCGCTGTCGCCTTGGCAGCGGCAGCCTTGTCTGGCGGAACCAGCAGGCCCCGCCCATGCCAATCACCTCAGCGATCCACTCCTGCGCGCGACGGCGCGTATACAGAGAAGCACAAAGCGGATGCGACAGGATGCGCTCGCGGTGGTCCGCAAGCAGATCGAGACCGCTCAGCAGATAGCTGTTGAACGATGCATCCAGCAGACCCAGCCGCCAGAGCAGCGGTGCAAGCGCAATATCCTCATTGGTCAGGTGTGACGGCACAACACGAGGATCAGCGGTAATGGCAACGCGATCGGACACCTGTTTCAGAGCCTCCCGCAAAAAGAACACCGCAATGTCCAGATCATTGCCCGCCCGCGCCTCAAGCACTGGGGAAAGCCGGGTTAAGGCACGGACTGCCACTTGCATCGTGTCACGCATCAGCGCCTTTTGCAGCGGACCCTTCGGGTAAAGGGGATGCAGAGGATGCAGGTCTTCGATCACATCCAGCATGATCAGACTGTCGGTGACGGTCAGGCTTTGCCCCTGCGGATCACGGATGAACAGCGCAGCAGCAGGTTGCCGCGCGCTTGATGCCGGTGACAGACTGCGCGGTTTGCGCCGGTCAAAATCGGTGCCGCGGGCGGAAAGCGCAAGGCTTGCGCGTTCCGCCACCGCACAAAGCGGATCGCCGATCAGGGTGAACCGCCAGCCCGCTGTCATGCCGCGTCTGCCAGCTTGCCGGCCGCCGCCAGACCACGCTCCAGATCGGAGAGGATATCGTCGATATGCTCAATCCCGATCGACAGCCGGACATAGCCGGGTGTAACGCCTGCCCTGATCTGCTCGGCCGCAGACAACTGGCTGTGCGTTGTGCTGGCAGGGTGGATCGCCAGTGAGCGCGAATCCCCGATGTTGGCAACATGATAGATCAGTTCCAGCGCGTCGATGAACTTGCGCCCCGCCGCCAGCCCGGCTTTCAGCTCAAATCCGACCAGCCCGCCGTAACCGCCCTTGAGCAAAGCGTCCGCCCGCTTGCGCGCCGGCCCCGCCTGGAGGCCTGGGTAAATCACCCGCCCCACTTCGGGGCGCGCTGCCAGCCAGTCTGCAACCTTGGCCGCGTTCTGGCTGTGGCGTTCAATCCGCAAGGCCAAGGTCTCAATACCCTGCAGGATCTGCCAGGCGTTGAAGGGTGAAATCGCAGCCCCGAGATCGCGCAGCAATGTGGTGCGGGCCTTGATGATATAGGCCACCGGACCCAGCGGTTTTGTCGCCTCGACCCAGACCGCGCCGTGATAGCTGCGGTCGGGCGTGTTCAGCGCAGGCTGTCGTTGCGGGTGGGCCGCCCAGTCGAAATTGCCACCATCCACGATCAGCCCCCCGATAGAGGTGCCATGCCCGCCCAGATATTTGGTGCCGGAGTAAACGACGATCGCGGCCCCATGATCAAACGGACGCGCCAGCAATGGCGCCGCGGTATTGTCCACGATCAGCGGAATCCCCAAAGGCCGCCCCAAAGCCGCCACTTCCGCGATGGGAAAAGCCTCCAGCTTGGGGTTCGGCAGCGTTTCGGCATACCAGGCGCGGGTGCGACCGTCGCTGGCGCGCAGAAAAGCCGCCGGATCCGCCGGATCAACGAACCGCACCTCGATCCCCTGATCTTTCAGCGTATTAGCAAACAGGTTCCATGTGCCGCCATAGAGATCGGTCGAAGACACGATATTGTCGCCGGCCTTGGCCAGGTTCTGAATGGCAAAGGCAGACGCCGCCTGCCCGGAGGCCACAGCCAAGGCCGCAACGCCGCCTTCCAAAGCGGCCACGCGCTTTTCCAGCACATCGGTCGTCGGGTTTCCGATCCGGGTGTAGATGTTGCCCAGCTCCTGCAACGCGAACAAGGCCGAAGCGTGGTCAGTGTCGCGGAACTGATAGCTGGTGGTCTGATAGATCGGAACCGCAACAGCGCCGGTGGCAGGATCAGCGCGAAAGCCGGCGTGCAGCGCGATGGTTTCGGGATTGTGTGACATTGGTCTCTCTCAGGTCTTTGACGTTGGAAGGGTGGGCTCGCCAAGGCTCAGCATCAGGCGATTGGCCCAATTGAAGAACGATGCCGCGAGGATAAGATCGACCACCTCCTGATCGTCGAGCTTTTGGGCGACGAGGTTTGCCACTGTCTCGGGCGAGAATGTCGGCGGCGTGCTGGACAGCGCCGCCGAGGCCTCCACCACAGCACCAAGACGCCCTGTGAGTGGCGACGGGATGCCCTCTTCCAGCAGCGCCGTTACCTCACGGTCGCGCTTGAGGTGATGGATGGCAAAGCGCGCGTGGACCGAGGCGCAGAAGATGCAGCCGTTCTTGCGCGACACCGCTGCGGCAGCCAACTCCCTCTCGGCGCGCGGCAGGCCACCTTTGGTGTTGTAAAAGATGTCTTTGTCGGTCCGAGTGCGGGCGCCCAGCACCTCGGGGTCATGTGCCAGCAGCATGAAGTAGTCGGATTTCGAGCGTGACCGATCGACCAGACCTTCCCAATGGGTCTCGGTCAGGTCGGCCTCGGTCAGCGGTTCCAGCCATGGCAGCCAGCCAAGGTCATCAGCGGTAAAGACGACAGGTGCCTCATTCGACGGGTGAGTGATGATATGGTCACTCATGACTCAGCCCACCAGTTCGGCATGGGGTTGCCGGGTCAGCACGGCGGTGCGCAAGCCAGCCACCACCCTGATCTGGAACGACAGAAACGCGACCAACTGTGACAGCACCACGATGCCCGCCGTTGACCATCCGGCCAGAACAAGCGCCTCCAGCTGGACGGGGGATGCATCGCGCGGGTGCAGCACCAGCAGATGCGCATGCTCGAGCGCGGCGGTCAGCCTCACCCCTGCCGCGTTACGCAACGGGCCAGAGGCCTCATAGGCGGGCCCATCCAGATCCTCGACCGACAGCGGCCCTTCGGGGAAGCGGCCATAAGGGCCGGGCCGCGCGGATTGCTCTGCATCCCGCTGCACCAGAGACACCAGCCCCTCTTCCACGCCCTCGGTTTCGCGCAACAGCGTGGTGAAATAACCCAGCGTCTGCGGCTCTTCATGCAAAGCCGCCACAAACAGCGCGACAGCCCTGCGTTCGATCAGACTGACAGGATCGGGGTTTTTCGGATGCAGCAGCAGCTGATAGCTTACTTCCGCATTGCGCCGCGCCTCATCACGGGCACGAAAGGCGCGGTCGATGGGGGATCCTTCGATCACACCGGCAAGCTGTTCGATCAGTGTCTTGTCGTGATGGGTCATGGTGATTTCCTTTACGAAGCGAGAAGCGCCGGTTTGAGGTGAGCGGCAGGGGCAACCCAGCCCAGCGCCGGGGCAACTCGGGTTGCGAACAATTCAATCGAACGCAGGATGAATTCATGCGGCGGGTCCACCGAAT
This sequence comes from Pseudotabrizicola sp. 4114, assembly GCF_031457365.1. NCBI lineage: Bacteria > Pseudomonadati > Pseudomonadota > Alphaproteobacteria > Rhodobacterales > Paracoccaceae > Pseudotabrizicola > Pseudotabrizicola sp. 4114. Next base: position 8,849 of record NZ_JAVDWP010000021.1, on the reverse strand, counting down.
GAACCTGCACCGCCACATCCGTGGCATGGGCAAGGGTGCGGTCGGCGGTCAGGCTTTCCGCTACCTCCTCTGGTGTCCCCAGATGGGTGTCAAAGGCACGGATCAGATCATCCAGCGTGTCACCCTGCACGATGTGGCCCGCCGCTTTGAACTTTTCGGCAATGCCGCGCAGGCCGATCTCGGCAAAGCGCCGCGCCTCCGCCCGGCTGTCAGCGACAAAGACCGAGCGGCTGGCAAGGATGCGGGGGGCATGACCTGCGGGCAGGTTGGCAAGATAGGCCTCCACGATCGGCAGTTGCAGATCGTGCAGCACGGCATCGGGGCGGTCTTTGGGCCGGGGCTGGGTGCGCGACAGCAGCAAGCCGTCGCCATCGCGCCCGGCATGTTCGCCGCCCGGCACCGAGAACGTAGCCTGCCAGTTCCGACGGCGCAGATCGCCCGCTGCCGGATAAAGCTGATTGTTGCCCAGCAGTTGGTGCCCCGCCCAGGCATCGCGCAGGGTGGCCAGCTTCCGGGTATAGGTCGCGTGCCGTTCGTCAAACGCCACGCCAAAGGCCGCATAGGATGTCGGCGTGCCGCCCGAGCCAAATCCCACCTCCAGCCGCCCGCCGGACAAGACATCGGTCACCACCGCATCTTCGGCCACGCGCACCGGGTCTTCCATCGTCAGGCAGACCACACCTGTTCCCAGCCTTATCCGGCTCGTTCTGGCCGCCACATGCGCCAGAAACGGAAACGGCGACGGCATCCCGCCTTCATCCTCGTTGAAATGGTGCTGCGCGACCCAGGCCGAATCAAAGCCCAGCGCCTCGGCATGGAGGATCTGTTCAACACCCAGCCGATAGCGCTCTGGCGCAGGGGCCGCGTCCAGCAGGCGTGTGAAAAAGCCGATGTTCTTTTTGGTGCTCACGATCCTGTCCTTTCGAAATGGCGCTTCTGGCCGGGGATCGAGGCCAGCAGCGCACGCGTGTAATCGTCTTGCGGGTGATTGAAGATCTGCTCGGTCGGGCCGTATTCGACTTGCCGTCCGCGATGCAGCACCGACACCGTGTCGGCGATCGCACGAATGACCGACAGGTCATGCGAGACGAACAGATAGGTCAGGCCCAGATCGCGCTGCAATTCTTCCAGCAGCCGCAGGACCTGCGCCTGCACGGTTACGTCCAGCGCGGATACGGCTTCGTCCAGCACGACAACCTTTGGCCGCAACACCAGCGCCCGCGCAATCGCCACCCTCTGCCGCTGCCCACCAGACAGCGCAGATGGCTTGCGCGACAGCAAGTCACCCGCCAGGGCCACACGGGTCAGCATCTCCTCAACCCGGCTTTTCCGCTCAGCACGGGACACGGGGCCAAAGTTCAGCAAAGGTTCCTCGATGATCTGCTGGACCGTCTGGCGCGGATCAAGCGAGGCAAAGGGGTTCTGATAAACCAGCTGCACATCGGCGCGCAGCTCACGCAAACCCCGGCCAGCCAGCGCCGTCACCTCATGCCCGGCAACGGTGATCTGCCCCGCCGTCGGGCGGGCAAGGCCGACAATGGAGCGCATCGCAGTGGTCTTGCCCGACCCGCTTTCGCCGACAATGCCATGGGTCGTGCCCTGCGCGACGGTAAAGGACAGGCCATCAACCGCGCGAAACGCCGTCTGACCCCGCGCCGCCGGAAACTCCTGCACCAAGCCGTCAACGACCACCACCGGCGGACCACCGACCCGGTGTGGCCGGAGCGGGGCCGCTGCCAGCGCCGGGGCGTCGCGCAACAGCTGGCGGGTATAGGCCGAATGGGGGTCCGCCAGCACGGCGCGCGTCGGCCCCGCCTCCTGCACCTGGCCCGCCTTCAGAACCACCACCCGATCAGCCCGGTCTGCAGCCACCGCCAGATCATGGGTGACCATCAGCACAGCGGTGCCATGTTCGCGGCGCAGATCGTCAATCAGATCAAGGATGCGCTTCTGCACCGTCACATCCAGCGCCGATGTCGGCTCATCTGCGATGATCACCGCAGGTTTCAGCGCGATGGCAATCGCGATCAGCACCCGCTGGCGCATCCCCCCCGACAACTCGTGCGGGTATTGTTCAATGCGCCGCTCCGGCTCCGACAATCCCACGTGCGCCAGCAGCTCCAGCACCCTGCCCCGCAGCAAGACGCGCGGTGTGCCATGCAGCCGCAGCACCTCGGCCACCTGCCGCCCGATGGTCTGCAACGGGTTCAGCGATGTGCCGGGATCTTGCGGCACAAGACTGATCACCGCCCCACGCAACGGGTTGAACTGGCGGGCAGGCAGGTGCGTCACATCGCGCCCCGCCAGTTGGATCGTGCCCTGATCAATCCGCGCGCCGGGGGCCAGCAGGCCGATCACCGCCTGCGCCGTGGTGGTCTTGCCCGATCCGCTTTCGCCCACGAGCGCAAGAATTTCCCCCGCCCGCAGGGAGAGTGAGACGCCGTGCAAAACCGTTCTGCGCCCTCCCGCTTCGGGATAGGAGACATGCAGATCATCCACCCGCAAAACTACCCGGGCGGGCGTCGCCGGTTCTGCAAAGTTGGTGTCAATCGGATGCAGCCGCGTCATTTCTCACCTCCGGTCAATGTCCGACCGACCGTGTTGGCCGCCAGCACCACAGCCACGACGGCCAGCCCCGGCACGACCGTCAGCCACCAGGATGTGGTCATGTAATTGCGCCCTTCGGCGATCATCAGGCCCCACTCGGGGGTGGGCGGCGGCGCGCCATAGCCCAGAAACCCAAGCGTCGAGATTTGCAGGATCGCCCAGCCAAACTGCACCGCCGCATAGGCCAGCACCGAGGTCAGCGCGTTGGGCAGCACATGACGCCACAGCACGGCTGCAAAGCTGCCCCCACTGCCAAAGGCAGCCTCGACATATTCAGCGCGGCGCACCGTCACCACCTCCGACCAGATGAGTCGCGCAAAACCTGCGACCGATGTGGCCCCGACCGCGAGTGCCACCTGAAAGTTGCCAAAACCCAGAATGACAATCAGCGACAGCGACAGCAGCAGCGACGGGATCGCCAGCAAGACATCGGCCAGCCGCATCAGCGCCGCCTCGACCCAGCCGCCGAAGGACCCGGCCAACAGACCGATCAGCGATCCGAGCACCAGACCAACGGTCACCGCCACCTCCGCCGCCAAAAGTGTCTGCCGGGTGCCCCAGATCAGGCGGGATAGCGTGTCGCGCCCCAGTTCGTCGGTTCCCATCAGATAGGCCGCGCCCGGTGCCTGCAGCTTGTCTGCGGCGACCCCGGCAATCGGCGAATGTGGCGCGAAGAGCCCGGGCACCAGTGCCCAAAGCAGCGCAAGGGCAAGAACCAGCAGTGCCAAGGCCAGACCGGGGCGCGGCACTGCAAAGCGCCGCCCCTGCGGCATATGATGCGACAGGCTCATGCGAGGGCTCCTTCACGGCGGCGCAGGCGGGGGTCGATGGCCAGCGCGATGAGGTCCACCGCAAGGCTGATGATGACAAAGGCAAAGGCCGAGATCAGAACGATGGCCTGCAGCACCGCAATGTCCTGTGTGCGGACAGACCTTTCCGCCAACCGGCCCAGGCCGTTGAGCCCGAATACCGTCTCGGTCACCACAGCACCCGCAATCAACTCGCCCAGCAAGACCCCGGCAATGGCGAGTGTCGGCAGGGCCGCGTTCTTCAGAACATGGGTAACAATCACCCGAAACCGCGACGCGCCCTTGGCACGCGCCACCGCCACAAAGGGCCGCGCCTCGACCGCTTCGATGTTGCGCAGCAGGATCTGCGCCAGCGGGGCTGCAATCGGCAGCGAAATCGCCAGCACCGGCAGGATGAGCTTTTGCCACGGGCCGGGGTTAATGACCGGCACCCAGCCCAGGCGGAACGAGACGATCTGGATCAGCATGATCCCGACCCAGAACACCGGCACCGAGATCATCAGGGCGGGCAGCGAGGACAGCAGCCGCCGCAGCCACAGGAACGGAGCCAATGTCGCGGCAAAAGCGATGAGCAACGCCAGCACAATCGCCGCCAGCACCGCCAGCCCGGCCAGACGAAGCGTCGGCGGCAGGTTGGTGGCAAGCTCGGTCAACACGGGCATACCGGATTGCACCGAATAGCCGAAATCGCCCTTCAACACTGCAAAGGCGGAGTTCACATATTGCACCAGAACCGGCGCATCCGAGCCGTAAAAGGCACGAATGCGGGCGATGTCTTCCGGGGTCATCCCCATATCGGGGTTCAGAAACCGGATCATCACCGCATCGCCCGGCATCAGCTGCACCAGCACGAATGACAGCGTAAAGGCGATCCCGAGAACCACCAGTCCTTGTGCGATACGGCTGAAAAGCGCGCGGGTCATATCTGTTGTCCTGACGTAAATGTGTGGCCCTGCCGGGATCGAGGGGAACTCAACCGGCAGGGCCCTGGAAACCGGGAGGGCGATCAGCCGTTGGCGTTCGTCTTCCACACCCGGTAGAACGAGGGCCTCGCGACGGCATCGAAGCTGAAGCCTTCGACATAGGACGCTGTCGCAAACACCTGCGGCTCTTCGAAGATCGGGATCGCATAGGCCTGATCGACGACATAGGCCTGCACCTCGGCCACCAGATCCAGCCGTTTGGCCGGATCAACTTCGCCCGCAATCGCCTCCAGCAGATCGTTCAAAGTGTCGTCCCTGAATGACTGCACCTTGTCCGACACACCGCCCAGTTGTTGCAGCACATTGCGGTTGGCCGGGTGATACTGGCTCTTGATCACATCCGGATCTGCCCGACCGACCATCGCCGGCGACACCGGGGTTTTTGCGGGATCAAGGTTGTCTACCGTCGCCGATCCGGAGTCCCCCGCCAGCACATTGAACGTGACACCCACCTTTGCCCATTGCTGGCTGATCAGTTGCAGCGTTGCGCGGTTCTGCGGTTGCGGCAGCGACTCGTACGCTGTCACCTCCAGCACCTGCCCTTCCCTGGCACGCTTGCCATCGGCGTTCAGCACCCAGCCCGCTTCGTCCAGCAATTGCGCGGCCAGACCCGGATCGAACTTCAGCTTGTCCGACAGATCAACAAAGCCCTGTGCGGTGGAGGCGATGATCGATTTTGCCTGCGGGTAATTGTCCGAAAACAGGGTCGAGACGATCTCGGCCGTATCGGTGGCATGCAGCAAGGCGCGGCGCACCCTGACATCAGCCACCAACGGATTGTCTGGCCGGAACACGACGGAATTGTTGATGCCCCGCGTCGGCGGCGCAAACAGCTTGAAACCAGCTGACGTGATCTGCGCCTCGTCATAAGCCTGAATCTGGCGCACCACATCTGCCTGCCCCGACAACAGCGCCCCGATCCGCACCGAGTCTTCCGGCACGATCAGAAACCGGATTTCATCCAGCGGGGCACGGCCCTGATGGGCGAAGTTCTTCGGCCCCCAAGCGTAGTCTTCGCGCGCTTTCAGCACCAGTTCGCTACCCGTGGTCTGGCTGACCGCCACAAACGGGCCAGATCCGACCACGAGCGTGGCGTCGCCCAACTCATCGAACTTGCGCGCCAGAGTGGACAAAGACACCAGCCCGGAGCCGATAACCGAAGTGCCTTGCAGGAACCCCGGCGAAGATTGCTTGAAGATGAATTTGACGGTCAGCGGGTCGATGACCTCGCTGCGGTCATAATTGTTGACGACCTCGGAAGGTCTGAAATTCAGCTCCTTGTTGCCAAGGCCAAAGCTGTCAAAGTTCGCCGCCACCGCTGCCGCATCCAGCGGCGTGCCATCCGAGAACGTAACGCCCGGCCTGATCTTGAAGGTGTATTCGGTCTTATCGGCGTTCACCTCCCAGCTTTCCGCAATCCACGGCTCGATCTCCAGAGTGTCCGGGTTTTGGAACGTCAGCTTATCCGTGATCTGGTTCAGCACGCCCGAGTTGGGATAAAAGCCACCCACGGGTGGATACAGAACCGTATGCGGCTGCTGTTCGAGATAGATCAGCGTGCCGCCCTTTACTGGCTCCCCCTGCGCAAGGGCTTTGGCCGACATGACCGGAGACAAGAGCAAAGCGGAAAGCGCCAGAAAGCTGCGCCGGTCAATGGTGGATCGGGTGGTCATGATGGTGGTCCTTTGCATCGCCAACGGGGCGTCCAGTTCGTGATGGGCAGAAGGTGCCGCATCACGAGTTAAAAGGCGACAATCTTGGCCGTGTTTTTTCCAGGCTTGGGAGAGGCGTTTGTTCTCCTGCCCTCTCGCCCGACGACCACTCTGTTCTCCGACAGAAGAGTTGTTCTGTTTCCCTGCGGTCGGGCGCATCACGCCTTCTTCGAATCGCGCCCCCATTGGCGCCAGCGGACCTTTGCGTCATAGGATTGCTTCGGCAGAGACGGGGACCGCAGGTCATGGACACTAAAACAGGCTATCTTGCTTTTGCCTTTTGGGTCATCGCCCTGATCTATGCGGCCGTCGGTCAGGCAGGTGCCTCCGGCTACATCGCTGCCATGGGTTTGGCGGGGTTCGATCCGCTTGTCATGAAAACGACGGCTCTCTAGCTCAGCCTGATTGTGGCGCTGATCGGCACCGTCATGTTTTTGCGCGCGGGACGGCTGTCGATGCGCGCTGTCTGGCCATTTGCCATTCTCGGCTTTCCGTTTTCCATGCTCGGTGGCGCAGTTCAGCTTCCCGGGCAGATCTATTTTCCGGTTGTCGGTATCGTGCTCATTCTGTCGGCACTTCAGATGGCACGCTCTGCCCTGCGCAAATCCGCAGCGTTGGTTGAAGTCACGGCATCGCCCCCATTTCTTGCGGCCCTGCTGACGGGAGCCGTGATTGGGTTCGTATCAGGCACGACCGGCACGGGCGGAGGTGTGTTCCTGGCGCCGATCATTCTGGCCATGAGATGGGGCACTGCGCACCAGACTGGGCAACCACTGCTGTCTACACCCTGATGAACGCCGCAGCGGCCCTGGCGGCGGCATATGCCGCATGGGGGCAGATCCCCGCCGCCCTGCCAGTCTGGCTGATCGCGGCTTCTACTGGCGGTTTCATCGGGGCCTATGCGGGCAGCCGAACCTTTCAGATCGCTGGCTACGCGCCACCCTCGCGCTGTTGTTGTTTGGATTGGGCCTCAAGATGATCTGGTAGCGCCGCCTTTAGGGTGACTGATCGCCGAACAGCAGCAACCGTGGTCAATAGTCCCAAGAACCCATTCGGCGGCTATTCGGCAAGCAACCCCAGTCGCGAAACCTGCCAAGATCCCGTATGCCCCTTCTTCAAATGTGCCGCCGCAAGCTGAAGACCGCTTTGTGGCCAGAACTTCGGTGTGTCGATCAAACAAGAGTTCTGCAACACCAAAGCCATGCTCATCCAGATCGCGAAGTTTAGCTTTCGTTGTCAAGTTAACGATCGGTGCGAGCCAGACGATGTTCTGCGCGAGGGTCATGGCGTGACGGGTAAAGTCCCGCAACCTTGACCAGGGCGGGTTTGTCATGATCCAGTCGACCGGCTCAGCCCATCTGAGGAAATCTCGACCATCAGTCAGCTCGCACCAATGGCGATCCAGATGCCGCGGAAATTGACCGATGAAGGCCCCCTGTCCACGGGCAGGGTCAAGTATGCTGCCGTCAAAGCGATCAGTGTAGTGGAAAATTATGGCGCCGGCCAAGGGCGCTAACGTCATGACCAAATCCCGCATCGGCGCATTGGTTGCAGGGATGAGGCCACCCTTTCCCCGCATGTCCAGCGCCCTAAGCACCCGGCGCACCCCGAGAGCCGCCAAGACGGAAAGCAAGATCGACACGCTGCCCGAAAGATCTCTCTCAAGCGCTATGATTGTCGGGCGAGAGCACCCTGCCCGTTTGGCCAAGGCCGCCTGACTGAAGCTCATCTCGCGCCGCCGCGCCGCCAGCAGGGCAGCCGCGTCTTCACCTTGCCGAGCCCATCCCCACCCAAGACCAAGCACCTGCATCGCGCGGCCCATCGACCGCAAGCTTCCTTCGCCACGCTCAAGAGCCCTGACTGTGGGAATACTAACCCGAATGATCTGAGCAAGATCAGCCTGTGTCATCCCTCGTGAGCGTCTAGTTTGAGCAATCAAGGGCAACGCAGACATGTCAGGATTTCTTGCTATTCTGAGATCAGGATTGCAAAGAAATACTGACATCTTCGGCCAGTTGAAAGGCGGAAGTGCGGCCCTTACCTGCCAGGCGGCGGTCCGGGATGCTGCATGGCCGCATGCCCGGAAGCCGCCGCTCGAATGGTGTGCGGCGACGACTTGGCCGTGATCGAAGTTACTCTCGCCGATTAAACTCCTGAACTGACGCTGCATTTTTAATCTGGCGCGTGAAGGATTTCAGGTGCAACCTACGCTTACATCTTGCTTAGGTGTTTGATCCCACGGTTTAATGGTGCGATCCTTTCTTTGGAATGGAAGGATGCCCTATGGGACAAGTTCGTCACGGCAGCGCCACGACCACGCACGCCGTCAGAGCAGTAATAATGAGGGCCAGCCCGCCATTGGTCCGAGAGTCGGCCCGAATGATCGCAAGCTACGCTCGCGCAACTGAGCCGGGAGTTGGGCATCAATCCCAAGACCGTGGCGAAGTGGCGCAAGCGCGCGACGGTCGAGGATATGAAGACTGGTCCTTCGGAGCCACGATCCACCGTGGTGACCGAGGCGGAGGAGGCGATGGTCGTGGCATTCCGGCGCCATACGCTGCTGCCATTGGACGATTGCCTTTACGCCCTGCAGCCGTCCATCCCCCACCTGACGCGATCTGCGCTGCACCGCTGCCTGCAGCGGCATGGCATCTCGCGCTTGCCTGATATCGAAGGTGATAAGCCGAAGCGGTCGACGTTCAAACGCTACCCGATCGGCTTCTTCCACATCCACTGCC
>NZ_JAVDWP010000020.1:0-25741 GCF_031457365.1 Pseudotabrizicola sp. 4114 | reverse complement strand
GCATGACCTGACATTGCGGGACCGGGATCGACACCGGCAGGTCGCGCATACCACCGCCGAGTTGCATCAACTGCTGCTCCAGTTCATCGCACATAGAACCGACACATCGGACGATGACATGCCCAAGCTCGATAGCAGTCTTGAGGCTAAAGTCCCTCGCGCGCTCAGAGCCGGGATCTCTCAGGGCAAGGACATCAAGCAGATACGTGCCGAAACGACATGCCAGGCCGAACCTACCATCGCCCAGCAGGCTTCCATGTCCGCTGACTGTCAGCAGCAGACCCTACAAATCCTTATGTCGGTCTTGTTGCGCGCGGCCAGCCCCGAGAACCAAACCCATCGCCCGGATTTCCTGAATATTGACTTTGAAGCGGTTGGTAGCGGCCCCGCGCCGCAGCTTTTTCTCGGCACGCTTGGCTCAATCTGCGAGGCGCCGGATATGGACGAGCTCCTGCCCGACCAAGGCACGGTGCAGCGCTCGTTTCAAATGGCGCTCATCTCGCTCATTCCATTGCTGCCCAACAGCGTGCCGGATAGTTTTGCGGGCAAACAACACGGCGCTGTCCCCTATTACATCCGCCGCGCCGAGGAATTCATGCGCGCCCATCTTACCGAAGATGTCTGCCTGGACGACCTGGTTCATGCTGCCGGAGTCAGCAAACGGTCTCTTCATGCCGGATTCCGGCGCTTCCGTGATACGACGCCTCTTGGCTTGTACAAGATGATGCGGCTCGAAGCGGCTCGGGCCGAAATACTCAAGGCAGCCGAAACGTCCCGCACAGTGACTGATATCGCTATGACTTACGGATTTTATCACCTGAGCAAGTTTGCCCGGGATTTCCGCGCGACCTTTGGTGTCTTGCCGTCCGAAATGATGCGGAGCGCCGGTCGCTGACCATCCTGATATTCAGCACCCGTGGGTTGCCCACTCCTTAATTCGCCTGTCGCCCTCGATGGGGTTGGGACGTGTTGCGGGCAACGGTATGCGCAAGGGCGAGGCAAATGCTGCGTTTGGACGGTCTCCCTGACAAAGAAGGTGCGACAGAACCCTCGGGGGCAGATCTGCCCTCTTGCAGTGCTATCTCAGGCTTGCGCGCGCATCCTTGGGCTAGTGAGGCCCCTTTTCCCGGCATAATCTGAGATCAAATGAAATCGGGAGAGCAAGATTGTCAAAGATCGTCGATTGCGTCGTCGTGGGGGCTGGTCTGTCGGGGCTGATCGCGGCACGGGAACTCACAGAAGCCGGTTGCTCGTCTATCGTTCTTGAAGCCAATGACCGGCTCGGCGGACGGACACGAACAGACTTCTTTTCGGGAAGCACGCAACGCGTTGAAATAGGCGGCACCTGGGTCAATCCGCGCTATCACAAATGGGTCCGCCGCGAAGTTGAACGCTATGGTTTTGCCCTGAGCGGAGATACGAGCATTACGCCCCAAATGGTCTGGTCTCTGGCCGGAAAGCCATCTGGGAGCTGGCCCTTTGACAGCGACGAGACGTTCGAAATCGAACGCGCGGCTTTCAGGATCATGTCGGATTCGCATCTTGTCGATACCGATTGCAATCGGGACATTCAGGATCTCGCACACCTGGACATTCCATTCTCGGATTATCTCGACGCGCTTAACCTGTCCCCCAGGGTGCGCAGCATGTTCTCGGTCATCGGCTTTGTCGGGACCGGGGCAGAGGAAGGCGACTGGTCGGCCCTGGCTGCCCTGTCCTGGATGGCTGCTTCCGAAAACAGCGCCTATGCCTCTATCGCTGGTGTGACCCACAAATTCAAGAACGGCACGTCCGATGTGATGGATACGATCGCTGCGGCGGCAGCCACCGAAATCCGCCTCTCGACCCCGGTTGCCAGGATCGAGCAGAGCGGCGACGGTGTCAGAGTTTACACGACGGACGGCGCGGTGGTCGAAGCGCGAACAGCGATTTTGACAGTGCCGCTCAACTGCTGGGAAGATATAACCTTCACACCGCAGTTGTCGAAACCCAAGCAGGATGCGGCGCGGCGCGGACATTCTGGCCGGATGAGCAAGATCTGGCTGCGCGTTCGGAATATGCCCGAGGCGCCTGTGATGATCGGGCTCGGGACCGCTTTCGCGATCATCCTAAATGAATACAAAGTCGAAGACGACGATCTTGTGGTCGCGTTCAGCAGTCCTGACGCGATAGATCCGGACGATGTTGACAGGCTGCAGGCGGACCTGCGTCAGCATGCGCCGGATGCAGAGGTTATTTCCGTCATGTATCATGACTGGAATACCGATCCCTATGCGAAGGGGACCTGGATGGCGAATGCACCGGGTCAGCTCTCCACCAGTTCAACTGCCTTGCAGGCCATGGAAGGGCGGATCGCCTTTGCCGGAGCGGATCTGGCGACGCGCTGGATAGGCTGGCTGGATGGCGCCATAGAGCGCGGCGTATCCGCGGCAGGCGAAGTTGTCGCTCTGATCAAGAGCACCACCAAAGCGTAGCGCCGCTTTCACGGCGCTACCGTGGTCAATGATAGATGAAGAGTTCCATCATTGGTTCCAGAATGAACCAGCGTCCGGTGGTACCCTTGACGAAGGAGGCAATGCCGCCTTCGGACAGTTCCACCACCGGTCCGCCGACAATTTCCACGCGGATCCTGCCCTTGAGCAGGTGGATCGTCTCATTGTGCTCGAAAACCGCCTCATAGACGCCGGGCTGCTGTTCCGGGGTGCATCGCCACAGCCCAACCTGCGAAAAACCTTCCGGGCCGTCCTGATTGCGGATCCAGTGCACTTCGCCGGCTGCGAAGGGCTCCCAGTCGGTCGCAGAGACGTTTGATTGATATGCTGCTGACTCGCTCATCGCGGTATCCTTTTGTTGCATCAATGCAGCGGATCGTAGTGAGCGCCCACCTGTCCAAATATCACCACAGCGCAACCTTTGATGCGCTGTGGTTCTAGCGACTCTTCCCGGGCCCCACTTAGGCTTGGAATCTACGGAGGAGCAGCATCATGAGCGGGCCAGGAATGACGGAAACAACACAAATCTACGATACCATTGTAATTGGTGGGGGCTTTTCGGGCGTTTGCGCGGCGCGCGATGTCAGCGACAAGGGGCGCAGCGTGCTGCTGCTGGAAGCCAAGGCGCGCCTTGGTGGTCGCGTTGGCTCCGCGCCATTCAAGAACCGTTCGGAAATGATCGAGCTGGGGGGAACCTGGGTCGCTCCGAAATACCACCCTTTCGTGGCGCGCGAACTTGAACGCTATAATCTGGAACTGGTACAAAGCCATGGCGGCAGCCTGAAGACGATCTGGCATTTTTTCGGCGAACCGTCCTCGCGTATTCCGGTGCAGGGCGACGACCTTTTCGAGCTTGAACGCGCCTTGTACCAGATCAAGAAGGACGCCCATCGGATCGATGCACGTGTCCCCCGGGACCAGCAGGACCTTGCAGATCTCGACATACCAATCGCCGCGTATTTTGATCGCATCGGGGTATCGGGCAGTTCGCGTGCCTTCCTGGAAATGTGGGTCATTTTAGGCTCCGGTGCATTGCTGGAAGAGTGGTCAGCGCTTTCGGCTCTGTCGTTGATCGCGGCCATGGATAACAGCGTCTATGGGTGGTACGGCGCGGTCACCGAAAAGTTCGCGATTGGCACCAGTGGTGCCATCGAGACGATGCTGAAGGGCAGCGGGGTCGAAGTCCAACTCAACACCCCGGTTGCATCCGTCGATCAAACCGGCGCCACGGTCGCGGTAACCACGACATCCGGACAGGTGTTTCAGGCCAGATCCCTGGTACTGGCGGCACCCCTGGCGGTGTGGACCGATATCACCTTCAACCCTCCATTGTCAGAAAACAAGGTGACTGCAGCTCGGATCGGCCATCCGGGTCGGATGAAAAAGATCTGGATGCTTGTTGAAAACATGCCCGACGGACTTTATGCCTCCGGTCTCGGCACCGATTTCGTGCAGATCTTTCCCGAATATACCGATGGCGACAAAAAGATCGCCGTTGGTTTCTGCCCTCCGCCAAGCACGCTTGACGGCAATGACCTGAACGCTGTCACCAATGCCCTTCGGCAATTTGTGCCGGATGCCAAAGTGCTTGCCACGGACGTGCTCGACTACACCAGCGATCCCTATCTGAAGGGCACATGGATGGTGCAGCCTCCCGGCATCCTGTCGCGCTACGCATCTTCGTTGATCGCAACAGAAGGGCGTATCGCTTTTGCCGGTGCAGATATTGCAATCCGCTGGTTGGGCTGGATCGACGGAGCGCTGGAAACGGGTGCGAGAGCGGCTCAGGAAGTCGATAGCATTCTTACCAGATAGATAAATATCAACGTGGCGGTAGCCGGGACAGTGGACCGGTTCAACAGGACTGTGCGCATGAGCCTGCTACCGCGGAATATCCGAAAACTTGGATGGTTTTAAAATCGGAGAACAGCCAAGTTTTTTTGGGAAAAACGGCAACTCTGACGGCAGATGATTTAATTGCACTCGGTTGTCGAAGTCGGGCCAACTGACCTGGTCAATAAAAGATGTAAGCTGGCCTCCATACGGGAGCCAGCTACACATAATGGCGTAACACAACAGGGAACTGAAAATGTCGACAGCAATAAATATAGGGGTGGGTGAGGCATCCGCCGTTACTGATGCGGGTGATGAACAACTTGATAAAGGCGTGCTAAACACGTCGGCGATTGTGTTTATGGTGCTGGCGGTCAGTGCGCCGCTGGCCGTGGTGGTGGCGCTGTTGCCGATTGCCCTGGCATTTGGAAATGGTGCCGGCGTGCCGGGTGCATTTTTGCTTGCCACCGCGGCGATGATGTTGTTCGCCGTCGGGTATGTGCGCCAGATTCCTTTCGTCAAGAACGCCGGGGCGTTCTATGCTTATATTTCGGCCAGCGTCGGTCGCGTTATCGGCCTGCCGGCTGCCTATGTGGCGGCAGTTTCGTACATGGCGCTATGCGTTTCTACCATGTCGGCCTTGGCCTTCTTTTCTGGCGATCTGTTTACGCGCGCCACGGGTATTCCCACATCCTGGCCATTGTGGGCTGCCATTAACACCGTTCTGATTGTCACGCTCGCCTATCACCGTATCACATTGGTGGCGAAGGTACTGGCATTCGTCCTGATTGCCGAGGTCGTGGCGGTGATGGCGCTGAATATTGCGATCATGATCCGCAACGGACTGCCGGCGTTCAATCCAGGCGATTTCAGCCCGTCCACCGTTTTTGCTCCCGGCCTTGGCATCGCTCTGATCTACGCTTTCAACAGCACGATCGGATTTGAAGGCACAGCCATCTATTAGGAAGAAGCGGCCAATCGTAAAACCACCGTACCACGCGCTACCTTCATTTCACTGACAATTGCGGGCCTGCTCTTTTCCCTGACCGCCTGGTACCTCTCGACATCGGTTGGGAGCCTGCAAGTGGCCGGCATCGCCGCCGCCGACCCCGGGCATTTCGTGACTGACCGCGCGAAAGACTACCTCGGGAGCTGGAGCGCCGATATGTTCAGTGTTCTGGTCGTGACCAGCGCCTTTGCCGCCGTGCTTGGCCTGTTCAACAATTCCGCCCGCTACGTCTACGCGCTGGCCCGGGACGGCGTGTTGCCCGAACGTCTTGCCAAGACCCATCCCGTGTATAAGTCGCCCCATATCTCCGTCCTGTTTCTGGGCGCACTCCTCGCTGTCGTCACTGCCGTGACTGCCACAGCGCGCCTCGATCCGCTGATGAATATCGGACCGATGTTCCTGGGCGTAGGCTCGATAGGGCTGATGGTGCTCCTCGCTCTCACGGCCTTGGGTATTCCGGTGTTCTTTGCCAGGCGCGGGGTCTATGGCTGGGCCACAACCGTTGCGCCGGGTCTTGGCGGGGTCGCTATCGCAAGTGCCACCTACATGGCCGCCACCAACTATGCCGCACTGACTGGCGTCGATTCTCCTCTGGTCAACAGACTTCCCGTCATCCTTGTTGTCGCGTCGGTCGTCGGGATCGTGCAGGCGCTCTGGTTGAAGTTCAATCGCGCGCAAGCCTACGAAAAGATCGGGGCGTCTCGTATCGAAGATCCGATCACCTGACCCTATCAGCAATCCCAGACACTGCGGAGCGTGAGCTTCGCAGTGTCTTCATTTGACGGAGACCTGCAGTGAGTCGAGGCCGGTGATCGCATCGCATTCATGAGCCGTTTCTCACGTCTGGGTTCAAAGCAACACCCTGGTCCCTCCGGTGTTTCCAATGCGCAGGGCAGAGGTCTCATCATGAGCCTCTGACAACTGGGGTGATTTGCTGCACCAAAGCTGCGCGGCTGCTTGCCCAGCCGGATAGGATGGAAGAGCCGGGAAATGGGATGTCGCTTTCCCTGAAATACCAGGCGGTCTGGTCAAGCCGCTGATCGGATCAACCAACCACCCGGAACAGATGCTCTTTCGCCCGGCGGATCTTTTTCAGATCCAGCAGCCAGTCGGTTTCCGCGTTGCGATAGCCAAGGCACAGCGCCACCACGGACCGCAAGCCACGGGCGCTCAGGTTCAGAATCCGATCATATTGCACCGGATCAAACCCTTCGATCGGCGTGCTGTCCAACTTGTCAAGCGCTGCCGCCATCATGGCGAACCCTAAGGCGACATATGCCTGCCGCGCAGCATTTTCGAAATTCTCTTGTTGCGATGCCTCGGCAGAAGCGGCAAGAAGGCCAGAGCGATAAGCCTCGAAACCCGGGCTGCCGCTGGCCTCGTTGCGTTGTCGCAGCATGTCGTTATAAACCGAGTTGATGCGGTCCGGCGTGTAATTGTCCCACACCGCAAACACCAGAAGATGCGAACAGTCGAGAATCCGTGATTGCTCCCAGCTTGCCGGAAACAGCTCTTGCTTCAGGGCCTCGCCGCTGATGACCAGAACCTCGTAGGGCTGCAAACCGCTGGAACTCGGCGCCAGACGTATTGCTTCCATAATCCGGTCCAGCTGAGCGGGTGCAACCCGTTTGCTGCGATCATATTTCTTGGTCGCATAGCGCCAGTGCAGCGCCTCGATATAATCCAATCCCGCCTCCCAGTCCGCGCGGTGTCCTGCCTGGTCGCGAGTCATCCGCACGCCCTTTGTGCGCAGAGTTTCAACATGTTCCAGCATCGAGCGACCGACCAGCTCAGTATCGTCCTGACCGCCAGAGGGTGCAATAGTGTTTGTTTGTCTCGGCTGCGGCCCACGTCAATCGTCCACCGCATCAGTTCGGCGCAGGGGGTCGTCCTGTCGCGCGGCTCTGAGCCTGTGCAGCGGCGGTTCGCCTGTCCAGTTCCGGAACGCGCGCGAAAACGCAGCTTGGCTGGCGTACCCCAGACGCAAGGCGACCTCGTCAACCCGCACAATGCCACTGGCCAGAAGGTTCTCTGCCTTGCGCTGGCGTTCGCGGGTCAGGAGAGCGCCAAAGCTGGTGCCCATCGCAGTTAGCTTGCGGCGCATGGTGCGTGGCGCAAGGTTCAATTGTGCCGCTACTGCATCTAGCGCAAGGCTGTCCTGTCCCAGACGCTGAGTGATGACTTCGGCCACCTGTTCGGCCAGCGGCCGAATGTGAGCGTCCTCGGCAGGTGCAAGCAGCGCGACCAAGTGCTGCTCCACCAATGCCCGCGCCACGTCGTTGCTTGCGGTGTGGCCCGGCAGTGGCCTGTCCAGATCGGCATTTGAAATCGCGAAGGTGTTGGCATCCGCCAGATCCCCAACCCTGCACCTGAACCGCGCGGCAAGAGATTTGCGCCGGTCGTTGACAGCGTGCTCAAAGCCTATTTCCAGCGGTGTCCATCGCGGGCCAAGCAACTGGCGCACCATGGCGCAAAAACTGGCGATGGCGAACTCGGCGTCTTGCTGCCGGGGCCATATCCGGGCGTCGTCGATGCGGTAGCTGTACCGGGTGGCACCATCTTCGGCGGGCCCGACGGTCAGCGGCGTATTGCTTTGCCAGATTCCCTGAAACCGCTGGTAGGTTGCCAACGCCTCTCGCAGCGTCCGGGCCGATGCGATCAGGTGATAGACCGGCCCGACCTCCCAAAGTTGAAAATTCCAGCCAAGGTCCATTCCCAAATCGGGGCGCTCCAGCTGGGCCGCCGCAGACTCCAGGCAGGCCACAAACTCATGCAGGGCCACGTTGGCATACAGCCCATGCCCCCCGACAAGCAGTTTGTTTCGTGCAAGCAGAGCGCGGCAGCGAGGCTCGATGCGGATCAATTCGCGCAGGATGCCTTCGACGATAAAGCGGCGGATCGTGGCATGAGAGGCAGATGGTTTGGGTGATCGGGATCGGGGCACGGCGTGGCCTTCTGGGGTCTGGGTGCGGGTCTGGGGCGGGGGCCAGCCAAAGGCGGGTCCCCGCCGCTGTTTATGCGGCACTTGTGGCCTGAAATACAAAATACTTGGCCTGATCCATCATGGCTAGGCCGTCAGAGCAACACTAGGCTGCATTCACATTCAGAACGGAAGTACCGCCCAAGCACCACCATGGCCGCGCGGTGCCGGCTCCAATCCTAAACCCAGTCCCCGACCGGTCCGGTGCGCCGTGCCGACACCCCTTTGTTGCCAGATCCAAAAGGAGATCCGACATGCCAAGCCCGACCCGGATTGATTTCATTTACCTGTCGGAGCCGGACATGATCCGCGCCGGTGTGACCGACATGGCCGCCTGCGTCGATACCATGGAGGAAATGTTTGCTCTGCTGTATCGCGGTGATTACCGGATGGCCGGACCGAACGGCAATTCCCATGGCGCGCTGGTCTTCTTTCCCGAAAACTCTCCGTTTCCCGACATGCCGAAACCGACGCCGGACCGGCGGTTCATGGCCATGCCGGCCTATCTGGGCGGGCAGTTCCGCACGGCGGGGATGAAATGGTACGGCTCCAACATTGCAAACCGTGACAAGGGGCTGCCACGCTCGATCCTGATGTTCCTGCTGAATGATGCAGATACCGGTGCGCCGCTTGCGCTGATGTCGGCGAACCTTTTGTCGGCCTATCGCACGGGTGCAGTGCCCGGCGTGGGAGCCCGGCATCTGGCGCGCAAGGACTCGCGCGTGGTCGGCATCCTTGGGCCTGGGGTCATGGGCAAGACGACGTTGGCTGCCTTCATGGCGGCCTGCCCGATGATCGACACGCTGAAGGTCAAGGGCCGTGGCAAGAAGAACCTTGATGTGTTTCTGGCCTGGGTCGCGGAGACCTTCCCGCAGATCACCACAGTTGAAGTGGTCGACACGAATGAGGCCGTGGTGCGCGACAGTGATCTGGTGGCGTTCTGCAACTCCGGGGCCACAGGCGACGCCTCGGCTTACCCGAAGGTGGAACGCGCCTGGGTCAAGCCGGGCGCCTTTCTGGCCATGCCAGCCCTGAGCAACATCGACGAAGGCATGGAATCGCCCGAGATCCGCAAGGTTCTGGACAATCCCGCAATGTATGATGCCTGGTATGAGGAAATCCCGGAAAAGCCAGTGCATAACACCATTCCGGTGGTCGGCATCCGCTTCCTTGATCTGGTCGAAGAAGGCCGCATTTCGGCGGACCAGCTGGAAGACCTTGGCAAGATCGTCGCAGGCGAAGCGCCGGGCCGGCAGAACGATGAAGAGATCATCATCATGTCGGTCGGCGGTATGCCGGTTGAGGATGTGGCCTGGGGCACCACGCTTTATCGCCGGGCGTTGGAGCAGGGCATCGGCGTGCCGCTGAACCTGTGGGACACGCCGGAAATGCGCTGACAGCGCGACCTATTTTGACAACTCAAGGAAGCTCCATGACCCAGATCATCAAGCTCAAGACCGGAAACCGTTTCGAAGACCTCGCCAGCTATTCCCGGCTGGTGGCGGTCGGAGACCTGATTTTCGTCTCCAACACCGCCGGACGCCACCCGGAAACCAAACTGATTTCGGATGACCCCGGTGAGCAGTTGCATCAGGTTCTGGCCAATATCGCCCGCGCGCTGGAGGCGGTCGGGTCCTGTCTCGCCGATATCGTCAACCTTCAGGTCTTTGTGCAAGACCCGGCTCATGGCGATGTGGTCGGTGAAATCCTGGGCGCCGCGTTTCGCGGCATAGATCCCGCCACAACAATGACTTGCCCGCCACTGGGATCGACCATCTACAAGGTCGAGGCGGCGGCAACAGCCTGGCGTGGCGCGTCGAAGGCCGACGTGCAGAAGATCAACCTGGGGCTCTAAGCCCCGCCAATCGCCGAAGGAGGCCTTGATGGCACCTGTCATCCATCCGGTCCGCACGACGGACGACATGCCGGCCGCCACGACGGTTGTCGTCATCGGCGGCGGCATAATCGGGCTGTCGGCGGCCCTTGTGCTGGCCGAGCGCGGCATCCCGGTTGTGGTGCTTGAAAAGGGCCGGATCGCGGCCGAGCAAAGCTCGCGCAATCTGGGCTGGGTCCGCAAGACCCTGCGCAGCATGGCTGACGCGCCGCTGGCGATAGAAGCGGAGCGGCTGTGGCAAGGCATGGCGCAGCGGACTGGCATCGACCCCGGTTTCCGGCAAACCGGCATCATGTATCTGGCCCGAAACGAGGCGGAAGCGGCCAAGCATCAGGCGTGGCTGGCCTCGGTTGCCGCGCTGGGTCTGGACTCCCGTCTTCTGACGGGGGCCGAGATCGACGCCATGGTTCCGGGCGGCAAGGGCAAATGGTACAGCGGGCTTTACACCGCTTCGGACGCCCGGGCCGAACCGACGCTCGCCAACACCGCGATTGCCACAGCCGCCATCGCCAAGGGCGCAATTGTGGTGGAGAACTGCGCGGTGCGGTCGCTGTCGATGGCGGGCGGGCGTGTCTCCGGGGTGGTGACCGAACGGGGCGAGATTGCCTGTGATCAGGTTCTGTTGGCCGGCGGGATCTGGTCGCGCCGGTTTCTGGGCAACATGGGCATCGGCCTGCCGACCCTGCCCTTGGCGGCTTCGGTGCTGCGGACCGCGCCGATGGAAGGGCCGACCGAGATTGCCGTCGGGGCGTCGGACTTTTCCTTCCGCAAGCGCCTGGACGGCGGCTACACGATCACGCAGCGCGGGGCCTTGTACGCGCCGTTGACACCAGACCACATCCGTATCGGGCTGCGCTATCTGCCGATGCTGCGCGCGGAATGGGCCAATGTGCGCATCGGTTTTGGGCGGCCATTCCTGGCCGACATGGCGCTGGCCCGCCGCTGGCAGAGCGACGCCATTTCGCCGTTCGAGCGGGTCAGAACCTTTGACCCTGCGGTGAACAGCGGCCTGATTGCCGAGGCGATGCGCAATCTGACTGCCGCGTGGCCGGGCTTCGGGCAGGCCAAAATCGCGCAGTGCTGGGCCGGGATGATCGACGTGACGACGGATTCCTTGCCGGTGATCGGCGGGGTGGACAAGGTGCCAGGGCTGACATTGGCGACCGGGTTTTCCGGCCATGGCTTTGGCACCGGACCGGCGGCGGGGCAACTGGCCGTCGATCTGATGACGGGCGAACCGCCGCTGGTGTCGCCCGTACCCTATCGTCCGGAGCGTCTGCTTTACTGACGCCCGAAGGCAGGTATCCCTGCAACGCAAGACAAGGCTTTGCTATACAAGGGCCGCCCGATGGGGCGGCCCTTTTGCAACATCCTCAGGCGGCAAAGCTCTCGATGGTTTTCAGCGCCCCGTCCAACCCGTTGCCCTTTTCATCAGCCAGTGCCGCCATGCGCAAGCGACGCATCCAGTCTGCAGCGTCCGGACGGCCGCGCAGCATCGGCAAGGCGGACATGACGCGGTCGAACTTGGACAGGCCCCGGGCGTGGGTGTCGGAATAGCCCTTGATCAGCCTGCGGTTCGCCAGCACCTCGGCCGCAAGCGCGCGGTCGGTGGCGGCAATGTCCATCGCCTGATCGAACCAAGCGGTGACATGGGCCATTTCGGTCTGGTGGCGCAACAGGCTGCGGCGCCATGGGCGCAGGGCAGACACGACCCACAGCATGCCAAAGCCCATCAGGCTGTCGGTGCGGATGCGGCGGCCCCTGTCGAGGCGGCGGGTGTAAAATGCCTCGGCCCGGCGGTTTTGCTGCAACCATGCGCCAAGGCGCGCGGGCAGCGTGGTGGTGAATTCCTCGAACCGGGGGTGGAAGTATTCGGTCAGCTGCAAAAGCTGATCATCCTTGACCCGCACTTCGTCGCGCACGCGCTGGTGACGGCTGGCGCGAGTTTTCAAATCTGCCACACGCAGAATGTCGTCATAACTCAGCGCATTTGCTGCGTATTTCGCCGCTGCCTGCGTCAGATCGAAAGGTGCCGCATCCGCCTTGGCCGCACGTTCGACCATGTCGAGGTACTGCCCGCCATAGGCGATGTCCTGATAATCGACGACCTTTTTCAGGCCCAGACCCGCGATCTCTTGCGCCTGCGCGGGCAAACGATCGACCCGCGCTTCAAGCGCGTGCCAGGCGGCTTGCAGTCTGGCGGGCACGCTCAGCGTGCGAATGTGGGGCTTTACGCCCTCGGTCGCGGGAGGGGCGGCATCACCCTTGGCGCAGTCATACGCAAGGCCAAAGGCGCGCAGCGAGGCGTCCACCCCTTTGCCGGATTTGCGGATCACCGCTTCATAGCTGTCGCGCGGGAAGGGCAGGGCGCCCGAACCGGCCAATGCTCCGAACAGGCTGGATGAGATGACTGAACCTGCCTTGGCCGCCAGTGTTTCCATGTCAAAGGCCACAACCTGATCGGCGGCAAGGCCAAGCGCATCAATGACCTGTGACGCATCGGCGCGACCGTCGCCCGGCACCACCTTTTCGGATACCGCTGCGATCCGGTGGGTGGAGGCGATCAGCGTTGTGCGCCCCGGCGTCACGAACCCGCGCATCACGGCCCGGCCTGCCTCCATCAGTTCAGCGGCAATCATGATGTCCACGTCGCCTTCGGATGGCGACAGGGCAAAGACCGGCATGCGGCCCGTGTCTTTGCACATCTCTACGTAATAAACCGTCGCCCCGGTGCGCTGAGCGACGCCCGCCACGGACGTGGACTGGGCGTGATATCCGTTGGCCTCGGCTACGTCGATGATCCAGTTGGTCAGAACGCCGCCGCCCTGACCGCCGACAGCCAGCGCCGCCAGAGTGATGATCTTTTCGCCCTGTGGACCCGGTGAGCGGCGGGCGATGATGGGAGCCTGGATGGTCATGTTGGTTTCTTTCAAGCAAAGGTCATGCGGCGGGCGTCGCGGCGCGACTGCAGCCAGCCGATGATGCGGGCGGTGCGGCTTGCCCGCCGCTTTTCCGATGCAGTGGGATTGGATACGATATCGGCCTGATAGAACGAGGGACAAAGAACGGCGGCATCCGCAACTTCGCCGCAGTTGCCACAGCCGACACAGGTCTGGTCAATGGCAGCGACAGGATCGTCACGCAGCGGGTCGCCGGTATCCTTGACCGACAGCGACGGGCAGCCCGACAGGCGCATGCAGGCATGGTCGCCGGTGCAGATATCTTCGTCCACGCCAAAGCGCGGGCGGACGGTGCGCTTGCCGTCCCGGGTGGCCTTGGCGAGTGCTGGTTTTTCGCGGCGCTGGAGATTCAGCATGCATTCGGACGACGCAACGATGACTTTCGGGCCGGGTTCGGTGCTGGTCAGCGCCTCGATCATGGTGTCGCGCATCTTTGTCACGTCATAGGTCCGGTCAATCTGGCGCACCCATTTGACGCCCATGCCTTCCACCGCCTTTGCGATGGGGTTGTTGGTCTTGCGGCTTTTGTTTGCCGCGCGCGACGACAGAACATCCTGCCCGCCGGTTGCGGCGGCATAATGGTTGTCCACAATGACGATGAGTCCGTCATGCTGATTGAACGACGCGTTGCCGATGGATGAGGTCAGCCCGTTGTGCCAGAAACCGCCGTCCCCCACAAAACTGATCGAGCGTTTGCCGGTTTTGTCGCGGTTCTGGAGCGCCGAGGCCGAAGCGGGGCCAAGGCCATAGCCCATGGTGGTCGATCCAAGGTCAAAGGGTGGCATGATCGAGAACAGGTGGCAGCCGATGTCCGAGGCGATGTGGTGTTCGCCCAGTTCCTGCTGGACCAGCTTGGTCGCCGCGAAGATCGGCCGCTCGGGGCAGCCGGTGCAGAACCCCGGCGGGCGGGCCGGAACCACTTTGGACAGGTCCGGGATGCCGGTTTGCTCGGGTTCGTTGGTCTTGGCGATGGCAGGCGGCAGCAGGCCCGGGGCGTGCGCGCGCAGGAAACCTGCGATCCCCTCGATCAGGCGCTTGCCGGTGTATTCGCCCGCCATGGGCAAGACGCCCTTGCCCGCAAGAACAGTGGTGCGACCGTTCTGATACAGCATGTGGCCGATGGATTGTTCGATAAAGTTCGGCTGGCCTTCTTCGACCAGAAGGACTGCATCCTTGCCGTCGCAGAACTCAAGGATCTGACTGTCGCACAACGGATAGACCGCGTTCAGGCACAGGATATGGATATCGGTTTCGCCGTAGATGTCTGCCAGGCCAAGGCGGTTCAGCGCGCGGATCACGCCGTTATAGGTGCCACCCTGCACGATCAGCCCGATTTTCGAGGCCGGGTTGCCGAAGAACTCGTTGACGTTGTTCTGCAGCACATAGTCCACCGCATTCGGCCAGCGGCGTTCGACCTTTTCGTTTTCGTGCAGGAAAACCGCGGGTGGCAGGACGATGCGGGACAGATCGCGCTTGGGGTTCTGCAACGCGTCTGACACCGTCATCGCCGGGCGCTGGTTGTCAGAAGCGGTGAAGTGTCCATGCACATGGCACGACTTGATGCGCATCTGCATCATGACCGGCGTGTTCGATGCCTCGGACAGCCGGAACCCGTGACCGACAGCTTCGACGATCGAGGTCAGATTCGGGCGCGGGTCCAGAAGCCACATCTGGCTTTTCATCGCAAAGGCGTGGCTGCGTTCCTGCATGATCGAGGAGCCTTCACCGTAATCTTCACCCAAAATCACCAGCGCGCCGCCTGTCACCCCGCCGGAAGCCAGGTTCGCCAAGGCGTCTGACGCGACATTGGTGCCGACGGTGGACTTGAAGGCCACAGCACCCCTGATCGGATAGTTGACGGATGCGGCCAGCATCGCCGCCGCCGTCGCTTCGGACGCCGAATTCTCGAAATGCACACCGTACTCGGCTAGCAGATCCTGCGCGTCCGAAAACACATCCATCAGATGGCTGATCGGGGAACCCTGGTAGCCGCCGACATAGCCCACGCCATTTTCCAGAAGCGCCTTGGTGACGGCAAGGATCCCCTCGCCCCGGAAGGTGCCACCCGCGCCCATGCGCAACTGCTCCACTTCCTTCTTGAATGATCGTTCTGCCATGGGCGTTCTCCTGTGACGAATGACGTTCAGAAATCGTTTTTCCGGACCGACTTCAGGATCCGGCCAAGCGTGGTTGTGAAGGCCGCGCGTTCCTCCGCAGAGATGTCGGCGAACAACCGGTCCTCGGCTTCGCGCATCACGGGCCAGACGCGGCTGTAAAGGGCCTCCCCTGAAGCGGTCAGGTGAATGCGGCGAAATCTGCTGTCCTGCTCACACGTCTCGCGACGGATCAGGTCTGCGGCCTCCATGCTGTCCAGAGAGCGCGACAGTGTGGATTGGTTGATGACCGTGAGCACCGACAATTCGTTGACCGTGCGTGGCCCATTTCCGGCAAGAGCGATCAGCACGCGCATCTGTGGCACGCTTATACCCTCGGGTTCGAGGGTCTCGGCAACGCCGAGGTTATAGCGAGCCATGATCCGGTTCAGCATATAGGGGGCGAAACTACCCAGATCGTGCCCTGTCATTGGCTGGCCTGACCAAGCGCGCGGGTCTTGCCGTTGAATGTTGCTGTCATCTTACCTGCTTCCGGCGGTCGGGTTCTTTCCATTTAGATGTATGCAAATGCATATATTAGATAAACCATGCCTTGTCACACTGTATTCATGGGCCCGGTCTGGCCGGGCGGTACGTTTCGCAACAGGTAGTACGCAGGGCCGGGCCTTGCGGCTACTGCGCCGCCACTGGCTCCAGATAGCGTGCCAGCCCGGCGCGGATGTCGTCGGGCCAGGGCGTCGACTTGTGAGTCTCCAGCGAGGTCAGGACGATCTTCTGGCGGATCGTCCAGATCACGGCCGAATCAACCGTTACCACCGTTTCCAACTCCAGCGATGACCGGCCGATATTCCGGACATGGACGTTGAAGGTCAGGACATCGCCATAGCCTGCGGGCTTGGTGAACAGGATGTTCATCGACAGGGTAGGCATGCCCAGCCGACGCTCGAACATGATTTCCTTCCAGGTGATGCCAAAGGACGCGAACATCGCTTCGTTCACATCGACCAGCATCGACAGATAGGCGGGATGGTACGCTATCCCCGTCAGGTCGCAGTCGCCAAAGCGCAGGGGCTTTGAAAGAGTAAAAGGCATGAGGCTGTCCTTTGTCGGCAGTGCGGAACGGTGAAGGCATTATTTACTTCATACTTAAAGCATATCATTTTGCCATGCTTGTCAAGAAGCCGAATTTCAACGTTTTTGCTGAGAATAAAGTTGACAAGCGGGCAAAAATTTACTTGAAGGATAAAATAAATGCCGCCTCCTACAAGGAAGCCTGACATGAAAATTGCCGTTCTTGGATCCGGACCTGCTGGCCTGTACTTCGCGATCTCGATGAAGCTGCGCGACGCCAGTCACGACATAACCGTCTATGAACGCAACCGGGCGGACGACACTTTTGGCTGGGGTGTCGTTCTGTCGGACGAGACGATGAACAACTTTGCCGGCAACGACCCGGTCAGTGAAACGAGCATCCGCGACAGCTTTGCTTATTGGGACGACGTAAAGGTTGTGCGCGGCACCGAAAGCATGACCTCGGGCGGGCATGGCTTTGCGGGCATTGGGCGGATGAAGCTGCTGTTGCTGTTGCAGGAACGGGCGCGGCAGTTGGGGGTCGAGTTGGTGTTCCAGTCGGACATGGACGCCGCAGCCATCGAGGCGTTGCGCGCCAGTCATGATCTGGTGGTCGGGGCAGACGGCCTGAACTCGCGCACCCGGCAGACCTATGCTGACCGCTTTGGTGCGCAGATCGACATGCGGCGCAATCATTTCGTCTGGCTCGGCACGCGCCAGAAGTTTGACGACGCGTTCACCTTCATTTTCGAGAAGACTGAACACGGCTGGATCTACGCCCACGCCTACCAGTTCGACGCCGACACTGCGACCTTCATCGTCGAATGCGGCCCCGAGACGTATGAGGCCTTCGGTTTTGCCAACCTCAGCCAGGCAGAGAGCATGGCGCTGTGCGAACGCATCTTTGCGCGCCACTTGGGCGGCCACAAGCTGATGTCGAATGCCAACCATATCCGCGGCTCGGCCTGGATCCGCTTTCCGCGCGTGACCTGCGAGAACTGGCACTTCGACAATGTGGTTTTGCTGGGCGATTCCTCGGCCACGGCGCATTTCTCGATCGGGTCCGGCACCAAGCTGGGCATGGAAAGCGCCATTGCGCTGGCCGACCACCTGAACGCGGGCAAGCCGGTAGAGCAAGCGTTGGCGGATTACCAGACGGAGCGCAAGCTGCAGGTGCTGCGCGTGACCTCGGCTGCGCGCAACTCGACCGAGTGGTTCGAAGAGGTGGATCGCTACCTTGATCTGGATCTGACCCAGTTCACCTATGCGCTGCTGACCCGCAGCCAGCGGATCGGGCATGAAAACCTGCGCCTGCGCGATCCCGAATGGCTGGCACAGGCCGAAGCCTGGTTCCAGTCAAAGTCCGGCGGACAATCGGCACGCAGCCCCATGTTCGCGCCATTTCAACTGCGCGAGATGCGGCTGGTCAACCGGATCGTCGTCTCGCCGATGGCGCAGTATATGGCAGTCGATGGCAACCCGACCGACTGGCACTTTGTCCATTATGCCGAACGCGCCAAAGGCGGCGCAGGGCTGGTCTTTACCGAAATGCTGTGTGTCAGCCCCGAAGGCCGGATCACCTCAGGCTGTCCGTGTATCGGACCCGATCAGGAAGCGGCCTGGACGCGGCTGACCGATTTCGTCCACGGTCTGACGGATGCCAGGATATGCGCGCAGATCGGGCATGCGGGGCGCAAGGGATCGACCCGGCTGGCCTGGGAGGGGATCGACAAGCCCTTGATCGCCGGAAACTGGCCGCTGCTGTCGGCATCGGCACTGCCCTATCTGCCGGAAAGTCAGACGCCCAAGGCGATGGACCGTGCCGATATGGAAACCGTGAAAGCGCAGTTCGTCGCCGCGGTGGAAACCGCAGACCGGGCAGGCTTCGACATGATCGAGATGCACGCGGCTCACGGCTATTTGTTGGCATCCTTCATCTCTCCGGTCACCAACCTGCGGACAGATGATTATGGCGGAAGTCTGGAGAATCGCCTGCGCTATCCGCTGGAGATCTTTGCCGCGATGCGCGCCGCCTGGCCGCAGGACAAGCCGATGACGGTGCGGATATCGGCCCACGATTGGGTCGAAGGCGGGGTGACCCCGACCGACGCGGTAGAGGTGGCCCGCGCGTTCCGCGATGCCGGGGCAGATGCGATCAACGTGTCTTCCGGACAGACCGACAAGGCCGAACAGCCCGTCTACGGCCGGATGTTCCAAGCCCCCTTCAGCGACCGCATCCGCAATGATCTGGGCGTGCCAACGCTGGTGGCGGGCAATATCTATGAGGCCGATCATGTCAACTCGATCCTGATGGCCGGGCGCGCGGATCTGGTTCTGCTGGCCCGCCCGCATCTGGCTGATCCGTACTGGACGTTGCACGCGGCGGTCGGTCTGGGGGACAATCAGCAGGCATGGCCTGCGCCTTATGAAGGCGGGCGTCGTCAGGCGATCACTCTCGCGGAACGCGCGAAGGCCCAGCCATGACCCTGGCCGGACGCAGGGCGCTGGTCACCGGCGGTGGCTCGGGCGTGGGGGCGGTCATCGCGCGCCGCCTTGCGCAGGCTGGGGCTGCAGTCACAGTCTGCGGCCGTCGCCCGATTGATCCGCCCGCCGGCATCACCGCGCAGACCTGCGACATCACGGATGAGGCTGCCGTTCAGGCGCTGTTTGCCACTGGCCCCTTCGACATCGTGGTGGCAAATGCCGGGGCATCCGACAGCGCGCCCTTGACCCGCACCAGCCTGGACCAGTTCCGCGCCATGATCGACGTGAACCTGACCGGCAGCTTTCTGACCATCCGGGAGGCGCTGCGGACCATGCAGGGCGACTGGGGTCGTGTGATTGCCATTGCCTCGACCGCCAGCCTGAAGGGCTATGCCTATGTTGCCCCCTATGCAGCGGCCAAGCATGGCGTACTGGGGCTTGTCCGCTCGGCGGCGCTGGAGGTTGCACGAAAAGGCATCACCGTGAACGCGATCTGCCCTGGCTTTCTGGATACCGAAATGACGCAGCGCTCGATCGACACCATCGTGGCCAAGACCGGGCGCAGCCCTGACGAGGCCCGCGCCTCTCTGGCCGCGACCAATCCCATGCAGCGCCTCGTTCCCCCTGATGACGTGGCCGAGGCCGTGCTTTGGCTGTGCGCCCCCGGTTCGGCAATGGTGACCGGCCAGGCAATTTCCATCTCCGGCGGCGAGACGTGCTGACTTGCCCCAAAAAGAAGGCAGACAACAGATGACCGCGACGACCCCGCACAGTTTCCTGAACCCCGAAGGCTGGGTGCCCGCCAAAGGCTATGCCAATGGCATGGTGGCAGAGGGACGAATGATTGTGACCGGCGGCCTGATCGGCTGGAACGCCGGGCAGCAGTTCGAACATGCCGATCTGGTCGGCCAGTTCGAACAGACGCTGAAGAACATCGTGGCCGTGCTGGAAACCGCAGGCGCGCGCCCGGAACATCTGGTTCGCCTGACCTGGTACATCACCGACAAGACCGAATATCTGGACAATCTCAAAGAGATCGGTGCAGCCTATCGCCGCGTGCTGGGGCGTCATTTTCCGGCCATGGCTGTCGTGCAGGTTGTCGCCCTGATGGAGGATGCCGCCAAGGTCGAGATCGAGGCCATGGCGGTGATCCCGCATGAGTGACTGGCCTGCCGCAGGGGATCGTCCCGTCATCCTGACCATCGCACGTCCTGCCGACGCGGCCCAGGGTTCGGCCGTGTTCGGCGGCTGGATCATGGGGCAATTCGACCATGCCGCAGGCCGCGCGGGCCGCGCCGTTGCAGGCGCATGTCTGATCCGCGCCATTCAGGAAATGGGTTTTCACGCGCCCCTGTCCACCGGGTCTGACTTCGCTGTCTATGCGCGCGAAACCGGGCGGGGACGCACCTCTTTCACGCTGGAGCTTGCAGGGTTTGCCGATCCCGACGGGGACCGCACCCTGATTGCCAGCGCTCGTTTCATCATGGTGGCAGTCGACGCGGCGGGAAAACCGCGCGCCCTTGCCACCTGACATTCGCATCCAAGGGAGGAAATATCATGGAAAAGGTCGTCCCCGTCGTCACGCGCGCCAGCGCGCTTGACGCGCAGACAGCTCAATCGGGCGATTGCGTGCGCAAGTCCGGTGTCAGCCCGCAGCACACCCCTGCCACAAAGATCTGGTTTGGCCGCGTGTCGAACGGGCCCGGGCACCGGTCGCCCCCTCATCACCACGAACATTGCGAAACCGGTGGCTATGTCCTGAAAGGCCACGGTCGCATCTATTTCGGTGACGACTATCAGGAGTATGTGGATTTGCATGAAGGCGATTTCGTCTTCGTGCCCCCCTTCATGCCGCATGTCGAAGTGAACATGAGCACCACGGAAGAGCTGGTCTGGCTGACCTGCCGCACCCCCGACAACCTTGTCACCAATTTCGATGACGTGCCGGACGAGCAACTGCAAGGCTATCGCCGCGCGTGAGGATACATCATGAAACTGCTACGCCATGGCGCCACTGGTGCCGAAAAGCCCGGTCTGCTGGATGCCGATGGTCGGGTCCGCGACCTTTCTGGCCATATTTCTGACATCACGGGCGATGTCTTGTCGCCTGAGGGTTTGACCCGCCTTGCAGCAATTGATCCCGCAGGACTGCCGCTGGTTCAGCCTGAACGGCTGGGCCCGCCCGTGGCCAACGTGGGCAAATTCCTTTGCGTCGGCCTGAATTATGCGGACCACGCGCGTGAAACCGGTAAGGAAGCCCCTGCCGAACCCGTCCTGTTCGCCAAGGCCGTCAGCGCCATCTGCGGGCCGAATGATGACGTGGAAATCCCGCGCGGTTCTGACCGCACAGACTGGGAGGTCGAGCTGGGCATCGTCATCGGCACCCGCGCGAAATATGTCGATGAGACTCAGGCTCTTGACCATGTCGCGGGCTATCTGCTGGTGAACGACGTGAGTGAACGCCGCTTTCAATCCGAACGCGGCGGGCAATGGACCAAGGGAAAGAGTCACGACACTTTTGGCCCGATCGGTCCCTGGCTGGTCACCAGGGACGAGATCGCGGATGTCCAGGCCATCGACATGTGGCTGGATGTGGACGGGCAGCGCCGGCAGACCGGCAATACCCGGACGATGATCTTTGGCGTGGCGCATCTGGTCAGCTATATCAGCCAGTTCATGACATTGCAGCCGGGCGACATCATTGCCACCGGAACGCCCCCCGGCGTGGGGTTGGGGATGAAGCCCCCCACATTCCTGCGCGAAGGTCAGGTGGTCACCCTCGGCGCGGCAGGGCTTGGCGAACAGCGTCAAAGGATGGTGCAGGCATGAACGTGCAAGACAAGCTGCGGGCCATGTCCGATCTGACCGGCAAGACCGCCATCATCACCGGCGGCGGGCGCGGGCAAGGTGCAGTCGAGGCCGAATTGCTGGTCGCCGCTGGCGCATCCGTCCTGATCTGCGACGTGCTGCAGACCGAGGGCGAAGCCCTTGCCACAAGGCTGGGCGACCGGGCGCGGTTCCTGTTTCTGGATGTAACGGACGCCGATGCCTGGGACGGTGCGGTCAAGGCAGCCACCGACTGGACCGGGCGGCTGGATGTGCTGGTCAACAATGCGGGCATCATCAACCGCAAGATCATCCGCGACATGACGCCCGAGGAATGGCGCCGGGTCATTGATGTGAACCTGACCGGCGCGTTTCTGGGTATCCGCGCCGCTGCACCCGCGATGGTTGAGGGCGGCAGCATTGTCAACATCTCCTCCAACAGCGCGTTTTCGGGGCATTACGACCCGGCCTATACCGCCAGCAAGTGGGCCCTGCGCGGCCTGACCCGGACGGCGGCGATGGAGTTTGCGCAACAGCGCATCCGCGTGAACGCGATCTGCCCCGGGTTGATCGTGACTGATCTGAACCGCAACTCGCCGCATCTGGGCCCGATGATCGGCATCACGCCCATGGCCCGGGCGGGGGAGGCTGACGAGGTCGCGCAACTGGTACTGTTTTTGGCGTCGGAGGCGTCAGGCTTCATCACGGGTGAGGACTTTGTGATCGACGGGGGCTTTACCGCCGGTGCCGCCTATCGCCACGTCGCCCGGGAAACGGGAATCCTTTAAGCATTACAAGGCCCGCCGTCAGCGCCGGGCCTTGTGCCGGATATCCAGCATGATCGAAATACCGCGCGCTGCGTCAGCCTCGCTTACGTCGGCGAACATGTCGTTGATCCAGCCAAGATGCCGGGCCGTCATCTCGCGCATCTGATGCCTGCCCGTCTCGGTGATGCGGATACGGAAAGCGCGGCGGTCGCTCTCCATTGTCTCGCGTTCGGCCAGCCCATCGGCCACCAGCCGGTCCACGATGCCGGTGACATTGCCATTGGATACCATCAACTGCTTCGACAGTTCGGTCATCCGCAAGCCGTCTGGTGCGGCCAGCAGCGCGGCCATTACGTCAAAGCGGGGCAGGGTCATGTCATGATCTTGCCGCAGCCGCTCTCGCAGGTCATTTTCCACATAGCGAACGGCCTTGAGCATTTGCAGCCACAAGCGCAGCCGCTGGCGTGCCAGCTGGCCGTCTGGCAAGGGTAACGCAACTTCGAGGTCGAATGGGTCCGGCATTGACTAGCTTTCAAGACTCAGGCGGTGTTTCATGCCTGAAATATCCCGAATGGCATAGAGCTGATATCTGATTCAACAAAGTGCACAAGCCGAGTGCCAAATGGGCTACGCCCGAACGTTGCTGCCCGAGCGTTGCTGCCGAACGTTGCTGAGGGTGTGATCAACGGTTTTGAGTGCGAGCCGGGTCGTCACAGCGCACCGGCAATTCCCTGCGCATCCCGCGCAAGCAATGCGCGGGATGGGCGGGCGTTTGTCAGTGCAGGTGCGTCAGGGTTTCATCCCGGATAGTGATGCACAGAGGCCTTGACCTTTGTGTGGGCCAGAACGGCTGTCTCGCCAAGATCGGCACCTATCCCTGAGTTCTTCCAGCCACCGAAGGGCAGGGCAACATCCAGCGCATTGTGCACGTTCACCCAGATCGAGCCGGCCTCCAGCTGGCGGGTCATGTGATGCACGCGTCCAAGGTCATTGGTCCAGACGCTTGCCCCCAGACCATATTCAGTATCGTTTGCGAGCGCGATCACTTCGGCCACTGTGTCGAAGCTGGCCGCGACCAGAACCGGCCCGAAAATCTCTTCGCGCACCGGGGTCATGTCGGGCCGCACATCGGCCAGAACCGTTGGCGGCACATAGCTGCCCGGCCCGTCGATCGGGGTTCCGCCCGCCACCAGACGAGCGCCCTCTGCCGTGCCCGCTGCGATCAGGCCCTGAATGCGCTGTTGTTGCGCGCGGCTGACCACCGGACCCATCATGCTGCCCGGGTCCAGCGGCGAGCCGACGGCGATGCTTTCGGCAATCTCGACAACGCCAGCCAGGACCTGATCATAGATTGACCGATGGACATAAAGGCGCGATCCGGCGCAGCAGTTCTGGCCGTGATTTCCAAAAATGGCCCAGGCGGCGGCGGGAATGGCGCGGTCGAGCGGGGCATCCTCGAACAGGATGACGGGGGATTTGCCACCCAGTTCAAGACTGCAGCGCTTGAAGCTGCCTGCAGTTTCAAGCGCGATCTGACGACCGATGGCGGTCGAACCGGTAAAGGTGATCATGTTGACATCAGGGTGGCGCACAAGGGCGATACCCGCTTCCGGTCCGTTCCCGGTGACGACGTTGATGACACCTTCCGGAATACCGGCCTCCAGCGCCAGTTCGGCAAAGCGCAGCGCGCTGAGCGGGGTTTGCGGGGCCGGTTTCAGCACGACGGTGCAACCCGCTGCCAGCGCCGGAGCAATCTTCCAGATGGCAATGCACAGGGCGACGTTCCATGGCACGATGGCGCCGACGACGCCAACCGGTTCACGATAGGTGAAGCCCGCCAGTTCGCCGTCGGCAATATAGGGGATCGACAGACGGGATGTTGTACCCTCCAGTTTGGTTGCCCAACCGGCCATATAGCGCAGGACATGGGCACCATAGCCGACATCCACACCTCTGGTGTGGCCCAAAAGGCGTCCCGAACAAACGGTCTCTATCTCCGAGATTTCGGCACCGTCGCGTTCAAGCAGGTCTGCCAGCCGCAGCATGGCAAGTTCACGTTCATGCGGACGCATCCGCCCCCAGGCACCACCAAGCGCCGCACGTGCCGATTTCACTGCGGCGTCCACATCATTTGCCGTCGCAATGCCCACACTGGCAAAGACCTGGCCGCTGGTGGGGTCCGTCAGCTCATAGCTGGCGCCTGTAGAATGCGGCCGACCACCGATATGAGGCGCATGTGGCTTGGCCAGATAGGCCTGAGCCGCTGCGCCAAGGATCGAAAGGTCGTTGTCTAAACGGGGCATTGGGCTCTCTCCTGCGAATATTGCTCGCGGCATTGTTTCTCGGTCCTGCGCCGTGCGACAGGCGATTGGGGCAAGGGGTAGCCCGCAAGCGCAGAATACTTTGGTTTTCAGCGATTGGCGCTGCGCATCATTTCGGATGGCAGGGCACCGAAGGTGGCGCGGAAGTCCCGCGCAAACTTGCTCAGGTGATAAAAGCCATACGTCGTGGCAATATCGGTCACCGTGCGGGACGTTTCGGAAGCCTTGAGAATATCGGCGCGCGCCGCTTCAAGCCGCATCATCTTGTGCAAGCCCAGAGGCGTCGTGTCACGAAAGCGCCGGAACCCGGCATGCAGCGAACGTCTGCTGACACCGGCAATGTGAACCAGGTCGTCTATGCCGATATCGTCGGTAAGATGGGTGCGCATGAACTCTTCGGCGCGTCGGATGTAGTAGGGGACAGCGCTGTGCTGGCCGCGCCCCAGACGATCCGACAAGCTGTTGGGCAGTGACAGGAGAAGCGAAAGCAGCGTCATCTGACACGAGCGCTGAACCATGGGCTGGTCAAGCAGACCGTCGCCCATTTCCAACGCATGACAGATTGAACCGAGCGTGCCGAGGAACAGGCGTGCCGCGGGGGCGCAATTGACAGCCTCAAAGTCGAAGTGCAGCGACTCCGGACACTGGTTTTGAAGTTCAGTGCTGGCGGCATGCAACAGGACCGACATGGGGATCTGCAGGGTAAGCTGCTGATAATCGGAGGACATGGACGACTGCAGAGGCTTGCGGGGTTCGGCGATGTAGATCATGCCGGCGCGTACTTGCCTGACGTCACTCCCTTGGGAAATCTCGGCGGTGCCCGAGAGAGGGATCTTCACCAGGAGGCTGTTTTCAAGCTTTGGCGCGCGCACGTCCACGCCTGATGCGTCCGTCTTGTACGCAATGAAGTGGAGCTGAAGCTGATGCAACCGCGCAGAATTATGCATCAGGCGCATGTGCCGCCCAGGGTCCCGCAATGTCAGGTCATGT
>NZ_JAVDWP010000019.1:0-29735 GCF_031457365.1 Pseudotabrizicola sp. 4114 | reverse complement strand
TCTCGCCGTCCTCCTCTGCGCGTGGCGTTGAACACCACGACCTTGGCACATTGCGATGCCGTCTAGGGAGGGCGGCAACCACTCCATCTGACTTGGCCTGCGGTCAGGAAGAACTTCAGCGGACGCCCCCTCGCGTCGGTGACGGCATGCAGCTTGGTGTTCAACCCACCCTTGGTCCGACCGATCAAGCGCCCGCGCTGGTCGTCAGGCCCCCCTTTTTCTCCCGCAGGCTCGAAGCCGTGCGATGCGCCTTCAGACAGGTCGCTTCGATCATGATGGTCTTCTGCTCGGTGCCTTTTGAGGCCAGCCCCTCCATCATCCTGGCGAAGACCCCCATGTCACCCCACCGATTCCATCGGTTGTAGAGCGTCTTCGGCGGGCCATATTCCTTGGGCGCATCGCACCACCTCAAGCCATTGCGATTGAAGAAGATTATGCCGCTCAAAACCCGCCGATCATCGACGCGCGGCTGCCCGTGGCTCTTCGGAAAGAACGGTCTCAGCCGCTCCACCTGCTCGTCCGTCAGCCAAAATAGATTGCTCATGATCACCCCCCGTAGCACCGGGGGCCTTGAATCACGCAGCGGCGGCGGCCTCAAGCAGATTAATGGGTCCTGACCCTAGCAGATGGCGCCCGCCAGCATGACAGCCTAATAAAATTTCTAGTATGTTCGGGGTTCAATACGCATATCCAGCGACCGTTCATAAAACCAACCTCAAATTTTAACCAATTGCGATGATTATAAGCGTCTCGATGCCTATCAGAATACGCAAGCATCATGATGCTTTTGACTTGAGATTTACTAGGTGCCATGCGTACCGATTGATATGCCTATCTCAGTGGGTCGTGTCTGGCTATACCTAGGTAGTGATGATATAACTGAAAGTGAATTTGAAATTTTCCTCCACAGATCGACCTAGAACTTGCTTCTCTCTTGAGCGATGCTTTTGATGTCGAGCAAAAGCTGCGTAGATAGTACCTTTGAATTACCTTGAGGCATGAGAAGAGAAGTTCCTCAAAATCCACACCTTCATCCTGTAACAACAGGCCCCGCCGGTGCTGAAGTCTATCCAAAGGCACGTTTATAAACTTAGCAAAATTATAGATAACCTCAGGCTCGGATTTGGCGTCTATCAATTGTTCCACAATTTTTATAGATTCTGAGATGAACTCAACATCGTCAGCATCAAAAACTAAATAGTAGACAACGATGACTCCGATTATTAGATTCCATACCGTAAAGTCTCGCGACTTGTAAGTATCATTGGGAGTATCGTTGAGATTTAATTCAAAATGGCTATCTCTAATAAAATTAATGACAGGATGCGAAGTGGTTCCGAGAAGTTCGCCAATGTCAAGATCAGTTAGCTTAATTTTGCCGACGCTCGGATCGAGAAGGACCACGATGTAGTCCATCGCGGGGGCTGACGGAGATGGTGCCCGGCCTAATGTCGGTGCATAGTAGCTTCCTGGCCAAAGTTCACTTTGCTCGGGTCGAGATGCTGTTGATGCTTCTCTTTCGTAAATTGAAGATTCGAAAATATCTTTGGGCTGCAGCATCAACTACCTCTGCGCTAGCATTCTTCGAGACACAGTTAATGTGAGCATGAATAGTTAATAATTGACTACTTCAACCTGTTGCTCTTGGAATATTAGAATCTCGTCACATTTTGTAACAAAATCAATTGCTTAGCCGGATCTATGCGCTCCCCGTGTACCGCTTCGGCCTCAGCGCGTTCAGCGATTGGATTCGGAACCTGTCCGCACCAACGGCACTATCGCGGAAATTTGATCAAGATATCATTAAAGCAATCCATCTATAATAGATAGTGAGCTTTGAATCACGGATCTGCGCGTGGAGCCGTCTACACTTCAAATAAATTAATCGAACAATTTTGATTATGTGCAAGCGTCGAGTCTTGGATGAGGCGGTCTAGCAGGGATGCATTTCGCCATTTGGCACCTTCGATAGTACAAGCCGAGAAAGAAAAATTTGTTCGTCTCTTAACATAATGGCTACCATAAATCGAATATCGGCTGGAAACCATCTAGCAGTAACACCTTGTATTTGATGAAGCTCTCTGCCTTCCGAGCCCTAGCGACATGACATTCTCCTTCGCATCCCACGCCGATAGGCAAGATTTGTTAATCTTAGTATCAGAAATCTGAAGACAAAGAAGTTTTTGGGGACCTTGGCAATCCGGCATTAAGGCAAAGGCGGCAACAATTCCCCATCTACGTATGGGATTTCTATGTACCGCACAGTTTGGGAAGGACTTAGAGGAAGTAGCGAAATTTCCCGTGATCTTCATGGGGGAAATTTTGTCGCTACCGCAAACTACATTTCAGCAAGTGATTCCTCGGCCGCAGTTGCAGATACCCTCAACCTATCATCGATGCGCTTCCCAGGAGGTGATGTTACCGAGCGCTATCTTTCGCCCACAGGTTCAACTTGGTTGGAATGGATTTCGTCTGAGCAACCAACCATCACGTTGCCTAACGGCCGCCAATTTGCGTCGCTGCAGTCGTTTCTCAATCATGCAAGTGAGCAGAATTCAGAAATTAGCATTGTTCTGCCCACTGAAGGCCTCCTGATCAGGAACCCGGACGGCACCGTTTCCGTAGATCAGGACGCACTTGATCAAGTGGTGGATTTAGCGCGGGATTTGGTATCCGGCAGGTATGGGGATATCACTATACGACAGTTTGAAATCGGAAACGAATACTACATGAACGGGAGGATGACCGCTGCCGAATATGGTTTGGTAGCCAATGAAATGGCAACCTCTCTGGGTCGAGCGTTTGAGGAAGTTGCAGCAAGCCGACCGCATGGCCTTCTTAATGAGCCTGATATTCTGGTGCAAGCAGGACCTCCTTGGGAGGGCTCTGATAATGACGTAATAATAGCCTCGTTGGATCCGGAAGCGAGACAGCATATTGACGGCGTAATTATCCATTGGTACCCCAGAAACCTTGATGGAATTGACAACCTCAACAAACACTTTGGATCTATAGACGCATGGCAGGAAGCTGACGGGTTCAGTGATCTTGATTTGCATGTTACGGAATGGAATATATTTAATAGCCCTGCCGCAGATACTGGATTCTATCAAGGATCATCTTTGATAGAGAGCTATGAGCGCCTGGCAATCCAAGAAGTTGCAACAGCGGATATCTGGGGCACGTCATTTCCCAAGCTTCTGACTCGTTTAGCAATACCTGGCGAGATAAGCGCAGATGACCCAGGGTTTCGACTTACACCCGCGGGTGAAGTGATTCGCTCTTTGTTCACAACGACGGCGGATTTGCAAGTACTTGATTTGAATATTGATCATATTGTCAATTCTACCAGCAATATAGGTGAAGAGAATGTCGATTATACGTTAGCTTCATTTGGAAACGCTGATCGAGCAGTGGTCTATATTTCATCACGCTCAGATGAGGCGCTTCGCCTGGAGCTTGAGGTAAATGAGCTTTTTGAAGATGCACATCATATTGTGGTACAAACTTTTGAACTCTACGATGATCCCACTACGTCAGAAAACGAAGCATCGCCCGACTACGCACCCTATGCGGAAGTTGTAACGCGCACTTATACAAGAGAAGAATTCTCTGACCTAATAGTAGAGCTTGAGCCCGGGGAAATTGCTCGAATTGAGTACGTAATGGGAGAGGAAGGTGTTCAGATAGAAGGACAAATTGGTTCCCCTGTACCAGGAATCTCATATGCGGACACACTTGTCGGCACGGACTTTTCCGACACCCTCCTCGGGCATCAAGGCGACGATCTATTTTATGGTGGAAAGGGAAGGGATATCCTCGATGGAGGAACAAGTAACGATCGACTGTACGGCGGCGGGGGCCATGATCTAGTTTTCGGCGGCAGTGGCGATGATCGATTAGACGGCGCTTCGGGCTCTGACGTCCTTTTGGGGGGAGCCGGCGACGATGAAATGCGTGGCGGCAATCACGCTGATCTCCTGTTTGGTGGCGAAGGTGACAATACTCTGAGAGGAGAGAATGGGGACGATACCCTTGTTGCCACGGGCGACGAAGATGTTCTCTTTGGCGGGAAAGGGGCAGACACCTTTTCAATTTCTACGACAGGCAACTCTGTTATTGAGGACTGGTCGAATGAAGATGAAGACCTGATATCATTTCAGGGCCAGTATGAAAGTGTTGATCAAGTTCGTGAAAGGATGGTCGAGGTTTACTACAGCGACAACCGTCCTGGGGATCTCATTATCGAGCACGACGGAGGCACTTTCACCACAATTCGCGGAGCTGCCGGTCAAAAGGATGCGGTTATTGATCGGCTATTTGATCATCAGCCTTTAGCCCTCAACACACTCGATCAGGCCAATCTACTGACCGTGCTCACCCCTGCTCAGGTAAAATCTTTGACAGAAGCTATGGGGTCAGAAGAATATGATGCATATAGGTCAACAATAGATCCAGCTCTACTTGCTCAGAACCTTGATGGAGAGCGGCTTTCGAGCTTTCTTAATGGGATGGACGGAATTGAAGCTCAAGAGTTCATTCGCGATATTCCAGAGTCGGATCGCCATGAACTTTTGTCCGAAATGGAAGGTCCAGAACTTAACTCATTTCTGAAGGGTTTGGACTATGAGCAGATGGTAGCCCTGCTTTCGAGCGTTGACAGCTCTCACTTTAGCGAGCTTTCGCACTCATTCGATGATGCTACGAGTCGCCACATCAACGACATGATGGCCAGATTCTTCTCGGATATGGAAAGCCTGAGCAATCTTCCCGAGGACAGTGCCCTTGATGATGCTTCATGGCTGCAAGGACTGCAATCACCCGCAAATAGGCCCCCCCTGCCGCCATCAGACGAAGAGGAGTCTGAAAATGGCGAGCCAAACGCGCCAGAAGCTCCATCCGTAGAAACAAGTGCTGGATGCTTCGTTGCGACGGCTGTTTATGCGGATCCAGATCACCCGGACGTTTGGCTTCTCCGATGGTACCGGGACGAGGTCTTAAGAGGCTGTACCTTTGGTCGCCTCTTCATAGCTGTATACTGGGTTGTTGGGCCCAAACTTGCCGAGACAGTTTCTAGATATGCATTTCTCGTTAGTCTGTTCCTAGCGATTATTCGTTTTATAGTATTGATAATATGCAGAGCTTACTTTCGAACGCCTGGCAGGCAGGCGGATCATAAAGATCATCCTGACAGTCGCTACATCACTATAGGGAAAGTAGCAAAAGAAATGGCAAAAAGGCGGGAACAGCGGTAATGGCACTTGGAATGCTCATAGCGGGAGGCATATTGCTTTCAGCATTGCTTTTGAACTTAGGTCAGGATTCTGATGAAGAGTCTATTGACCACTTGGATGATGATAAAGACGATTCGGACGGAGATTTGATTGATTATCTACCAGGCACTGATGACAATGTACATGGTGGCGTTGATGAGCCGGAAGACGGTGAACCAGCCCATGATATTGATGAGACAGCTCCCGACACAAATCTAGAAGGAAACACCCTAAAAGTCGCTATTCCTGAGAATGGTTCAGGTATAATTGATGTTACCCAATTAGAGGGGGCAGTGGAAGAGCTTCGGATCGAAAGTGACCATAGTTCTGTTCAACTATCTTGGGGGCAGGATGACGATGGCGCTTGGATCTCTGTTTCTGCGGGTGAAGGATGGCTCGAATTAGATTTTCCTGGATTTGATTCACCACCTATGGATAACATTACGCTGACTGCCTACAGCACAGCGGGCGAATTGATTCATGTGGCACCATCAGACTATATAACAGATCAAGAATCTGCAACATTTCTGTTTGGCTCACACGAGCTAATTCCCGAAGAAGACGATGGTGGTCCATTTTTTTTAATCGGCGGCGATGGCCACGACACGATACTACTGGGTGGATCCGGAGCTATTTCTGAGGTTTCTTTCGAAAGAGGTGTTTTGGAAACGTCGGGTCCTTGGACAGCCCAAATTTTTGGTGGCGCGGGGAATGACACCGTGGTCGCATCCGACGGTAATTTTCTAATATATGGGGCGACGGGGAATGACTCAGTCGAGTTGACGGAAAGTTCTGCTGTAGCGTTTGGTGGATCGGGCAATGATACGCTAGGCTCAGAAACCAATGCAAGTTTTCTATCTGGGGATGCTGGAAATGACGAGCTGCGTGGAGGTTGGGGTCACGACACGTTGATAGGTGGGGTAGGGCGCGACACATTGTTTGGAGGAGGAGGAGACGATCTTCTTGATGGGCACGGAGTTTGGATGACTGAACCGTCCCAGCGGACGGCTTCGCTTTCCAGCATACTCGAAAGTAATCCCAACTACGTATACGGCGGTGACGGAGATGACACGATTATCGCGACCGCTGGCGACATAATATATGGTGGGGACGGATCCGACAGCATTGTTGCTTATATTCAGCTGGGCGATCAGCCGGTTGATTTAAGGGATTATGATAGCTCTGACAGGCTAGTAGTCGATATCATCTTGCGCGAACCATTTAATGACGACGAAATGCGGGAGAAGATTTCATTTTATAGGTCGGAGGCATCAGTGGAGCTTCTGTTCAATGGAGAAGTGATTGTTATTCTCCCTGCCGAGAGTGTAATTGGCGACCCTAGCATTCTGGTGCGTTTTTCTGCGGCCGGGCCAGATGGCGAGTATCTTGGTTGATGTTCAAGGGTGGTGACGTTGCCCCCAACTTTTACCCGGGAGTGGAAAAGTTCTGGGGTTTCAAATTGAAGGCGACTTAGTCTCCTGCTGTCACGACGGGAGGTTTGACCATGAAAGTGCGTATTAGGATCGAAACGGAATTCGGCTGGGGCGAGCGCCGAGTACATGAAGTTGGCGTCTTGGACCGGAGTTCGACAGAGGTCAGCGCGGAAGATCTGGGGTTAAACCTTACCTAAGGGAAATTGATCCTGAAAGAGATCCAGCGTGCAGTTCTGCAGGATCAGGTCGAGGAAATCTGTGAGATCGAACGGGTTTGCCAGTCCTGCCATACCTACTTGCCCATCCATGACCGTCGCTCACGTCGGATAGATACTCTGTTCGGGCGTGTGACTGTCGAGGCACCGAGGGTCCGCATCTGCATGTGCCGTTTCCCGGGTTTTCCGGAAAGCACAGCGGCCTTCTCGCCGCTCACTCGCATGCTACCGGGAAACGCGACGCCGGAGCTTTGCAGGCTGCAGGCCGATCTGGCCGCTCGACATAGTTTTCGCGAAGCCGCTCGGATTTTGAATGTGCTGACACCATGCGCCAGACAGAACCACGCGACAATCCGCAACCGACTTGCCTCCGTCGCTGACGGTTTGGAAACCTTCTGTCCCGAGGGACAGGCGGACCCGGACGTGCAATCAGGTAGGTCCGAAATGACAGTGTTTCTGGACAGCGCATATGTTCGCTCAAGACCCGAATACCAGAGGCGGAACTTTGAAGTCATTGTCGGATCGATCGAGAGCAAAAAGGGTAACAAAAGGCGGTTTGGATTGAACCTGGCCGGGGTTGACAATCCCTTGGAATACCTGAGGTCCAATCTCAAAGCCGCTGGCTGGACGCCTAGTTCAGCCATAACAGTGTTGTCTGATGGTGATCCCGCCCTTCCACGTCTTGTGCGAAACGCAGTCAATGGAAACGTCGAACACGTTCTCGACTGGTGGCACATATCCGCCCGCATCAGGCATGTGGAAACGACGTTCCAAACCCTGCTGTCCCAGTTTGAAAATGACGAGACCTCCGATGTCGAAGCGCTTGTTGAACGGCTACGATGGCGCATCTGGCATGGCCAGACACAATGCGCGCTGGCAGAACTCGGAATGCTATTCCAGTTTGCCATGGAGGTTCGCGATTGCACCCCCGGTGATGCAAGGGAAGCGGCGCTGTCGGCAGCGGCCCGAACGATGGACCTCCAGACCTATTTGACACACAACATGTCGGCTCTCGTCGACTACGGGCGCCGCCGACGTCAAGGAAAAGCCGTCTCGACATCACGCGCCGAAGGCTTGGTCAACGAAATCGCCAACGTCCGAATGGGAAAGAAGCAGCGAATGAGATGGTCACCACGGGGCGCCCACAGGGTCGCTACAGTGAGAGCAGCCGTTCTCGATGGAAGACTGTCAACCCGGCACCTCAACGCTGCTTGAACCCCAGAACTTTTCCACTCCCGCGCCGTGTGCCGGATTTAAAGGCAACGCGACAGCTGATCTGCAGCATACTGATCGCCTTGACGAAACCTTAGGTGAAACGCCAGTGCCCCTGTGCTGGCTCAACCTCAGGACAGTATCGATGACAGTGAAAATGATCGACGCGGCCCGGCTTGGCGACACGCTGCCCTTCTGCGGGCTTCCTCCCCGCGAGCTTCTCAAGGTTGTGGCTGTGGCGAAGGTCAACCGGCTCATCGCCGGTGCCGTGTTGTTCGACGAAGGACAACCCGTCGGGCATTTCCATATGCTGCTTGCCGGCAACATCCGCTTTGTCCGTCGGACGGCAGAGGGCGACCGGATCATCGTTTTGCATGTTCCGGCAGGACAGATGTTCGGTATCGGCACGGCGCTGGGGCAGACCACTCATCGGGTTACGGCGCTTGCTGCAAGTGCTTGTGTCGTTCTCTCCTGGCCCAACGCCCTTTGGCCGGTCTTCTCCGGTGCATATGACGGCTCCGCCGCAGACACCTTGCGGACCTTCGGCATCCGAGCCGACGAGATGAGCACCCGTATTGTCGAGCTGTTCACCAAGCTGGTGGAGCAGCGGGTCGCCTGCGCCCTGCTGAGGATGATCGCCCAGTCGGGACGCAAGGTACCGGGCGGGATTGAGATTGGGGTCCCGATCACGCGGCAGAACATCGCCGACATGACTGGCACGACGCTGCACACGGTCAGCCGGTTGTTGAGCACGTGGGAGAGACAGGGCCTGATCAGAAGCTCCCGCTGCCTCGTCGTGGTCACCAACCCGCACCGGCTGGTAGTGATGGGCGGTGGCGTGGATGAGACCGGCATGCTGCGGCCCAGTCTGGCCGCCGTCGACCCAGAACTTTACCGTAAGACCGCGATCGTTGCAGCTTGCAGCTCGGCGCGAAAGGCCGCTTCGTCAATACATACTCCGCGCAGGCCGCTTGGAGATGCCCCAGGCCAGCACCTTGCGCGTGAACCAATCAATAATGGCGACCAGATAGAGATAGCCTTTGCGCATCGGCAGTATGTGATGTCGGCGCACCAGACCTGATTTGGCCGATCGGTCCGCAGCCCGCTGAGCAGGTAGAGGCACCGGATTGGCGCGAGGATGGGCGACCGCATGCGTTGGCAAGCCGTGAAGCGGGCCACGTCTGACCTTCACGAGATTGGCGAAACGCCAATCACATCGCTATGCAGGCCATACGCCGCGGCCCAGATCGCCACCGCAACGGCCAGACGCCATGCCAGATCACGCCGATTTTCGATTAGCCATGTCGGATCGAACAGTGGTGCCAGTGACAGAACAGGTGCCGCTTGAAACGCCCGGACCGCGTCGTCGCTGGCAATCGCGTTCTTTGCCCTGCCGTCAAACATCGGCATTGCGGCAAGGCTCATGCCTGCAAATCCGCCAAACAGAAGTACATGCGCAAGATCGCCATTTGGCGGCAGATGTGACGCCGACCAAAGCGCCAAAGCCCAAAGCAACGGGTGCCGGGTCAATGCTGCCAGACCGGGCGTTGCCGGATCAAGTGCCTTTGCCCCCTTGCTGCCAAGGGTAAAGGGCGAGTGGGTTCCCACACCGATCACTGCGAGGACCATCGCAAATGGCATCAAGATACCTGGCACCTTACGGGTCCATTCAGACGCGGCCCAAAGTTCCACAAAGGGTGCCCGGCTTGCGGACCCGA
This sequence comes from Pseudotabrizicola sp. 4114, assembly GCF_031457365.1. Lineage (NCBI taxonomy): Bacteria > Pseudomonadati > Pseudomonadota > Alphaproteobacteria > Rhodobacterales > Paracoccaceae > Pseudotabrizicola > Pseudotabrizicola sp. 4114. Next base: position 19,884 of record NZ_JAVDWP010000019.1, on the reverse strand, counting down.
TCAGCCATAACAGCACTACCAGGGAAACGATGCCATAGCCTGTAAAATACAGGCGACGACCGATCTTGCCGATCAGGGTTTCGCGCAGGCCGCCCCATCGCGGCAGGAAATGAGACGCCATGAAAACAACCAGCGCGCCCGCGAATTCTGCCCAACCTGAAAGGATCATTGATCCGCCTTTGCCATCAAGCTGCGGATATGGCGGGCGAAGGCCCATGTGGCAGGCACACCCAGCACCGCGCCGCCCACAACTGAGTGCACAGGGGTCAGCACGGGCCAGCCGATCCACGACCAGATCAGGGAGGCAAAGAAAACATTTACGGCCATCGCCCCTGCGCCGAACGGATAGAGGTACAGAAACAGACGCACCAAGCCGGTCCCTGAGGTCATCTGCGGCTGACCAGCCATTGTACCGCGACAAGCGCCGCGAGGAGCATCAACGAGGCAACGAGATAGGCCAATTCAGCCTCGGCGGTCTGGGGCTGCGGGATCGGCCGTTGAAAGGCTTCGGCGGCGGCAAGCGCGGGTGTCAGGGTGGCAAGCAGGATCAGGGTCAGGCGCATGTCAGCTCTCCAAAGTCAGGGATCGGTAGATATCGGGCAGGGCGTTGCGCAGCCGTGCAGGGTCGGGCAGCAAGGTAAACCCGGCTCGGCCAAAGATGCGGGCGAACCAGTCCTGCCCGTCGGCATCGACGATCACGCCATGCACCGCGTGGCCCATGCGTCGGGCCTCGCGCATGGCCATGTGGCTGTCTTCGATGCCGTGGGTGCCTTCATAATGGTCAAGGTCGTTGGGTTTGCCATCAGTCAGCACCAAAAGTAGCTTGCGCGCCGAAGGCTCGATCGCCAATTGCGCGGTAGCGTGGCGGATCGCGGCCCCAAGGCGGGTGTAGTGGCCGGGGTTCAGGCCGCCAATGCGGGCGGTAACTTCGGGCGTCATGCGATCATCAAAGCCCTTGCACCGGGTCAGAAACACCCGGTCGCGGCGCAGCGACGAAAACCCCCAGATCGCCAGCCGGTCACCCGCCGCGTCGATGCCGCCTGCCAAGGCTGCCAATGCCTCGCGCATGGTGTCGATGATGCTGCGGGTGCCCACCACAGATTCGGTCGAGCGTGAGCAGTCCATCAGGATCGCCACCGAGAGATCTCGTTCCACGTTGCGCAGGTTGCGGAAGATGCGGTCGCTGCCTTGGCCCGTTGCGCGGATGGCGACTTGGGCCGCAATCAGCGCGTCAAGGTCAAGCTCGGCCCCGTCCACCTGACGGGGCAGGATGATTCGGCGGGGATGCATCGCCTGAAACTGTTGGCGGACGCGGGACATCAGGCGCGGATCGGGGGCAAAGCGTTCGCCGGCCTGGCCTTCGGCGTCCAACACGCGGGTGTGGTCGGGCATGTAGGCGCGGGCGCGGTGGTTCCATTCGGGATAGGTGAAGATGTCGGACAGGCGCTCGTGGTCGGCGTCTTGCGGCGCAAGGTCAAGGTGCAGTCGCAGCCGGGTGGCGGGGCGTTTGTGGTGTTTGGTCAGGGCGATATGGTCCTGATCCTCGGCCGCCTTCTGAGCGTTTTCCAGATCGTCATCGTCGGTCGCGCGGTTAAGGCCCATGCTTTCGACCCACGAGAAGATCGATTCAAACCGGTGCATGATGAAACTGTCTGTGCGGTTGGCCTGCTCGTTGTCTTCACGCCTGGCCTGCTTGCGGGTGGCGGTGGCAAGCCCGGGCGGGGCGGTGGTGGTTTCCTCGCCGGGGGCGGCGGTTTGACTGCGCGCGGGGCGGTCCAGGCGCAGGTGCACGGGCACGGGCGGCAGGGGGGCGTAGCTGCGCGGGGCGGGAGGTGTGGCGTAAGTGGCAAGTGGATTGCCGATGAGAAGGGCGCCCAAGTCCTCGGCGGCCAGGCGTTCAGCGGCTGATGCAGGGTAAAGTCGCAGCGCGCCCGCGAGATAAGCGCAAAGCGCGGCATGGGGCGCGCGCAGGCCGGGGCACAGCGCAAGGGCGCGAGCGCTGGCGGCTTTCATCGCGGCAAGATGTGAAAGATCGGCCGCCAGCGGATCAGTAGGGGGCGTATAGGGCTTTGCAGTGGCGGCCAGTGCTGCCAGCCACAGGTAGGCCGCTCGGTTCAGGGTGGTATCCGGAAAGGCATCTATTGCTGCGGGCAAACGCAGGGTATCACCGTCAAACGTGGCGACATGTTCCATCACCCGCGCCTCGGCCAGATGCGCGCCCACCCCCCGGCGGTGGCGCGAGGCGGTGGCGGCGCTGGCCGCCACCTCGACCCCCGGCTTGCCACCAAGCGCGCGGAAAAGGAGTGTGACACCGGGGCGCACGGCCTCAAGCGCTACGGCATGGGCCGCAAAGCCTGCCACGGGGGCCAGACGCTGGGCCATTCCGTGCCAGAGGTTGCCGACGGTTTCCTCAGGCTCCATAAGGTCTTTGGGGTGCAGCGCCATGACTTAACCGTAGACCGAAGCGATGACGTCGCGCAGAGCTTGGGCCACGTCAGGCTCGTCCGTCAGGGGCTCAATCACGGCGGCTTGCAAGGCGCGGTCTATCGGCATGCCCCCGGCGATCAGGGTCGCGGCATAAATCAGCAGGCGGGTCGAGACGCCCTCCTCCAGATCCATGCCCGACAGCGCGCGGATGTGCCCGGCCAGCCGCACCAATGGGGCCACGCGCGCCGTATCCAGCCCACTTTCGCGCGCTACCACGGCGGTTTCGGTGGCGGGATCGGGAAAGCCGAAGGTGATCGACAGGAACCGCTGCCGGGTCGAGGGCTTCAGCCGTTTCAGGATGTTCTGGTAGCCGGGGTTGTAGCTGGCCACCAGCATGAAGCCCGCAGGTGCCACCAGTTCCTCACCCGTCCGGTCGATCATCAGGGTGCGGCGGTTGTCGGTCAGAGGGTGCAGGACCACCGTCACATCCTTTCGCGCCTCGATCACCTCGTCCAGATAGCAGATCGCCCCTTCCCGCACGGCGCGGGTCAGGGGGCCATCGACCCATTCGGTGGCACCACCGCGCAGAAGGTAGCGCCCGATCAGGTCTGCAGCGGACAGGTCATCGTGACAGGCAACGGTATAGAGCGGGCGGCCCAGACGGGCGGCCATGTGTTCCACGAACCGCGTCTTGCCGCAGCCGGTCGGCCCCTTCAGAAGAAGGGGCAAACCGTTGGCATGGGCCGCTTCGAAGAGAGCCACTTCCTGTGCGACGGGACGGTAGTAGGGGGCCGAAGGATCGACCCGATCCGGGGTCAGCGCGTTCACGTCGCCTCTCCCACCGGTTCGGGCATTGTGTTCGGGGTGATGACCTCACGCCGCACCACGACCTGGCTGTAGATGAACAGGATCGCCCCCAGCACCACGGCAATGCCTGCCCCGAAGCGCATAACGTAGAAGAGGCTGAGCTGGTCCTGCACGTCCATATAATAGTCACCGACGATGCGCTGCATGTGGGTCTGGATCGTGCCGGCAAAGGTCAGGACAAAGGTCATGAACGCCATTCCTCCGGTCATCAGCCAGAACGACACCATGTTCAGCACCTGGTTATAGGGCGCGCGTCCGCGCAGCAGCGGCATGGCGTAGGTGATGATGGCAAGGTTCATCGCCACATAGGCCCCGTAAAAGGCCAGGTGACCATGGGCTGCAGTGATCTGGGTGCCGTGGGTATAGAAGTTCACACCGTGGAACGTGTGCAGAAAGCCCCAGACCCCCGCGCCGAAGAAGGCCACCGTGGCCGAGCCAAGCGCCCAGAGAAGCGCCGCCTTGTTGGGGTGAGTGCGCCGCCCTTTCCAGACCATGATGAAGGCAAACGACATCATCGCAAAGAACGGCACCACTTCGAAGGCCGAGAAAATCGAGCCGGTCCACTGCCAGTATTCGGGCAGGCCAATCCAATAGAAGTGGTGACCGGTGCCAAGGATGCCCGAAAACAGCGCAGTGGCCACGATGACGTAGAGCCACTTTTCCACCACTTCGCGGTCGACACCCGTCAGCTTCAGCATCAGGAACGCGAGGATCGCGGCCATGACCAACTCCCAAGTACCCTCGACCCAGAGGTGGACGACAAACCACCAGTACATCTTGTCAAGGCTCAGGTTATCGGGATTGATGAAGGCGAAAATCCACAGCAGCGACAGTAGCCAAAGGCCCGTCAGCAACACGCCGGTGATGGCTGTCTTGCGGCCTGCCAGCACGGTCATCGAGATGTTGAGCAGGAAGATCACCGCCGCGACGAGGATGCCGAACTTGACCCACAGGGGTTGTTCCAGAAACTCGCGGCCCCCGTGGATGCCGACGAGGTAGCTGCCCACGGCACCAAGCGTGCCGACGACAAGTATGGCAAGTTGCAGATAGGCCAGTTTCACCGACCAGATCTCACGTTCGGATTCCTCGGGCACCAGAAAATAAGCGGCGCCGAAAAAGCCCAGCAGCAGCCAGACGATCAGCGCGTTGGTGTGGATCATGCGGATGATGTTGAAGGGCAGCACCTCCGACAGCGTGTTGGGCGAGATGTAGATCCAGCCCGCCAAAAGCCCGCCAAGAACCTGGATGCCGAACAGGCCCATGGCAACAAGGAAATAGGCGTAGGCCACCTTTTGCGTTTGATATTTCATGTCTTTCTCCTAGCCCGCATCCGTGGGCGGCCAGCCTTGGGTGTCTGTCTGATCGGCCCAGCGCAGAAATTCTGACAGGGCGCGCATCTCTTCGGGGGTGATCTCGAAATGGGGCATCTGACGCCGCCCCTCGATTCCGCTGGGCTGAGCGGCCATCCAGCCGTCCAGGGTGAGGTATGCATCCTCAGGGTCTTCCAGCACGCCCCAACGGGTCATGACATTGCCCAGTTCGGGCGCGAAATATGCCCCCTCGCCATGCAAAGTGTGGCAGTTGATGCAGCTGTGGCGTTCCCAGACATGCTTGCCCAGAATGACCTCGGGCGACAGGGGCATGCCTGCGGTAGAGATATTAACCACATAGCGGTGCGAGTGAATGGTCATGAGCACGAACACCACGACGAAAAACAGAGATCCACCGTAAAAAATGTTCCTTGCCCGTGACTTCGTAAGGATCTCTGACATTGGGTCGGTCCTGGCGATTGTTGCGGATCAGGCCTGACTACAGGGCGCAGCGATGCGCGACGTTGTTCCAGCACAACGACCGGACTGCTTTCGCAGCAGAGAAGAGGTTGCGGCACACGGCCGAAGCGGAGGCAACATGCGCGAGCCAGACCTGGACGACCCCGACCTATCGCTGCGCCTACTGTTTGATCACTGGCCTCAGATGGCTGCGGTTTTTTTGTCGCGTCGCATGCTGTGTTTTGGCTGCCCGATCGCTCCGTTTCACACGGTGATCGACGCCTGTGAGGAATACGGGTTGGACGAGGCCGCCTTTCGGACCGACCTGCGCAGGGCGGTGACCGGGTGATCGGTGCCGGCCAACGTCGCATCAAAGGACTCGGCACAGGAGGGCAGGGGGCTGCCTGCGCCGCTACTGGTCAGCACCAGCTGATGCGGATCGGTCACGACGATGTGGCAACGGGTGCTGCGGATTACCCCCTGCCGTTCCCACGCGCTGAGGACGCGGCTGACGGTGTGCAAGGTGGTGCCCGTCATGTCCGCGATGTTCTGGCGCGAGATCGGAAAGGCAATCTCGATCCCGCCCGCAACCTTGAGCCCGCATTGCGCGATCATCCGCAGCAGGGCACAAGCAATGCGTTGCTCAACCATTTTGGTGGACAACTCGACGATGCGGTCGCTCATCTCGTCGGCGCGCGCGCCATGTGCGCGAAGCGTTTCCGCCGCAAATCCGGCGTAACAGTTCGCAAAGTCCTGCCACAGCGCCGTTGGCCAGGACAGAAGCTGGCAGTCGTCTGCGGCGAGGGCCGTTTCCCGCCGCAATGTCTGGCCGAGGGGGGCACCAGTGCCGAAAATCTGACCTGCGGGCACATGCAACACGATGATCTGTTCGCCCTTAGCGGTCATCCGGACCAGACGAATTGTGCCGGCCAAGAGCAGGAAAAACCGCGCCGCAGTTTGGCCTTCGTCGAAAACTACGCTGCCCGTCATAGCCTGATTTACCCTTGCCAGATCAACCACCCGGCGCAGCTGGACCTGATCAAGGCAACAAAACGGCGGCGCACGGGCCAGCTTAAGAACGTCAAGCGCACGCATCGGAACCTCCACGGGTTGAGCCAGCACAATGTCACTCGCCGCACCTGTATGGCATGATCCCAAAGGGAATGATGCAGCCTTGTGGCGCGCGTGCCGCAGGGGCCGCACTGGATGCGTCCGAATAGGGTCTCCTTCTCAGTCAGAACCAAAGGCCAAAGCCATGTCCAAAGTCATCCGACCGCCCTTCATCGGGCCCGCCGTGTTCAGCTATGGCTTTCGCCCGTTCTTTCTGGGGGCGGGCGTGTTTGCTGTGCTGATCGTGCCGCTGTGGATGGTGATCTGGTCAGGCCAAATCGCCGTGAGAGGCCCGTTCTCGCCGCTGGATTGGCACATCCACGAGATGCTGTTTGGCTATACCTCTGCAGTGATCGCGGGATTCCTATTCACGGCTATTCCGAACTGGACCGGCCGCATGCCCACACGCGGCTGGCCATTGATGGCGCTGACCGCGCTGTGGCTGGCCGGGCGGTTGGCAGTCGCTGGTGCGCTTGGGCTTGGACAGGTTGCAGTTATGGTGGCTGACTGCGCCTTCATGGCGGCGATCGGGGTGATGGTCACGATCGAGATTGTGGCGGGGCGCAACTGGAGCAATTTGAAGGTCGTGGCAGCCGTGCTGCTGTATCTTGCGGCCAATATCACGTTTCACCTTGAGACAATGATTGCAGGGTCTGCCTACTATGGCCGTCGCCTTGGATTTGCGATGGTGGTGATGCTGATCGGGCTGATTGGTGGACGGATCATCCCCAGCTTTACGCGTAACTGGCTGGTCAAAAAGTCGCCCGAGCCGGGCGCGCTGCCGGAGCCGTTCGGGCGTTTCGACGCGGTTAGCCTTGGAGCTATGCTATTGACGCTGTTGGTCTGGGTGGTTTGGCCGATGTCGATGCCGGCAGGCGTCTTGTTGATGCTGGCCGGTGTGGGGCAGGGCGCGCGGATGTTGCGCTGGCGGGGGTGGCGGGTCTGGTCGTCACCGCTGGTCCTGATGCTGCATCTGGGTTTTGGCTTCATTCCGGCGGGGCTGGTGGCGCTTGGGTTCGCGTCTTTTGAGATATTGCCCGCCGCGGCCGGGTATCATCTGCTGGGGATCGGCGGCTTTGGCGGCATGACGCTTGCGGTGATGATGCGCGCCTCGCTGGGGCATACTGGGCGCGCCCTGCAGGCGGGGCCGGCCTTGACGCTTGCCTTTGCTTGCGTGGCTTTGGCGGCGGTTGCGCGGGTGGCCGTCCCGGTGCCCATGGGCCTGTGGATCGCGGCGGCGCTGTGGACGGTCGGTTTCGGTATCTTTGTCTGGCGCTTTGCCCAGGTGCTGACGCTTCCCAACCCGGCGCGGCGTCAACCGAATGGCCGCTGAAGTCAGGCGGAAGCGCCGCTGAGGATGACCAACTGATGCGGAGCGGTCACTGTGATCTTGCGCCGTTCCGACATCACGATGCCGTCACGCTCCCACCCGCTCAGTAACCGGCTGACGGTGTGCAGCGTGGTGCCGGTCATGTCGGAAATGTTCTGCCGGGTGATCGGCAGGCCGATCTCGATGCCGCCATCCACCTTGCGTCCGGTCTGGGTGACCAGCCGCAGGATGGCGCAGGCCACCCGCTGTTCCACGGCCTGCGTCGCCAATTCTACGATGCGGTTATTCATCTCGCCCACCCTCTCACCGATCACGCGGTAACTTTCGGTGGCAAAGCCGTCATATCGTTCAGTAAATGTGGCCCACAGCCGGTTTGGCCAGGCCAACGCCAGACACTCATCCGCCGTCATCGCCGTGGCGGGATAGGTGGTACGCCCCAATGCGGCCCCGATGCCGAACAGCTGCCCCGGTGCGATATGCAGCGCGATGATCTGGTCGCCGCCGGGCGTGGTGCGGATCACCCGGATATGGCCGTCCATCAGAAGAAAGAACCGCTCGACCGGCATCCCTTCGCTGAAGACCGCAACCCCGGCATCGAAACGCAGGGGTGTTGCCGCATCCAAAATCTCACGGATTTGCGGGCGAGACAGTTTGCGAAATGGCGGCAGATCGGTCAGCAGGCTTTCGTCAAGTTTCTTTAACACAAAGCCTCCGATGTTGTGGCAGCGCAAAGAGCCGCGCGCGACCTTAGCCTAGAACGGATGCAAGACCAATCGCTTCCGTTCCAAGAAAGGACTCGCCATGTTTCCGAAACTGATCGCCGCCAGCCTTGCCGCCTTGTTGCTGGCTTCCGCCGCTTATGCAGAGAACTTTGATGTGCTGATGCTGAACAAGGGTGCCGAAGGTGCCATGGTGTTCGAGCCTGCCTTCGTAAAAGCCGCTGTCGGTGATACCGTCACCTTCATCTCCACCGACAAGGGCCACAATGCCGAGGGCATCAAGGGCATGCTGCCTGAAAGCGTCGAAGAATTCAAAAGTGCCATGGGCAAGGATTATGTCCTGACCCTGACCGCCGAGGGCCTGTATGGCGTGAAATGCACGCCGCACCTGTCGATGGGCATGGTCGCGCTGATCCAGGCCGGTGCGCCCGTCAACAAGGACGCGGTCATGGCCGTCGAACTTAAAGGCAAGGCAAAGACCCGGTTTGAACCGCTGCTCGCCCAGATCGCCGAGTAGTTGAAATAGCATGATAAAAAGGGCGGCCCATCATCTGGGCCGCCCTTTTTTTGGTTTCGCCTGGCCATTTCCAGTTTGGCCAGAGCGCGATGGGCCAGAACACAGTAGGTCAGCCGATGCTGTCGCGCACCAGCCGAAAACCCAGATAATCCGGCGGCACGCCCGCAGCGCATCCGCCTGACCGCGCGTCGCGGATGAAGTCGATGACAAAGGCGCGGTGCTTGCCCTGCACCGCGCGCACGCCGCAATAGTCGGATTGGGTCATGATGGTCGCGCCATCGGGGCTAAGCGTGCCGTTCTGAAAGCAGGTCTCGGTCCAGTCCCAGATGTTGCCAGACATGTCGGCCACGCCTGCGGAGTTGACCCCGAAATGCCCGACCGGATGGGCCTCAAGGTCGGCCTCGCCGCGCAATTCCACCTCGCGCAGGTAGGCGGCGATCCAGCGGCGTGAGGGGTCGGTGCCATTGGCCTCGGCGGAAAATCCATCATCGCTGCCGCGTTCTGCCGCTGCGCGCAGCCATTCGGCATCTGTCGGCAGGCGCCAGTTCTGCTCGCTGCGCGCCGAGAACCACGACGCATAGGCCGTGGCATCGGTGAAGTTGACGCCAGTCTGGGCAAAGTCGTGACGTCCTTTGGACGGTAGGGCAGGGCAGGCGTCCTCGGCCACGCAAAGCGCATAGTCGGCTTCCGTGACGTGGTGTTTCATGATGTCGATGGCGCTTGCCGTTTGTTGCAGCGGCGGCGCGTCGATGATGCGGGTTCCTTGCCGAAACTCGCCCGCCGGACGGTAAGCCTGCCGGGCGGCTGGCAGATGCACGGTTTCGGGGGCATCAAGGTGGATGGGTGGGGCGGGCCAAAGCACGGCGACAGCCCCAAGGGTGATCACGGCCAGTGATACAACTGCGACGCGACGTTTCATGACGGCCCTCCGGATCGAAAAGGGCGGCCCCGGACCCCGGGACCACCCACTATCGGCTGTCAGGTTCATGGCAGCGCGGTGCGGCCCTCATGGGCGACGTCGTATTCAACCGGGGCGGTCACCTGCTCCATCAGGTCATTGTTCCAGTCGCCGCCGACGATTACATGCGCCGTGGCCCCCAGATTGACCGCCTCGATCAGGTTGTGGTTGACGTAGGCATAGACGCCGGGTTGCAGGAAGGTATACAGCGCCGCCCCCGCCGATCCGCCGCGAATGAACCACGTCTCCAGATCGCGTTCCGGTGCGTTGTTGAATTTGCCGGTTTCCCAGACGAGGTCGCCATGACCGCCAATCAGGTGCGGGCGGGTGTCCCGGTTGGCCTGGCTGTGGATGAACAGGACCGTCTCGCCCTGTTCGGCCGTAAGCGCCTTGTCTCCGGTCAGCGCGCCCACCCGGCCGTTGAACACCACATGCGACGGGATCAGGCCGTTCATCACCTCAAGCGTGTCGGAGTAGCTTTCCCCCGCATCGGCAAAGCGCATGTAGGCACCATCCTCGCCGCGTGGAATGTAGAAATCGTTCTCCCCGATGTAATAGACGCGGTCATAGGACACTGGTTGACCCAGATGGTCCTTCAGCCCATCACGCGGCAGCACCATGATGGCGCCCGACATGCCCGACACGACGTGCCAGGGGATCATCGGGCCGCCCGGCGCGCAGTGATAGACAAACACCCCCGGCCGCGTTGCCTTGAACCGCAGCACGCATTTTTCGCCGGGGTTCACCAGCGTCAGCGACCCGCCTCCAAGCGCGCCAGTGGCGGCATGGAAGTCGATGTTGTGCTGCATCATGTTTTCCGGCGGATTGAACAGCGTCAGTTCGACATAGTCGCCCTCGTGCACCACCATCAGCGGGCCGGGGACCGATCCGTTGAACGTCATTGCCTGAATCCAGGCGTCCTCGTCGACCTGAAGTTCCTTCTCGATGATCTTCATCTCGAACTCGATGATCTGCGGGCCGACCGTCGCCACCTGTTCATGCGCATGCACGAAAGGCGGGGCGACCAGTTTCACCTTGCGCCGCGTCATGGCCGACAGATCGACCGGGGCGGCACCAGAGGTGTCCATCACCTCTTCCGCCGCGACGGAGGTTTTCAGAACATAGGGCGAGGCCGCAACCAAGGCGGCCCCCATCAGTGCAGCGCGTCTGGTCAGCATCTTGTTTCCTTTCGAGAACGATCATTTCCCGAAATCTATCCCGATTGCTGCTGGCCTACGTTGTGCCAAAGCAACGTTTCGGCGAAGGCGGTCGCATGCGCCTGCGGAAATTCGCGGCTTACGCCGGGTGCGAGCATCGCGGCCACGGCGGAACGCCTCAGGCCCGCGCGGTGCCTTCTATCCCGGCCTCGGTCACGATCCGGTCCATGGCAATGTCATGGGGCTGCGGGAAAATTGTGGGGATCCGGGCCGCAGTAAACCCAACGCCGATCACCATCGGCCGTGCGGCAAATGCGGCCAGCGTGCGGTCAAAATAGCCACCGCCATAGCCAAGGCGATATCCCGCCTCATCCCAGCCCACCAGCGGCGCAAGCAGGATGTCCGGCGTGACCTCTGGCCCGTCAACGGGGACGGGAATCTTCCAGACCCCTTGCTCCATCTGGCAATCCGGTGTCCATGGCCGGAACACCAGCGGTGCTGCCCGCATCAACACGACCGGCAGGGCGACCCGCGCCCCGGCAGCTGTCAACCGCTCCATCCAGTGGCGCAGGTTCAATTCGGCCTTGATGGGCCACCATGCCGAGATGGTCAGCCCCGCAACGGGCCCGCATTGGTCGGCGAGCAAACTGTCCAGATGTTCGGCCACAGCCACTGACGCGGCATGGCGCGTGGCCACAGACATGGCCAAGCGTAGATCCAGCAACCGGGCGCGTTCGCTGTCACGCCACTGTGTTAGCGCGACTGAGGTGTCCTCAACGCCCGTCATCAGATGCGCCTTTCTGTCTTGTGTCCTGCGCGCGGCCCAGGTCGGGGATACCGGCGGGGCCCCGCGCGGCATCCTCGATGGCAAGGTTCAGCGACCGGGCGATGCGCTCGGCGCGGGCGATGACGTGGGCAGCCCCGGCGGGGGGGCAGACCTGAATCGCGGTTTCGCGAAACAGCACCAGCCAACGTTCGAAATGCGCCCACGTCACCGGCAGGTCGGCATGTTTGGCAACCGGAGAGCCGTGATAGCACCCGGTCATCAACGCGACCGAGCCCCAGAATTCGACCATCCGCGCAAGGTGCGGCTCCCAGTCAGTGATGCGCGCGCCAAAGATCGGGCCCAGCACCGGGTCGGCGCGAACCTTGTCGTAGAACCGGTGCACCAGCGTGGTCAGGATCGCTTCGTTCAGCCCGGTTTCGGCCATCAACGCAACGGTCATCGCAGGGCGGGTGGACCGGATTTGGGGGGCAGCGGCATCGGGATGCATCATCGGCTTTGGTCTTTCAGGGTTGTGTTACGGTCTAGGCCTGTTAATGGGTATTGAAAATACCGATTCAATAGGACTCCTGCGACCATGCGCCTGACCTCTTTCACCGACTACGGCCTGCGGATGCTGATGCGGATTGCCAGCGCGCCGGACCGCGCGTTTTCCACCGCCGAGCTGGCCGATGAATTCGGCCTGTCGCGCCATCACCTGACCAAGATCATTCAGCGGTTGGGGCAGGGCGGCATTGTTACCACGCGTCGAGGTGGCCGTGGGGGCGCTACTCTGGCACTTGATCCGCAGACGATCTCGGTAGGCGCCATTGTGCGCCTACTGGAAGAAGGGCAGCCGCTGGTCGAGTGTTTTGCGGCCACGGGCGGCGATTGCACGCTCACGGGCTGCTGCCGCCTGAAATCCCGCCTGCGCAGCGCCGAGGCGGCGTTTCTGGCCGATCTTGATCGGTCCACGCTTGCCGACATTGCCTTGCCCGCTGCACCCGGTGTTCGAGCGATGGCAGGAACCGGGGTTTGAATCGCTTGCAGGCTGATCTGCAGCAACGAAACGGCGCTTCCCGGGTGCTATCAGCACCACACCGGCCGCGCCCGCAAAGGACTTTTGAATGATTGCCCAACTGACCCGCACAGAGCGCAACGTGGCGATGACGTTAGCGGCACTCTTGGCCCTGCTGGGCCTGACCATGGCGGCGGTGGGGAATCACGACCCCATGGCAGTGCATGGGTTCATAGCGCTTGCCCTTGGTCTTATCCTGGTCTTTGCGGTGGGGGGCGTGCTGGAAGAGCCGCTGCCGAACCCTGCGCGGCTGCTGCAGTATTACGACGACCCGATCAAGGTGGGCATCGTGCTGGCGATGATCTGGGGCGTCTTTACCATGGCCATCGGGTTGTGGGTGGCAGCGTTGATGGTTTGGCCTGACGCCACCTTCGGGCAGGCGTGGTCCAGCTATGGCCGTCTGCGCCCGGTGCATACGACGGGGGTGGTCTTTGCCTTTGGCGGCAATGCGCTGATCGCCACCTCGTTTCACGTCATGCAGCGCACCTGCCGTGCGCGGCTGGCAGATCAGCTTAGCCCATGGTTCGTGCTGATTGGCTATAACCTGTTCTGCCTTTGGGCGGTCAGCGGCTATTTCATGGGGATCACCCAGTCCAAGGAATATGCCGAGCCGGAATGGTACGCCGACATCTGGCTGGTCATCGTCTGGGTGACCTTTCTGGTCTTGTATCTGCGCACGCTCAAACGCCGGGCCGAGCCGCATATCTATGTCGCAAACTGGTATTACCTCGCCTTTATCGTGGTGGTGGCGATGCTGCATATTGTGAATGCCGCCGCCCTGCCGGTCAGTTGGACCGGGGCAAAAAGCTATCCGGCATTTTCGGGCGTGCAGGATGCGATGGTGCAGTGGTGGTATGGCCACAACGCGGTGGCATTCTTCATGACCTCGGGCTTTCTGGGGATGCTGTATTACTACCTGCCGGTGCGGGCGCAGCGGCCGATCTTTTCTTACCGGCTGTCCATCCTGTCATTCTGGGGGATCACGTTCTTCTACTTGTGGGTCGGCTCGCACCACCTGCATTATACCGCACTGCCGCATTGGGTGCAGACGCTGGGCATGACGTTTTCGGTGATGCTTCTGGTGCCAAGCTGGGCCTCGGCGGGCAATGCGCTGCTGACACTGAACGGCGCATGGCACCGGGTGCGCGATGATGCGACGCTGCGCTTCATGTTCGTGGCGGCGGTGTTTTATGGGCTGTCGACCTTCGAAGGATCATTTCTGGCCATTCGCCCGGTCAATGCGCTGTCGCATTACACCGACTGGACGGTGGGGCATGTCCATTCCGGCGCGCTTGGCTGGCTTGCGATGGTCACCTTTGGGGCGTTCTACTCGGTCATCCCGCAAATCTGGGGACGACCCGCGATGTATTCGCCCAAGCTGGTGGAGTGGCACTTCTGGTTGGCATTGGCCGGGCTGCTGACCTACGTTTTCGCCCTTTGGAACGCGGGCATCACCCAAGGGCTGATGTGGCGCACCTATAACGACGCGGGCACGCTGAACTATTCCTTCATCGACAGCATGGAGGCGATGCGCCCCTATTACATCGCCCGCGTGGTGGGTGGCTCGCTCTTCCTGGCAGGCATCTGTGTGGGCGCGGTCAACATCTGGCTGACGGTGCGGGGCGCGTGCAATGTGGCCGCCGACCGCCCCCTGTCCCCCCAACCGGCGGAGTAGCCCATGGCCCTGTTCAAAGCCCACTACAATCTGGAAAAGAACTCGATTGCGCTGGTGATCGGGATCATTCTGGCGGCCAGCGTTGGCGGCATCGTGGAGATCGCGCCGCTGTTCACCATAGACGAGACGGTGGAAACCCTGCCCGACATGCGGGTCTACACGCCCTTGGAACTGGCCGGCCGCAACATTTATATCCGCGAAGGCTGCTATGCCTGCCACAGCCAGATGATCCGCACCCTGCGCGACGAGGTCGAACGCTATGGCCCCTATTCGCTGGCGGCCGAAAGCCAATACGATCACCCGATGCTTTGGGGGTCAAAGCGCACCGGGCCGGACATCGCACGGCTGGGGGGCAAGTATTCCGACGACTGGCATGTGGCACATCTGATCAATCCGCGCGCGGTGGTGCCGACCTCGATCATGCCGGCCTATCCATGGCTGGCGACGGCACCTTTGGCGGTGGATGATCTGGGCGCACATCTGGCGGCGCTGCGCACTCTGGGCGTGCCCTACACCGATGAGATGATCGCCAACGCCCCGCGCGACGCCGAAGCGCAGGCAAACCCGGATTCGGCCGGTGCCGCAGGTGTAACCGAACGCTACGGCGAGGCGACCACCCTGCGCCGGTTTTCAGGCACGCCGCGCCTGACGGAAATGGATGCGGTGGTGGCCTACCTTCAGGTGCTGGGCCAGTTGACCCAAGCCCCCTATGCCCCCAATGCTCAGGTGCAGCCATGACCCATGAAACCCTTGTCATCATCGCCAAGACATTCGGCCTGTTCTACCTGATGGGCTTTTTCGGGATCGTGGTCTTTCAAACCTACCGCCCGTCGCGGCGCGCAAGCGCCGAACACGCCGCCCGGTCCATCCTGACCGCCGAGGACCGCCCATGTCCGTAGAGGAACGCGATCCCGTTTCGGGCTATCTGACCACCGGGCACGATTGGAACGGCATCAAGGAGCTGAACTCGCCCGTGCCGCGCATCGTGTTCGCGTTCATGGTCGTGACCCATCTTTACGCGCTGGTGGCGTGGGTCTTGCTGCCGACATGGCCGCTGGGGCAAACCTTCACGAGGGGCCTGCTGGGGCTTGACCAGAAAACCGCCGTCGCTGCCGACCTTGCCACCGCCGATGCCGCCCGCGCCGGGTGGACACAGGCGCTGGCGACGCTGGAGTTTGACACCGTCCGCGCCGACCCGGATCTGATGGCGCGCGCGCTGACGACCGCCGCGCCGCTGTATGGGCAGAACTGTCAGGCCTGCCACGGCGCGGACGGCATCGGCGGGCCGGGTTTTCCGCGCCTGAAAGATGGCATCTGGCTGTGGGGCGGCACGGCGGACGAGATTGCCACGACCCTGCGGGTGGGCATCAACGCGGCCCATCCCGACACGCACTATGCGCAGATGCCCGCCTTTGGCCGCGACGAGCTGTTGGCCCGCGCCGAGATTTCGGTGCTGACCGATTACGTCCGGACCCTTGGCAACGGCGTGATCCCCGCAGACCCCGCCGAAGGGGCGGTGCTGTTCCAGACCAACTGCGCTGCCTGCCACGGCGAGGATGCGCGGGGCGTCGAGGGCAGCGGTGCGCCGAACCTGACCGATGCGAATTGGGTTTACGGCGGCGATGCGCTCAGCATCCGCAACACCCTGATCGTCGGGCGTCAGGGCCAGATGCCCAGCTGGCAATCGCGGCTGACCGAGGCCGAAATCCGCGCGATGGCCCTGTATATCGAGGGTCTGTCGGGGGTTGCCCCATGATCGCGCCGCGCCACTGGGCAATCCTTGCCGCCTGCGCCGGGTTGGTGCTGGTCCTCGCGGCAAACTGGCAATTCGTGCGGCTGGCGTTCGACACGGCCCCCGGCTGCGTGCTGGTGGACGCCGCCCGCCCCGCCGCCAAACCCGCCTGCTGAGGACGCACGCCATGCTGGAACCCCTTCCCGTCATCGCCCCCCGACTGCGCTCCACCCCCGCTTTTGCGCGAAACCTGCCGCCTTTGGTTGCCTTCAACTGGCTTGCCGCCGGATGGTCTGACTTCCGCACCAACCCGGTGCAAAGTCTGGCTTACGGCCTTGCGGTCTTTGCGCTGTCGGTGACGGTGATCTGGGGGCTGATCGCGATAGGGTTGCCATCGCTGATCCTGCCTGCGCTGTCGGGCTTTCTGGTGGTGGGGCCGCTGCTGGCGATCGGGCTTTACGAAAAAAGCCGTCGTTTGCAGGCTGGGCAGCCTGTGACGCTGGCAAACATGATCGTGACGCATCCGCGGTCACGAGGGCAGCTGGTGTTCGCGGGGCTGCTGCTGTGTCTGCTGGTGATGCTGTGGCTGCGCGCGGCGGATCTTTTGTATGCGCTGTTTTACGGGCTGCTGCCGTTTCCGGGGTACGACCAGATCCTTGGCCAGTTGCTGACTACGCCGCGCGGTTGGGCGCTGATCGGGGTGGGGACTGCGGTTGGCGGCCTGTTCGCGGCCTTTGCCATGGCGATCAGCCTGTTTTCCATCCCGATGTTGCTGGAGCGCCGCGTTGACGCGCTGACCGCGCTTGGCACCAGCTTTGCTCTGACCACGCAGAACCTGCGCGCCGTGCTGCCGTGGGGAGCGATTGTGGTGGCGGGATTTGCGCTGTCGGCGGTGACGGGCCTGCTGGGCCTGATCGTGATCTTTCCGTTGCTGGGCCACGGCACCTGGCACGCCTGGGTCTCAATGCGGCCAGCAGTGCGGGGGGCGGAATCATGAGCTATCTGTTCCTGATCCCTGTGTCGATTGCCCTTGGCCCTACTGGTCTTGGTGCTTTCTTCTGGTCCATGCGCCACAATCAGTATGAGGATCTTGACGGCGCGGCGGCGCGTATCCTGACGTCACCCGACCAACCCTTGCCGCCCCTCGAACTGTTGAGGAATAGCAATGCGCGACCAGATGCAGGCTAAAGCATGACCGCTGTCACTATCACGACGGACGGCTTTGAGGTGGATGCATCGGTGATCGCCACAGCCTTCGGCCTTGATCCCTCGACGCTGCAGGCGCGGATGCGCAAGGGCGAGGTCACCAGTCTTTGCGAGGCGGGAGTGGACGCTGATCTTGGCCGCTTTCGGCTGACCTTCCGCCATGCAGGACGGGCGCTGCGGCTGACCGTAAACGCAGACGGCGAGGTGCTGACGCGGGCAATGTTTCCCGTCGCTCCGGCCAAGGCCATTCGCACCCTACCAGCCAATTGAATGCGACGGCTTCGGTCCGGCCACCGTGCCCGAAGCGGGGCAGAGTTGCTCGAAAGCGCGGTGACGTCCAACTGCTCCAACAAACTTCGACGCGCCATGCGCGCGGCAACCTATGCCAAGGCGCTTATGTCCGTTCGCGCGGACACGGCCTTTGCCCTTCAAAGTCCCAGACCCGATGTGAGACTCTTCTGCCTTGCTGCCATCGCCGCGGCTCAGTCACGTCCACTGGTCAAGGAGGCTATGTTCAGCACCGGCCTCGATGGGTACGCAAGAGTTGCCTTGCTTCGTGCGTTCGAAAAAGAACCCCGCCTTCTTGCAGCAGTTGACCGGCTTATACTGCGAAACAGGGAAAAACTCCGACGAGGTGGCGACTGAATGTCACATTTAAGGGCAACAAACTCTGCCCAAGGCGCCGTGTGCCGGATTTAAGGGCAACGCGACAGCTGAATATGTTCTCCCTCTCAAATGAGTGGATGGTGACGAAAGACGTGATCAGATGGCGCTTGAATGCAGTTGGAGCGAATAAACGCATCAAATTTGCTGCATAAGATCAAAAAAGGCTCGCTCAACAGCGCTAACCGCAGCGAGCCTTGAATAGGGTGAGGGATTCGAACCCTCGATCCGTTCGCGCGGATTGCCGAGTATCAATCGGCTGCATTGACCAGACTTTGCCAACCCTCCGTAATGCTGTTGCCAGCACGACGAAAATCTAAATGGCTCGATCAGGAGCATCAAGGGCGCAGTCGATTTGCGTCGGTATGGTCATCGCTCGGGTCTTTTCATACACCCCGTCAATCAGCGCGTGATGGAAGTTATGCGGGCATATCGGGCAATTTACTGCGCGAAATACACGTAGACGACATACAAGATCAGGAGGCCCACACCCAGCACGCGTCCAACAATCGGTCGCGTCAGCAGCAGAACCGTGAACAGCACAGACGCTGCGATCATTGCCGGCACGTCGAACGTTAGGAATCTCGCCTCAACCGGGATGGGCGCGATCAGCGCCGTGACGCCGAGGATGCCCAGCACATTGAAGATGTTGGATCCCACGATATTGCCGATGGCTATTTCGGACTGTTTGCGAAAAGCCGCAATGATCGAGGTAGCCAGTTCTGGCAACGACGTGCCCACGGCCACGATTGTCAGGCCAATAAACGCTTCGGAAAGACCAAAGTCCCGCGCGATGTTCGTGGCTCCCGTGACGAGGAACCGCGCACCGAAGATCAGCACGACCAGACCTCCGACCACCCACAGAACAGACACCGGGATCGACTGGGGTACTGCGCCGTCCACATCACCATCGAGCGCGTCGCCAAGCTGCAGATAGGCCCAGACGAGATAGCCGATCAGCCCCGCCAGTAGTAGAAACCCCGTCAACCGTCCCATCTGCCCGGTCATGAAGATTGGGACCAGCACCATTGCTGCTGCGATCATCACGCCAGTATCCCGCTTCAGCGTTGCACCCGAAACGCGGATCGGCCAGACCAAACAGGTCAGGCCACCGATGAGCAAGATGTTGGCGATGTTCGAACCGACGATATTGCCGATGGCTATGGCCGGCACATCGTCCAGCGCCGCCTGCACCGACACCAGCAGCTCCGGCGTCGATGTGCCAAAGCCCACGACTGTCAGGCCGATCAGCAGGGACGACATGCCCAGCCGCTTCGCGATGCCGACGCTGCCGCGCACCAGCGCTTCGCCGCCGAGGAAGAGGCCGATCAATCCGGCCACGATGTAGATGTAATCCAAGAAGCTTCCCCTCTTGCTGACACCGCCAATACTGCTGCTGACGTAGATGTGCGGCGGCGCTTTGCATATAGTCACGCTGCGCAACTGTTGCACCACGTGGCAGAAATATGCGACAGGCGGAGTGCCTTGGGACAGCCGCCTGACCGCTGGGCCCACGCGCCATCAACGCCGATCAGAAGAGGAAGACAGTAACTTGAATCTCCCTCGAACCTGCCCGACGATCGGTGAATTGAGCTAATGGGATGAACTGCCTTCCCACCAAACCGCTGCTATTGTGACGAAGATAGGTGGAGAGAGGAGCATCTGATGGACATCAAGGTTTTGGGAATTGATCTGGGCAAGACCGTTTGCAGTCTTGCCGGGCTGGACGCTGCAGGAGCGGTCGTGTTTCGCAAACGCCTCCAGCGGCATCGACTGCTGGATTTTCTGGATAGGCTTTCACCCTGTTGTTGCGATGGAAGCCTGCGGCGGCGCACATCACATCGGGCGCTTTTGTCTTCAGAAAGGGCATGAGCCGCGGCTGATGTCGCCGCTGTATGTCCGGCCCTATGTGA
>NZ_JAVDWP010000018.1:0-38449 GCF_031457365.1 Pseudotabrizicola sp. 4114 | reverse complement strand
AACGGCCACCCCGCATCGCGCATTGACGATCTCATGCCTTGGGCCTTCCAAAAACCGTCAATCTAAAAGCCCAACGGGGTTCACGCACCGCTTACCAAGAAGCTCGGCATCCCGGTACTGAAGTTCGAAAAGGGGGCGTGAGCCCCCTAAACTTCACTTTCCGGCCCTTAGCCGCTACTCATCCCCGGTCGCAGCAATATCTGAACTTCCCCCAACCGGCCATTTATGCGACCGCAAAGAGCTTCATCTCGTTATGACTCTGGCGGATGAGGAATGCTCGCTAAGGCCTCGCGGGTTCAACCCACAGGTTCGACAACCCAAGCTCTGCAATATCCTGACGTGCACCTGCAGCAGTCGCACCGCATTGTAAGCGATTGGCGGGACCTGAAGCAGTGATCTGTCGACACCGTGTTTTGCTTTGGTCGCGCCGAGTGAACCCTGCGTAAAAATGGTCTTAGCAGCGCCGAAAACGTCATCGCCAGGAGAAGCGTAAAGAGTAGGGCAAAGACGGTGTCTGACAGAAAGTGCCGACCGGCGGCAACACGCTGCAAGGCAATTGCCAGTGGCAGGCCCAAAGCTGCAGCCAGCAACACGATCGATACGGTCTTGTGAAGTCTATGCCGCAGGTGAAAGCGAATGAGCAAAAGTGCCAGTGCCGTTACCGTGGTGCCCGAGACTTCTCCGGAAACAAAGGAACAGTTGCGCGTGCAGAAATCGACCATTTCGTTTGGTGGGCTGAAGTGCAGGGATCCGCCAAACTCGGTCACTTGCGCTGGCCTTACTCGGCCCCAGTGGGGCTTTGTCAGCATCTCTACCATCACACCCGGACCAAGGATGAAAAGCGTCAGGATAAAGCCCCAGGCGCGGGTTGGCAGAAGGACCTCGCGACCAGCCGTGCCAAGGACCGTGCCGACAGTGGCGGCAAGGCAAAGCAGGATGGCGAGAATCCAGACGGCCAAGCGCAGCGCCTCGGTCAGCGGATGGCCGTCGATCACGAACCCGGTCAACGGGTCGTGAAAGGCTTGTGAAACGCGCAGGTCGATCGCAGGCCAGATCGCGAAGACGGCAAAGCTGAGGAGGATGGAGGCAAGGAGGTGTGAAGTCAGGCGATCGGCATTGATGATGGCAAAGTTGCGACCACGCGTGCGGGTTCGCGCGATGTGGAAATCAGACATGGCGACCGCAAACCTTGCGCATCCAGCGGCCAGCGCCTTTCAGCCCGGCCAAGGGCATGCAAGCGATGGCCCAACCCCAGACGGCCCCGGCCATGGCCTGCCAAAGGCTGTGCCGGCCAGATTCAATCCGCGACTCACCGGTGACCGCCGCCGCCGCAACCGCCGCGGCCCGTGTGACCGGATGGAGCCCGGCGCAGTGTTTGATCATCTGCACCGCGCCAAAGGTTGCCACCGCTGCATGGCCGGACGGAAAGCCCCTGTCGCCGCCGTCCGGGCGCTTGCTGATCGGGCTTTCGCCAATGAAGTGCTTTGGACCCTTGATCCCGATCTGCAGCACGACAAACCGACCCACAGTCTCGACCGTCTCTCCGCGGGTCACAGCACAGCCCAGGGCGATGAGGGGCAGAATGACCTGCAAGCCGCTGCCCAGACGCCGGTTGTCCGGGACTGTCACCAGAACCGTCAGGACAAGAAGGACGGCAATCACGGCATCGGTCCGCAGGACAAGCCGTCGCAGCGGTCGTATGGCGGTCTGCAGAATGTTGGGCGGCATCATCGGTCGGGCACCTGAGCAAATTCTATGCGCGGTTCTCCGACCGGCATATCCGGTGCTGCACTTCTGCCCGGCCCGGAACCAGTCGATCTGCACGAACGGACACTGTGGATGCATGAATGACCGGAGCAGCGGTTTGCTTCTGGCGGAAGGTCAGCTAGCTTTCCATGAAAGCGGGTTACGAGCAGGTTCCCTTGTCCAGCAGATCACACTTTCCGACACTCGATGGCCTCGTTGCGCAGATCGATCCCAGAACTTCCTGGATCGGCTACCTGATTGCGGCAGGCACGCTCCTTTCCATCGGCCTTGCCCTGAGCGAGCCTTCGGCCTCGGCCGGGCTTGGCCTGCCAGCGCGCCTTGTCTTTTGGCTGATCCATGTTTCTTCCGCGTTGTTTCTGTTCGAAGTGGCACAAATCTACCTTGGCCGCATTGCGCTGTTCGAGCGTTTGCCGCCCCTCTTGTTGGTCATGACCGTCGGTATGGTGGGGGCGTTCCTCTTCGCGGTCTTCAACCTTCTGCTTCTGGACAGGATCGCCTTTTTGGGAGGCGACCATGAACCAATTTCCATTCTCGGTTTGATCGAAGAGTTGCGCGACAGTGGGGCGATATCGGTTTTGTTCTGGGTCCTTCTGAACAGCCCGCGCCTGATCATCATTGCCCAGCAGCAAGGTGCCGAGCACGCGGACGAACCACCGCCACTCGATGGGCCCGTAGCCCCACCAGTCACGGCCAGCGAACCGTCCGACGGGAGGGGACCGTTACTTGAACTGTTGTCGCGACTGCCACGGCGCATCGGCACAGATATCGTCGCGATCTCGGCTGAACTGCACTATCTGCGGGTCTACACGAGCGCGGGGGAGGCCTTGATCCTGATGTCTTTCGGCCGTGCGGTCAAAGCGCTTGGTGTGGTCCCGGGACAATTGATCCACCGCTCGCACTGGGTTGCGCTGCCCCATATGGTGGCGCTTGAGTCTGGCGGAAACCGAGTTTCATGTCGGCTTAATACCGGTCTGGTGCTGCCAGTCAGCCGCACCTACCGTGCAAGTTTGCGCGCAGCCCTCGCCGCGAGGGACGAGCAGCTCGTGCTGAAAAGCGCCCAGCGAATGTCAATTGTACCGAATTCCATCCGATGAACCAGAAACTCGGCAATCTTGAAAGAGATGCCGCCATGATGGGTGTTTTGGGTCTTCTGGCGTCGCAGGTTCGCGGCCTGACGCGTCCGCGATTCTAATCACTTGTGTTCTGCCGAAGGCGCGGAAAGCCGGTCCATACCGAGCTTTGAGCGAGCCGACACAATAAACCAGTTATTCCTTTCCAAGCGCAAAAAATCCACTTGGCCGCTTTTCGATGGCCTCGCCTTGGGTCGCACGGGGCGAGCAGATGGAGTGACCTGAAGATAACGGAGCAAAACCTGCTTCAGGTAACCGAAAAGGTCGCCATCATCAGCGATCGTGCACAAGTAACGAGAGCCGATGGACAACCCTACGCCGCTCTGGTCAGTTCGGCCTAGTTTCAGCGTGGGAATGAACGGAAGCTGGTATTTCATCAACACTCGCCCCTTTAATCCACTTCAGTCAGGTGCCAAACCGATCACATTGGTCCTATGACGCTCCGGGTCCGACATCAGTGCGAGCCAGCTATCGCGGCCAGTCGCGAGCACCTCAAAACGTGATGATGGCATTCACTGCGTGCCCGTACTCCCAACTGCGGCGAAGATCATCCCAATTGGCCGGGATCGACGTGCAAGCCCACTCTTATCGACATGCCAGTATGCGCGGATCTGCGCGACTGGGTTCTCTCGATCGGGCTTGAACCGAGCGCCTACGGCACCCATTCGATGCGACGCACGAAGGTTGCCCAGATTTACAAGAAGACTGGTAACCTGCGCTCTGTTCAACTTTTGCTCGGGCATACCAAGATGGACAGCACTGTTCGCTATCTTGGGGTCGACCTGGGCGATGCGCTGTCCTTGTCAGAAGGGATCGATCTGTAACTACTCCCGCCGACCGGCGTGCCATGCGCCGGTCGGCCCTTATCGGATGCTCGCCCTTCGTCGATGCTGCGCTGCGACGACTCCAAAGCCGCCGCTCGAAAAGTGCTGCAGCAAAGCCCTAGTAAACAAGACAATGATGCGGGATCTTCCGCCGGTCGCGGCGTTGGCGACCAACGTTTCATTTGGGGCCGAACGGAACCCCGGAAACGACTGCCTCAAGACCAGATGAATTGGGCAGCGCACGCACGTCAGTGCCGTTCGATGTAGTTTTGCGCAATCTCACGCAGCCTCGTTTGGGTCAAAGGCATGTTGTGGCCCGTAATCGCAAGGTCGATTTCGAGACTCGCCAGACGTTCCATCGTGCGGACATATGTTGCTGGATCGCTGCCCGGCAAATCGTCCACGATCTGGCCATCATAAATTGCGTCTCCGGCTATCAGCAGGCCGCGCACCGGATCGAAAAGACCCATCGAATCCGGGGAATGACCCGGCAATTCCAATACGGTGAACATGGTGCCAATGTCGACCATGTCGCCCTCTGCAAGAAGACGCGTCAACGGGGCGGGTTTCACGCAGTACGGCCCGGGCTTCCAGCCCGCTTCCGGCGTCTGGGTCAAGGGATCGGGCAGATCGCGGAAGATATGCGCCAGTGTAACGGTATCGGGCATATCAGCGAAGGCGGCAGCGCTGGCGGCGGGGCCGAAACGCTGCGTGAACTCATGAAACCCGCCGATGTGATCGACATGGGCGTGGGTGGCCAAGGCGATCAGCGGCTTGGCCGGATCGCGCTGCAACACCGGGGCCAGGGGTGCCAGCCCCATCCCGAAATCAACCAGCAAATCGGCCTCACGTCCCACGACCAGCCAGATGTTGGCGCGGAAATAGGGATGGACGTGTGGTTCGGTGATTTGCGTAATGCCGGGCCTGATCGTCGTTTGACGGAACCACGCGGTTTTTACCAGACGGTTCATTGCGTCCTCAATGCTGGATCTGGTTAAAGAAGGCCCGTGTCCGGTCCTGCACAGGGGCCGTGAACATCTGCTCAGGGCCACCTTCCTCGACAATCTGGCCCGCTTCCATGAAGACAAGCCGGTCTGCGACCCTTCGCGCAAAGCTCATCTCATGCGTGACGCAGATCATCGTCATGCCTTCCTCGGCCAGCGAGATCATGGTGTCCAGAACTTCCCGCACCATTTCCGGATCAAGCGCCGAAGTTGGTTCATCAAACAACATCACTTTAGGATTCATGCAAAGCGCACGGGCAATTGCCACGCGTTGCTGCTGTCCGCCAGACAACTGGTTGGGATACTTCAAAGCCTGCTCCGGGATCCGGACGCGGTGCAGGAACTTCATCGCCAGATCTTCAGCGCCCGACTTCGACAATCCCCGGATCAGCCGCGGTGCCAGCGTACAATTGTCCAGTACGGTTCGATGAGGGAACAGATTGAACTGCTGAAAGACCATTCCGACCTCGGATCTGACGGCGTCAATCCGCTTCACAGCATCGGTCAGTTCGACCCCGTTCACGCGAATGGTGCCGCCATCATGTGCTTCAAGCCGGTTAATACAGCGGATCATCGTGGATTTCCCCGAGCCGGAGGGGCCGCAGACCACCACTTTCTCCCCCTCACGCACGCTTAGATTAACAGCCTTTAAGGCGTGAAAGGTGCCGTAATGCTTGTGGACGTCGATCAGTTCGACACTCAGGGCGGTGGCTGCTGCGGTCATCGGCTGTAACCTTTCGACAGGGCGCGCTCAATGCGGGCTTGAAGCACAGTCAGAATGGCAACGATCCCGAGATACCAGATCAGAACGGCACCATACCACTCCAGGAACCTGAAGCTGGCGGCGATGGCGAGATTGGTGACGGTCATCAGTTCCTTCAATGAGATGACAGAGGCGAGCGATGTGGTTTTTACCAGCGATATCAACTCGTTCATCAGTGCTGGCGTCGCAATGCGCAGTGCTTGTGGCAGCACGATATAGAAGAACACATGCCAGCGATGCAAACCTAAGGCCTGCGCGCCTTCAGTCTGCCCATGATTTACCGCCGCATAGGCACTGCGCAGGATTTCCGTCGTATAGGCGATCTGGATCAGCGTCAGGGCAATGAAGGCGGCCAGGAAGGGTGAGAACCAGGACGCCCGGAAGGCGGGAAACAACTGCGGCAGGCCGTTCCAGATCATCAGAATGATCAGCAGAGCCGGCGCGCCCCTGAACAGCCAGACATATCCGGCGATTGCGCTACGGATCAGCCGGTTGCGGGAAGTCGCCAAAGCAGCCGTGCCAAGGCTGATCGTCAAGGATGTCACCTGAACCGCTGCGGTCAACAGCAGCATCACGATGGCCCCTTTTAACAGGGGCCATCCGAACAATGCGCTGAGGAAAAGATCGCTATCGAACGACATCCGGGTCAGTTCTTGACATCAATGATAGAGGCCGCAAGCTTCCATTTCGCCACAATTTCCGCAAGCTTTCCTGAGTCTTTCAGGCTTGAAAACCCTTCCTTCAGCGCCGCAAGATCCGCTGCATCCTTGCGGATGTAAATCGCGTAGGTTTCCACTTCTGGGTAGGTGAACGGAATTGCGAGCTGTCCCGGAAGTTGTGTCTCGCGAAAGGCGGCGGTGGTGTCCTGTGTGATCGTCGCGGCGGCACGGCCGATAAGAATCTGCTCGAAGACGCGCGCCGCACCCGGATAGGTCTGCACGTCGACCAGGGGTTTGCCAGCCGTTGCAAGTGTATCGTTCAGGTTTTTGGCGCGATCTTCGTAGGTCGTGCCGCCTTCAATCGCAAGAATCTTGCCGCTGAGGTCTTCCGGTGTTGTGGTTGTCGTATCTGCCGCAGGCACCACCATGACCACATAAGTGTTCATATGTCCGATACCGTCATAGATTTCGAGCCGCTCTTGCGTCAGCGACATGCCACTGGCGACCATGTCGCAACGCTCTGCCGCAAGAGAGGGCAGGAGGCCCGCAAAGTCGCCCACAACAAAGTCTGTCCCGACTCCCCAGTGTTCTGCAAACGCATGCACCAGGTCGACTTCATAACCTACCATATCGGTGTCACCGGGATTCTGGTAGAACTGCATCGGAGGAAAATCGCCGCTGGTGCAGATGGTAAGCTTGCCGTCCTTCACAAAAGATGGCGTGTCGGCCATCGCGGCAGCAGATGTCGCAGCAAGGGCCAGGCTGAGCGCCCAGACGCATTTCGGGTGTGTCATATTGAACTCCATGTTGGATAAGGGAATCCAGTCTTGGCTTTGCCGGATTTCGGGAAAGACAATCGCAAATGCCAACGTCAATCAATCGAAGTTTATTGACCAAAAAACTATAGAAATACTAAACTGTGTTTGCGGGAGAGACCTGAGCAATCAACCAGTCAACGAAATGACTGACGCCCCTGTCGCGCAGCTTTTCCTCGACGCAGAGCAGATGATAGTTCTTTGCCGCCGGGACCGAAAGCGTCACTGGTTGCACCAGACGGCCTTCATCCAGATCGCGCGCGGCAATGATATCATCAACCAGCGCCACACCCTCACCATCCCGCGCGGCTTGTAGCAACACTCCAAAGTCGCGAAAATAGACATCCGCGTCACCCGGCCAGGGAACACGCGCCTGCGCCAGCCAGCGTCGCCATTCTGATCCGTCATCTTCATGCAAAAGCCGGTGCTGAACGATGTCGCTCACGTGTCTGATGCCGCGGCTGCCCCGCAGCAACTGTGGGCTACAGACCGGCATCAGCCGGATCCCATGCAGCATCCGCCACCAGTAGCCGGGCCAGGGCGGGTTGCCATAGATGATCGCCGCGTCAATGCGGCGCCAGTCAAGCTGGGCGAATTCAGTGGCGGAATCGACGTGCAGCCGCAGCCAGGGATGCTCATCCATGAACCGGAACAGCCGTGGACTAAGCCATGTTGAGGTCAGTTCCGGCGGCAAGGAAAGCCGCAGGGTCATTGCTTCGGCAGGGCCTTCGTTGACGGCTTCGCGCACGCCTTCCGACAGGCCCGCCAATGCTGTGCCAACATGGCGCTGCAAAAGCGCGCCGCGATCGGTGATGACCAGCCGCCGCCCCCGCTTTTCGAACAGATCCACCCCCATCTGTTCCTGCAAAATGCGCAACTGATGGCTGACTGCTCCCACGGTAATACTCAATTCGGCAGCGGCCGCCGCCAATTGACCATGGCGGGCAACACATTCGAACACCCGCAGGCTGTTTAAGGGAGGCAGGCGGGTCATGCGGAACCTGATCGGTTTGTCATCATCTCCTCCGAGAAGACCACCCGCGTGCGTCTGCGGCAAGATGCTGCGGCAGGCTTTGTGCGGCAAGATGGCAGATCCAGTCAATCGCCTGAGCGATCTGTGGCCTGTCCAGGCTGGAAGGAAGGCACACCACATGAAACGCGGCAGGCATCAGGATCGAGTGCGCCAGAGGCATGACCAACCGCCCCTGTGCCAGGGCTGTGGCTGCCGTCACCTCATCGCCAAGCGCAACGCCCAAACCTGCAATCGCCGCCTCAATACCAAGGCGCGCATCGGGCAGATGATGCGCCTGACCACTCGGAAGCGCAACGCCGGTTTCTGCCGACCAATTCCGCCATTCTGTTCCGTCATCGCCATGCAACAGCACATGCCGGGCCAGATCCTGCGTCCGCCGCACCGGCATCCGATGAAGCAATGCAGGGCTGACAACGGGAAACAGGCGCACCGGCGCAAGCATCCTGCTCCACAGATCCGGGGGCGGCCGGTCATAGACCAGCGCTATGTCAACATCACCGCGCCGCAAGGCTACTGTTTCATTTGAAGCCAGTATACGCAGCGACACGTCGGGACGCAGCCGGGTGAATTCCGGCAGCGCGGGCAAGAGCCAATGGCTCAACAAGGCAGGCACACAGGTCAGACGCAATTCACCGGCAGCGGGATCCTCCAGCCCGGAAATCATGGTGCGCAGACTGTCAAAGGCACGCTGAACCTGTGGCACCAGAGCGCGCCCGCTGTCCGTCAGGTGCAAGCGGCGTCGCTCAAGAACGAAAAGCCGCACCTGCAACGCTTGTTCCAGCCCGCGGATCTGCTGGCTGACCGCCCCATGCGTCACGCCGAGCGCCCGCGCCGCCGCCGACAGTGAGCCATGACGTGCCACTGCTTCGAAAGCGCGCAAACCGTTCAGAGGGGGAAGTCGGTCCATCTGTTAGAAAAACTCCGATCAGATGACAACAATGTATGAATTGATCTTACATTGCCAGTGGAGGATCATGCCAGAAGCACATGACAGTGAAGGTTTGGCAATGCCCCTGGATCCGACGCAACTGGCGCAACTGCGCGCCCGGTTTGACAATGAGAATAGCTCCAACATTTATGACCGGCGCTTTGCCCGCGTTGGCGGGCAGTTGTTCAAGGCTGGCAAACGGGCGATGCCATGGTCAGGGGTGCCAACCCTTCTGGGCGCGCCATTTGCAACCGACCCTGGCGGTCTCCAGGTCGCGCTGACTGGATTGCCAATGGATCTGGCGGTCACCAATCGCTCCGGAACACGCTTTGGGCCCCGGGCCCTTCGCCAGGTCGAACGCATCGGCCCCTATAATCATGCTTTGGATTGTCTGCCCCTGCACGATCTGCGTGTGGCTGATATCGGCGATTGCCAGTTCTCCAGCCGCTACGATCTGGAACAAAGTCATCGCGACATTGAGGCGCATATCGCTGCAATTCTGGCGGCGGGCGCCATTCCGCTTTCGGTTGGGGGCGATCATTCGGTTACGCATCCGATCCTGAAAGCGATCGGACGCGATTGTCCGGTGGGGCTGATTCACATTGACGCCCATTGCGACACCGGTGGTCGCATGGAAGGCACTAAATTCCACCACGGCGGACCGATGCGTAATGCGGTGCTGGATGGTGTGCTCGACCCGACCCGCACCATCCAGATCGGCATCCGGGGTGCGGCGGAATATTTGTGGGAGTTTTCCTATGAATCGGGGATGACAGTCATCCACGCTGAAGAAATTGACGCTATGGGTATCCCGGCTCTCATAAGGAAGGCGCGCGAAGTGGTGGGCGAAGGTCCGGTCTATCTGTCCTTTGATATTGATGCGGTCGACCCTGCGCTTGCCCCCGGCACCGGAACGCCCGAAGTCGGTGGTCTGAACACCCGCGAGGTTCTGGAACTGGTGCGGGGCCTTAAAGGCCTGAACCTGATCGGGGGCGATGTGGTGGAAGTGGCGCCTCAATACGATGCCACTGATGCCACCGCACGGATCGGCGCGCAGGTCCTGTTCGAGATCCTCAGCCTGCTTTGTTTTAGCCCGGCGGCGCGCCTCTAGAAACGGTGTTTAGTCGACTGGATTTTGTTGCCACGGGACACATGTTTTCAGGATCCCGTTTGCTATGGTGACCAGCTTGCGGGCGATGGCAACGATGGCGAGTTTGTGCAGCTTGCCGCGCATTTTGAGGCGCTGCGCGACCGGCTTAAGAACTGGATTGTGACAGGCGGTGGCAAGTGCGGCCTCGAACAAGACATGCCGAAGTGAGCGTCTCCCCCCTGCGATTGCGCCCCTTCCTCGCATCGCACCACTGTCGTGTGGGACAGGTGCAAGGCCGGTCATGGCCGCAGCCTCTCCGGATGTCATCCGGCCGAGTTCTGGCATTCCGCGATCAGCATGGCCGAGGAGACCGGGCCAATCCCGGGGATGGACCGCAGAAGCCTTGCCTTTTCAGCCGCGGCTTCCTCCTGCGCAATGACGCTTTCGATCCGTCGCTCGAGATCACTGACCTGCGTGTCCAGCATGGCCCTGAGGTCCGCATCCATGCCCTCGACGTCGGCGGGGATGTCTTGCTTCCTGCGCGCCGCGATCTGTGCCAAAAGCCGCTTGCGCATGTCCACGATCTGCGCCCTGCGCGTAGTCAACGCCCTGAGAATACGCAAATTCTCGGTCGGCAGCCGTCGACCGGCTTCCGGTCGGAACAGCATGAACCGGGCGATCAGCTCTGCATCGATCCGGTCTGTCTTCGCGCGCGTGCCCCGGGAAAGGGCAAAGGCCTTGATCTGTGCCGGGGGCAACTGGCCTGCATCGATCTCCGCCGCCACAAGCGTGGCCCAGAGCACCCACTCCTGACCGCCCGTCGCTTCAAACCCGATCTTGACGGGGCCGGGCATCTCCCGGATCGCCGCGACCAGCAGCTCGTGGCCCGCTGGCGAGTTCGCCAGTCGGAACCTCTGCTCTCCGGGAAAGCAAAACCCGTCCAGCCAATCGCGGGACACATCTATCCCGACCACGGTCGTTGCTGTTATCATGTCACTCTCTCTTCCTTATGCTTCGCGGTCCCGGAAAACGGGCCGCCGTCAACTGTTCGAGACGGTGAGGAGAGGCGGGATCAGCCTGCTAGAAAACGTGTTCATCGCTTCCGGACCGAGAACGCTGCACCTGCCTGAGTGTCCTCTGCCGGTCGGCCTCTGACAATGTTGGGTGGCCGCGTTTCCGGAAGCTGACATTCGCCTGACACCGCAGCAAAGTCTCGGCCACGATGGTAGCGATGCGGACGAACCGGGCTTTCGCTGCGCTAAGCGCGAATGTCGGGTTTAATCGAATCTGAATCTGCCCATTCCTCCATCGGGGAAGCATGGCACTTCACCCATCTTGCACCACGCCTGTCGCCACCTCGACGGTCACATGCTCCATCCCAGTCGTCTCGCGCACGCGGTTCTTCACGGCGCGGCGCACGTCGTCTGCCACCGCGCCGGGCGCGAGCTCGATCTCCAACGTGGCCATGGGACGCTCCTGTGTGATCGACCAGGCGTGGACGTGATGGGCGCGGGCCACGCCGGGCAGTGTTGCTTCCAAATCGGCTGCGACGGAGCGCGCGTCGAAGCCGGCGGGCGCGCCTTCGAGCAGGATATGCCCACTCTCGCGCACGACGGCCCAGGCCGAACGCAGGATAAGGAGGACGACCACCACCGACAGGATCGGGTCGATGGGGGCCCAACCTGTCCAGATAATGATGAGCGAGGCCCCAATTGCCGCGACCGAGCCCAGCAGGTCGCCCAACACGTGCAGCGCCGCGGCGCGGACGTTGAGGTTGTCGCCCTCGGCGTTGCTGAGCACCCAGAAGGCTAGAACGTTCACCACGAGCCCCCCCACCGCGACCCAAAGCATCAGCCCGCCCAGCACCTCATGCGGATCAAGCAAGCGCTGGATGGCTTCGAACAGAATCCACCCCGCGATGGCGAACAGCGTGATTCCGTTCACGAAGGCTGCCAGCACCGAGAAGCGGTCGAAGCCGTAGGTCCGCTTCCAATCCGCTGGTCGTCGCGCCAGCCGGAAGGCCAACCAAGCCAGTAGTAGCGAGGCGAAGTCGATCAGCATGTGGCCTGCGTCAGCCAAGAGCGCGAGCGATCCGGAGACGAGCCCTCCGATGACTTCCAGCCCCATGAAGCTGCCCGTCAGGACCGCGGCGATGAGGATAGCGCGTTCCTTGGATCGGCGGGCCTCCGGCGAGTCGTTGGCCGAGAGGGTCGGGCCATGCGAATGGCCCGTGTGCCCATGCCCGTGCCCATGCCCGTGCCCATGCCCGTGCGCGTGATTGTGATCGTGTCCCGCCCTCATTACCGTGCCTCCGCCCGAAGATCCGTGTCTGCCGGGGGCGCCTCGCGCCAATGGCGGATCTCACCGACGCGGTCGTTCATCCAGTGGCGGATCGCATGGCCGCAGAGACGGCCGCGCACGACGCCGACCATCTGGCGATGTTCGCCATAGAAGGCGTTCGGATCGTCACAGAGGCAAAGTTCGCGTTTGTAGCCGAACGCGATCTTGTTCCGCACGATGTCATAGGCAGCGCCGATGCGCTCGAAGCACGAAAGGTCCCGGCCGCTTTCTGCGTGCAGATTGTGGGTCTCGAGGGCGTCGAAGTTCAGCAGTTCGGTGCGGCGGAGGTGTCGGTCGGTCATGGCTAAGCTCTTGATTCGTTTTGACCCCATTGGGTATACGATCTACAGCGACTATAGCTTCAAGGAGTAATCGCGATGCAGAGCCATTCCATCGGCGCGCTTTCCAATCGCACCGGCGTGAAGGTGACGACGATCCGCTTCTATGAGGGGCGTGGCCTCCTGCCCGATCCCGGTCGCACGGGCGGAGGGCAACGTCGCTACGGCGACGCCGAGCTGGACCGGCTGTCCTTCATCGCCCATGCCCGACAGCTCGGCTTCGGCCTTGACGCCATCGCCGAACTGATCGCGTTGCAGGAGACGCCCCAGACGGCCCATGGAGACGCGCACCGCATTGCAAAGGATCACATTTCCGATATTCGAGATCGGATCGAGCGGCTACGGCGGCTGGAGATGGAATTGGTGCGTGTCGTAAATGCCTGCGACGGTCGATCCGACGGGCATCCTTGCCGGGTGCTGCACGCCCTCGCCGGCCATCAAGCTTGCGACGGCGAGCACTGAGACGGTGCTGATGGGTGCAGCCAGTTGATGCGGCTGTGCAAAGCACTTTCGGTGTTTCAAAAGGTTTTCGATCGGCAATCCCGTATCAATGTCGCGATCCCGGCCCTTTGCTGTCGGTCGTCGGTCGATCTGACGTTGCGCCGCACTTCTCCAGATCGGTCACTCGTGCAACGGGCAGCAGTCCTTCAAACTGCCGCCTGATCTGGCGTCACCAACTTTCGGCGATATCTCCCTTCCCACCGCCATATGCCCGCCCCCGGGTCACGCCTGCCTTTGCAGGAAAAGATTGTGGAACTTGTCGGCCTGAATGGCCACATGGTTCCAGATCGCACTCTCCGCCGCCTCCGCATCCCCGGCAAGCAGGGCATTCAGGATCGCCTCATGCTCCTCAAAAGACTGCCCCACACGGTTCAACGACCGCAACTGCAGCCGCCGATAAGGCTGCAGCCGCCGATGCAAAGCACTGGCCTGTTGCTCCAGAAACGGGTTGCCACTGGCATGATAGATTGAGCGGTGGAAAGCTTCATTCTCATAGTAATAAGCATCCGCCCCCACATCCCGCGCAATCCGGCACGCCTCATGCGCCGCCTGGATCGATTCCCGGTCCGCCGCCGTCATCCGCCGGACCGCCAGCCGAACCGCCAGCATCTCCAGCCCCGCCATAACCTCGAACATGTTCACCAGATCCACCGGCGAGTTGTCGCAGACCACAGCGCCGCGCCGTTCGCGGATGTCCACCAGACCGGCCTCCTGCAACTGACGCAGAGCCTCACGCACAGGCGTCCGGGACACCCCGTATTGTTCTGCAAGGACTTTTTCTTCCAGCCGCCCACCGGGGACATAGACACCTGACAGGATCGCTTCCTCGATTGTGTCTCTCAGCGAGTTCTTTTTTGCCATGGTGCGGCCCTTCCAAGCGTACTTTATCTGCCATCATGTATACAAGGAGTTGACTCATGTATACTTATATCCCTATTGAGTGTACACGTAGAGGCGTCGCTGCTGCAATAGCGCGCCGTGCGTTATCTTGGGGAGGAAGAAACGTGGAACTCAACACCATTGCCAAATCCATCAGCGTGGCCGCGCTGCTCAGTTGTGCCGGACTTGGCGTCGCACAGGCGGACTCCGTCCTCGTGCTTCGCGATGTGGGCGATATTCAGCAGATGGATCCGCTTGCAAGCACGAACTATCCCATGCGCGACATGTCCTATCTGCTGTGGGATACATTGTTTGCCATGGACGAAAACTTTGAAGCCCAGCCCCAGATGGTGGGTGCCTATTCTGTCAGCG
This sequence comes from Pseudotabrizicola sp. 4114, assembly GCF_031457365.1. NCBI lineage: Bacteria > Pseudomonadati > Pseudomonadota > Alphaproteobacteria > Rhodobacterales > Paracoccaceae > Pseudotabrizicola > Pseudotabrizicola sp. 4114. The sequence goes on along the minus strand of NZ_JAVDWP010000018.1, from coordinate 24,006 downwards.
ATGACGGCATGACCTATGAATTCACCCTGCGTGACGGATTGCTGTTCCATGACGGCGCGCCAGTGACCACGGTTGATGTGATTGCGTCAATTGAACGCTGGATGACCAAGGACAGCCTGGGCCTTCAGATTGCGCAGCGGCTTGTCAGCATGGAAGCCATCGATGACAGCTCATGGCGCATTGTGCTGAATGAACCCTTCGGTCAGCTTTTGAACGGCCTTGGCCGGATGACGGCCTATCCGCTGTTCATCATGCCGGAACGTCTGGCAAAAACGCCGATTGGTGAAAAGCTGCCTGACCTTATTGGCTCTGGCCCCTTCAAGCTGGCGGAATGGCGTCCGGGCGTTGTTTTTGCGGTTGAGAAATTTCAGGAATACGTGCCCCGCGATGAACCGCCCAGCAATCTTGCCGGTGGCAAGGTGGCCAAGGTGGACCGGATCGAGCGTGCCACGATTCCGGATGACATGAGCGCGGTGAATGCCCTGCTGTCCGGCGAAATCGACTTGTTGAAGGGCATACCGTATGATGCCCTAGCCCTGCTCGACACCGAAGACAATCTGGAATACGGCGCACGCCCGCTGTTAGGTCAGAGCATCCAGATCGTTCTGAACCACACTCAGCCACCATTTGACAACATCAAGGTGCGCCAAGCCGTGCAACTGGCACTCAGCCAGCAAGATTTTATGGCGACTTTGCTGGGTGACCGCGACGATCTGTATGAAATTTGCGCAGCGATTTTCATGTGCGGCGGCCCTTTCGAGACAGATGTGAACAGCGAACGCTATATGAACGAGAACTTCGAGGCATCGAAGGCACTGTTGGAGGAGGCAGGATATGACGGGACGCCGATCACATATCTGCATCCGGTCGACCAGCAGTTTCAACGTGATATGGGTACTGTTCTTATCGACAAGCTTCGCAGTGGTGGATTTGTTGTGGATGCCCGCCAGATCGACTTGGCTACCATGTTTTCGCGTCGCAGCAACAACGGGCCTGTTTCTGAAGGTGGCTGGAACATGTTCCTGACGGCCTTTGGCGGCGATGCGATGATGGACCCCCTGACCAACCCTTATGTATCCGGAGCCTGTGAAGAGGCTTTCGTCGGCTGGCCCTGCGATGAAGAACTCCAAGCGAACTGGCGTGAATTCCTCTTGGCTGACACCAATGATGCGCGGATGGCTGCCGCGGTGAAAATTCAGGACCGCTCGAACGAGATTGTGACGTTCGTTCCGATGGGGCAATACTTCGGCGTCACTGCCTGGAAGACATCAGTGAGTGGTCAGATCGATAGCCCGGTCAGTGTTTACTGGAACATCGAAAAAGCCGAGTAACCCTTCTCCAGCTTAAACGGGCCGGCGTTCTGGACCGGCCCGTTCGTCAGGTAGCATCATGCAATCATTTATCATCAAACGGCTGCTCTCGGTCATTCCAGTCGTGTTCATCGTCCTTACAACGGTTTTCCTGTTGCTGCACATTGGACCCGGCGATCCTGCCGCGCTGATTGCAGGCGAAAACGCCAGTCGTACCCAGATAGAGGAGATCCGCCAGCGGTTGATGCTGGACCGGCCTCTTCTGGAGCAGTTCCTGATCTATCTCAGGAATGTGACTTCGCTCAATTTTGGGGAATCCGTCTATTCCGGGTTTCCGGTCGGAATGTTGATCCTGCAACGGGTGGAACCAACGGCGCTGCTGGCGCTATACACGATGACCATTTCCGTGCTGATCTCTATCCCAATGGGTGTCTGGGCCGCTTGGCGCGCGGGCACAACGCTTGATCGAACGTTGGTCATCGCCTCTGTAATCGGGTTTTCCGTTCCGGTCTTCGTAATTGGCTATGCGCTTGTTGACTTGTTCGCCCTGCGTTTGCGTTGGTTTCCAGTGCAGGGATACAAACCGCTGTCCGGTGGGTTCCTGGCTTCTGTCACCAGCCTTACGTTACCCGCAGTAACCCTAGCCTTTCTTTTCTCGGCATTGTTGGCGCGCATTACCCGTGCAACCATGCTGGAAGTGCTCTCTGAGGATTACATCCGCACCGCCCGCGCCAAAGGCGCACGAAATGGGCGGGTTCTGATCGTGCACGCGCTCAAGAACATCGGCGTGCCTGTGGTAACGGTGATCGGAACCAGTTTCGCTGCGCTACTGGGTGGTGTGGTGATTACAGAGTCAGTGTTCAACATACCCGGTATGGGCCGGCTGACTGTAGATGCAATCCTGAACAGAGATTACCCAGTGGTTCAGGGTGTTCTTATTACTTTTTCCTTCGTGCTGATCGGCATCAACCTGCTGGTTGATCTGTCTTATGCGCTGTTCGATCCAAGGGTACGCCAATGAGTGCCACATCTGTTGCCGCGCCGTCTTTGCGCCGTCCCGAATGGCTGAACCTTTCAGCAAGTCTAAGCCTTAGTTTCCTTTTCATCATCTTTGTCATGGCCATTCTGGGGCCGATGTTTCTGGGGAATGGGAACGAACTGAATTCTACGATGCGCCTGAAGCCACCAAGTGCCGAGGCCTGGTTTGGCACCGACAACCTTGGCCGGGATGTGTTTGTCCGCACGGTTTCGGGTGCCCGCAACTCGGTAGTCGTTGGGCTGTGCACTGCGGTTCTGGTGTTGCTGATCGGCGGGCTGCTTGGCGTAATTGCCGGTTACTTCCGCTGGGCCGATATGGTGCTGATGCGGTTTGCCGACGGGTTGATGGCCATTCCCGGCATTCTGCTGGCCATCGCGTTGGTATCAATTCTGGGGGGTGGATTGGTGACGGTGATCATCGCCATTTCAGTCCCGGAAATTCCGCGGACGGCACGGCTTTTGCGCAGTGTGGTTCTGACAATCCGTGAGCTGCCATTTGTCATGGCATCGGTTTCGCTTGGGTCGTCGACGCCCAAGATCATCGTTCAGCACATCCTGCCAAATGCCGTTGGCGCGCTGATGGTGCAGACCACATATGTCTGCGCCGCAGCGGTGTTGAGCGAGGCTGCGCTGAGCTTTCTGGGGGTAGGCACGCCGCCTGACGTGCCAAGCTGGGGCAATGTCATCGCGAGCGGCAAGGATTACTTTCGCCTTGCGCCCTGGATCATCGCCTTTCCCGGGATCATGCTGTCGATCCTTGTTCTGTCGATCAACATTCTTGGTGACCAACTGCGCGATCAGTTGGATCCGCGTCTGACAAAAAGGCGGCCGTGATGACACAACCGTTTCTGAGTGTGCGCAACCTGTCTGTCAGCTTTGGCCCGAACGGGGAAGCCCAGGTGGTGCGCAATGTCTCCTTCGACCTGGAAGCCGGCAAAACGCTTTGCATCGTGGGGGAATCCGGTTCGGGGAAAAGCGTGACGGCAACCTCGCTTATGGGGCTGCACCCGGCTGCCAGCACCCATATCACGGCCGACCGGATGGAGCTTGACGGCATTGATCTTTTGTCTTGCGACGAAGCGCGGTTTGCTCAGTTGCGCGGGACAAAGATGGCGATGATCTTTCAGGATCCGATGTCATCGCTCAATCCGGCGCTGACCATTGGGTTCCAACTGCGCGAAGCGGTGTTTTTGCACGAAAACCTGAGCCGCGAGGAACAGGATGCGCGGGTGCTTGACGTGCTGCGGCGGGTGCGGATTCCGGATGCTGAACGGCGGATGACGTCATATCCGCATGAGCTTTCGGGCGGGATGCGGCAGAGGGTCATGATTGCGATGGCCCTGATCTGTCGGCCCAAGCTGTTGATCGCGGACGAACCGACAACGGCGCTTGATGTGACGGTGCAGGCACAAATCCTGTGGCTGCTGGGAGAGTTGCAGCGCGAATTCGGCACGGCCATCATCTTTATCACCCATGATCTGGGTGTTGTGGCGGAAATCGGCGATGAGGTCGCGGTGATGTATGCCGGAACGCTGGTGGAAAAGGGGAGTGCGCTGGACATATTCGACCACCCTGCGCATGGCTATACGGCCGGGCTGCTTTCGGCCACCGCAGAATTTCATCCGGGCAAAGCCGCAAGCAAGCGTCTGGTGGAGATTCCGGGGTCGCTGCCCCAGTTCGGCCACCGGGTGCAGGGCTGCGCGTTCGCCGATCGCTGCGCATATGTTGCGCCGACCTGCCGGGAGCGGACGCCAGAATGGCGCGAGGTGCATCCCAAGCATGTGGCGTCATGTGATCAGCCTATCGGCCCCCATGTGGCAGAGCATCAGGAGCACAGCATATGAACCGGACAATGGTGATGCAGACCCGCGATCTGGTGCGGTCTTTTCCGATCGGGCGGGGGCAAAAGGTCCATGCCGTCAACGGCGTTTCGCTGGACATTGCAGCCGGTGAGACCGTCGCGCTTGTGGGCGAAAGCGGGTGCGGGAAGTCAAGTTTTGCGCGGCTGATCATGGCGCTGGACAAGCCGGATTCTGGTTCGGCGCAGCTGATGGGGCAGTCGCTGACAACTTTGCGGGGGAGCAAGCTGCACGCCTATCGCAAGATGGTGCAGATGATCTTTCAGGACCCGACATCTTCGCTGGACCCGCGCTGGACGGCTGCCGCCATCGTGCGCGAGCCGCTGGACAATTTCAGGATTGGCACGCCCGAAGATCGCCGTGCCCGGGTTCTAGACCTGTTGGAACGGGTCGGGCTGGGCGCGCATTACTCGGAGCGCTATCCGCATGAAATGTCGGGCGGTCAACGGCAGCGGCTGGGGATTGCGCGCGCCCTGGCGCTGGAACCCAAGCTGATTGTCGCGGATGAACCCGTCTCGGCGCTTGATGTGTCGATCCGGGCGCAGGTCATCAACCTGCTGTGCGACCTTAGAGACGAGATGAACCTATCGGTGCTGTTCATCTCGCATGATATCGGTGTTGTTGCACATGTAAGCGACCGGATTGCCGTGATGTATCTGGGCCGGATCGTCGAAACCGGAAAAACCTATGACGTTCTGAATGCCCCCAAGCACCCTTATACAAAGGGGCTTCTGGATGCCGTGCCGCGCCCGCACCCTTTGCAGCGCCGCGAACGGGCGCCACTTGATGGCGATCCGCCAAGCCCGATCAACCTGCCGGCTGGGTGTGCCTTTCGTGATCGTTGCCCTGTGGCCATGGACATTTGTTCACGGATCACGCCCGAGCTGAAACCCGATGTCGACGGCCGCATCGTGGCCTGTCATCAGGCTGAATTTGCCACAGAAAAACCGGAACATGATCATGTATAATGCGCCATCGGACATACAGACAAACCGCTTTGAGGACGATGTAGCCGGTCTGGTGACACGGCTTGCCCGTGACCCGCTGCCAGAGCGGCCAATTGCTTTCTACGGGTCTTCGTCCTTTCGTCTGTGGGGGTCGGTCAATCGTGATCTTGGCACGCTTGATATTGTCAATCTTGGTTTTGGTGGCGGCACGTATCTTTCCGGGGTGCATTATTTTGAAACGCTGCTGGCGCCCTTGAACCCACAGCGCGTGGTCCTGTACTTTGGGGAAAATGACATCGCCAATGACGGTTTGACGGGGCGTTCAACCTTTGCAAATTTCCTGCGCCTGCAAGAGCGCATTTTCGCGGCTTTTCCCGAGGCAGAGGTGTTTGTGCTGGAAACCAAGCAAAGCCCGACCCGGTGGATCTATGCCGATGAGGTCAAGACCCTGAATGCGATGCAACGCGACTGGTGTGAAACGCAACCGGTCGTACGCTTTGTGCCCACCTGCGCCGGTCTGATCGGAGAGAATGGCCGCCCCATCGGGCGGTATTACAAGGATGATTTCATCCATCTGAATGATGCCGGTTATGCGGTCTGGTCAAAAGTGCTGCGCAATGAGCCGTGCCTTCTTGATCGCTAGACCGGGATGAAGGGTGGTTTAGACATGAGTATCCTTTCGGAACTGCTGACCAGTGTCTTCCAGCGCTATGCAAAGGGCAATCCGGCCGCCGCCCAGACAGACCGGACGATGAGCGTGCTTGTGGCAGACATGCTGTCACAGCGCAGCGAAATCAACGGGATGGTAACGGCGCGTGAAATTCTTGACCGGTTCAGCGCTATGCCGGATGACGCAAAGCGCGCCTTTTTTGGCTATCTCGCGGATGCGCTGGACATTGATGCGGATGCCATGGCCAAGGCCGTCGCAGCCTTCGGCACCAGTCCTGATGTTGGCACCTATGGTGCGCTCCAGATTGCGGCTGAACCCCCGCGTCAAGAGCTGGTACGCCGTCTGAACCAAAGCCCCGGGGCGACTCAGGCCCTGGTTGGCATGCGCGCCGATCTGTTGCGGCTGGTGCGCCGGGATGATCCGGTCGCGCGAATTGATCTGGATTTCCGGCATCTGTTTGCCAGTTGGTTTAATCGCGGATTTCTGGTTCTGCGTCCTGTGAATTGGGACAGTTCTGCCCGGCTGTTGGAAAAGATCATTGCCTACGAGGCTGTGCATCAGATCAGATCATGGGACGACCTGCGGCGGCGTATCCAGCCCGAGGACAGACGCTGCTTTGGCTTCTTCCACCCGTCGATGCCCGAAGAGCCGCTGATTTTTGTCGAGGTGGCCCTGACCACGGGTATTCCCGGCAACATTCAGGCGCTTTTGGCCGAAGACCGGGCGCCCGTTTCGGCGCAAGATGCCAATACGGCCGTTTTTTACTCGATTTCCAATTGTCAGGCTGGCTTGGCGGGCGTGTCCTTTGGCAATTTCCTGATCAAGCAGGTGACGGCCGATCTGGCGGCAGAACTGCCCAACCTGAAAACCTTTGTCACACTTTCTCCGGTTCCGAAACTGGGGGCCTGGATACGGCAAAAGGGCCTGCAAGACGCAAAGGGCGAAAATTTGCGTCAGGCAACAGCGGCATATCTGATCGGTTCCAAACTGCCTTGCGGTCTGCCAAGTGATCCGGTGGCCCGTTTTCATCTTAGCAACGGCGCCGAACTTCATGCCATACATCTGGATGCCGATCTGTCTGAAAAAGGCCGTGAGCAGAGTTTCGGGGTTATGGTCAATTACCTTTATGATCGCGCAAGGATTGCGGTGAACCACGAAAGGTTTGCCAACAATGGCACAGTCGCGGCTGCACCAGCCTTGGTCGCGCTTACCGAAAAAGCCCAGCCAAAGGAGATTTGCGTTGCTCAATCCGCTCCATGATGCCTTGTTCGCGCCTCACCGCCACAGCGATGCTGTTGTGTTTCAGACCACGGATGGTGCACTGATCAGCTATCGCAGTTTTCTGGACCTCGCGTCTCAGTATGCGCAGGCACTGGTGGTATCAGGGGTGCGGCCCAGTGATCACGTGGCCTTTCAGATCGAGAAGTCCCCGCAGGCCATGTCACTTTACGCGGCGATCATCATGGCGGGGGCGGTCGTACTGCCTCTGAACAATGCCTATACCTCGGCGGAGCTTGCGTATTTCATCGATGACTGCAAACCCTGCGTGTTTGTCTGCGATCCGGCTATGGAAGCGGAATTGCAGACCATTTGCGGCCCGCAAACGCGGGTCCTGACACTTGATGCGCAGGGGCTGGGCAGTCTGGCGACATTGGCGGCTGGCCATCCGCATGACTTTGAGGTTGTCGGGCGCAAGCCAGATGATCTTGCCGCTTTGCTGTACACATCGGGCACCACGGGACGGTCAAAGGGTGCCATGCTGACGCATGACAATCTTTTGTCAAATGCGCAGGTTCTGGCAAAATACTGGCAGTTCACCCCGGATGACATCTTGCTGCATGCGCTGCCGATCTTTCACACCCACGGCTTGTTCGTGGCCTGCAACATAACCTTTTATGTCGGGTCGTCGATGGTGCTGCTGCCGCGTTTTGACCTCAATGCGATTGTCGCGAAACTGCCCGAGGTTTCGGTGATGATGGGTGTGCCCACCTTTTACACGCGCTTGCTGGGGGATGCGCGGTGCAACCGGGATCTGACCCGTGATGTGCGATTGTTCATTTCGGGGTCAGCGCCGTTGCAAAAGGAAACATCTGACGTGTTCGCGCAACGCACAGGGCACCGGATTCTGGAACGCTATGGTATGACAGAAACCAATATGTCGGTTTCGAACCCTTATATCGGCGAACGCCGGCCGGGCACGGTGGGTTTCCCGCTGCCCGGCGTGGAGCTCGTGCTGCGCAACCGGGAAACAGGGGAGGTCTCTGCGCCCGGTGACGTGGGTATGATCGAGGTGCGCGGCCCGAATGTTTTCAAAGGCTATTGGGGCATGCCGGAAAAGACGGCAGCGGAATTGCGGGAAGACGGGTTTTTCATAACCGGGGATATCGGTGTGCTGGACCCTGAAGGCTATTTGCAGATTGTCGGGCGCGACAAGGACATGATCATCAGTGGCGGGTTCAATGTTTACCCGAAGGAAGTGGAAGAACTTCTTGATGATTCAGAGGGTATTCTCGAAAGCGCGGTGATCGGTGTTCCGCATCCGGATCTGGGCGAGGCGGTGGTTGCGGTGGTGGTGGCTGTCTCTGGCCATACGATTGACACGGGAAAGGAGGTTGCAAGGCTGGGACTGTCCCTTGCCAAGTACAAGCAACCCAAGCAGATATTCATCATTGCAGACCTGCCGCGCAATGCGATGGGAAAGGTACAGAAATCGCAACTGCGGCAGCAATATGCCGATGCTTTCAACGCCCTTGCGTGACCCTGCCCATGGTGCTGCTGCCAAGACCTTGGACATCTAACAGGCCGCTGAAATAGTCGTCGCAGTGGAACGATTTTCCTCTTTCTGGACCGAATGTCCTTGAGGGTTGGCCTGTCAGCCCGCGCGGCGTGCAGTCCAGAGGTTAGTTTTCTGGCTCACGCCGCCAGCAGCCTGGGCAATCTGGCAAGATTGTTAGCGGCCATCGTCAGGATGAAGCGGGAGCGCACCCGCTCAACGCCGCGATAGACGGTCTGCGCCATGCTCCGACGGTCTTGGCCCAGCCGAAGGCCTCTTCGATCCGTTTGCGGTGTTTCAGGGACAAGGCGTAACCCTCGTGGCGGGTGGTGCGCCCCTCGATGGCGGAGTGGCGGGCCTTCTGGCCGACATGGGGCGTGACGCCGCGTGAGTCAACACCATCGGGTCGCGAAAGGACCTCTTTGTCGGCTGGCAGCGCTCTGATGATGTGATCGCCCCCAGACGTCATCGCTGTGCCAAGGTGTGATCTTGCTTCGTTGCATGCCGTTCTCCGCCCGGTCAGGGCCAGCACCCGTCCACTTCGGCGCTCGCTGCTTGAGTGACCGCTTTCCCAGTTTCGCTGCGGATGCCGCGCCGCAGTGCCGTCGGGCTGCTTCCCGCCCTCCACGTCGGTCTTGCGCCGGATCTCTGCGCAAAATCTGCATCCCACTGAGACCGACGGCACTCGGTCGCTGCGCCACGCCTGAGCGGCCGCTTTGCTGAAATATGGCAATGATGAGTTGCTGCCGGGATGGCTGTCGCGGTCATCAACCGATGGCCAAGTCCTCTGCGGTTTTGCCCGCTGACAACGCTTCCACGAACCACTGCGGTTTGCGCCCACGACCGGACCAAGTGAGCGCCGGGTTCTCAGGGTGCCGGTATTTCGGCGGGACGGGCGTACGGGCGGTTTTCGTCTCGGTGCCGACGAGTTCGGCCAGCGAATAGCCCAGATCCCGGGCGAGGGCTTCCACCTTGGCGCGGGCTTCCGCCTTCTGCCGATCCTCATAGGTGGAGATCGCCTTGGCGATGTCCTTCTGCATTTTTTTCAGCTCGTTGAGCGACAGTGCCTCGAGATCGTAATCAGCCATTGGCACCCCGTGTCCTGAATGTTCCGGTATCGACAGCCTGTCGCGGCATGGCCCCGCAACTCCCGTAGGCAGGGGCGGGGTGTGGCGACAGTGGATGATCGTCATTTTCGCCGTCCGTGAGGTGCTGGGCTGGGGGTCACGCTGTCCCGATGGGCAGGGTGACGGGGTCTGGCATGGGCTCCCCGCGCATCTCTGGCTTCTGGGCCATCCCTTCGACTGACAATCCCCTAATCCCGTTCGGGTTCTCGCGCGCAACCCCGCGTCAGTCCGGGCCGTGTTGCCCCTTCGGGGCTGCCCGCTCCACCCCGGTCCTCTGGGGGTTTCCGGCGTCCGTTCCGTCCACCGTGCACGCGTCACCCGACGGGCTTTTTCCGGGTCTTGTCGAAGGGACGGTCCCGAAGACAGGACACACAGGAGCTTACCATGCAGAACATCGTCATCCTCGCCGGCAACATCGGTCAGACCCCCGAAGTCCGCACCACGAAAGGCGCGGGCACCAAGATCACCAACTTCAGCCTCGCAACCTCCCGCCCCCGCCTCTCGGAAGGTCGCGTCCTGCGCGACGAGAACGGCTACCGGGTCATGGACACGGAATGGCACCGCATCACCTGCTTCAACGGTCTCGGCAAGACGGTCGCGGAGCACTGCGAAAAGGGCATGAAGGTCCTCGTCCACGGCCGCATCCACTACACCAAGTGGACCGACGCAACCGGCACCGATCGCTACGGCTGCGAGATCATCGCCGAGAAGGTCGACTTCCTGAGCCGCCCGAAGTCGGCCGAGAACGAAAACCCCGAGCTGGTCGATCGCGACGACGAGATCCCGTTCTGAAAAGGACGGGGTCTCCCCCTCGGGCCCGGCGGGGAAACCCGCCGGGTTCGCGGCGCGCGCACTGCAAGCCGTGCAGCACGGCACCGGCACAGTTTGACAAGCTTTGCCAATCTATGTCATCTTCTTCGCAAAGGAGATCGCGACCATGGCCACGATGAATGTTTCTTTGCCGAACCCGATGAAGGCCTGGGTCGAGGCCCAGACGCAGGACGGGCGCTACAGCAACGCCAGCGATTATGTGCGCGACCTGATCCGCCGGGACCAGGATCGCCAGCAGGCCATCGTCGAGTTGCAGCAGCTTGTCGATGAGGGCCTCGCAAGCGGCCCGGCGGGACGTTTGGATGTTGAGGCTTTTCTTGCCGGCAAGCGGGATCCGAATGCCAGAACCGACACTCGTTGAATATCGCCTCTCACTTTCTGCGCTGAATGATCTGGACGCGATCTGGGATTATACCGCGCGTACCTGGTCTGTTGGTCAGGCCGAAACCTATATCCGCGGGCTCGCCGCAGACATGGATTTGCTGGTCCAGCACCCGGGGATCGCGCGCGAACGCACTGAAATCCACCCGCCCGTACGCCTTTACCGCTCTGGGTCGCATCTGATCATCTACCGTATCGAGGCGGAGTGGCTGCAGGTGTTGCGCATCGTGCATGCGCGACAGAACTGGGTCGCCTATCTGAACGAATGATCTGATGCTCTCGCAGCCCTTCGCGGCGGAGCCAGGGCGGATGAGCGAGAGGATTTGAGCATGAAGGTCGAACACGAAGAACGCATTGCGGCCAATCTCGCGAAGATCATGGCCATGATCTGCATCCGCAATACGCGGCTGGAGGATTTGCACGCCGGGGTGCAGCCGGTGACGAGGACCGGCGATTATTCGGACGTGAACGTGATCGACGCCACAGGTCAGACCATCCCGTGGCGCACCGTGTCGCATATCGATGATGCACAGATGGCGGACTTGATGCGGGACATCGTCAATCGCCTGTTCACGTTTCACATGAGGCGAGATGATCCGAGTTTCAGGGATCATATCGACCGCTGGATGACCGCATCGAACAAATGGGACAACCCGGTTCTCGACACGGCTTTTCTCGATGCAGTTGCCGAACTGGGGGCCGCCCGGAAAGCATGAGACCTCTGACTGTTTGGGTGGGCCCAAGCTCAGCAGAAACGCCCGATCTGCAACGATGTTCTGTGCATCAGCGATCTGAGAGTCAGAGATGGGTTGGTTGCTTTCGCGACAGGTTGAGGGCTGGGAGAGTGGCTTCTGGCGCCTGTCACGGGAGATAGCCGATGGGCATTGTGGAAGTTCTGGATCCGGTCGCACCGACGCGGGCTGGTGGCTGGAAAGTGGATGTGAGCCGGGGTGAGCGGAACGGGCGGGTGTCGTCCGAATGGTTCAACCGGCCCGATGACGAGCGGTATCTGTCGCTCGACGATCTCTGGGCTAATGTGAAGGGTCGGTCCGAGCGCAGCCGCAGCCGGGTGGTGCAGACGGCGGATATCCGGGTCGAGGCCGCGCGCGACAGCGCCGAACGGCTCCACTTAGTCCTGCCGAAAGCGCATGAACCCGTCGCGCCCACGCACTGGGCCTTCGGTCAACTTGCCAGCATCGTCGGTGCCCCAGCCTCCTACTTGCGGCAGCTGCCCGCGCCGCTGGCCGGGATCAATCTACAGTACGGCCTGACCAACCACCGGGCCGAGCAGGTCAAGACCTTCGAGACCGAGGATGGCCGCACGGAACTGCGCGCCGTGACCGGCCCGGACTATGGCCGCATCCATGACCATGAACTGGTCGAGGCGGTGCAGCGCATCGCGGGCAATGGCACCGGCGACACGCGCTGGAAAGTGCCGGGCGTGCTCGACTGGTCGACCGGGGTATACAATCCGGATGTCGAAATCAGCCGCGACACGACCACGCTTTATGCCTCGGACCGCGACGTGTTCCTGTTCCTGGTCGATGATCGCAACCCGATCGAGGCGGGCCGGTTGCCGGATGGCTCTCCCGATCTTTACTTCCGGGGATTCTACTGTTGGAATTCGGAGGTGGGAGCGAAAACCCTGGGTATGGCCAGCTTTTATCTACGTGCTGTGTGTCAAAACAGGAATCTGTGGGGGGTCGAGGATTTCCAGGAGATCAAGATCCGCCACTCGAAATACGCGGCCTCGCGCTTTGCCCATGAGGCGGCCCCGGCGCTGACGCGGTTCGCCAATTCCTCGCCGCAGGGCTTCGTGAACGGCATCAAGGCCGCGCGGCAGCAAATCGTGGCGCGCAACGATGAGGATCGGGATGATTTCCTGCGGAAGCGCGGCTTCTCCAAGGCTGAATCCGGCAAGATCATCGAGAAGGTGCTGATGGAAGAAGGCCGCCCGCCCGAGAGCATCTTCGATTTCGTGCAGGGCATCACGCGGCTTGCGCGGGACAAGACCCAGCAGGATGCCCGCCTCGACATGGAGGGGCGCGCCAAGAAACTCCTCGACCGGGTCGGCTGACCAAGCGCCCATGCAGCGATCGCCCGATACCGGGGCGATCGCTGCAGCTATTTCTCAAAATGCACGCCGTTGGCCTTGCCCCGAAAGGGCAGGGAGCTTCGGCGTGCGCATTTCAGCGAGACGCCCATGACCCCCCAGGAAGAAACTATCGTCCTCGAGGCCCGCGACATCCTTGGCCGATACCTCAGCCAGAACCCGGTGATCGGCAGCTGGCAGGCGCTGATGGACTATTGCGCTCTGACCGTCCGAGGTCCCATCGAGCGATTCCATGTCCTCTATCTTGACCGCAAGAACCGCATCATTTCCGATGAGCTTCTCTCGACCGGCACGGTCGACCATGTCCCGGTCTATCCGCGGGAGGTGATCAAGCGGGCGCTGATCCTGAACGCCAGCGCCCTGATCCTGATCCACAACCACCCGTCTGGCGATCCAACGCCGTCGGAAGCCGATCTCAGCATGACCAAGGAGATCCAGAAGGGGTGCAAGTATCTCGGCCTGACGCTGCATGACCACATCATCGTGGGTGCCGGAACGGAGCTGAGCTTGCGGGCGCTCGGCAAGCTCTGACGCTGCGGCCAGATCCATCACCGTCGCCCCTTCGAGGAAGAGGGCGGCGGTTTGGTCTTTGACGGATGAAGCGGGAAGAGAGGCTTCCCGCGCCGTCGGAGATCTTCGCATGTTCGACCTGCCCATTCCTATTCATCCGACCACCAGCCCACTGGGCTTCGCGCCGCCCTTTCCCTCGGGCGACATCGACCCGAGTCACCCCTTCGCCCTGACCCTGTCGCGTCGCGCACCGGCCGACCTTCTGTCGGGCCGGGCCGCCCCGCTGGTTTTTGCCAGCTTCGCGACGCTGGCCGAGGCCATGCAGGGCGCGATTGATCATGCCGAGGGGCTCGACCCGGAAGCCGCGCCCCAGCTTCTGGCGATCCTCGACCGCGACGACCGCCTTGTGCTGGGCGGAGCCGCCAGCAACCAAGCCGTCGCTTGGTGCCATCCAGTGACGAGCGCGGCGGAGGCGCGGGGCGTGGTGACCGAGGCGAGCCAGCTGCGCGCGCAGGCGGACCGCGCGGCCACCTGGGGTGAGCCCAATCTGGCGCAGCGGCTGCGCCACCGCGCCGATCTTCTGGATGCGCGCCTCGTCGACCCGCTCTGGCGCGCCTTCGCCGCCCGGGCGCTGCAGTTAGCGGCGTGACGCCCGAGAGGCAGAGGAGGGCAGGGGGGATTTGGAGTTGTTCCGGGGGAGAGAGATCGCCCGGCCCGGCTTCCTTCCCCTCCCCTGACCGGAGACACCCGATGACCCTGACCGAACCCACCCTCACGCCGCCGATGGCATCTTCGACCATCGTCATGGGACAGATCTTCGCGGCCCATGCCGCGCGCGCGGCCCGGATCGAAGCGCTGCGCCCCGGAAACAAGGATCGCCTCTTCGACGGCCTCATGGCTGCCGGCATCACCCATGTCACCGTGACCTTCGACGGTGCCGGCGACAGCGGCCAGATCGAAAGCATCGGCGCATGGTCCGGCGCGACCGCCGTCGAGTTCCCCGCCACCGAGATCGAATACGCGGCGCTCACGTGGGACGACCCCGAGGTCGAGATGCGACAGCTCTCGTTGGAAGATGTCGTCGAGCAGCTCGCCTACGACTTCCTCTCCGACACGCATGGCGGTTGGGAAAACAACGACGGGGCCTGGGGCGAGTTCTGCTTCGACGCTTCCGCCCGTTGCATCCACCTCGAGTTCAACGAGCGGTTCACCTCGTCCGAACTCTACACCCATGATTTCTGAGGGGGCGGCGATGGCACATCCCTACCACCACGCCCTGTCCTCGGTGAAGAAATGGGGCGGCACGGTCGATGACTTCATCGCCGTGCATGCCTGGTTTGACGCCAGCAAGGAGATCACAGCCGCCACCATGCCGAGGGTATCTTCATGGCGGAGACGATTTTCGGCCAGACCCTCACGCTCTCGACCGGTCGCATTATCCCGACCCGCTGGGTGGGCGAACAGCATGTGAAGGAAGACCTCGGCTTCATTCCGAGCTTCGCCGACTGGGTGAAGGCCATCCGGCCTGAGCCATGGATGGGCAGGACCGCGCGGATTGAGGCATTGGTCGATCCAAATCTTGCCTCGCCCTTGGTCGAGGTCAGCTGAGATGATCGATCCAGAATACCTGCGCCTTGGCCTGTCGCCGACGGCGTCGCCATTCACGGTCCTGCGCGCTGCAGTCCGAGCACTACATTCCGATACGCGCGCCGTTCGCGGCTTCCGGACGGCGCGCAAACGCTTTTACCGGCAGATGCTCTGCGCGCACGCGGCACGACAGGTATCAGACGATCCGCCATCCGGCTGATCGCTCTGCCCCATCCCCTTATCTCAATCCAGCGCCCGGCCCCTTGGCAGGGTTTCTCAATCTCAGGAGGTCCACATGGCGGATTACTTCACCCATTTCTCATGCCTGATCGACGTTGGCACGCCCGACAAGGCCGCCCGCGCGCTCGCGCTGTTTCAGGAATTGCGCGCTGCGGATCAGTATGCCGACCACCCGGAGGTGGCGGGCTTCACCATCGTACGACAGGATGCGCCCGAGGGCAGCACCCTCTGGATCCATGACGACGAGCACGGCGATGTCGAGGCGGTCATCCGCTTCGTGCTGCGCCTGGCCGAAGACCTCGACCTGGCGGGCCTCTGGGGGTTTCAGTACGGTTTATGCCGAATTCGGCATAACCCGTATTATGCCGGGATCTGGATTATGCCGCATGGCCAGTGCCGAGGCTTGAGAACGTTGGCCTTGGCCATGCGGCTATTCGGCATATTCAGAGCGACTCGAGGAAGGCCAGCAGCTGATCGTCTGGTCGGTATCGGTTAGATTTGACCCCTGGCGCAGTCACTTGTCGGAGCGCATTTTCCTTTAGACGCATATCCGCGTGGATGTAGATCTGGGTGGTTTCCACGGATTCATGGCCGAGCCAAAGCGCGATGACCGCTTGGTCGACACCGCTATGCAATAGTTCCATCGCGGTGCTGTGGCGGAGCGTGTGCGGTGTAACGCGCTTCCCCTCAAGGCTTGGACAGGTTTGCGCCGCCTTGGCACAGTATTTTCGGACCAGATGCTCAAGTGCGTCGCGACTCAGACGGTCTCCGCGGATCGAGGGGAACAGCGGACCTTCGCTATCCTTGCGATCACGGATCCAGCCCGCGATCAATCTGGTCGTATCGCGACGCAAGGGTGTCCGCCGGTCTTTTCGGCCTTTCCCAAGACACTTGACATGGGCACCGGTCCCGATGACCACGTCGTTGCAGTTCAGATTGACCAACTCTGAAGCCCGCAACCCAGTTTGGAGGGCGAGCAGCAGCAAAGCGTGATCCCTGCGCCCCACCCAAGTGGCGCGGTCGGGCGAGCCGAGCAATGCGGCGATTTCGTCAGCATCGAGGAACGTCACCGCCCTTTTTTCTTGGCGTTTGTTCGGCATGGCCAGAATGCGTTGGCAGTGATGCAACAACACTGGCTCCGTCATCGCAACATACCGGAAGAAGGACCGGATCGCCGCGAGCCGGGCATTTCGAGATCGGACAGCGTTGCCGCGGGACCCTTCGACATGGATGAGGAAGTTCGCCACCATGTCGGCATCGATATCGCCAACTTCCAGCTTCGTTGGGGCTTTGCCGCTGCGGGCTCCGGCATAGCGGATCAGCAGGCGGAAGGTGTCGCGATACGATGCGATGGTATGACGGCTTGCTTCCATCTGGACGCACAAGCGATCTGTGAAGAAGCGCTGCAGCAAGGCTGGGAATGTCGCGGTCCTCATTGCGATTCCTCCGCTGCAGAGCCCTCGGTGACCCGTGCCGAGGCCAGTTCGAGAAGCTCGGGCACGGCCTGAAGGTACCAGTAGGTGTCCTTTGGCCCCTCATGCCCGAGGTAGGTCGTAAGCTTGTGCATTTCGCGCGCAGCATCATGTCCGGCGCGATACCATCCTGTGATCGTCCGGACGGCAAAGGTGTGCCGAAGATCGTGGATGCGCGGTGGCCTTCCGGGCATGGGCTTGGCCCATGTACCCCGCATGCCGATGCTCTGACAGACACGAACAAAGTTTGCCCGCGCCCAGCAATAGTCGGGTCGTTCGCCTTTGCAATTCACGAAGAGCGGTTCCGAGTGTCGTTCAAGCAGTCGATCCCGTTCGGTACAGTAGTTCTTCAGTCTCACCGCGACATCCGGATCGATTGGAAGGATTCGTTCCTTGCCATTCTTGCCGTTCTTTATGTGGAGCAACTGCCTGTCGGCATCGAAGTCTGCCGTGTCGAGCGCCAAGGCCTCTGCAACGCGCATGCCCGTGACAGCGATCAGACCATAGAGCATCGCACAGGTCAGCCCGCGCAGCCCGTAGATCGACGGCAATTCCCGCGCTGCCCCAATGATCTGGGCGAGTTCGGTATCGCTGTAGATGTACGGCGCAGACCGACTGACTCGTCCTGGCACGAACCCTCTCGGGGGAGGATCGTCGTGCCGATCATCCATACCGTGCAGCCATAGAGCAAATTGACGGACCGCGCTGAACCTACTGGCCTTGGTCCCGCTACTGGCAGGTCGCAGTCCATCCATCCATTCGAGCAGCAGCTCTTTTGTGACGAAGACTTTTCCGGCTTTGTCCACGAAGGTGGCAAAGCTGCGCAGGCGCAACTCGTCTGCTTTCAGTTTGGCGCCAAACATCCGGCGGAGATTGAGATATCGATCAAGCTCGGCGTGCAGGGTCATTGCTGTGCCTCCCCAGCGGGCCAAGGTTGGGCAACAGAACGAAGGTTTGCGATGTCGAGCTTCGCATAGATCATCGTCGTCGCGCGCGACTTGTGGCGCAGAACATCGCCCACCTCGTGCAAGGCTACGCCAGAGCGAACCATCCGAGTTGCGAGGCTGTGGCGAAGCACATGCGATCCGAGATACCGGGCAGGCATCTCGATCTTCAGTGCTGCGCAGGCCCGGGCAAGGATTTTGCTGACGATACGGCTGTCCTTGAACCCGAGATAGGGGGCATAGGACCTGACAAAAAGAACGCGCGTTACGGTCGATGGTCGAGCATCGCGCAGGTAAGCGCTGATTGCGGCGCCGACATCTTCCGGAAGCGGGAGACGGTCACGCCGTTTGCCCTTTCCTCGGACGAGCAGCTCTCCCGCTCGCCAGTCGATGTCATCGATCTCTATCGCCATGACTTCGGGCACACGCAGGCCGAGCCGGGCCATTAGCAGGAACATGGCATAGTCACGAACGCCATAGCGGGATTCTCGCCGGACCCACTCGAGGATGGCCTCGATGTC
The DNA here is from genome assembly GCF_031457365.1 of Pseudotabrizicola sp. 4114. Classification (NCBI taxonomy): domain Bacteria; kingdom Pseudomonadati; phylum Pseudomonadota; class Alphaproteobacteria; order Rhodobacterales; family Paracoccaceae; genus Pseudotabrizicola; species Pseudotabrizicola sp. 4114. The sequence continues at coordinate 5,683 of NZ_JAVDWP010000018.1, read as the reverse complement.
TGTCGGCGGCAGATACCTGGGAAGTCGGCTGTTCTGGATGCGATGTACCTTCGGCACAGTCGACGACAGATTGGTTGAGGTCAGGCCCCGGGCAAACAGGTACTGGAAGAAGCCGCGCAGATGGGATGCCGGCGTCCGCGCCATCGACAGACTCTTCCCCTTCTGGATGTGTTCGAGGAACGCAACGATGTCATGGTGCCTGATCGCCGAAGGGTCAGGCACCGTTTCGCCGAACCGGTGGTCCAAGAAACGGACGGCATATCGCTTGACATGATAAACTGAACTCGGACTCAGGCCGCGTTGCCCGAGCAGGAATCCTTCCAGGTCATCCAGCAGCTTGTCCTTTGCAATTTGGGCAGCAGATACAGGTGGCGGGATCGCAACGCCGATGCTGATGAGGTGGAGGACGAACCGTCTGACCAAGTTCGGGATCCTGACAGCATTCATTCGATCGAATGGAACCTGCCGGGCAAGGCGATCGGCGAGTTCCAGCGTCAATGACGTGGGCTCCACGCCTTCGGCATCCAGAACCCGGCCAAACCGGCGAAGCTGGAAGCGATAGTTGGACAGCGCCCGACGCTGCATGTGCGTCGGCGCGAGGCTCTCCTCGAACGAACTGAAGTAAGTGTCGAGGCAGGTTGGGTGGATTTTCTTGGCCATTGGCTTTCTCCATGTTGCTGGCGCAACAAGGATTATGCCGAACGCCTTGGCACGAAACTGAGGGTTCAGGACCATGAAGTCGGTCAGCCGCACCCAATAATCTTTGGCTGGTCTGGCCATATGGCAAGTCGATGCTTCTCGTCGACTTGAGGGCCATGCGGCATAATCCTGATCCCGGCATAATACGGTCTGACCTGTTCCCGACCCCGCATTGCCGCCTTCGGCGGCGGCGCGCATGTCATCGACCTTGGTGCCCGCAAATCCATCGGCTGGACCAGCAGCCAGGAGTGGCTGGCCGCCGCGCTGAACGGGGAGGACGTCGATGCCTTCTGTAATGGGGCCTCTTCGGTCAATAGGTAATTTGCAAACAAGGCCACACCCGAACCTGAGCGTTTCGAGCGCATCGTAGACCTGAATGGCCAGATATTTGCTGACACCCCCCTTCCGGCGTGTCCGACACCATTCCATCGGTTGTTTTCCTACACCGGTTCGCGCTTCTGTCCGTGGTCGACGCCGTGGTCGCCAACTTGATGCTGGTTCGTTGCGGTTTCCGCGCGCCTATCTGAAATACGTGCTCGGAGCAGAAGCTCCGGCGACAAGGCATCGAGCGGCGTCGTCGGAAACCGCGTCCTGGTGAGGACTTCGATGGCCGGTTCTCAGGACGGCCGGATTGTTGCTTTCATTTCGCGGCGGCTTGGCTGTCTTGCACTAAACCGGCCTAGCAGCCTGGAATTCGGTATTGTCGACCCACATCCGATGCAGAATTACGCCCATCCTACGGGCCAGAGCGACCGCCGCCCGTTTCGCCCCACGCCGACGAACGACCCGCTCCGCCCAGGCGCGCAACCAGGTCTGCTTCTTCGAGCGGTGGATCACCACCGTGGCAGCCTGATAGAGCGCGATCCTCATGTCTAGGTCGCCAGCTTTAGTGACACCGCCGATGATATCCGTCTCGCCGGATTGGTAGCGACGAGGTGTCAATCCGATTGATGGGCCGACATCTTTTGACCGCCGAAATCTGCCGGGGTCATCGATGGTTGAGCGCACAGTCAATGCGACGACCGGACCAATACCGGGCATCGTCATCATCAATCGACAAACCGGATCCTCGCGCGTGATGTCCCGTGCCATGCGTTCAAGGCGCACAAGCTCGCTGCGCAACGCAGCCCGAGCCCTGAGCATCGGCTCGATTGAAAGCTGGATGAGCTTGTTACCTTCGGTCAATTCGCGAACCCGGTCTTCAAAGCTGACTTTGCCAATCCGACCAAGTCGAAGTCCGAAATTGCGCAGCATGCCCCGAATAGACATCTCGATGTTGATAGCGGCGTCTTGTAGGGATCGGCGCGCACCGAGAAGCACCCTCAGCTCCTGTGCGGAAAGTGACTTGCAATGGACCGGCCGGAACCAGCCCATTTGCAGCAAACGGGCCAAGCCAGCAGCATCGCGGCGATCGGTCTTTACCGGCGCCGCTTTCAAGGCGGCTTTCACCTGCCGCGTCTCCATGAGCACCACTTGCAGTCCAAGGTCGGTCAAAGACTTATGAAGCCACTGGGATAAGGGTCCGGCTTCGATACCGATCGCCTCTACCACTCCCGGAATGCCCCTGATGCAGGCGTGCAATGCTCCGGGGTCACTCGCGACTTTCGCTTCCTTCACAAGCTTGCCGTGTTCATCCACGGCGCAAACCGCACAATTGTCGAGAGATACGTCGATGCCAACGAAAACGCCCATAGGTCACTCCCCTCTTGATCAAAACGACAGGCAGCTTGAATCAAGCGACGAAGTGCCCGAGTTTCCTAGCGGGAAAAGTTCGAAAGCAGCCTTAGCGCCGGGCGCCCGCCCCATTACGGCATCTGAACTCATCTGCACCACGGTCTACCAGTTCCCCGAACTCTCGGATGCGGCCAAGGAAAAGGCGCGCAGCTGGTATCGCGAGCTTGGCCCCCACGACGACTGGTGGGATGGGGTCTACGAGGATTTTGAGCGGGTCTGTGAAATCCTCGGCATCCGGCTCAGAACCACCCCCGTCCGCCTGATGGGCGGCGGGACGCGCCAGAAGCCCTGCATCTGGTTTTCCGGGTTCTGGAGCCAGGGGGATGGGGCGTGTTTTGAAGGATACCTCAGCCACGGCAAGGGCGCGGCCGCGCGTATCCGGGACTATGCCCCGACGGACGCAACCCTGCATGGCATCGCCGACCGGCTTCAGGCCATCCAACGGCGGAACTTCTACCAGCTCGCCGCCGAGGTCAGCCACCGAGGCCGCTATTACCACGAATATACCATGTCGGTGGTCGTCACGCGCGACAGCCCGACTTGGCAGCCGCCGACCGAGGACTCGGAAGAGACCGTGCTTGAGGCGATCCGCGATCTCGCCCGCTGGCTCTACCGCCAGCTTCAGGCCGAATACGACCACCTCACCTCGGATGATGCCATCGAGGAAGGGATCATCGTCAACGAATATACTTTCACCGAAGGAGGGCGCCGCTTCGGGTAAGTTGCCTCGCTATCTTGCCGGTCGAAAAGGGTGGCTACCTTGCGAGTGACCGCACGAGTGCCACCAACGGCCCGAAATCGTGCTGATCGGCGGCTCTCAGGGCCGCGATATAGGCTGTCCGGTGCGCACTTTCCGCGTTCAGCGTGCCCCCACCAGACCAGTCGAGGAAGATATCCGGATCGATCTTCGCCAGGTAGGTATCAGCCATGATCCGCGCCCAGCGTCCGTTGCCGTTCGCGAAGGGATGGATCCAGACAAGGCGGTGGTGAAGACGCGCTGTGGCTTCCAGCGGATCGAAGCTCTTGTGGTCGCGCCAGTATCGCGCGTCATCGAGGCAGGTGCGCAGTTCGGTCGAAACATGCCACACTGGCACCCCGATGTTCTTTTCGGTCAGCCGGTAAACACCTGCCCAATCCCAGACCTCCCCGAAAAGACGCTTGTGGATTTCGCGCACGGCGGCATCTGTCAAAACGTCAAAGGACTTCGGGCGTCGGTCCAGCCACGTCAGACCGGCGATGATGTTCTCCCCTTCGAGTTCGTTCAGCTCACCACGGGTCGCTATGTGCTTGGCCTTGAGGCCAAGCAACTCGTCGGGCGTCAGCGGGGTCGCGCCGGTGGGTTCATGAAGCTCGAGCGTCATTGCCAAAAATCCCGGCGGCCTTCGCGGATGATGTCCGCCGCCAGGTCCTCGACCATCTCGGCCTCGCTGCGCAGGCCCTCGCTTTGCTCTTCCAGAGCCATATGCGCCCGCGTGCGCTGGATGATGCGTCGTGCCTTCGTGCGGGCCTGGGCCATGACAATCTCTTCAACGGGGCCTTCGCGCGGGATGATTGCATAGACGAGGCGTCCGCCCATGGCCTCGGCGATCTTCTCCATCTGGTTCAGGGAGATGGTTCCGGCCTGTTCGTTCTGGATCGCGGCGTAAATGTTATTGCGCGAGATGCCGAGGCGTTCAGCAAGGGCCGGGGCATTCATCCCGATCGCCTCCTGAAATGTCGCTATCCAGCCACCGATTGGCTTTGCCAGTGACTTTGCAAGGCTGCCGGCTTGGTTGACCCTATCCTGAGCCTGTCTTTGCTTCGCTCTGGTGACCGACATCTGCCAACCTGTGATTTTGCATCTGCGGTCATTCCGCCATGCCACAGTATGTCAAACAGACAAGTTTTGCAATGTCATAGATTTGCTAAAGTAACGGTTAGGATATGCCATAGCATGGCGGATGCTCTACGATTGCCATTCTATGGGATTGCAATATCAGACAAGCATTAGCGCGTCAGCGAGAATCCGAGGACATCAGGCGCGCCTCCTGCCCCTTCAGCCGTTGGACGACAGTCACCTGTTCCCGTCGATCCACTTCGACATCAGCCCCTTGTCCCGGAAGCATTCATCCGGCACGGCGCGGCGTTTGATCCGGGCGAGGCGTTCGGCGAAGGCGACCTGCTTTGAGGTCGGGCGGCTGTCTTGCGGGCCCAACTTCAGTTTGGCTTCGCGTCGATCCAGGCGCTGAGCGCGCGCAGGTCTTGCTGAACCTCCCAGGGCAGGAGGGTCTGGTTGCGCAGGGCCAGCGCACGCGCATAGGCGATCTGCTTGGGCGTCGCGGGCAAGGCGTAAGTGGTGCTTTCCATCGGGGATCTCCCTTCCTAGCTTGGTCTCCAATGTAGAACATAAAGTGAACAAAAGCAAGCCGCCTGCGCAGAACATGGGATTCGAGAGGAAGAGGAGGGCCGGGGAGGATCAGGCCTGACGGTACCCGAGAGAGGGTGTCCGGGCCTGATCCTGTCCCTCATTCCGGAGTTTCCCGATGACCCATCTCGCCCCTTTTGCGACCGAGCGCGCGCTTGCGCCTGTTGTCCCCATCCCGTCCCTCGATACGGCCGCTGCGATCTTGAGCGTGGCCAAGGCGCTGCAGCCTGATCTGGCGCAGGGGTTTCAGATCGACGCGCTGCGCCTGCGCGTTGAGATGGAGCGCGCCTTTGGCGGCTCTGATGCGACCGGCGCCTGGGACTGGAAGCTGGCCTATGAGGCGGGCGAGGCAGCGCTGGTCCTGTTCCTGCGGAAGTTCGGCCGCGCGCTGCTGGCCCGGGCAGGCTCACCTGCCGCCTTGCTGCCGATCCTCGCCAAGGTGTCCGGCCTTTTGCCGACCCATACACGGCGGTCCGAGGAGATGGAGCGCTTCCAGCAGTTCAGTACACCGCTGCCCATGGGGTTTGCGGCTTTGGCGGCTGCACAAATAACGCCCCGCGATCTTGTGCTGGAGCCTTCGGCCGGGACCGGCCTTCTGGCGATCCTCGCCGAGATCACGGGCGGCAGCCTCACGCTGAACGAGTTGGCCAACACCCGCGCCGATCTTCTGCGCCGCCTGTTCCCGGGCCGTCCGGTCACCACCTTCGACGCCGCTCAGATCGACGATCATCTCGAGGCAGGACTGCGCCCAAGCGTCATCCTGATGAACCCGCCCTTCTCGGTGGTAGCCAATGTCGATGGTCGGACGTCTGAGGCGACAGCGCGGCACTTGCGCTCGGCGCTTGT
>NZ_JAVDWP010000017.1:0-56121 GCF_031457365.1 Pseudotabrizicola sp. 4114 | reverse complement strand
GGATGGTCTTGCCAGAGCTGGCCTTGACCCACGCACCATTCACATAAAGGTCGGTCCGGGGCAGTCGAAGGCCCTTGTCTGTCGCGTTCATTGTCTTTCCCTCCGGTCGGTCGTCTGATGCGCTGATCCCATAGCCAGTCATCAAACTGACAAGGATTTCTGTTACCCTTAAGGAGTCACCAGTTTCGGTTTGACTTCCAATACAATTGGAATCCGGTTATGATGCCGTAAGGGCATCGGAAATCATGGATTTACGCCAAATCAGGTATTTCGTGGCGGTCGCACAGGCCGAGAACTTCCGTCGCGCATCGGAGGTGCTCCATGTTGCGCAACCGGCCATCAGCCGACAGATTGCTGCGCTTGAAGAAGAACTCGGGGTCGAGCTTTTCATCCGCCTTCCGCGCGGGGTGCGGCTTTCCAATGCCGGTCAGGTCATGCTTCAGCGGTGCAAGTCCCTGCTGGGCAGTCTGGATGAGATTATAGAAGAAGTGCGGGGCGTCGGGCGGGGGTTGGCGGGCCATCTGAAGCTGGGCTTCATCGAGGTTGCCGCGCTGTCGGAGATCATGCCGACCTCGATGCGCACGTTCCGCGAAAAGGTGCCGGATGTGCAGCTGGAACTGCTCTCCATGGCCAGCATGACGCAGATCGAAGAGATCCGCAGGCGCCGCCTGGATGGTGGCTTTCTGTACAATCCTCCGATCGGGGACCCGGACGTCGAGGCCATTCTGCTGGAGCGGCACCCGGTCTTTCTTGCTGTTCCCAGCAGCTCCCCGCTTGCGTTGCTGCCGTCGGTCAAGCTGCATGGGCTTGAGCAGGAACGGTTCATCTGGTTCCACCGTGCGGCCAGTCCGCAGTATCATGACCAGTTGGCAGCAGCGATCCAGACGGCGGGCGTGCAGTACAACGTCATCCACCATTCGGAAAGCGAGGCTGTCATGCTGGCGCTGGTGCGCATGGGGCTGGGCATTGCCTTTGTTAACGCACGACAGGCGCGACGGCGGCCCGATGGCGTCACCTTGCTGCCGGTGGACGATCTGCCGGTGCTTATTGATCTGCATTTTGCCTGGCGTGCGGACGAAATTTCGCCCGCCTTGGGCCGCCTTATCACCCTTCTCAGCGAGCTGTCGGGGCTCGCGCCCGCCAAACAGGATGCTTAGCCTCGAACGGCAAAGTCATGACTGCACTGACGAGCTAGCCAGCATGCGTTGCACCATGATTTGGTTCACCTCTGAGTTTTGATCGTGGTGAAGTATGCATTCGACGCGGAGCGGAAACCGGCGGCCATACGCGGACATATACGCCGTGGCCCCGGTCAGCCTGACCTACCAGCGCTATTCGACCAAGCCTGCCCAATGGTGGATCGGCGCGGCCTTGCGTGGTCTGGTCGATGCATCAGGCATCCCTCATTCCGGGTTTGACGGGCTAAGCCTGGCAAGCTTTACGCTGGGACCGGACCCGGCCATCGCCATGACCCAGCATTTTGGTATGACCACACGCTGGGTCGACAGTCTGGCCATGGGCGGAGCGTCCGGTATCGCCGCCATACGCCGCGCCGCGCGGGCGCTTGAGGCGGGGGATGTCGATATCGTGGCCTGCATTGCTGCCGACACCAATTATACCGACACGTTCCGCCAGCTCCTTGCCGGGTTCACGCGCTTTTCGCAGGACGCGGTCTATCCGCATGGTGCGGGCGGTGCCAACGCCAGTTTCGCCCATCTGACCAATGCCTACATGGACCGCTACGGGGTCACCCGTGCGGACTTCGGTCGCGTCTGCGTGGCACAGCGTCAGAATGCGCTGCACAATCCCCGTGCGATCATGAAAAAACCGCTGGCGCTGGAGGAATATCTGTCCGCCCGCCCGATCGTTGATCCGCTCGGTCTGTTTGACTGTGTGATGCCGGTTGCAGGGGCCGAAGCGTTCCTGCTGATGCGGGGCGACACCATGAGAAAGCACGGCCTGAAGGGCGCACGGCTTTTGGCCAGCATCGAGCGGCACAATGCCTTTCCCGAGGACCCGGTGCAGTATCGTGGCGGCTGGGCGCTGGACGTGGACGAGCTGTACGGGATGGCCGGGGTCGCGCCGGGCGATATTGACGTGGTCCAAACCTATGATGACTATCCGGTGATCGTCATGATGCAGTTCGAAGACCTTGGCTTTTGTGCCAAGGGGGAGAGCGCGGCCTTTGTCGCCGACAACGACCTGACCATCGGCGGCAGCTTTCCGCACAACACCACTGGCGGCCAGCTTTCGGCCGGGCAGGCGGGCGCGGCTGGCGGGCATCTGGGCATTGTCGAAACGATCCGTCAGGTGACCGGAACGGCGGCATCGACGCAGGTCGAAGGGGCGCGCCTTGGTCTCGCCTCCGGCTTTGGAATGATCAATTATGACCGGGGTCTTGCCTCGGGCGCGGTCATCTTTGCGGGAGAAGACCTATGAGCATACAGCGTCCGCGCCCGCCCCGGAAAAACCCGCTTTCGCGCACGACGGCCCCGCTGCTGCCACCGCCCGGCCGCAGCCGTGCGGCCCATGGGCTGACCCAGGCGGCAGCGCTTGGCCAGTTCGCCCTGCACCAATGCCCGGAATGCCAGACGGTCAGCTATCCTGCGCGCGATGCCTGCCCGAAATGCCTGTGCGGCAATCTTGTCGTGACGCCCGTTCCCAACGGCGGCACGGTGCTATCGGTCACCACCATCCAGATCAGCGGCGAGCCGTATTTCCGGCGGCTGGCCCCCGCACGCCAGGCGTTGATCGCGCTGGATTGCGGACCCACAATTGTCGCCGAAGCGCGTCCTGACTGCCAGACCGGCATGCGGGCCAGCGCCTCGCTGCAACTGGACAAGGCAGGTCAGCCCGTGATTTATGCCCGACCCGAAAATGGCTCCCCCGACAGCGACAGCGATCCGCATTGGCGCGAACTGGTTGCCGATCCGCTGCACCGGCGTTGCCTGATCACCGATGGCCGCAATCCCATCACGCTGCCGCTGGCCAAGGCCCTGCTTGGGTCTGGGGCGGCAAAGGTGTTGATCGGTATTTCCGAACGCTGGAAGCCCTTTGCCGACGCAGCAAAGCTTGAGGCTTTGGGCGCGGTCGAGCTGGTTGACCTTGATCTGGCGGATGACCAATCCGTGTCGGCCGTTGCGGCCGATTATGGTGCCAGGACGGACATTCTGATCCATAACGCGTTGCACCTGCGGCCCGGCAGCATCCTTGCAGGGGGCGAGCTGCTGAAGGCGCGCGATGCGATGGATGTCAGCTATTTCGGCGCGCTCAGGCTGGCCCATCACTTTGGCCCGATCATGCGCGCGCGGGGGGCGGATCGTGACAACAGTGCCGCCGCCTGGGTCAACGTCCTGTCGATCTTTGCACATCTCAGCTGGCCGGGTTTTGCCGCCTATTCGGCGACGCAGGCCGCGTCCCTGTCGTTCTCGCAGGCCCTGCGTGCCGAAATGCGTGGCAGCGGGGTGCGGGTGCTGGATGTTTTCACCGGCCCGATGGAAATCGACTGGCTTGAACATTTGCCGCCGCCAAAGGTGCAGCCCTCTGCTGTGGCCCATGAGATCGTCGCGGCGCTCAAATCCGGCGAGGAAGAACGCTGGGTTGGCGATGTGGCCAAGGATTTCCGCGAGCGGTTCCGCGCCAATCCCAAGGAAATCGAACGCGACCTGTGGCGGCAATGATCATGACAGACCAGAATTCCCTGCTTGCACAAATGACGCTGGCCCTTGCGGGCGGCAAAATCCGCGTCATCGACCTGACCCAGACGCTGGAACCGGGCACGCCGACAATCGTGATGCCGCCGGAACTGGGCCAGTCGTGGCCGGTGCGGATCGAGACAATCTCGCGCTATGACGGCGGTGGTCCGGGCTGGTACTGGAACAATATCAGTTTCGGGGAACATACCGGCACGCACCTTGATGCGCCGATCCACTGGATCACCGGCCGCTATCTGCCGCATAACAGCGTGGACACCATGCCACCTGACCTGATGCTGGCACCGGCCTGCGTGATCGACTGCGTGGCCGAAAGCGCGCGTGACGCCGATTTTCTGGTGACGGTTGATTTCGTTCAGGCGTGGGAAGCCCGCCATGGCCGCATCCCCGCGCGAAGCTGGGTGTTGCTGCGCACCGACTGGTCGCTGAAGCGCGGCGCAGCCTATGCCAATCTGGACGAAACCGGCGCCCATACGCCCGGACCTGACGCCGAACTGATGCACTGGCTGGTAGAGGAGCGTGACGTGCTCGGTTTTGGCACCGAAACCATCGGCACCGATGCGGGGCAGGGTGGCCACCTTGATCCGCCCTATCCGGCCCACCATTATCTGCACGGCGCCGGCAAGTATGGCCTGCAATGCCTTGCCCGGCTGAACGAATTGCCGCCGACCGGCGCAATCCTGATTGCGGCACCGCTCAAGATCCGCGACGGCTCGGGCAGCCCCCTGCGCATCCTTGCGCTGGTCGAAGGTTGAGCGCGGCGAATGTGTTTGTGCCACCCGCGATGGCGGTGCCGATCCACGTGTTCCGGGGCTGAGCCCCCGGCTCTGGTGAACCCGTGCCTGTTTCAACCGCCCTTGAGCAGCAGGCCGCGCCAGCTTGGCGAGGTCTGGGGCTGGCCCGCAAGTCACGCCAGGGCGAGGGTGGGGCAAGCCACCTTATGCCGCTGACCATAGATCAACGTCTGGACGCGGCCCGGGTGCGCCGGATCGTCCTGCCGATGCGGTCGGACATGCCGGCTTTGCAGCATGTCAACGCCTGGAGGGTGGCCGGCACTGCGGTATTTGATACCGGCAAAGATGATGCGGAAACGCGGGCGGTGTGGGACGATCAACCTGACCTTGGCCGGATCACCGATGTGTTTTGCACCCATGGTCACCCGGACCACATGGGACTGGTCCACCATTTCGAAACAGCATTTGCCGCGCGCGTGCATCTTGCACCAGAGGAGATGGCCAGCGTGGTGGACGCCGCGCGGCAAGAGCAAGACCAGGCCACGCGGTGGCGCCAGACCTTTCTTCGCGACATGGGCGCTTTGCAGATCGGAGCGTCTGTGCCCATTCCTTTTTCTGGTGGCAGCACCATTCCCCCATTCGCGTATCGCCCGCTTGCCGAAGATCAGGTGCTGAGCCTTGACGGCTCGACCTGGCGGGTTGCGCTTGGCCGTGGGCACTCGCAGCGTCCGGCGCTTTTTCTTGAAGATCGTCTGGGCATTCTGATCACTGGCGACCAGATCCTGCCGGAAATGACGCCCTATGTCGGTGTGGCGTTCGACACCCCTGACGCGGACCCGCTTGGAGAGATGATGGCATTTCTTCTGAGCTGGGCTGACCTCGATCATACCATTGTCGCGCTTCCGGGTCACGGCGCGCCTTTCACCGATGTCGGGCGGCGTGTCCGGGCGCATCTGAATTCCTATCAACGCCGCCTTGCCCGCACCATCTGCGCAGTGGCAGCCCCCGTCACCTGTGCCGACCTGCTGCCATCGCTCTTTCACGTGTCGGCGGGCCAACCCGTTCTTGATTTCCACTACACGATGGCTGCTGCCCTGCTGAACCACCTTGTTGCGACCGGTGCGGCGCAGCGTTGGCGCGGCACGGATGGTGCGTTCCGCTATCAGGCCGGCTGAAGCTGTCGCAGACCGAAGGGGCCGCCGGCCTGTCGCGTCGATTGACAGCGGGTCGGTGCACGGTCCTGTTTAGATGCCGCCCCGGGCTCCCTTGGGTTATTTACCCCCGGTCGACGCAGCACCGAACGCGCGCTCGTGCGGACCAATAGACCCAAAATGCACTCGACCTTGCCGCTGCGGGATAGCCGAAGTCGCTTCTGATCCAGATGGTAAGGCATGGGCAGAGCGGGAACCTGAAATCGGTTGCCGCATCTGCGCTACGTCGTCGAAGTCGGGCTAACCGACAGAGTTCGGTATGCGTCGTGGCAAGGCCGCCGGGTGCGCGCTTTCCGTACATATCATAACAACGGAACGGGGATAAATATGTCGATAGCCATAAATGCAAAGGCGGGCAGCGTTTCCGCAGTCACCGATGCGAGTGACGAGCAGCTTGATCGGGGCGTGCTGAACACGTCATCTATTGTTTTCATGGTGCTGGCTGTCAGTGCGCCACTCGCTGTCGTGGTGGCGCTGATGCCGATCGCCCTCGCATTTGGCAATGGTGCCGGTGTGCCGGGTGCCTGGTTGCTTTGCGCCGTCGCGATGTTGCTATTCGCCGTAGGTTATGTACGCCAAATTCCTTATGTGAAGAATGCCGGGGCATTCTACGCTTACATTTCGGCAAGTATCGGACGCGTCATCGGCCTGCCGGCCGCCTATGTGGCGGCAGTTTCCTATATGGCGCTGTGCATCTCTACTCTGGCGGCCTTGGCCTTCTTCTGCGGTGACATGTTCGCCATGGCCACCGGAATTGACACGCCCTGGCAATTGTGGGCTTTCATCAACATCATCCTGGTTGTGTGGCTTGCCTACCATCGGATTACCATGGTGGCGACAGTCCTTGCATTTGCTTTGCTTGCTGAAATCGCCGCAATCATGGCGCTGAATGTCGCCATAATCATGCGCAGCGGGTTTCCGGCGTTCAACCTGGGCGATTTCGCCCCGTCCTCCGTTTTTGCGCCCGGCCTCGGCATCGCGCTTATCTATGCTTTCAACAGCATGATCGGTTTTGAAGGCACCGCCATCTATCAGGAAGAAGCACGCAACCGCAAAACCACCGTGCCGCGTGCGACGTTCATCGCAGTGATCATCGCGGGCCTGCTGTATGCCATAACCGCATGGTGTCTCTCGACGGCGGTGGGTAGTCTGAATGTGTCCAGTATCGCTGCCGCTGATCCTGGGCATTTCGTGACGGCCCGCGCAAATGATTTCCTCGGAAGTTGGAGCGTCACCCTGTTCGGCCTGCTGGTCGTGACCAGCGCCTTTGCCGCCGTGTTGGGCCTGTTCAACAATTCGGCCCGCTATATCTATGCACTGGCTCGTGACGGCGTGCTTCCTGCCCGCCTTGCAAAGACCCATCCGGTCTATAAGTCGCCCCATGTATCTGCGATTTTTCTCGGTGCTGTTCTGGTGGTCAGTACGGCCATCGCCGCCTCGGCGGGGCTGGACCCACTGCTGAATATATCACCGATGTTTGTGGGCGTCGGCTCGATCGGGCTTATGGTGCTCCTGATGCTCACGGCTCTGGGGATTCCTGTATTCTTCGCCAAACGGGGCGTCTTCGGCTGGACCACCACGGTAGCGCCGGGCATTGGCGGCCTGGCAATTGCAGGTGCCACCTACCTGGCAGCCACCAACTATTCCGCCCTCACAGGCGTGGATTCCCCTCTGGTCAACGGCCTTCCACTGATCCTTGTCGCCGCTTCGGTTATCGGTTTCGCGCAGGCACTCTGGCTCAGGTCCAATCGCAAAGAGGCCTACGAAATGATTGGCGCATCTCGCATCGAAGACACGACCAACTGATTGTAGCTGAAACAACAGGCACTGCGGATGCATGCGTCGCAGTGCCTGCTCTCGGGGGAGAACCAGGGTGATCATTGCAGAAATTGGCGACGCGCGGGCCAACGCCGCCGGTGGTCGCATCGCGAAAAAGCCACGAGCCAGACGGGTGATATTTCGCCCGAAAATGGTGCGGTGTGCGCTGCTTTTGCCGACGTTGGTTTAGCCATGAACATCTCGCTTCAAATCTTCTGGACCCGCGCCGAGCGGGTTGAAACCGGGCCAGAGTGCGACCTGTCGTCACTTTACCGCCTGCTGCAGCGCTTGCCCGGCCTGACGCGCGCGCTGGTTCACCAGCCGCTGCCCGAAACCGCAGGCATCCCGCAGGATGGCAACACGCCAGTCTTTGGGATGCAGATTGATTTCGACACGATCGAAGCCTTGGAGGCCGCAAGCGCCAAGGATGGGGCGCTGCAAGGTCTCAGGGCAGCCCTTCCCGCCGGTGTTGCGGATGCCCGCGCCACACAGCAGGCGTTTTTACTCCGGTCATATCTGCCGCCCTTCCGGGGGGCAGAGGGGTGTTCCTATGTCGTGCATTATCCCGGTCCCGCCCAGGATACCGGTGCCTGGCTCGCGCATTACCGCTCTGGACACATCCCGCTGATGTGCCGCCTGCCCGGCATCCGCGAGGTCGAGATGCTGACCCGGATCGACTGGATTTCGGCACTTGATTTCCCTCGCGCCGCGCACATGCAACGCAACCGTGTGCTGTTTGACAGCCCGGATGCACTGCGCAACGCCCTTGCCTCGCCCATCCGCAACGAGATGCGCAAAGATACCGCTGACTATCCCCCTTATGAGGGGGGGATGTTTCACTATCCCATGAAAACCAATGTAATCCGGGCCGCAAAGGCCTGACAGGAGAGACGAGATGACACCGGAAAAGATCCTCTACACCGCAGAAATGACCACCACCGCGGGCCGTGACGGCAAGTCGAACCGGCCGGATGGCAGCTTTCCCCTGACCCTGACCGTGCCCAAGGGACTTGGCGGGCCGGGCGGCGATGGCACCAACCCCGAGGAGCTGTTTGCGGCGGGCTATTCGGCCTGCTTCATCGGGGCGCTGAAGGTTGTGGGCCGTCAGGCCAAGGTCAAGATCCCCGATGACGTTCAGGTCACCGCCAGAATCGGCGTCGGTCAGATCGAAGGCGGCTATGCCTTGACCGCAGAGCTGGTCGTGGCCCTTCCTGATCTGGATCGTGACACCGCCATCAAGCTTGTCGAAGAGGCGCATGCGGTATGCCCTTACTCCAATGCCACGCGCGGCAATATCGACGTCAAGCTGACGGTCGCCTAGGGCGACGGGATGATTGCGACCTTGCAAGACATCGCAAGGCCGATGGTGGCGGCGGGCTGCGATGTGATTGTACCGGCGGGCGTTCTGCCCGGCCTGCTGATCAGCGGCGAACGGGGCCTTTGCATCGACAAGGCTCCGATCGTCAATTGGGTCGCTGTGGCGCTGCTGCAGGCCCAACTGCAGATCAGCCTGTTCCAGTTGAACGACCTTTCGCCAAATCGTGGCGCCTTCTGCGCCCGCGCCGGAACGCAGGCCATCGCAGACTTCCGCGGTCTCCTTGCGCGGCATCAATAGGGATAAGCAGACAAAAATGAACGTTGCTCTTGAGCTTAAAGCCGAATTCAACCCATCAGAACGGGTTCTGCCGACGATTTTGATGCGCCGCGCAGACCAGTACCCCGACGCGCCGCTCTTCTCTTGCGGCAGTGCCGGTTTCACCTACCGCCAGATGCGCCAGAAGACCGCCCGACAAGCCGATGCCTTGGCAAGGGCAGGGGTCAGCAAGGGTGACCGCGTTGCGATCATTTGTGGCAACCGGGCGGAACTGTTGCAGGTGTTTCTGGGCTGCGGCTGGCTGGGCGCGGTTTCGGTTCCCATCAACACTGCCTCACGCGGGTTCCAGTTGCAGCACATTCTGTCCAATTGCAGTGCCCGACTGCTGGTCATCGACGCGGCGCTGCTGGACGTGCTTGATGGTCTGGATCTCGACAAGCTGGCGGTGAAACGGATCTGGGTCATCGGATCGGACACGGCGCTGCCGGACCTGCCCGGCATTGACATCAGCGCCCTGGATGAGGGCGGGTTCGAGGCTGAACCGGCGCACATCAGCCCGGCTGATCCGTTGACGATCCTTTATACTTCGGGGACGACGGGGCTTTCCAAGGGCGTGATCTGCCCGCATGCGCAATTCTACTGGTGGGGCGTCTATACCGGCGGGATGCTTGGCCTTCGCCCCGGCGACGTGCTGCATACGCCGCTGCCTCTGTTTCATACGAATGCGCTCAACTGCTTTTTCCAGGCGATGCTGTTCGGCGGTCATCAGGTTGTCGAACAACGGTTTTCCGTGTCTGGCTTCTGGGCGGCGATGGCGCAATCCGGGGCGACGGTGACCTATGTCTTGGGCGCCATGGTTCCGATGCTGCTGTCACGCCCCGAGGCCGAAGACGAACGCGGCCACAAGGTCCGCGTGGCCCTTGCACCGGGCGTCCCGGCCGCGGCCGCCGAAGCGTTCACCCGCAGGACCGGCGTCGTGCTGCTGGACGCCTATGGCGCGACCGAAAGCAATGCCGTGATCGGCACGACAGAGCAGACCCTGAAGCCTGGCTATGTCGGCAAGCTGTTCGACGGGTTCGAGGCGTTGATCGTTGATGATGCCGACAATCCCGTGCCGGACGGGGAAGCGGGCGAGCTGGTGCTCCGCGCGACCGAGCCGTTTTCCATGTCGCTGGGGTACTTCGGCATGCCCGAGAAGACCGTGGAAAGCTGGCGGAACCTCTGGTTGCACACGGGCGACCGGATGGTCCGTTCCGAAGACGGATACTACCGCTTTATAGACCGGATGAAGGACGCAATCCGGCGTCGGGGCGAAAACATCTCGTCCTACGAAGTCGAACAGGTTCTGGCGCTGCACCCTGACATTGCCGAGGTTGTCGTCTACCCCGTCGCCTCTGACCTGGCCGAGGACGAAGTGATGGCGGCGATTGTCCTGCATGACAAAGCGCATCCGGACCACGAAGCCATCATTCGTCATTGCGAAGGCAAGATGTCCTATTTCGCGATTCCCCGGTACCTTGAGTTCCGGCAGGATTTGCCCAAGACCTCGAATGGCAAGGTGCAGAAGTTCAAGCTGCGGGAAGAGGGCATTTCGGCCCACACTTGGGACCGTGAGGCAGCTGGCGTGCAAGTCCGACGCTAAGGCGGGAGGTTCCCCGGCCAATCGAGCCGCCAGCGCTTATCCCGTTTTGCAATCGGCAAGACACGCCAGATCCCTGCATCGAGTGAGAGGGTGACAGAGCCACGTGTTTCTGCATTTTGCGAAACTGGCCCGGGCCGACGGCGGGGTGGTGCGCGACATCTGACCTTTGTGGCCTGGCCACGTTTCCTGGAATGTCGGCACCGCGTCTCTTCAACGCCTCGAACAGGGTTTGCGGCCCATCGCCGCCGGTCGGGTTGATCACTGCCGCACATACTGGTCCTGGCGGTCTGCAAAGCGGGCAAGCTGACCGTCGCAGGACCCCGTCTTGGTGCATTTTGCGACCAGATCAGCGGTTGTGAAACAGATGCCTCGAAGGCCCATCAGTTATCCTCAGGCGCCTGACGCTCCGTGGTGAAGTTCGATCGAATGTCTCGAAAGATCGCTGTCCATTCCTCATCTGTCATGTCCAGAAACCCGAAATAGCGCAGGAAGAATGCCCCTTCGGTGGCCAGAAATGCCAGCCGCGCCCGCCGATCCTCCGGCGCGGAGGGATCGAGGGCATGCATCCGCCGCCGATACCAGTTCTGCGTGGCACTGATAAACTCGGGCGACTGGAGCATTCCCGTCATCATGCTCGCGGCCTTTGCTTGCGCGTGGCTGTTGTCGGTGAAGGTCGCTCCGACATGGGCATGAATCACATCCACCGGCGAGGGGTCGGGCGCTATCAACTTGGCAAACAACGTCTCGTAGCTTTCCATCCAGCGGGAGCAGAGTGCTTCGATCATCGCCACCTTGCTTGGGAACGTGTACTGGACCCCCCCCTTGGTGATGCCCGCCGCTTTGGCCAGAGAGTCTATGGTCAGTGCAGCGGCGCCCTGAGTGCGAACGATTTCCTCGGCAAGGTCGAGAAGGTTGTTGCGATCGACAGTCTTGTGTCTCCCCATTCGGCACCTTTTCATTACATACGTATGGAATTATATCGATATCGAATCGGATGCAAGTCGAAGTGGAGATAGAAGTGAATTCGGGCAACCGCTGGCTTGTGCTGGCAGTGGTATCAAGCGCGCTGCTCTTGATCGTCATCGACATGACAGTCCTCTATACCGCCTTGCCGCGACTGACCGCCGAACTTGGCGCCACGCCGTCCGAAAAGCTTTGGATCGTCAACGCCTACGCGCTGACGGTTGCGGGTCTGCTGCCCGCCTCGGGCGCGCTTGGTGACAGGTTCGGCCCGCGGATGATGTTTCTTGGCGGTCTGCTGGTCTTTGGTGCTGCATCGCTGCTGGCGGCCTTTGCCCCGACGCCGGAGGTGCTGATCGCAGGCCGCGTCGCGCTTGCCGTTGGCGCGGCGATGATGATGCCCGCAACCTTGGCCATCATCCGCTATGCGTTCGAGGATGAAGGAGAGCGCAACTTTGCCATCGGAGTCTGGGCCGCCGTTGCATCCGGGGGAACAGCCTTCGGTCCTATCCTTGGCGGCATTCTGCTTGAATTCTTCTGGTGGGGGTCGGTGTTCCTGATCAATGTCCCGATCGTTCTGATCGCATTCATCGGGGGCCTGCTCATTGTGGGAAAGCAGGTCTCGCAAGGGGGCCATCCATTCAGCCTGTCAGCCTCTGTGCAGATCATGGTGGGATTGGTCGCGACAACGTTGGCAATCAAGGAATTCGGCAAGCCCGTTCCGTCCTTCGTCGTGGCCATCATCGCATCGGTAGTCGGTATTGCGTTCATAGCGCTGTTCATTCGGGTGCAGCAGCGGGCGACGCATCCGATGCTGGATCTGCGCGTCTTCGCAAATCCGGCGTTCAGCAGCGCTGTCATCGCCGCCCTGTTCGCGGCCGCCTGCCTGACGGGCCTGTCGCTGGCGATGACGCAGCGCTTTCAACTGGTCATGGGCCTGTCGCCGTTGGAGGCTGGCATCCAGCTTCTGCCCTTGCCGCTCGCATCCTTTGTCGCCGGCCCCTTGACAGGCCGATTGATAAAGAAGGTCGGAGACCGCACCCTGCTGCCCGCAGGCATGAGCGCAATCGCCTTGGGCTTGTGTCTGTATCTGTTCTCGATCGATTCACTGCCGATCCAGATCATCGCGCTTGCCCTCGTCGGGGCCGGCGTGGGGATAACGATGACGACCGCGTCGGCGTCCATCATTCATAACACGCCCAAGGAAAGCACAAGCACTGCGGCTTCGGTGGAGGAGGTCTCCTACGAGTTGGGCGGCGCCATCGGTGTCACTGTGTTCGGCAGCATTCTTGCAGCAGTCTATGCCCGCTCTTACGAAGCACCCCCCTTGTTGGCGGATGTCGGGCCGTCCGCTCTCGGCATCGACCAGGCGCTGCAGCATGCCGGGGCCGCTGGTGCCGGTGTGTCGGGCCAACTTCTTAACGCAGCCAACGCCGGGTTCGAAACGTCTTTTATCGCTGTGCTCGCCGTCGCACTGGGCATGTTGGCCGTCGGCATTGCCTTGGTCGTCCGGATGAACAGGCGGCCTGCGTAATTTCCTTGCCACGCTCCAACCCGTCCGTTGATAACTGCGCCGCGGCCAACCGGCCGCGACTGCGGTGCCGTGGCCCGAACTGGTCAAGGGGTTGCAGGAACACTCAAAGCGGTGATTGCACCCTATAAATACCCGCGCTCGGTGGTATGTGCCTCCGCATTGCCCAAGACCGAATCGGGCAGGATTCAGCGCTTCAGACTGAAGGATAACCAATGACCAAGTCAGCCTATGATCCCGGCTCTGAAGGGGCACGGATGAACTATGCCGGGGCGATGTCCTACGGTGACTACCTGCGCCTTGACGGCATCCTGTCGCTGCAGGCACCGCAAAGCGACAAGCATGACGAAATGCTGTTCATCATCCAGCATCAGACCAGCGAGTTGTGGATGAAGCTGGCCCTGTTCGAACTCAGTGCAGCGCGCGAGTCGCTGATCCGCCGGGACACGCCCGCCATGTTCAAGCAACTGGCCCGTGTTGCGCGGATTTTTGAGCAGCTCAACAGCGCCTGGGATGTCCTGCGCACCATGACGCCCGCAGAGTATACCCAGTTTCGCGATGCCCTCGGCCCGTCTTCGGGCTTTCAGTCGCATCAGTACCGGCTGATTGAATTTGTCCTGGGAAACCGCAACCCCAACATGCTCAAGCCGCATGAACACCGCCCGGACCTGCGCCAGTTGCTGGTCGATGAATTGAACCGGCCCAGCTTTTATGATGAGGCGGTCCGGTTTCTGTTTCAGACGCTCGACGGGGATATCCGGGCGATGCCAGCCCCACAACTGGACAGCCCGCACAAGGCAGTTCCCGAGATTCAGGCGCAGTGGAAGCGGGTCTATCAGGATGTTTCGGCGCATTGGACGCTGTATGATCTGGCTGAAAAGCTGGTCGATATCGAAGACTACTTCCGGCGTTGGCGCTTTAACCACGTGACGACCGTCGAGCGGGTTATCGGCTTCAAGCGGGGCACCGGCGGCACAGGGGGCGTCTCGTATCTGCGGCGCATGCTGGAGGTTGAACTGTTTCCCGAGCTCTGGAATCTGAGGGGAGAACTGTAAGGACATGGGGATGACTCTGCCCAGAAAACATCGAGGACGCTTGCCAGACAAAGGCTGAAGGTGGGGCAGCGTGGCGACCAATATGGTCGGCCCCGGGGTTTTCACGATGACCTGACGAAGCGGCGCGGTTACACTGCGGCTTGCACAGGTGGAGTCGAGGCGTCTGCCTCTTCTGCCGGCCAGTTTCTCCCCTGCTTTGGGTGCCGCCGCCGGTCACACCCCGCGATCTGATCGACTCGCTGATGTTTATCGTGCCGATCGTGGCTATTCTCTGCGCCCTCCTGACTGGACGGTCACCGGCCTACTCGCGACCGTACTTGCGGTTGCCCCTTGTAGGCACGTCAGAAGACGCGCAAGGTTCAGATACAACTCTGTTGGCAATGATGTTCGCATAAATGACATTCTCTACCGTCGTCGTCCTTGGAATGCACCGCAGTGGCACAAGCTGCCTCACAGGCAGCCTCGAAGAGGCGGGCCTCGCCTTGGGAAATGTGGACCGCAAGCGCCACACCAATCCAAAGGGAAACCGCGAGAGTCTCAGCATCATGGATTTGAACAACGCGGTTCTGGCCGCCAACGGGGCCGCCTGGGACAGACCGCCTGAAGGCGTTTGCCACTGGTCGGCAGACCAGCTGGACTGGCGGGACCGGCTGATTGCCGAGTATTCCGACCACGCCCTTTGGGGATTCAAGGACCCCCGGACGCTGCTGGTTCTGGAGGGATGGCTGCAGGGACTGCCTGCGCCAAAGCTTGTCGGCACGTTCCGGCATCCGCTTGCGGTCGCGCAGTCATTGCGCGACCGCAACGGTTTTGAGATCGAGAAAGGTGTCGAACTCTGGACCATTTACAACCAGCGGCTTTTTCAGGCCATGGAGAGCCATCAGGTGCCGCTGCTGTGTTTTGACTGGTCGGCAGAGTGCTACAACGCGGTCTTGCGGCGACTGGCTGTGCGGCTTGGCCTGACACCACCCGAGACTCCGTTGTCGTTTTTTGAAACGCATCTGCGACGGAACTCCAGCCAGCCAGACGCGGCTTTGCCCGCAGCGGCGCAAGACATCTATCGGCACCTCTTGCAGCGCAGCCGGGACCTTATGGCCGATCTCGGGGTGGACCCTGAATTGTCTGGCGGATGACCGCTCCGGAAACCCCGCCAATATTCCAGTCTCTGCGCCTGTTCCCCAAGCTGCAGGGCGCGAACGCCTATGCCATCACTGGCATCGCGGCGCAATGTGACTGGGTGCTGCTCAGTGACGCGCGCCCCCCGTTCACGCATCTTCATCGCGCCCGGCCAACGGATGCGCCACGCCACATCTTCCTGTCGCTTCGCAACCCTTTTTCTGCGCTGGCCCATTTTGCGACCGAGGTACTGCCAAACCTGCACATGCCATTTGTGCTTGTCTCAGGGTCCGAAGATTGCACATTGCCGCAGCAGTGCGACCGGCGGTGGCGGGCATATACAGCCGCTGAACAACAGATGATTGCAACGATCCTTGACCATCCGCTGCTGCTGCGCTGGTTTGCCGAAAACCTCGAGGATGACAGCGATCCGCGGTTCTCGCCCTTGCCCACCGGGATGGTTTATCCGGGTGGCGTGCCAGAGACCCTCGCTGCCGTCAGCTGCCCGCCCTTGCACAGCCGCCCGTTGAAGGTGCTGTGCGGTCACCGGGTACGGAACGGCGCACAATGGGAGCTGCGCCGCGCGGTGACGGAGCGGGCCGCCAACGACTGGGCCGATTTCTGCACCGTTCCGGACGGCGAACTGCCCGAGCCCGAGTTTCTGGCCCTTATGCGGTCCCACGCCTTTGTTCTTTGCGCCGAGGGTGGCGGACTTGATCCCTCTCCCAAGGCGTGGCAGGCGATCCTGTCTGGCGCGATCCCGATTGTCCGCAAGACCGGCACCTACAAGGCCTATGCTCAACTGCCGGTGGCCTTTGTCGACGATTGGCATAGTGAAAGCCTGTCGCCTGCAAAGCTTTCGGCCTGGCGTGAAAGCTTTGCACCGTATCAGGACCCGCTTGTACTGCGCGGGCAGACGTTGGAACGGCTTGGGCTGGCATATTGGTGGGACCAGATCAAAGCTGCGGCGCGACCGCAACAAAAGTTTCCGGCTGAACCATGCAGGCGCCCGGGCGCAACAGACGTTGGTCAACAGGATACGTTGCCTTCGCTCTCGACCAGGTTCTGGACGCCTTGAGCGTCCGCCAGATCCAGCTGTGAAAAGACCGACAGATCGCGCGCGCTGCTTCGACCGATCGTAGTTGGCCGCACCAAGCCCGAAGGCAAAGGCTCTTCACCGGACAGTCCAAGAAATTTCTGAATTCGCACCCATTGCGCCTGGGGCCGGTCACAAAAATCCTCATAATGAACGGTCAGAAACCGTCCCTGCATATGTGTAGCGCCATAGGCGATTACTTTCTTGTTGGCCGCACTCCAATACCGCAATTGTTGCTGCGGCAAGGGTAGTTCAGGCCGATAGGGCATGTCATACAACTGGCCCCAATGGCGTACTTGCCAGGAGCTTCCACTGAACGCCATATCCAACCCATTCCGCACAATGTGAATATAACGCAGAGCCGGAAAATGGCGGTTAAGGTGTGGCAGGAAGACATGGGTATTGGGCTCTTTCCAACCCCATACCCGAAGGGCGCCGTCGGTTGGGGGCAGACTGGTTATAAGGCTGCCTGCGTGATCAGCGCACGCCCCGCTTTGCCAGTTTCCCTGAGGCGGCAGGCAGGATTTCAGCTTTTGCAACAGCTGCTGATCCGGCGCGTTGGTCCAGTCCGCCAGGCCGGAGACCATCGCGCGATGAAACAGGCGAACCGCAGTTGCAACATCCTCTGAGGCTGGGAACTGGGCTGCGGGAAGCCTTGTCCATTCTGGCCGCTTGAACAGAACCGTGAACCACAGATTATCGAGGGCCTGATTAAGGCATTGGCCAATATCGACCCCTGCCGACTGCATAAGTGCCGCAAAGACCCGTGTGCCACTTCCTCCCAACCCTCCGATGGCCACAAGCGGCGTACAGGCAGCCATGGTTCGATCTGACATTTGCATCAAGCTTTCCGCGGCAGAATGAAACGGCGGGCCGAGGCGTGCATCGTGCCAAGATAAAGTGTTCCGGCCGGCTGAAAGTGAGCCAGTTTCTCACCCTTGATCCGTTGATGCTCTGCATAAAAAAGAGCGTGTGGTTGATTGTCAGGACGCGCATTTGTCGCGACCCCCCCATGAACCTGATGGAATACGCCCTCACCCAGCAGCGCGATTGGAACCACGCCCGGCAGATGCAGGGCGCGATTTCGAAAGTCATGGTTGCATTGCCCGCCGCCGGGCGTTTGAAAGGCAGGGTTGAACCCGCCCATGGACAGAAAGGTACTGCGAGATATGCAGAACCAGCTGCATTCGGTTGGAAATCCATTCAGGAAACCCATACCAGATGACGGAGCCAGTGTGGAAACATCAAACAGTCGGTAGCCGTTGTCTTGCCAATGGATATCAGCAAGCATGGCATCCTCTTGGCTCTGGTTGTAACCGTTCTGAATGGTGATCGGCTGAATGTCGGGGCCCAAGTGCCATGAAAGGGCGCAGACAAAGGCACCCGGGTACAGATGCAACGCGTCTAATG
Organism: Pseudotabrizicola sp. 4114; assembly: GCF_031457365.1. Classification (NCBI taxonomy): domain Bacteria; kingdom Pseudomonadati; phylum Pseudomonadota; class Alphaproteobacteria; order Rhodobacterales; family Paracoccaceae; genus Pseudotabrizicola; species Pseudotabrizicola sp. 4114. The sequence continues at coordinate 38,241 of NZ_JAVDWP010000017.1, read as the reverse complement.
AACGACACAGAAGGCCGGGCGACGCCATACGCGCGCCGTCAACAATCACCGCGATCGCATCGCCTGTGGCCATTTGGGCACCAAGATTCACGGCCTCCACAGGTGAGACAGATGAGGTTTCGTGGAAGTGATATCTTATATTTGGCGTCAGGGACGACAGGGATTTGGTATCAACAGGCTGGGACGAGCCGTTGTCGATGGCAATGATCTCATAATCGTCCTCCGCGACGTTCTGCTGATAGGCGCGACTGAGACTGAAAAGGGTACGTGCCGCCTCGCGCTGCATATTGTGCATGATCACGATGACAGACAATTTCATGGTGCCACCCGTTCACAGAGTGCGGCATAAAGTGTGGCAACATCGCGGGGAAGTTCAATGTCACTGTCGGCTGCCTGATGACGCAGGCTTTCGTCAAAAAAGACCTGATTGGTCGAGGGAAAAGCGAGACCAAGACTTTCAATCAGTCTGACAGTCGCGGCAATGTAATGCGGTGCCGGAACATCAAAGGACAGGATCGGACATTCTTCGCGTTGTGCGATCCGGAGCAGTCGGGCGTTGTAACGGGTCCAAAGCGCAAACCCCATTTCAACCGGCATTCTGCTGCGTGCGTTTAGCGAACGGGCAACCGCAAGAGGATGCCGGATGGTGCCTACAAACCGCGCATCCGGTAGTGCGTCGCGCCAGGCATCAAGAGTAAACAGGGTGCGGGGGTCTTTGAACCCCCAGACCCGGTCTGACGGATAAGCAGCCAGAATGCGGTCGCGCTCGGCCAGTCGGGCGGTGGCCCAGTGTACAGGCCCATCGGGCGGCTGGTTCCATCTGCTGCCATTGTCAACGAGAACCGCTTCATTCAGCGCCATGATTTCAGGATTCTCGCGGTTGCCTTTGGCGTTATGCACAGAACTGCGGTGCACTTCGCCCAGCCAGACACCGGCTTCTTCCAACTGTCCCGTAAGACAGCTGGTGCCGCTGCGGTGCATACCAAGGATCAGCAGTGGTCTGGGTTTCATAAACGCGTGTCTCATTTGTCTGGACGTGTAAGTCAAGGCGCAAGGTCAGAAAGCGGCCCTGGGCGGGATTGGCGCAATTCAGATGCAGAGGCAGGATATTCTGCTTTTGTGTCGGCTTCCCGCTTAAATTAGAGAACAACCCAGACGTGTGCTTTTTTTCCCACTCCGGAAGACTTTAAGAAAGTGTCAATGATACCTTTTGCATTCGGTGTTTTTTCATCAGATAGTTCGATCACAGATTATTGAACACAACCGTCAGGAGAATTGCAATGGCTGCCTTTTGCCGTAAACTGGCTATGCGAACTTTCAGAACTGCCGTCTTGTTGTCGTTGGTCTCTGCTGCGGTTCCCGCCTTTGCGGATACACCTTATGTCGGCGAAATCCGTGTGTTCGGGTTTAGCTTCTGCCCGAATGGGTGGCTTCCAACCCAGGGTCAGGTTCTTTCGATCCAGCAAAACGTCGCGTTGTTTTCGCTGATGGGTACAACCTATGGTGGCAACGGGGTGCAAACTTTCCAGCTCATCGACACGCAAGGCCGGAGCATGATGAACCAAGGGACAGGTTCTGGCCTGAGCCCGAGACAGATGGGCGATATTGGCGGGCAGCTGGCCGTTTCGCTGACAACAAACAATCTGCCGCCGCACACCCATCTGGTGAACGCGAACAACCTGGATGGCGACAAGCCGGGTCCTGGTGGCAAGCTGCTGGCGGCTGCGCCACCGAGTGGAACCGGGTCGGAGACAATCTACTCTGACCAGCCTGCAAGTGTCGCGATGTCTGCGGCCATGATCAGCCCTGCAGGGGCTGGCCAGCCGATCAGTGTGACTGATCCATCTCTGGCCATCACCACCTGCATCGCGACCCAAGGGATTTTCCCCTCCCGACCCTGAAGATGCTTTTGCCTCAGCCCTTGTGAACAGCCCGACGCCCCATGGCACGGCCAGACACATGCAATATCAATTTACGGAGACAGTCATGAGATTTGCTAACGCAATGGGAAAGGCCGGCCTGTGTGCCCTGACCCTGATCGGTACGGCGGTCGCGCCGCAATCGGCACGGGCTGCGGATGAGCCCTTTATCGGTGAGGTCATGTTGGTGGCCTTTGACTTTTGTCCGCGCAACTTCCTGCGTGCGGATGGCAGCCTGCTCAGCATCGCGCAGAACCAGGCGCTGTTCTCGCTGTACGGCACAACATATGGTGGCAATGGCATATCGAACTTTGCAATCCCGGACATGCGGGGACGGGTTCTGATTGGCCCCGGAACCGGGCCGGGTCTGCCGACGGTTGCGCTGGGTCAGGTTTCGGGATCTGCGACGCAGACGATGACCGTGAATACCATGCCGACGCACAGCCATGCGGTGAACGCCAACAACCTGGATGGCGACAAACCCGGACCCGGAGGCAAGCTTCTTGCTGCCGCACCCACCGGCGGCACCGGCAATGAAACGATCTATTCCACGGCAGCGGCAACAGTGACGATGAACCCCAGCATGATTGCGCCGTCGGGCAGCAATGCCCCCTTCAACACGCAGGACCCGACGCTTGGGTTGACGCATTGCATTGCGCAGTTCGGTATCTTTCCCTCCCGGCCATGAGTGCCTGCGCCTGCGACCTGGCCTTTGCGCCTAAACCCCGTTTGGATGTCGGAGAATTTGATGACACACACCCCCAAGGTCACCGTGCTTGCCCTGCCCGCGATTGCCCTTTCCCTGGCTCTTTCGGCGGTCCCGGAGCGAGCCGCAGCTGGAGACCTGCCCTTTATCGGCGAGATCCTGCGCGTGCCCTACAACTTCTGCCCGGAGGGCACGTTTGATACAAATGGCCAGTTGGTCTCGATCGCGCAGTACACCGCTCTGTTTGCCCTGATCGGCACCACCTATGGTGGCGACGGGCAGGTGACATTTGCCCTTCCCAATCTGCAAGGCCGTGCGCCCATCGGAGCGGATGGCACAAATGTCTTTCTGGGGCAGTCAAGCGGCCAGGAGACCGTCGCACTGAACGCGACCCAGATGGCTGCGCACAGCCATACAGTCAATGCCACCAACGCAGACGGAAACCTGCCCGGCCCCGGGAACAAGTTGCTGGCTGCGGCACCTGCTGGGGGGGTCGGTCAGGAGACCATTTACTCCGACCAGCCGGCAAACATCACAATGTCGCCTTCGATGATCAGCCCGACCGGGAACGGTCAGGCGTTTCCGGTTCTGGACCCCTATGTCGTGATGCGACATTGCATCGCTTACGAAGGGCTCTTTCCGTCACGACCCTGAGTCAGCCGCATAAATCCACGGCGCGACAGATGTTGCGCCGTGGCCTGATCCTCCGGGAGGGTGAGATCCTGTCAGACGACGGGATAAACATAGCCCAGCAACCGCTGGGCCGGCTTGTCCGATGCAGCCAGATCAAGCGTGCCGTCTGACAAAGCGATTTCCAGCGCCACCAGCAGATTTACCATGCCGATATCGCCGTTGGCCCGCACTGCATTTGCCAGGCTGATCAGCAACCTTTGGTCATCGCCATACACTTCCGCAAAGGTACGGCAGGATTGGCCCTGCGCTGTGGCGGGCGGGACGGTAGTCCCCCCGCTCTCCGGATCAGCTTTGGCCGCAACGAGCAGGGTAAACAGGCGCTCCAGAAATCGTGCGTGATCAATCGGTTGCAAATCGCATCCTTCCCACTTTGCGGCTGACCCACTCGGCCTGGTCGGATTTTCTGACAATGAAACTTCCGATCGCCAGCAGATCGAGATGGGTGTTCAGGAAACAGTCGATGGCATTTTGCGGGCTGCAGATGATCGGCTCGCCCCGGACGTTGAAAGAGGTGTTCAGCAACATCGGGCAGCCGGTTTTCTGATGGAAGGCGGACAGGATCTGGCCAGACCTCTCGCCGTTTTCGGGGTCAATCGTCTGCAGGCGCGCACTGAAATCGACATGGATAACGGCCGCGAACTGACTGGTGACGGTGCCTTGCAACTGCATCGGCGCGTGCTGACCGGCGGCGCGGGCATCAGCAATGGTTTGCGGGCCGCGATACTCTGGCTTCAGATCGGCAACCAGCAACATATAGGGGCTTTTGCTGGGCTCTTCGAAATAGGTCGCGGCCATATTGGCAAGGACGATGGGCGCAAACGGGCGCCAGTCCTCGCGAAACTTGATCGACTGGTTGACCCGGCTCAGGGTCGCCTTGCCGCGCGGATCGGCCAGAATGGACCTGTTGCCCAAGGCGCGCGGCCCGAACTCCATGCGGCCGTGAAAGTGGCCAACGATCTGACCGTCGCTCAGGCTGTCGGCGACGAGGCTGGCATAGGTCGCCGGATCTTCGATCTGTTCAAAGCGCAGGTCCGCCTTGACCAGGGCCTCCCGGATCGCATCATCCGGAAAATCAGGGCCCAGAAAGCTGCCGCGCATCTGATCGTTTTTACCGGTGCGCGCAGATGGCTGTGCATTGGCCCGCGCCACCTGCAAGGCGGCGCCCAGTGCCCCGCCCGCGTCCCCCGCGCTGGGTTGAATCCAAAGACCGGTCAGCCCGGACAGGTCGCGGTGCAGCCTGCTGTTTGCCACACAATTGAGCGCGACGCCGCCTGCCAGACACAGGTTGCCGGAACTGCTTTTGTTCAACGCCGTGCGGGCGAGGGCGAGGACAGCCTCTTCCAGCACCGCCTGAGCGGAGGCGGCGACATTCATATGGAACGGCGTCATTGGCGCATCGTCGCGTCGGCAGGGTTGGCCAAACAGCATCTCGAACAGGGGGGAGACGGTGCTCAGCCCCTTGTCGAACTCAAAATACGCCATGTTGAGCGTAAACGACCCGTCGGGTTGCAGGCTGATCAGTTCTTTTAAAATCAGATCCCGATACTGCGGCACCCCAAAGGGGGCCAGCCCCATCAGCTTGTACTCGCCGGAATTGACCTTGAAGCCGCAGTATTGCGTAAAGGCGCTGTAAAACAGCCCAAGCGAATGCGGAAAGCGGATCTGATCCAGCAGGGTCAGCCCATTGGCCGAGCCGGACCACAGCGTTGTGGTGGCATCCTCGCCCACCCCGTCCAGAACCAGAACCGCGGCGTCCGAAAACGGGGAGGGGTAAAAGGCCGAGGCCGCGTGCGACAAATGATGCGGCACAAAGGTGATCTTTGCCGGATCGCCTGCGATGCGGAGCAAGCGGTGGGGCAGATCAGTCGTCAAGGTCCGCAGCGTCTCGACCATCTGCGGCCAGAGCCGCGCGCCGGATGGGGCCTTGGTGCGTGCATTTTCCAGAATGCGCAGCGTTTTCAGGCCGGGATCTTCGTAAAAGGCCACCTGATCCAGAGTGGCGCCAGCGGGAAGCTGAGACAGGCAATACTGGATCGCCTGATCCGGAAAGCGCCAGTCTGCCTTGATCCGGGTAAACCGCTCTTCTTGTGCTGCGGCCAGAATCGTGTCGCCGGATACCAGCGCTGCGGCGGAATCGTGAAAATAGGCCGAAATGCCCAGAACATAGGGGTGGCCGGTCATTGCACGGGCCGGGTCAAAGCGGCATCGCACAGGCCATCCACAATCGGCAAAAGGCGTTCGGCAAACAGCTCATTGGCCCGGACGTTGGGATGGATGTCGCGTGGCATAAAGGTATGGTCCGTGTCGTAGGGTGTCGAGATGTCGGTGGTTTGAGGAAATCTCTCCATCACACCTGCGTTGAAAGGGCGGTCAAGTTCATCCAGCAGCACAAAGGTAACCGGGATGCCTGCCGCCTTTGCCACGCTGACGATCAGGTCGAAGACAGCGAAACTGGCGGCGTTGAGCATAAAGTCATCCGGCAGAAACGCCTGAAACTCCGCGTCGCGGATCACGGGTTGCCAGATCGGCAGATAGACGACGCGCACCTTGCCCGATGCGTCCAGCCGCGCGACTGGCACGTGCTCGACCCCCAGTTTGTACCATTCGGGGGCCAGATATTGCCGCATCCGCTGGGGATGCGCGATGTTGCGAAAACGGTGGTCGCTGATGATGCCGAATACGGCGGCGTCCACTGCGCGCGCGGAGAGATCGCGGCGAAATTGCAGGAAGTTTTGCACTGACCCGTGCCCGCCAATGCCGCGGTTCAGAACCCTGACCGATGGCCTGCTGCGCTGCACAAGGCTGGTGTAGGTTTCGTCATCGTTCAGGCCAGTGCCATAGGTGAAGGAGCATCCGTAAAACGCAATGCGCGGGCCGTCGCCGGTTTCGGGGGCCGCGACGGTGCGCCAGCCCTGCGGATTGATGTGCTGCAGAACATTCTGGCGGAACCCGACCCGCACCGCATGGCCCGGCGACAAGGACCAGCCGAGGACCGGGTCGGGGCGGAACAACAGTCTGGGCTTGCTGACGATTGTTGGAGAAGGCGACATCAGGCGATTACCTAAGCTGTTGACCTGCAATACGTTCGTTGGGACGGGGCACCCCGCAGACCGGCGTAGGTCCGGTCTGCGGCTCGCGGTCATCCCTGATGAGCGTGGCCTTGGGGCCAAGCTAAACCATCGTCGTCTGCTTGGCGATAGCCTTGATACGCGGTGGCCCGGCCCTTTGCCTGCGCAGGATCACCACAGGTTTTAAGACCGTGTTCAGCGGGGGATGATGGTCGGCGCGTCCGGATAGCTGGCGCAGTCCCCATTGGCCCCTGCCGCCACGCATTGGGCGTTCAGGATGCCCCAGACGAAATCAATCTGGGTAGCCGACACTGATGGGCCGCCGTTCTGATAGAACCACGACATCAGCGGGGTGCCCATGACCACTTCGGCATAGCCAAGCACACTGGGCCGCCAGGACGCCCCCACGCCCTGCATACCCGATGCGCCATTGGCATCGACCGAGGCCTGAGAATGGCAGGTGATGCAGGAGGCCGTGTTGACAAAGCCGCCTTCGGTGACCGTCGCACCGGTCCCTGTCGGCACCCCGCCCGCCGTGTTGAAGGTGGTTTGCGTGCCCTTGAGCCGGTAATTCAGCCAGGCAGGATCATCCCCCGAGATCACCCGGGGATCGCTGTCCACCGGGGCCGTGGCAATGCCAAGGACAGAGAACATGTCCGCCAGAGACTGCGTGATCTGCTCGCCCGTGCTGGCCGGATCGTAGACCTGCCCGGTCACGAACAGAGGGTCATCCCCCGAGGTCTTGTCATTGTTCAGCTCCATCATCGGGGGAATGTAGCTTGGCCCGAAATCGGCACCAGCCTGCGCCGTGCCATTGGCCTGATAGCCGTAACTGTCATTGCAGCCGATGTAATCGCAGCGCCCCCGGTTCGCCACATGCTCCATCGCGTACCAGTGCCAGACCGGCAGATCCTTTGAGGCATTGGTCATGGCGACCATGTAATAATACCCCGGCACGCTGCCGGTGCTGCCATCGCCCTCGATCCAGACAGTCAGATAGGGATAGGCGGGGTTATTGGGTGGGTCGATTGCGGTGCCATCGGGCGCTGTGGCCGAAATCAGTTCTTGGTCCAGCATGATGTCCTGATGCAGGAAATCCGCTTTCACCATGACCGCATCGACCGGGAACCGGACCTCCAGCGCGTGCGCCCCTGCGATGTTGCCAGCATTGAGCGCGGCATTCTGGGCGCGGTTACGCGCGCCAAAGCCTTCGCGGGTATACAGATCGTTCCGGTAGATATAGTCGATCATCGGCTTGTTGCGGAACACCAGTTCCAGTTCCAGATCGCGCAACAGGCGGCCGGGGTCGATCTGGTCGTCCAGCAGCATGCCCCGGTGGTTGATCGCAGATCCGCCGGGCATCCCATTGGGAATCGCGGGCAAGGGGCTGGGCACGGTATAATCCGCGCGATACACGGGACAATTGGCACTGGGTGCGGCAGCAGGATCAATCGGGGCATTGGGATCACAGCACCCGGTTGTCACAGTCGCCGTGCAAAGCGGCAAGGGGGCATTGGGCCATATGGTCTGGTCAATCCCCCAGTTCCACCATTCCTGGCTGATGGCTTCGCCAAACTGGATCCAGGCAAAGGCATCCGGGCATGTTGCCGCCGCCGATCCTGCATTTGCGCCAAGGATCGCGGCCTGACCGTCAGTGACGCCAACCTCACAGGCGGAATCATCCTGCACAAAGCTGCGAAACAGCATCATTTTCTGCAATCCGTTCGGAGTGGCAGGCGCAGTCTGCGCGAGGGCACCGATTGGAGAAACTAAAGTCGCGACAAGAAATAAAAGGCAGAACTTTTCGCGTGAAATTTTCATCTATGGTCCCTCATGAACAGCGCAAAACGATACAAAGCAAGACAGGGGCAGATAAACCTTGACGATAGCGCGCTGATATCACACACCCATGGCGAGAGTCACGTAATCGTTATCGCAAGCCCACCTAATGCGGACCAGAACGACGGTGCAAACATTCATCGCGCGGCTTCCAGAGCCCCGTTGCCTTTGATCGAAAGGCCCGGGACGTGAGCCAAACGTTCTCCATAAAAACCGGGCAAGTCCAAGTGTAAGCCCGTTTTGACCGAGCGTTTCACCATTCTTCGCGAGAAGCGTTTTGCAGTTCGGGACATGTTCAGCGCTCTGCTCCGATCTTATCCGATCTTACAGGCCCGGGGGGCACAGCACCATGCAACCTCTTGATCATCTGGGACCTTCTGGCATAGGGTCTGTCCCGATATGGCTGCTTACACCTTCTGCCGGGATCTTTGCATTGCACGCGGTGAGCCGTTGGTGGGCACGGGTGCCGTCATGGCGCGCTATGCGCTGCTGCACTGGCCGCGCGCCGACTGGCGGGTACCACGGATCAACGCGCGCCACATGCCCCCTGACCTGTCCTCTGCGATCATTGCCGCTGGCGAAGCGGGCATTCATGTGGCGCTGGTCGATGGCGACAATATCGCGCTCAGCTGCGGCACTGAAACTCTGCCAGAAGCGACACCAGAGGCGGCTGCGACCGCACTTTTGCGGCTCAGCCGGGGCGAGCCGCTGGCGGACCCCGGCCTGACCGCCATTGATGACCGCCTGACCATTATGTGCTGCACCGACGGCAAGATGGACCCTTGCTGCGCGCTGTACGGCTTTGCAACCTGGAAAGCGTTGCGGGCGGTGGCCGACCCACAAGTGTTCCGCGTGCTGCAATCGACGCATATCGGCGGCTGCCGTTTTGCCGCTTCGCTTCTGGTCTTGCCTGATCGCGCGCGCTATGGCCGCCTGACCCCCGACCAGGTGCCGGATTTTCTGACGGCGCTGCAATCGCACCAGCCCTATCTGCCCGCTTGGCGCGGCGATCCGCTGCTGGATTCGGCGGCGCAGGTGGCGGACCATGCCGCCCGGTCCTATGCTGGCAAATCCGCAAGCGTGACGCTGGAGCAGGTCTCGCCCGACATGGCGGACAGCGTGGAGTTCATCGCGACAATTGCAGCCCTGCGCCTGCACATCCGGCTGCAGCTGGAAAGCTTTGCCGTCAACACCCGCTGCCGCACCATCAGCGCAGACGTCGCAGCGGAACAAACCCCGCGCTGGTGCCTTGCCTCCATAAAGCCGCTGGCCAGTCAGTCCGCCTGACGCAGCACTTCGCGTTCGCCGATGTGGGAAAACAGCAGCGTGGCCGATCCGATCAGCCCCCCCAGCGTCTCGCCATAGCGGCTGCGGTTCAGGTACAGGAACTGACGGTTGCGCACGGCAAACAGGGACTGCCATTGTCGGGTCGTGCGAAAGACGCGGGTCTCGGCCTCTTCATCCAGCGAGGCCTCATAGGTATCTATGATGAAATCACTGTCAAAATCCGAAAGCCGTTCAAGACTATAGGGAATATCCTGTGAACTTCCCTCGACCGCCGGAACATGGCCAAGACCAAAATCGGCGATCACCTGTTCAATCCCGCCCCGCCCGATGATGCGAAAACTGTCGCGGTAAATTTCCATCGGCGTGATGGTGATTTTCGCCGCATCAGGCACTCTGCGCCGGAACCCCTCGACCAGAGTGTCATACTCGTTCGCCAGCTCTTCAAACCGGGCGCGGCGGTTGGTCAGATCCGCCAGCTCTGCCGCATAGCTGCGAATGTCCTTTTCGCGCACGGGCAACAGCACGACCGGCGCGACCAGCGACAGCTTGTCCCGCAGCGGCTCGTGATAGGACAGGCCAAGGATCAGATCAGGCTTCAGCGCCGCAATCGTCTCGATATCGGGGGCCTGATGGGTGCCGATATAGCGGATGGCAGAGGTATCATAGCGCCCGGAACTGCCACGATACAGGGTATCGGCCCAAAGCCGCTTGCGCCCGGCAGAGCCGCAAGGCGTGACGCCCAGTTCCAGCAACTGGCTGGTCACGCTGAAATCATGGAGCGAGACCACGCAGCGCGGGTTGACCGGCACCTCCAGCGTGCCGAAATTATTGGTAAACATGCGGGTCGGCGCGTCTTCGGCCAGTGCCGCGTGGCAAAGCCCGAATGTCGCGAACAGAAAGATCAGCCCCGCCCGGATTGTCATGTCGTACCCCCTTTGCGGGACAAAAGAAACAGAACGTAGGGCGCGCCGATGATCGCGACGACCATTCCGGCCGGGATCTGCAACGGGGCAACAGCCGTGCGCCCCACGGTATCGCCCAACAGGACGATCCCCGCGCCGATCATCGCCGCGAGCGGTAGCAAAACGCCTTGCCGCTCCCCCACCAGCAACCGCGCGGCATGGGGGGCAAGCAGGCCGACAAAACTCATGGTGCCGACATTGGCCACGGCAGATGCGGTCAGCATCACGCTGAAAAACAGCGCGACGATCTGGAAACGCCATGTGTCCAGCCCCCGGCTGCCCGCCACGGCTTCGCCCAGCTGGAACAGGTTGAACTGGCGGTACAGCAGCAGAACCGGCACGCCCGCCGCCAGCAGCCACAGCGCCTGTGACCGGACCTGCGACCAGTCGGCCCGGTGCAGGCTGCCCGACAGCCACAGCAGGGCAGACTCCACCCGTTCGATCCGGCCATAGGTGATCAGCAGGTCGGAAAACGCCGCCAGAATCGCGGTCATTCCCACACCCACCAGCAAAAGCCGCAGCGCCGAAATGCCCTGTCGCCACGCCAGCCCGGCGATGACCAGCGCCACCGCCACCCCGCCCAACAGCGCGGCCAGCGGATAAAACACAACCGGCAGCCCGGTGGGCCACAGGATCATCGCCACCAGCACGGTCAGCCCCGCCCCGGCCTCGACCCCGACAAGGCCGGGCGCGGCCAGCGGATTGCGGGTCAGGGTCTGCAGCACCACACCCGACAGCGCCATTGCCATACCACACAGCACGGCCAGCAGAATGCGCGGCAGCCTGATGTCGGCCAGAATGCTTGCGGCCATCGTGTCCCCGCCATCATCAGCGGCCAGCAGGGCAAGATCCGCCATGCGCAGCGGATAGCTGCCCAGCGTCAGTGCAAACACCGCAAGGCCGGTCAGGGCCAGTGCTGAAAACCCCAGGAGAAGCCGGTTGTACCGCCCGCTCATTTCACCCTCTGCAACACAAGAAAGATGAAGACGGGCGCGCCGATGATGGCGGTGACGATGCCGGTGTTCAGTTCCAGCGGGCGTACCACGACACGCGCAACGATATCACCCAGCACCAGCAGAACCGCGCCGATCAGCGGCGATGCGGGCACCAGCAGCCGGAAATCCGGGCCAAACACCAACCGCGCCAGATGCGGTGCCACCAGCCCGACAAAGCCGATCGGCCCGGCGATGGCCACCGAAGACCCCGCCAGAAGCACCACTGCCAGCAGGCTGGTCAGCCGGAACCGCCTGACATTCAGCCCCATCAGACCGGCGCTCTGCTCACCCAGACGGTACAGGTTCAGGCCTGGGATGTTCAGAATCGCAATCCCCGCCGCAAGCGCCAGAAACGGCAGCACCATGCGGCGCATTCCGGACGTCTCAAACGCCAGCGATCCGACCAGCCAGCGCCGCAGCGTCTCCAGCCCTTGCTGATCCAGCAACAGGATGCTGGTGGTCAGCGCGCTGAACAGCGCGCCCACCATGACGCCGGACAGGATCAGCCGCGCAGGCGCGGCGGTGCTGCCGCTGTTCAGGATCACCACGGCGGCCGCCGTTATCGCGCCTGCAAAGGCCAGCCATGGCACCATGGCAAGCGTGCCGCCCGGCAGCACCAACAGCCCCGCCACCACGAAAAACGCAGCCCCGCTGTTCACGCCCAGCAGTCCGGGATCGGCCAGCGGGTTGCCGGTGACACCCTGCATCAGCGCCCCCGCCAGCCCAAGCGCCGCGCCCACCGCCATGGCGCTGTAAAGCCGCGGCAGCCGCATCTCAGTCACGATGTTATGCGCGGCATCATCGGGGGACCACGCGGTCAGTGCCTGCCAGACCACATGCCAGCCCAGCGGGCTGGCCCCAAACCGCAGGTGCAGCAGCGCCGCCAGAATCAGCACCCCGGCGATCAGCACAAACCCCGACAGCCGCAGCGGATCAGGCATCCACATCCCCCGCCGATGATGCCACACAGATCTGCTCCCCCGTCGCAGGCGATGTGACCATATGGGCGCGGATCGAAAACACCTGCTCCAGATTGGCGGTGGTGAAAATCGTACCGGACGGTCCCTGCGCCACCACCCGCCCGTCGCGCATCATCACCAGATCATCGGCATAGCGCGCCGCCTGATTCAGATCATGCAGGATGGCCACAATCGTGCGCCCGTCATCGCGCAGCTGCGACAGCAGATCCAGCAGACTCAGCTGGCTGGCCACATCCAGAAACGTCGTGGGCTCATCCAGCAGAATCACCGGCGTATCTTGCGCCAGCGTCATCGCGATCCATGCGCGTTGCAGCTGGCCCCCGGACAGGCTGGCCAGCGGGCGGTCCATCAACGCACCAACCCGGCTGAGGCTGACCGCCTTTTCAACCGCCGCTTCATCGCGCGGCGACCATGCGCTCAGCCAGCCACGCCAGGGAAAGCGGCCCTGAACCACCAGTTCGCGCAGGGTCAGGCCGGCAGGCGCGTTCAGGTGTTGCGGCAGAAACGACAGCGCTTGTGCCATGCCGCGCCGGGACAGCGCGGCAAGCGGTTTGCCGTCCAGCAGCAGACGGCCACTGTCAACCGGCAGCATGCCCGCCATCGCCGCCATCAGCGTGGATTTTCCCGAACCGTTCGGTCCTATCAGGGCGGTGAACCTGCCCGGCGCGATGGTCAGATCCACATCGCGCAACACTTGCACCCCGCCGCGAGAGGCTGTCAGGCCCTGAATTGCCAGCATTATCGTCCTGCTCCGCTCTTCACAGGGTTATCTTTTCCCTGCGCATAGCAGGTCAGTGCCCACAAGACACCTCGGCCCGGCGTCTAATAGTGTCTCGAGACACTTTAAAAGTTTTACTGAAGCGTTTCGCATGTTAGCGCCGTAAATAATTGTTGATGCTATTTGTCAAGATTGAACCGGCATCGTCAAGCACTCACCGCACGGCCAGAAAGAAAGGTTTCGTCATGTATCCTTGCGCCCATCGTCCGCCACGCCGGAAAACCGGCTCCGTTGTGTTGCAGGGGCTGATGCTGTCCTGTGCCGTGCTGACCGTGTCAGCCGGACAGACCCGCGCGCAGGATGACGCGCTGATGCTGGACCTGATCAACATTCAGGCCAACACCGCCGCCACCGCGCCGGTTGACGGCTATCTGGCCGCGACCAGCGCGGGCAGCACCAAAACCGATACGCCGCTGGTGCTGACCCCCCAGTCAACTTCGGTTGTCACCGCGGATGAGATCCGCGACCGCACCGCGCTGACCCTGGCGGATGCCCTGGCCTATACCCCCGGCTTCACCGCAAATGAGCGCAATTTTTCCCGCGTGGCCGACCGCTTCCGCATCCGTGGCTTTGATGTCGAACCCGGCACCGGCGGGTTGATGCGTGACGGCATGCGGTTGCAGGTCAATTCTTATGACGGCACCCAGGAACCCTTCGGGCTGGAGCGCGTCGATGTGGTGCGTGGCGCGGCCTCGGTGCTGTACGGGCAGCTTTCGCCGGGCGGGCTGGTGAACGGCGTCTCCAAACGTCCGACCGACACGCCGCTGTATGAGCTGGGAGTGGAGGCGGGATCACATGGCCGCAAGCAGCTGAACGGCGATTTCAGCGACAAGCTGTCCGATACGTTGTCTTACCGGCTGACGGTTCTGGCGCGCGACAGTGACACCGCCACCGATTTCATCGGGGATGACCGGGTTTACATCGCCCCGGCGCTGACATGGCGCCCAAGCGACGACACCTCCCTCACGGTTCTGGGGTTCTACCAGAACAGCCAGACCCGCTTTCCTGCCCCATTGCCCTACGGGATCATCGACGGGATCGGCGAAGGTGCTTTCTCACTGCCGCGTGACAGATTCATCGGGGAACCGGGCTATGACCACATGGAAAGCGACATGTGGGCGCTTGGCTATGAATTCAGCCACCGCTTTGCGAATGATGTCCGGCTGTCAGCCCGGTCCCGCTATTATGAATCGGATCTGGACTGGCGCTATCTGATGGCGCAGACCAGCACCGCCGCCGTGTCTCAGGTCATCAACACCGGCATCCTTGCCCGCCAGTACAGCGACCGCCACGACCGCGCGCGCGGCCTGACGCATGACATGAACCTGGGGTTCGGCTTTGTGACCGGTGCTGCGACGCATGACGTTCTGTTCGGCTATGACTTTCAGGACGTGACCTTTGGCTCTGACAATTTCCGCGCTGCAGCGCCATCGATTGATCTGAACGATCCGGTCTACGGCATCGACATTCCGGTAAACCGCGCTTCGGCCCGCAACCGGGGCAGCACCACTGATACCACCCAGCACGGGTTGTACCTTCAGGATCAGATCCGCGTTGGCAACAGCTGGAATGTGTTGCTGGGCCTGCGCCACGACTGGGCCGATCAGACCTTCAGCTACAAGGCTCTCAACCAGAGCGTTGAACGCAAGGCAGAACGGACGACATGGCGGACCGGGGTGGTCTATGAGGCGGAAAACGGTCTTGCCCCCTATGCCAGCTATTCGCAGTCATTCTTTCCGATTGCGGTTGCGGAATATGTCGAGGACATCACCTTCGATCCGATGCTGGGTGAGCAGTTTGAGCTGGGCCTGCGCTATCAGCCGCCGGGCAGCAACATGATGCTCAGCGCCAGCATTTACCAGCTGACCCAGGACAATGTGGTGGCGCGCAATCTTGCCGGTGATCTGACCCAGATCGGCCAGCAGCGCGCCCGTGGCTTTGAACTGGAAGCCAAGGGCGATCTGACCGACAGCCTGTCGGTTGCTGCAGCCTATGCCTATACCGATGCGCGGATCACCCGCAGCGAAACTGCCGCTGAAATCGGTCAACGCAGCGAGAACACGCCCTATCATCAGGCATCGCTGTGGCTGAACTGGGATCTGGCGCAGGTGGGCCTGCCGGGCCTGACGATCGGCAGCGGCATCCGCTACAACGGCACCACCGCGGCATCGGGGATCGACAAGCCCATTCCGGGCAATACCCTGGTGGATGCGCTGGTCCGGTACGAGGTGAAGGACGGTCTGGATATTTCGCTGAATGCGACCAATCTGTTCGACAAGAAGTACGCGTCCTGCGACTTCGGCACCTGCCGCTATGGCGACAGGCGCGAGGTTACTCTGACCGCCCGCCACCGCTGGTAAGCCTCTGGCCGGGCTGCACCCCGGCCAACAGGGACAGGCCCCTTGTCACATCTTCCGTCGGGGGGCCGCCCAGACACAACCGGATACCGCTTTCGCTGTCGTCCGGGTCGGCCCGCACCGTTTCCGGCGGCGTCACGGCAACGCCAAGCGCCAGTGCCGCCGCCGCAAATGCCAGCGCTTCGGCATGGGGCATCGGCAGCCACAGGTGAAACGCCGCGTCATGGCTGACAAGCGCACGGCCCTTCAGCAGGCCCTGCGCCAGCGCCGTGCGCCGCCCGGCCTCGGCCCGCAGCGCGCTGCGCAGATCCTGTGCCACACCGTTTGAGAACCATTCTTCCAGCAGCGCATAATCGACCGGAGAGGCGGTCATCGGCAACGCCTGCAAAGCCTCGGCCGCCTTTGCCACGCCGCTTTCGGGCGCCACCAGCACGCCAAGCCGCAGACCGGGGCTAAGGCTTTTGGACAGGCTGGAGACATGGAACACCCCATCCGGCGCGAACGCGACCAATGGCGGCAAAGCCGGATCAGCGCCAAGGCTGTAAACACCGTCCTCGACAATCGGCACCTGATGCTGGCGACAGACCCGGACAATCGCCTCGCGCCGGGCCCGTCCCATGGTGCGCGTTGTCGGGTTCTGCGTATCGGGCGTGACATAAACCAGCCTGCGCCGCGGGCTGTCCCTTTGCTCTTGCAGCACCCGGTCCAGATCTTCGGGGCACATGCCCTGATCATCCATTGCCACGGCGGCCAGCGGGTGGCCGCGATAGCGCGCCAGCGCGATGGCCCCGGCATAGCTGAACCGTTCGGTGATGATCAGCCCACGCCCGCCGCACAGAATGTCAAACGCCAGCCACAGCGCCTGCTGACCGCCGCCGGTCAGAATGATACGGTCGGGCGCTGCCGGAACGCCCAGCTGTTCCAGCCAGCGACCCAGCAACCGTCGGTGTTCGTCATGGCCCGCAGGCGGCGGGCGCAGATTGACATGATCGCTGTCAATCTTGCGCGAAATCGCCGACAGGCTGCGCGCCAGAAGGCGGTTGCCCAGCACCAGCGGCAGCACATTGGCCGACAGATCGACCAGCGCCCCCTTGCGCGACCGGGTCGCCGAGACAAAGGTTCCCCGGCCCTTGACGCTGCGCAACAGCCCGCGACGCTCCAGTGCCGCGTAGGCCTTGGTCACGGTCCCCACGCCGATATCCAGCTTCCAGGCCAGATCACGGTGGGCCGGAAGCCTGTCACCACCTTGCAGATGTCCCGACAGGATATCTTCGGAAATGGCATTGGTCAGCCGGTCCGAAGCGTGCCCCTCTCCGTCCGTCATCCGGGGCAGCCAGGGGGATTTAAGACGCATCTGCGAGGTCTTTCAGAGGTTAGGGAGAGAATTCCCACCAAAGGAGGCCGAAAGCTAAAGTCGCAAGAGAAAAAGCACAAGGATTGGCCGGCATCGTCGCGGCAATGTGTCTGTTCTGTCTCCACTGGTTCATACATCTTCTGCGTGAACGTGTTGATCCGCGCGACTTGAATTGACGGCGGTTTCAGGACGGCAGAATGAACTTCGGGTCAGCTGGCAGCCGGGAGCAAGCGACTGTCGATGCCAGTGCCCGGTCCGAGGCCGCGCGGGGGCGGGTTGCAGGGCTGGCGATCCCGGCTCTGGCCAGATCATGGGCCGCGCCATGGCGGCTTTGGCCCAATGGATGCAGCGGCCCGGGCGAACCCGGGCCGGAGGTGCCAGAGCCTACCGGGGGTCGACCGGCAGAAGCGGGCCGATCTGTCGTTCCATGACTTCGGCGGCGGTCAGGCAGCGTTCGTCGTCGAACCAGCGCCCGATGATCTGGACGCCTACCGGAAGGCCGCCGACCTTGCCCGCAGGAACGGTCAGGCCCGGCACGCCAAGGCCTGCCACCAGTGGCAGGGGGCGATAGGCACGGATGATCTTGTCCATGGTTTCTCTGTCGATCGTGTCGTGATCAATGGGAAGTGGGGGCACGCAGGCAGTGGGCGTCAGCACCAGCGGGTAAGTCTGGAAAAACACCGCCCAGGCGCGACGGATCGCCATCCGGCGGACCCAGCCCTCGGTGTGGCCCAACTGGTCCATCGCGGGCAGGAGGTCTGAGGTGAACTGGAACGAACGGCGAAACGCCTCATCGCCCAGTTCCATAAACACGTCGCGGGTTGGCCCAGAGGCATCGGCATAAAGCAGCGCCATCCACAGTTCGGCCATCTCGGACAGGTGCGGCGGGGCTGCTTCTTCGACAACATATCCCGCCTGTTCCAGCCAGCCCGCAGCTTGCCTCACCACGGCGGCAACGTCGGGATCGACCGGCGTGTCGGCATCGCCCAGCCAAAGTGCCACCCGGCACGGCAGACGCTGCGCCGGGGTCACCGCAGGCGCCGGCACCTGATCGGGGTCGCGCGGATCAGGTTGCGCCAGCACCGACATCCCTAACCGCAGATCGCGGACCGACCTGGTCATTACGCCTTCGGATGCGCCAATCTGCAGGCCGATGGTGGCCTCTCCGCTTTGCGAGGGGTTGAAGGTCGGCAACAGCCCCATCGTCCCCTTCATCGCATAGACGCCGTTGACCGATCCCGGCAGGCGCAAGGATCCAGCCACGTCATTGCCCTGCGCCAGGGTGCCGATCCCTGCCGCGACTGCGGCGGCTGCCCCTCCCGACGACCCTCCGGGCGAGCGGGTCAGGTCATGGGGGTTGCGCGTGATGCCGTGCAGATCGTTCGAGGCGAACCAGCGATAGCAGAATGCGGGCACATTCGTCTGCCCGACGATCACCGCGCCCGCTTTCTTCAGATTGGCGGTCGGGATGCCGTCCTCGGCCACCACCACATCCTTCATCGCCACAAGTCCCGTGGTCGTGGCATGGCCCGCAAGGTCCGTGTCGATCTTGGAGGTCACAGGAACTCCGTGCAGCGGGCCCAGAGGGCCGCCTGCCTGCACCGCACGGTCGGCGGCATCGGCGGCGGCCAGCGCCTCGGCGTCAAAGCGGTGGACGACAGCGTTGATGGCAGGGTTGACCGCATCCATCCGCGCGAGCGCCGCTTCGGTCGCTTGCCGGCTGGTGATGCGGGCAGAACGGATGGCGGCGGCGGTGGCACTGGCATCCAGCTTGTAAAGGTCGTCGATGGCCATCTTGGTCCTCGTCGTGGGCAAAGGAAATTTGGCTGCCCGCCAGACCGGCGGGCAGGGGGGGACAACCGCGTTCCGGAGCCTGTCCCGGGCGCGGTCAGGTCACTTGGTCACATCGGTCCAGATGCGGCTGTACAGTTCTTGCGCCTCTGGCGGGCAGGTGACCTGCAGGAAACTCTTGGCCTCGTTTTCGGGCGGCAATTGAAGTTCCGGTGCCGTCACCATTTCGGGATCGACGAAGGGCGCAGACCCGAGGATCGCATTGCCGTAGCGCGTATAGTTCGAAATCATCGCGGCGTTTTCCGGGTCCATGAGGAAGTTCAAGAACAGCTTTGCGTTCTCGACGTTCTTCGCATCGGCCAGAATGCCCACGTTGTCCTGCCACTTCAGATAGCCTTCTTTGGGGAAGGCGAAGGTGAAGCCCGAGTTTTCGGAGCGGATTCGCATCGCGGCACCGTTCCAGAAGATCGAGCCCTGAAGGTCCTCGTTGATGAACTTCTCGAAGCTGGGATAGTCGATCGAGGCCCAAGAAGGCTTGGCGGCGACCAGCAGATCGCGGACCTCTTTCAGTTTTACCTTGTCGGTGGTGCAGGGCTCACTGCCGACGTAGAACAGCGCCATGTCGATCACGTCGTTCATATAGGGCGGCACGTTGATCTTGCCGTTCAGCTCTTCCGGCGGTTCGAAGAACAGCTTCAATGTGTTGATTTCGCCCTTGTAATAGTCCTTGTTGACCATGACTCCGGTCGCACCCCAGGCATAAGGCACGGTGTAATGGCGGCCGGAATCCCAGTACACGTCGATCCATTCCGGAGCCACGTTCTTGAAGTTCTCCATCTGGTTCGGCTCGGACTTCATGAGAAGCCCTTTTTCGATGAATATCGGCACGACCGAGGCCGAGGGCACCACGATGTCAAATCCCGCGCCGCCGGCCTCGATCTTGGCAATGGCGGTCTCGTTGCTGTCGTATTCGGTCAGCGTGACCTTGACATCATAGGTCTTTTCGAACTTCTCGATCAGGTCGGGGGGCGTATAAAGCCCAAAGTTGTAGATGTTCAGCACGCCCTCGGCAAAGGCGGGAAGAGCCGTGACGGCAAGGATGGCCGTTGTCAGGACAAGTCTGGTCTTCATGGCAATCTCCTCTGTTGATTTCAGGTCTTTTTTCTGGTCAGCGCCCACGACCCGGCCACGATCAGCACACTGATCAGCAGCAAGAGCGAGGAAATCGCGTAGATCTCCGAGGTCAGGTTCCGTTTCAGCTGGCCCAGCAGATAAGTGGGCAACGTGTCCTGACCGGGAGATTTCAGGAATTCCGACATGACGACATCATCCAGCGAGACCACGAAGGCCAGCATGAAGCCGGCCAGCACAGCGGGGGCCAGAAGCGGAAGCGTCACCTTGCGGAACGTGTAGAAGCGGCTGGCGTAAAGGTCGGCAGCGGCGGTTTCCAGTGTCAGGTCCATGCCCTGAAGCCGTGCCCGGATCGGCATGTAGGCAAACGGGATGCAAAAGGCACTGTGGGCGATGATCAGCCAGCCAAGCCCGTTGTAGCCGGTGATCTGCTTGACCTGCGCGAGGATGATCAGAAGGGCGATGGCAAGCACGATTTCCGGCACCATCAGTGGCTGGTTGAGCACAAGGTTGATCGTGCCCTCACCACGGAAGCTCTTTGTCCGGGTGGTGGCAAGCGCTGCCATGGTCGCCGTCACCGTGGCGACCAGCGCCGCCGTGCTGGCAAGGATCAACGAGGTGGTAGCAGCGTTCAGAAACCCCTCGTTTTGCAAGGCGGTGCCGTACCAGCGCAGCGAAATGCCTTCCCAGACGCTGATCGACTTGCCCGCATTGAGCGAGTTCACGATCAGGATGACCATCGGAATGTAGAGAATGACAAAGCAGGTGATTGCCAGCGCCGTCGCCCCGGGCAAATGGCGGATGTTGAAGGCGCGCTTATCCATGGCGGCGCTCTCCGGTCGTGAGGCGGGTGTACCAGACAAGCGCAACCAGAACCAGGGCGGTCAGGGCCAGCGACAATGCGGCACCCAGCGGCCAGTTGCGGCCTTGGCCGAACTGCATTTCGATCAGGTTGCCCAGCATCATCGATTTGCCACCTCCCATGATGCGCGGCGTCACATAGGCTCCCAGCGAGGGGACAAAGACCAGGATCGAGCCCGCGATGATCCCTGCCTTGACCTGCGGCAGCACCACCTTGCGCAGGCAGTAAAGCCTTGACGCGTAAAGGTCATAACCCGCCTCAGCCAGCCGGAAGTCGAACCGCTCGATGGCGGCATAGACCGGCAGCACCATCAGCGGCAGAAAGACATAGGCCATGCCCACAAGGATGGCAAAATTGGTGTACATCATCTGAATCGGCGCATCGATCGCGCCCAGCCAGAGAAGCAGCCGGTTGATGAGGCCCTCTGAGCGGATCATTTCCTGCACCGCGATGGTGCGGACCAGAAGGTTGGTCCAGAAGGGAATGGTGATCAGGAACAACCAGAAGGCGCGCTGCCGGGCCGGACGGGTTGCGATGAACCATGCAGTGGGCACGCCGAGAAAAAGCGTGATCAGCGTGGTGATCAGCGACAAGGTGACCGACCGGCCAAGGATGGTCAGATGGGCATCCGACAGGGTCACGGTGTCATCGAAGATGTCGCGCTGGAACAAAACCTGAAACCAGCCTTCGGTCGACCAGATCCATTTGACATTGCCATAATCGCCCGGCGTCAGGAATGAATAGACCACAACGACCAGCAGGGGCAGGATCGAGAACAGCGTGATGATCGTGACCGCCGGCATGGCCAGTGTCCAGCGGCGGCGGGCATCGGCCCGAAGGGCGCGTGTTTCAGCGATATCCATGTTACGCGTCCTTCGGCAAAAGCCGCAGCGCATCGGCGGGCAGCGACACTGTCAACGTATCGCCTTCGGCGCACGGAGCACCGCCGCGCAGGGCGTTCTGCACCCGCGCCACGAGCCTGGCACCATCGGGCAGGGTCAGATGCACATGGGTATCTGTGCCGAAATAGACGAGCGTTTCGACCTTGGCACGCAGTGTCAGACCCTGCGCCGTGCCAAGGACCACATGCTCGGGCCGCACCATCAGCGTGATGGGGCCGTCGGCGTGGTCAACCTCCAACTCCGCGCCTTGCGCGAACAGCTTGCCCCCGGCGCACCGGGCATCAAGGAAATTGCTTTCCCCGATGAAGCCCGCAACAAAGCTGTTGCTGGGGTGGTCGTACAGGTCCCGCGGGCTTGCGATCTGCTGGATGCGACCACCGCTCATCACCGCGATGCGGTCCGACATGGTCAGGGCTTCTTCCTGATCATGGGTCACGAAAATGAACGTCAGCCCGGTTTCCTGTTGCAACCGCTTCAGTTCGACCTGCATCTCCTTGCGCAGCTTCATGTCCAAGGCTGACAAAGGCTCATCCAACAGCAGAATCCGCGGCTTGGGTGCCAGCGCCCGGGCCAGCGCCACGCGTTGCTGCTGGCCGCCCGACAGCTCGGCGCTTTTGCGATGCGCAAGGTGGTCAAGCTGCACCAGTGCCAGCATGCGCTCGACTGTTTCGGCAATCTCGCTCCGGGGGCGGCCTTGTGCCCCAAGGGCGAAACCAACGTTTTCGGCCACCGTCATATGTGGAAACAGCGCATAATTCTGAAAGACGGTGTTCACGGGCCGCTTGTTCGGCGGCAGATGCGCCACATCGCGCCCGTCCAGGACCAGCGCGCCGCCAGTGGGCGGCTCGAACCCGGCGATAAGGCGAAGAAGCGTCGTCTTGCCGCAGCCCGAGGGGCCCAGCAGCGTAAAGAATTCACCCTCGGCAATCGAAAAGGCCACCTCGTGCAGAGCCGTCACCGCAGTGGCCCCGGCGCCAAAACTCTTCGTAAGGTTTCGAATCTCAAGCATCCGTCTTTTCTCCTTCGATACCCAAGACGTATTGACATTGAACTTTTAGTCAACCAAAAATTATAGTGAGGCAAATATTTTGATTGGGGGAAATGATGGGCGATCTGGCAGAAGCTCCCAAACCAGGCCTGCGCGATCGCAAGAAAGCGCGGCGGCGCGATGAGATCATCGCGGCGGCAAAGGAACTGTTCACCACCCAGGGCATCGACGCGACGACAATCGGCGAGATTGCAGCGGCCAGCGGCATCTCGGCGCCGACGGTTTTCAACTATTTCGGCTCCAAGGATGGCATCCTGATCGCCATGATCTCGGAAGGGACGCGCGAGGCCCGCGAACGCGACCGGGGCGTGCATTGGCGCGCTGGGGTGGACCTGACCACGCTGATCGTCGAGCTGTTCCTGCGGGTCTCGACCCGGACGCTGGATGTCGCGGGCAAGCGGGTCTGGCGCTACGCCGAGGCGGCTGCGATCCGTCACCCCGATGCGGTCTTGTCTCTGGAGTACCGCAACGTTTCCATAGCGTTGCACGAAGTTATCGTCGAATTCCTGACGCCCGTTGATTTGCAGACCCGGCAGGGCGGGCCCTGCACGCCGGACTATCTTGCCGGGTTGCTGATCGCGCAGTGGATGCCGTGTTTTATCGGGCTGATCACCTCCGCGTCCCAGACTCTCGCCGAGCATGAGGCGATCCTGCACTCCCGCTTCATGCCGCTGATCGGGTTGATCTTCACCGAGGATTGCGCCACCCGTCCGCGCCTGAAAACGAGCCAACCATGATCGCCGATCCGGGTATCCTGAACGCCCGCCTCCGGCCCATGGACGCGGCCGCGCCCGGTGCAAGTGGCGTTGCGGTCTGTGGGCAAACGCGGGAAAGGGGCGAGCTCAAATCCGAGGTGCGGCCCTTGTCCGGCCCCACCACAGCCGTGTGGGTCTGTGCCACCAACGGCATCACCCCGCTCCACAACATGAATGGCAACCGCCTAATTCTTGAGCTGCGGGCCTGTGTCACCCAAGCGGGCGCGGATATCGGGGCAACGCCGCCCGGACAGATCGGCGCGATAGAAACAAGCCTGACCCTTTGCAATGGAAGGATCATCCATGAAGCCTGAAACCCTGACCATTACCGACCTCGGGGCCCGCACGGGGCTTGAAGCCCCCGCCCTGCGCCGCGCCATCGTCATCCGCGCCGACCTTGGCCCCGCGCTCGAGTTCGCGACAACCCACGGCACCACGCGCTCGATGTTCCCCATCGTCGGAGGTGAGGCGCGAGGGGAGGGGTGGACAGCCCGCATCCTGCCCGGCGGCGCCGACTTTGCCCTTGGGCTTCCCGACGGATCCTGGGCCATCGAGGCGCGCTATTGCATCGAACTGGACGATGGGACGCCGGTAATGATCACCAATGCCGGACGCATGGTACCGCAACCCGACGGCAGTTACCTCGGCCGCACCCGCGCAGCACTTGAAGTGCCCGAAGGCCCGCACAGCGCCCTTGGGGCGGCGGTCTATTTCGGTACGGCCCTGGCCGAGCCGGGCGACGATTTTCACGTTTACATCGAACTCTGGGAGGCGCCCGTGTAAGCGGGCGGAACACGCGCATGATCCTGATCGCCGGAGCCGGTATCGCCGGTCTGTCCCTTGGCCTGACCCTGCACCAGCTTGGTCTGCCTTTCCGCATCTTCGAACGTGTGGCCGAGCCGAAACCGCTTGGCGTGGGTATCAATCTGCAACCCAACGCGGTGCGCGAACTGTTCGACCTTGGGCTGGAAGCCCAGCTGGACGGCATCGGCATCCGCACCCGGCAATATGGGTTCTACACCAAGACCGGCTTGCCGATCTGGGTAGAACCACGCGGTGCCGCGGCAGGCTATGCCTGGCCGCAGCTGTCCCTGCATCGGGGCAAATTGCAGATGCTGCTCTTGGAAGAACTGCGCCGTCGCGCTGGGGCTGATGTGGTTGTCACCGGCGCAGGCGTCGTCGGATTTGAAACTTCTGACCACAGTGCGACCGTGATCCTTGAGGATGGCCGCCGGGTCGAGGGCCGGGTGGCTATCGCTGCCGACGGCATCCATTCGGCCATCCGCCGCCAGATGGTTCCCGACGAGGGCGAACCCATCTGGAACGGCGCAATCATGTGGCGCGGCACGTCGCCGGGGCGGCATTTCCTTGGCGGCAATGCGATGTTCCTGGCCGGTCACGACAGCCAGCGCTTCGTGGCCTATCCGCTGACGCCCGAAGACCCCGCCACCGGCCTTGCCACGATCAACTGGATTGCCGAACTGCGTGTAGATCCTGCGCGGGCCATGGCCAAGGGTGACTGGAACCGCCCCGCCGACAAGGCCGATTTCCTGCCCGCCTTTGAAGGGTGGGATTTCGGCTGGGTCGATTGCCCAGGCCTGATCCGCGACTCGGGGCTGGTTTATGAATACCCGATGGTCGACCGCGAGCCGCTGCCCGCCTGGACCACGGGTTCTGTCACCCTGATGGGAGACGCGGCCCATGCGACCTTCCCGGTCGGCTCGAACGGCGCAACTCTGGCCATCATCGACGCCCGCAAACTGGGCGCAGCCTTCCGCGACCATGGCGTTACCCGAGAGGCACTTCTGGCCTACGAGGCCGAGATGCGGCCGCGTGCCGAGGGCATCCTGCGCGCGAATCGCGGCAAAGGACCGGACGCTGTCATGCAAATGGTCGAGGACCTTTGCGGCGGCACTTTTGACGATCTGGAGCCGATCCTGCCGCGCGCGACGCTGGCCGCCCATGCCGAGCATTACAAGCGTCTCTCCGGCTTTTCGGTCGACGTCCTGAACGCCCAACCGCCAATCATCGGATCCATGGAACCCGCAGCATGACCTGTTTCACTGAATTCCGCGTGCAGGTCGGTGCCCCTGTGATCCTTGGCAACGATGGCTTCGGCGAGGCGCGGATTGTGCCGATCCTCGGCGGTTCGGTCGATGGCCCGGGCCTTTCGGGCACCATCCTGTCCGGTGGTGCCGACGAACAGCGCATCCGTGCCGATGGCCTGACCCGCATCCATGCGCGCTATGTCATCCGGGCCAATGATGGTGGCCTGATCCGCGTTGACAGCCAGGGCCTGCGCCATGCCAGTCCCGAGGTCATGGCCGCCCAGATGCGTGGCGAAATGGTTGACCCGGCGCAGGTCTATTTTCGCACGGTCATCCGCTTTGAGACCGCAGCTCCCGCGCATGACGACCTGAACCGCTTTTTGTTCCTCTCCGAGGGTCGGCGCGAGCCTGACGCAGTCGTCCTGCGTCTGACCCGGCTTTGACGGATCAGACGCAATACAACTTGGTCAACCGTGGCGATTTCAAAGACGCAGTGCAGCACGTCTGTGAAAGCATGTCGCCTAGCGGTACTGGACGCCGGGAAGAACGCAAAGCATCTCGAACAGAAGGTTGGCGGCGGTGAGCGCCGTGGTTCCGGTCGTGTCGAAGGGGGGCGAGACCTCGACCAGATCCGCGCCAACAAGGTTCAGCCCCCTGCACCCTCGGATCAATTCGATGACCTGCGGCGAGGTCAGCCCGCCTATTTCCGGTGTGCCGGTACCAGGAGCATAAGCGGGATCGAGACTGTCGATATCAAAGCTCAGGTACGTTTTCACGCCGCCGATGCGGGTCCGGATATCGGCGATCATCGGGGCGAGGGAGCGGTGCCAGCAATCCTCGGCCGGGATGACGGTAAAGCCTTTGTCGCGCGACCAGTCAAAGTCTTCGGCGGTATAGCCGGTGCCACGCAGACCGATCTGGAAGACAAGGTCAGGGCGCAGGCAGCCATACTCGTAGGCGCGGCGGAACGGGGTGCCATGGGCGATCTTTTCACCAAACATCGTGTCGTTGATGTCAGAATGGGCGTCGATGTGGATCAGAGCCACGGGTCCGTGCTTTTCGGCAATGGCCTGCAGGATGGGGTAGGTGATGGTGTGATCGCCGCCAAGCGTGAGCGGGATGCAGTCATGCGCCAGAATCCCCGCAATGCCGTCGCGGATGATCTGGACGCAGGCGGGAAGGTTGAAGGTATTGATCGCGATGTCGCCCACGTCGGCAACCTGAAGGCTGTCGAAGGGCGCGGCGCGCGTGGCCATGTTATAGGGACGGATCATCACCGATTCCGCCCGTATCTGGCGCGGGCCATAGCGGGTGCCCGAGCGGTTCGAGGCGCCGATGTCCATCGGGATGCCGACGAAGCAGGCATCGAGGCCTTCGGCTGACTCGGCTGCAGGCAGCCGCATCATGGTGCCGGGGCCCCCGAAGCGGGGCATCTCGTTGCCGCCAAGCGGCTGATTGAAGCGGTTATTCATCTGCGCGGGTCCATCGGTTGTTTTGCAAAGCCTACGACCCTTTCAGCAGGGAGACATTCAGAAACAAGTGTAGGTCACTTCGGGCTTGACCGAAGCGTGGCGCGGAAACCACCGGTGTTTACCGAGGGGACCGCTTTGGCTTTTCCTGAGTTATGCCGTGTACATCGGCCAGGATGTTCAGGAAGAACGGTGCTGGACCCATGCGCGACGGGCTGCGATTGTAAGCGACCTGAAAGTTGGCCTTGTAGCGAAAAAGGTCAGGACGCAGACTGCGCACCTGGCCGTCCCTGACAAAGCGGTCGGCGAAATGGTCGGGAAGATAACCAAGGAACCGGCCAGAGAGTATCAGTCGCGCCTCGGCCTCCATGTCGCTGACGATGGCTTTGGGGTTGGCGATGGCAAACACCTTCAGATCGCGCGAGTTCCAGTAGTAACGCCCGATAAGATTGAACTCGCGGACGACTCCCACGTCGATCTCGGCATCGGGGCGGCTAAAAAGCGGATGCTCGCGGCCACAATAAAAGCTTTGCGTTTCGGTGTAGAGATCGAGGTACTCCAGCCCGAGAGCAATCCTTGGAAAACTGGCGATAGCAAGCTGAAGCTGACCGCTGATGACTTCGCGTAAAAGCTCGTGCGGGGGGCGGGTGACGATGGTGAGGGCGACATCAGGGGCAGCGTCAGCGAACCGCGCGATTGCCTCGGTCAATCGTGAGGTGGGGTCGGTCAGAGTATTGTCGGTCATGCCGATGGACAAAGTGCCCGTCATCCGATGCTTGAGACCCCGCATGCGGCTGTCAAACTGCTCGATCCGACCGAACAGCGCCTTGACCTCATCGTAGACGACGCGGCCTTCATCGGTCAGTCTGAACCCGGCGCGACCCCGGCGGCAAAGGGTCAGCTTGAGTCGGGCTTCAAGGGCCGCAACATGGCTGGAGATCGTGGAAAGCGAAAGGTTCAACTCGCTTTGCGCGGCGGCAAAGCCCCCCGCCTCGACGATCGTTACGAAGATGCGGAGAAGCCGAATGTCATAGGTGTCAAACTGCAAAGCACCCCCGGTCACTTTTCTCATTATCGTAGTGATGGGGAATAAGACATGGTTTCTTCCATGCAAGCAATACCGCTTTGCCTTCCAGGCTCCCGCAGTTTGCCCATCCGGGTGCGGGTCCGCTTTGCCAATGAGGATCTCCCCGGACTTCGGGATGACCTGAGCGTCGGCCATCACCTCGTCTGCGGGGCCGAGGCCCACGACATCCTGGCCGATGACAGCAAGCAAAGAGGTGCTTTTGATCCTGCGGCCCGGCAGAACAAGGGCCACAAATCACCGGTCAACGGATTTCCCTGTGGCCTTTTCCAAACCAAACCCACCTTGCTCTGTCCAACATTCAAGTCAGACACATGCGGCAACAAGGGCGGCGCAGTGTGACCGTTGTCGAAGTAAACTCTCGCGGAAAACCATTGCACGCGACGCCCGGAACGCGAGAAAATACGGCAGGTCGGTCGCGGTTGCGCGTGGGCTTTGCAAACAAGGAAGATTGTTGAAAATGGCACTCCAGACGCAGATACCGGCCGAGACCCGGCTGGAAGATAGCCAGGCCCCTGACCTGTCCCAATCAATTGTCGCGGCGTGCGTAGCGCAGGCATACGGGCTGACCGGGGAGTGGAAGCGGCTGGGCGGAGAGCGCGAACAGAACTTCCGGCTTGTCACGGCCGACGGCGCGGCTTTCGTCGTGAAGATCGCCGCCCGGGCCGAAACGCTGGATGGCCTGATGTTTCAGATGCGCGCGCTGGACCACATCGCGCGGGTAGACCCCGATCTGCCGGTTCCACGGGTGCGTCGGACAGTTGACGGCGCGCCCACCACCACCATCCGGGACGAAACCGGGGCCGAGCATGTGTTGCGCCTGCTGACCTTTCTGCCGGGGACTGTACTGTTCGATCAACTGGGCGCTTCCGCGCGACCGCTGTCAGCCGAGGATCTGCTGACGCTGGGCGCGGGCTGCGGCCGGATCGCCCGGGCGCTGCGCGGCTATGCAGGGCAAGGTGCGCCCGACGCCATGCCATGGGACTTGCAGACCGGCGTCTTGTTCAGCGCCGAGATCGAGGGCGCGTTGCCCGCCGATGTCGTGCCGCTTTACCAAACTTTGCGCCCACAACTGGAGACGATGATAGAGACGGTCCTGCCGGGCCTGCGCGCGCAGGTGATCTACAACGATTTCCACGAATCCAACGTTCTGGTGACGCGGGACAAAGATCTGCGGGTTGAGGGTGTCATCGACTTTGGCGACATGATCCACGGGCCCCTTGTGCAGGATATTGCGGTTGCCGTGGCCTCGCTTATGCACTGGGCAACGGACCCGGTCTTTGCCGCGCAGTGTCTGGTGCGGGGCTATCAGCGCCACATGGCCCTGGAAGCCGAAGACCTGGCGGTGCTGCGGCAGGTCGTTCTGGCACGGTTGCTGCTACAGGTGGGGATGGTCGCCTATCGCAATACGGTGGACGGCTGGAGCGACCCGCATCTCGATGGGTTGCAGGCCAGGTACATCAAGGCCATCAAGGCTTTGCACGCCATTGATGACGCCAGTTTCAGCGCCGGGATGATGCCATCGGTGGTGCCCGGCGCGCCGGCCAATACGGTGTCAGCTGCGATGGCGACGCCCGGTCTGCTGTCTCGCCGCGAAGGGGTTCTTGGCAAGACCTACACGTTCTACAACGAACCGCTCGAAGTGGTTCGTGGCCACGGCTGCTATCTTTATGATGCGGCGGGCAAGGAATACCTCGACTGCTACAACAACGTCGCCAACCTGGGCCACTGTCATCCATATGTGGTTGATGCGCTCGCCCGGCAGGCGGGCACCCTGAACACCAATTCGCGCTATCTTCATCACGAGATTGTCCGGCTGGGCGAACGCCTGTCGGGCACCCTGCCGCCCGAGTTGGACACCTGGGTCTTCGTCTGCACCGGATCCGAAGCGAACGACCTGGCGGTGCGGCTGGCGCGCGCGGTCAGCGGCAAAGACGGGATCGTCGTGACCGAGAACAGCTATCACGGCAATACCTCGGTCATGGCTCCGTTGTCGCTGATCGACTACGACCGCGCCAGACGCCCAGACTGGGTTGAAACGGTGCCGCCGCCGAACCTTTACCGCGGACCCTACCGCGAGGGGGCGAACGACGCCGGGCAGCGCTATGCGGCGCATGTCACAGGGGCAGCCGAAGTGCTGGCGATGCGGGGACCGGGCATGGCGGGGCTGATGATCGATTCGATCTTCGATGCGAATGGCGCGCTGGTGCCGCCGCCCGATTACATGCCGCGCGCCTATGCGGCGGCCCGAAAGGCGGGCGCGCTGGTGATCGCGGACGAGGTGCAGATGGGCTTTGCGCGGTCAGGCAGCCACATGTGGGGGTTCCAGGCCTTTGACGTGGTGCCCGACATCGTCACGATGGGCAAACCGATGGGGAATGGGCATCCGATCGCGGCACTGGTCACCCGGCGCGACATTGCCGCGCGGGTGCAGGCGCAGACCGGGTATTTCAACACCTTTGGTGGCAACACCGTTTCAGCTGCTGTGGGAAATGCTTGCCTTGATGTGTTGCAGGGCGAGGATCTGCAGGGCAATGCGGCACGCAGCGGGGCACGGCTGCTGGCTGACCTGCGTCAGCTTGCGGACCGCCACCCGCTGATCGGTCATATTCAGGGGCGCGGCCTCTTTCTGGGGGTCGAGCTGGTGACCGACCGTGACAGTCGCGCGCCCGCCAAACTGGCCGCGCGCTGGGTGCGCGAACGGATGAAAGACCTTGGCGTGCTGGTGTCTTCGACCGGGCCATTCGGCAATATCATCAAGATTCGCCCGCCGCTGGTCTTCAGCCTTGCTGATGCCGCACGTTGCGTGGACGCGCTGGATCGTGCCCTGACCGATCTGCCCGCTGAAATGCGGCAGACCGGGCAGTAACCAAAGTCCACCGCTTGCCGGAGTGATGCCGTGCCGTTCAGCCCCCGCTGTCGCAGAGGGTGGAGGTGTGTCGTCTGGCAACCGTGCCGCGCCGGGGCGGGCACAAAGGCGCGCCGGCCCGAAGTGTCGGGCCTATACGCTCGGCTCCAGCACCCGGACCACGCAATCGCCCAGCGTGGGGTGATGGTAGCCCCCCTCGAAGACAAACATCCGGGGCAGGCCGGTCGCGGCAATCGCCTGCCCGGTGCGCGAATAATCTCCGGCTTTCAATGCGAGCTTTCCGGACGGATCCTCGACATAGCTGTCGACGCCCAGAGCCACGACCAGATAATCCGGCGCGAAGTCGGTGATCCGCTGCAAAGCCGCTTGAAGTGCGGGGGAATAGCCCTGCCAGTCCGTGCCCGGCGGGAGGGGGATGTTCAGGTTGAAGCCTTCGCCCCGGCCACCGCCCGTCTCGTCGGCGTAGCCCGAGAAATAGGGGTAGTCCTGCGCGGGATCGGTGTGGATCGACACCGTCAGGATGTCCGGATCCTGCCAGAAGATGTCCTGCGTACCGTTGCCATGATGGGCGTCGATGTCCAGGATCGCAACCCGCGCGCCGCCCTTGGCCAGCGTCCGTGCGGCAAAAGCGGTGTTGTTGAGATAGCTCGTCCCGCCGCCCATGTCGTGGCACGCATGATGCCCGGTCGGGCGAACCAGCGCGAAGGTGGAAGTGCCCGTCGCCGCCAGATGTTGTGCCGCCGTCCGTGCCGCGCCGGCTGCGCCCAAAGCGGCTGGCCAGACAGCCGGGGTGATCGAACTTACTGCGTCGAAAAAGTAGTAGCCGAGCTTGCCTTCGAACGCGGCAGGAATACGCGGCGGGCGGTTGCGGTGCGGCCAGACGAAGCCGATGCCATCAAGCTTCGGATCGTTGGTCGCCGACCATTCCGCCCAGGCGGTTTCCAGAAAGGCAAGGTAGCCGGGATCGTGGATCGCAAGCAGATCATCGCGCGTGGCCAGGCCGCATTCAACCAGCGACCCAAGGCCGCGGGCGGTAACCGTCTCCAGCACCCGGTCGATTCGGTCCGCCGTCTCGATGGTGGGGACCAGCTGACCGGGGATCAGCTCCAGCTTGGCCTCGTGCAGGCGATGGGCGGAATGGCCGAAGATCTTCATGATGATACCTTTTGTGGGTGTCCGGGAAAGCCGCGTGTGGCGGCAGCGTTGAGGAACCGGTCGATCAGGATTGCCAACGCGCTGATCGTCAGGCCCGCCACCAGGCTGCGCCCGGCTTCGACCTTGGCGATTGCCTCGATGGTTTCCAGCTCGAGCCCGCGGGAGCCAATGAGAACGGTGATCACCACCATACCAACCGCCATCATCAGCGTTTGATTCAGCGCCAGGACCAGACCGGGCCAGGCCAGGGGCATGCGGACCTTGCAGAAGGTCTGCCAGGGGCTGGCTCCGAAGATGTCGGCTGCCTCAAGGATCGCGCCGTCCACTTCCTTCAGCGCATGCGAGACATAGCGAATGGTCGTGGCCATCGCATAGATCGCAATAGCCAGCATGCCCGATACGTCCCCCGGACCAAGCAGCATCACGATGGGGATCAGGTAGACGAATGACGGCAGCGTCTGCAGCATGGTGACAATGGCGCTGGTCACCGCATGGACGCGGGGCGAGGAGGCGGCCAGGATGCCGACCGGAACGCCGATCAAAAGAGACAGCAGCGTCCCGGCGATGACCAGATGCAGGGTGATCATCGACAGATTCCAGTAGCCGATTGCCGCGACGGACAAGACGGTCAGCGTCGACAGGATCGCCAGCCTTGGCCGGCCAACCGCAAAAGCCAGCAGGATCAGCGCCAAAGCCATCGGAAACCAGCCGATACCTTGCAGGAAGGCAAGAAGCGGGCGCAGAACCCAGAGGGTGGTGAAGGTATGAAAGGCCTCGAACACCCAACCGAGGTTGCCGTTCAGCCAGGCGACGCCCTGAGCCATCACGTCGGAGGAAGACAGGGTCCATGCTTCCGGAAATTGCCGGAAGGCGGGGTGAAGAAGTGCCACCACAACGCATACGGTCACGAAAGCCCCCGCCACAAACAGGCGCCTGCGGTTCTCGGGTCCCGCCGCATGGTTTGGCCGCCGCGTCGCTACCGCGTGGCCGACACTGTACAGGTTGATTGCCATCAGCGTGATCGCAAAGCCCGCCTCCAGACCGCGGCCAAAGCGCAGCGTCTGCAGGGCCTTCAAGACCTCACCGCCCAGGCCGCCCGCGCCGATCATCGACGCGAGGATCACCATCGCCAGAGACATCATGACCAGCTGATTCAGTCCCAGCAAAAGGTCGGTCCGGGCGCTGGACAGCAGGATCTTGCGCTGAAGTTGCATGAAGTTGGCCCCCGTCATCTCGGAAAGTTCCAGGATCGAGGCGGGGACGCGCCGCAGCGCATAGGCGGTTGCCCTGGCCATCGGTGGCAGGGCGAAGATCAGCGTGGCGACCAGGGCAGAGACCGGGCCGAAGCCGAACAGAATGAGCACGGGCACCAGATAGCTGAACGGCGGGATCGTCTGCATCACGTCGAAGATCGGGGTCAGCACCGCTTCAAGCCGCGGCCAGCGCCATAGCGCGATTCCTGCGACAAGCCCGATCACAACACCAAGGGCGATGCAGACTGTCACCGACGCGAGGGTCAGCATCGCCTCATTCCACAGGCCGATAAGACCGAAGTAGACAAAGGTCGCCAGAGTGAACAGAGCCAGCCGGACACCCGAAACCAGCCAGGACACCGCCGCACAGACTGCGGCGATCACCAGCCAGGGCAAAGGCGGCACGGTCGCGCGATTGCCGCTTGCGTCCGAATAGTTCCAGCCGTTGGCAAGCAGGTTCTGAATAAAGCGCATGGGTATTCCCAGCACCTCGCCAAAGTCGCGCGTCCAGGCACGCAGGGGCCGGTCGAAGATCTGGGTGTGGCGCAAAAGCTGGTCGAGCCAGCTGTTCGCCTTGGCCTGCAGGGGCACGCGCAAGCTGTCCGGCCAGACATACAGCGCCTCAGGCAGCAGTCCGCGCGCGGCATAGCCCATGAGGATCAGCGCAATGGCCGCAAGAACAAGTGTCCTGGCCCGGACGGCAGTCCGGGCCAGAGAGACGTTCTTTGCCCGACCGGCTTCGGTCAGGGCAACCATTTTGACCAGACTTCGGTGTTGGCATCCAGCCATTCCTGCGCGGCCCGTTCGGGGGTCAGCCCGTCAAGGTCCTGCCGGGCAATGCCCTTGGCCATGTCATCCGTCGTCAACTTGAACTTGTCCAGGATCGCCACCACGTCGGGTGCACTCTCGGCGAACTCGACATTGTAAAGCTTGACGATCTCGCCCACCGACAGGGCGCAATCCCAGATCTTGTCGGGGTTTACGCCCCATGACGGATCGGTATGGCAAAGGTCGTCATACAGCGGGAACTCGACGAACTGGCCTTC
Source organism: Pseudotabrizicola sp. 4114 (assembly GCF_031457365.1). Taxonomy (NCBI): domain Bacteria; kingdom Pseudomonadati; phylum Pseudomonadota; class Alphaproteobacteria; order Rhodobacterales; family Paracoccaceae; genus Pseudotabrizicola; species Pseudotabrizicola sp. 4114. Next base: position 3,890 of record NZ_JAVDWP010000017.1, on the reverse strand, counting down.
GCCAGATCCATACAACCAATGCGGCGACAGTCCCCAACCGATGATCGGCTCTTTCTTCTGCATCGCGCCCTGCATGGTGGCGACCATGGTGCCGACGGTTCCGGGCAGGGTGATGTGGGCTTCAAGGCCAAGCGCCTCGATCCGTTCAACATCATAGGCGGCAAAATCGGGCGGAGTGCCCAGATAGTTGATCTTGCCATCGGATGTCGGCGTTGACAGCGCCTTGATGCAGTCCGGGGTCTTCAGCGCCGTCCAGTCGGGCAGACCGGGACAAAGCTCTGCCACGTAGTTGGGATACCACCAGCTCTCGCGGGTCATCACACCAAGCGAACCTGCATTCACCACAGCGCCGGATGCAACGGTCTTGTCAATCAGTTCCTTGGTGGTGCCCCAAACCGCCGGAGACAGGTCGACATCGCCAAATTCCAGCGCGGTGAAATGTGCGGTGTAGTCGATCTTCAGATACTCGACCGAGTAGCCTGCCTTGGTCAGGAGGCCGCCGAAAACATAGTCGATGAAGTCCGAATCCGGGACGTTGTAGACCGGGATGCGCACCGTTTCCTGATAGGTCGGCCCTTCGGCCAAGGCTGCGCTGCCGGCTGTGGCGAAAAGCAGCGCAGTTGTCAGCATCAGACCGCGTGGATGATTCTTCATGTTTACCCCCTGTTGCCAGGCTTCAGGTGAGTGCAGTTGTGATTACCAGTCAATCACAAATCTATCGCAACAGGCAAAAACAGACTAAATGCATTGACGACTTCGCCTGTTTTGTGATCGTTCTGGTTCCAGATGCGGCGTTGAACAAGGAGTGAGCATATGATTGAACGCGGGGATGCGCCTGTCGCACTTGTCACCGGCGCGTCGCGCGGGATAGGGCGGGCTACGGCCGAAGCGCTGCTGCGGGAAGGGTACGACCTGCACGCGACCTACCGCACGGCTGCGCAGCCCGCAGAGGGGCTGGTTGCGCTTGGACAAGAGCTTGGCCGTCGCGTCGTGCTGCACCATTTTGATGCCGCGATTCCTGGCAGCCTCGATCAGCTGGTGCGCGATTTTTCCGGTGTGCGCCTGCAGACGCTGGTCCTGAACGCGGGGGCAATCGAATTTGAGGATTTCCCGAATTATGACGAGCAGATTTGGGATCGCACGATGGAAACCAACCTCAGCGCCAATTTGCGGCTGTCCGTCCGCCTGCAGGCCGCGCTGACGGACGGCGGGTCAATCGTGATGGTGGCCTCCACCGACGGCCTCATCGGAGCTTATGCCAGTATGGCCTATGCGGCGTCCAAAGCCGCGCTGATGAACCTGACCCGCAGCCTTGCCTGCAACCTTGGCGGTCGCAACATCCGGGTCAACGCGGTGGCCCCTGGCTGGATCACGACCGACATGACGTCTGAAGGTTCGTCCGCTTCGGCCTCGGTCACGCCGCTTGGCCGTGATGGCACGCCGGACGAGGTGGCCGATGCGATATGCTTCCTTGCCTCGCGCAAGGCCAGCTTCATCTCGGGTGCGACATTGGTGGTCGATGGCGGCTACACTTCGTCGGACCAGATCATGCTGAACGAGGCCCGACATGTTAATACGGACAACAGTTAGGGGAAGCAGATGAGCATCGAATGCCGCAATCTTTGGAAGATCTATGGCACAGCGCGGCTGGACTTTGCCTCCCGCCCCGTCGATGAGACGATCCGGCAGGCCGCGCAGGCCGGGGCGCATGTGGCCCTGGCCGACATCTCGCTGTCCGTTCGGCCGGGTGAGACACTGGTGGTGATGGGCCTGTCGGGATCGGGCAAGTCAACGCTGCTGCGCTGCCTGACGCGCCTGATCGAACCCAGCCACGGCGAGGTCCTGTTCGATGGGGTTCCGGTGACCGGCATGCCCCGCGCCGCCCTTCTGGATCTGCGCAAGCGGCACATGAGCATGGTGTTCCAGAACTTCGCGCTTTTGCCGCACCGTACGGTGCTTGGGAATGTGGAGCTTCCGCTGGAAATTCAGAAGCAGGACGCCAGGACCCGGCGCCAGAAGGCCCTGGAAATGATCGAGTTGGTAGGACTGAAGGCAAAGGAAGATCACTATCCGCACGAACTGTCCGGCGGCCAGCAGCAGCGCGTCGGCATCGCCCGCAGCCTTTGCACCAACCCCTCGCTGTGGCTGCTGGATGAACCCTTCTCGGCTCTGGACCCCTTGATCCGCCGCGAAATGCAGGACGAGATCCTGCGCCTGCAGGCATCGCTGGCCAAGGCCGTCGTTTTCGTCACCCATGACTTCGAAGAGGCCGCCCGTGTCGGCGACCGGATCGCAATTCTCCGGAACGGCCAGATGGTCCAGTGCGGCGCGGCAGAAGAGCTGGTCTATGCCCCGGCCGACGACTACGTCCGCGCCTTTACCGCCGAGGTGGACCGCAGCATCATCCTGAAAGCCGACCGCTTCATGGAACGTGGCGAAATCGAGGGCGCGGAAGTGGTTTTACCGATGCGCGCCAGCCTGCGCGAGGTGTCGCGGGTCTTTGCGAGCGGGACACAGATCATTGGCTTCCACGACCACCGGCAGCAACACGTGGGGTACATGAAGCGCGAAAATCTGGGTAACGCTCTGGCGGCTGCCGACCTGGCCAGGCTACACTGATTCATGCGCCAGGAGGGGTCGGAACAGGTGTCTACGCGTGCGACGAATAAGGGGTCCAGGTCAGAGGCCGACGCCCGCCTTGGCGAGAAGCAGACGATCACCGACAAGGTGTACGAGGCCATCCGCCGGGACCTGATGGAATGTCGTTGGCCCGCAGGCCAAACCCTGAAGATCCGCAGCCTGGCTGCCGAATTCGGTGTCAGCCCGATGCCGGTGCGCATGGCGCTGAAACGGCTGGGGGAGGAAGGGGCGCTGTTGGTCGAGGAACAGCGCTCGGCGCGGGTACCCACCCTCTCTGCCGAGCGCTATTCCGAGTTTCACGAAATTGCGGTCATGCTTGAAGCACGCGCCCTCACGCGGGCCTGTGCGCGGATCAGCCAGAAACAGATCGATGCACTGATTGCCAGGGCGGATCAGTATCAGGCGGATCTCAATGCCGGTCACGTCACCGGGTACGCTCAACGGTTCAATTCCATCCTGATGGAAATCTACCGTCTGGGCGGGTCCACGGCGCTTGTGCAGATGATCGAGCATGTCTGGGTCAATGTCGCTCCGCCTGCGAATGCCATTTTCGAGATTCCACTTTTTGCGACCCGCATCCACGCGCACCTGAAGGAGGTTCTCCAGGCCGTGAAAAAGGGCGACAAGAAGGCCGCCGAATCAGCTCTCGTGGCAGCCTTGCGCTATTCGGAAAGAGCAATGAGTCTGTTGATGGATATCGACGAACTCGCTGAACCTGCCCGGATGAATGGATCAGAATGATGGGGTTACCGCGATGCGGTCTGTTGGCCTTAACTGAATACCAGCGATGATTTTCATATTTTCGCGTCATGACATGAGAGGTGTAAGATGAAACGGTTCGCTGCCTTCTTTTTGACCATTCTTTCGGCCAAGGCGAAAGGAATGGGAGTCAAATTCCAATAAGTCGTGTTTTGTGCGCAGTGTCGTCAGTGGTCCGCGCCACGACCTGTCAGACTTGAACAACAGTATGCCGCCAGTCCTTGAGAGGGCCGAACATAATCTCGATCCTGTTTCGCAGTGTGTCGCGTCGCTTGTCCTGACCGGCTTGCCGCGCGACGTCCGACCCGGGATGCATGGCTTTATCCCATGGTCTTTCAACACATCTCTGAACCAGTCGGCGTCATAGCCCCGGTCTGCCAGCAGCGGTTACAGCCGTGTGGGTTCGACTTCAGCTGCGACGGCGACTGTCTGAGATTAGTGTGAAACCCTTCCATGGTCCAAGAGCTGATCGCGGAACGCTTCTGCTGGCG
>NZ_JAVDWP010000016.1:0-61109 GCF_031457365.1 Pseudotabrizicola sp. 4114 | reverse complement strand
GCGCAACGACGCCATGCTGGACGTGCTCCCCGTAGGCGTTCTCGTCTTCCCGGGCAATGGCATCCAGGAAAACCTCGCCGACAAGGCCAAGAAGCTCGGCATCCCGGTACTGAAGTTCGAGAAGGGGGCGTGAGCCCCCTGTCTCTTCCATCGTCTGCCGCTTTGCTGCGGATAGTCGCCAGACATCAGATCGATGTCGGCAGACTTTTCGCAGCGGCAGACTGAAGGTCCAATAGCTCGACATTGCGCCGTGCCATTGTCTCGTACCATTCCTGCGCTTCCCGATCCTTGAAGAAGCTGGCGGTTGGTGCCAGGCGGGCGACGGCCTCCTCTACTTCATCCAGAGACACCCGGAAGAATTCCTTACGGAAGTTCGACATGTTGATCCGGCGATCGGCAAATTCCTTGTGAAGGGCAAACTCCAAGGCGGGCGCCGCATCACTGTAGATCATGGCATGGGTGTCAAAACTAAACGGAACGCTCGCATCGCCAAGCTCGCGCACCCGGTCATCGGGATCGAGCCTGCGGGTCAGGCCAATTTTCACGACGTCCTCACCGAAGGAGCCGACATTGGAAATGATGTAGACATAGCCAGAACGAGTCATTTCGGCCATGGCGCGTGCGCGCTCGCTGGCCGCATGAGCCTCAGCAAGGGCAGCCTCCAGCTCTTCGATCCGTTTCCTGTTTCCATCGCCGTTGGCCTCCTTGCGCGCCTTTTCGAGCAATGCTTGGTATTTGATCTCCTCACGCTCGGCTGCCTCCGCCTCGGCGATTAACTTCCGTTCTTCGCGTTCCGCGCGGGACATCTCGCTGCGCTCTTCCTTCTCGGTCTTCAGGCGTTCGCGATATTCGTGGGTCAGCCGCAGTTCTTCGATCTTGAGCGCAACATAGCCGTCGTTCAGGGTGAGGTTAAGGGAGGTATTTTCCTTGTCGATAGCAGTGGCGGCCGCATGTATACGCTTTTCCATCGCCACCACGTTGTTCCAGCGAACATTCGCAATCGAGGCTTCGCACTCATTGTTAAAGGCACGCATGGTCAGGCGTGTCTGGCGGTTGATCATGGTCTGACCTTTGGCCTTGCTCCCCTCTACGGTCCATTCTGTCGGGCAGTTGGTCGCGCGTTTCGCTGAGATCATCGCTTTCTGGCGATCGCGCACGGCGATGATGCTGGCCTTGAAGGCTTCGCTGTCGGTGAAATCGAAATGTGGTTCATAGATCCCCAGTTCGGCAAAGGCCAAGCGTTCATCATAGATGGCCATCTGCTGTTCGAGCCGGTCGAACAGGCCTCGCTTTTCGGCGTAAGAGGCGCGCAGCTTCTCGATGTCGGCTGACAATGTGCCGGCGGTTGCCCGCAACAGAGTGACCTCAGCCTCCTGCGAGATGATGGAGGAATACTTCGCCTTTGTGGCATCGTGCTCTGCTTCGCTCTTCGTGAGTGCGGCGCGGCTTAAATCAGCCTCCTTCTGGGTATCTGCGATCAGCTTGTTGAGCTTCAGGCGGCTGAGGACCCAGAGGACCAAGAAGATCGGCGCGGTAATCATCCAAAAAAGAAAGAAGATGGCAATGGGGTCCATAATTACTCCTCGGGGCACAATACTTGGCCGACCTTGACGCAACGCTGGCCTTCACTCAAGGTTGAAACTTGGGCTGCCTGTGCTGCAAGGCCGGAGGCCATTGGATACAGAAGGATCACGGAGCCTGGCTGGAAACCTTCTCACGCCCAAGATGTCCGAGTGTTTCGAATAATTCGAATATTGCGCTTGCTTCGATTGCATGGCACACCCATCTCTAGATGGACGCCGAACGGCGACGCAGGAGGGCAAAATGGCGGCATTGCACAAGGAGCGGTTCTCGAACCGGCTACCCACAAAGGTCGAGATCAACAACGCAGATCAACTTCGTCACATCATCGCTTCCCAGGTGACCGAGGGCCAGCCGGTCGACCTCTCGCTCGCCGTCGGCGGCGGCGAGACTCGCAACATCACGCTTATGCCGGCGCTCACCGATACCTTGCTCGATATTCTACGCCTGATTTCTACTGGCCGCGGGTTTCGCATGATCCCGGTCGAAGCTGAGCTCACGACGCAAGAAGCGGCAGATATGCTGAATGTCTCCCGGCCCTTCCTGATTAAGTTGCTCGAAAAGGGCGATATCCCGTTCACAACGGTTGGTCGCCATCGTCGTGTCCGGGCAGAGGATCTTTTTGCCTACATGGCCGAACGCGGCCAAGCCCGATCTGATGCTCTGTCTGAACTTGCGGGGCTGGACGCGGAGGGCGACCTGATTTGAGCGGCCCGATGAACCGATACGCTGCCATCATTGATGCTTGCGTCCTTGGAGGTGGCCTCAAGCGAAACATCATTCTGAGTTTGGCTGAGGCTGGCTTGTTTCGGCCGTACTGGTCCGCGCGCATTCTGGACGAGACTGAAAAGGCGATCTTGGCGATCTCAAAGGGCACGGCTGATCCTGGCCGTCAACGCCGTGCTATCGAGCGGGCATTTCCAGAAGCGATGGTGTTTCCGAACTCAGGCCCGGACCTGATCGGATTGTTGCCCGATCCCGGCGATGAGCATGTTTTGGCAGCCGCCATCGCAGCTCGCTGCGACACGCTGGTCACCGACAATCTCAAGGACTTCCCGCAAGAGATACTTGATCGGTGGGGCATCGAAGTCATGTCGCCTGATGACTTTATCTCGAATGCCATGGATCTCGATCATGCATTCGCAATCGGCGCACTGCGCGACATGCGGGCGCGATTGAAAGATCCGAAGTACACAGTTTCCGCACTTGTTCTGAAACTCGAAGGTCAGGGGTTCTTGCAGACAGCCGACTTCCTGCGTGAATATGAGAACTTGATTTGAGCTGGCCTATGATGACCTGCCGCCGCAACGGTTCGGCAGATCGCATTCTGGCGAAGATATCTTTTCGTTTGTCGTTCACTTCAATGGCTGCCCCATGACCAATTCTGTTAGGTTTCGACCTCATCCCGGAGGCGACCTGGTGCAAACAAGTGCGCCGATGCTGAGCGCATATCAGACCGTTGCGGCCTATCAGGTTGAGCATGGCGAGATCGGGCTGACCAAGTCTGGCGCTTGGAACCGGCATTGCACTGATTGGGTCGTGCGGCGGATGGATTTCCCGAACTGGACAGTCGAGAAGCTTTTCTCAGTCAACAAGGTCTTGAATGAATACGACGTTCCGCCCTTGGAGTATCTTCGCGTCCTGCTCACCTCTTTGCGGTTGGGGCGCAAAATGGGCGGTGGCTGGCGGCTGACAAAGCCCGGCATGGCTCTCGTAGGCGATCCGGAAGCGGCCTTTGCCACCATCGCGCCCGCGTTCTTGTTTCGGTTCGACCATTCCGAAGGCAGGCGCACAGGTGATGCGCCTGTCGGAGACTGGCATTTGTGGTTGCACGCGATCAACCGGATGCCGTGGGACGGCTTCACGCTCCCCGATCTGGCCAACCTCCTCTATGGCCCCAGTGCCGGCGGTGGTTGGCGTGGTCCGGCGGGCGGGTTGTTTAGCGCTGTTGCTATGCCACTCGAGTGGGTCGGCCTGTTGACTCGTACAGACAATGGCGGCATCGACGAAATGATATGGCGCAAGACCCCGCTTTGGGCAGCCGGACTGGAATTTCAACCTCAGACGATATCGACAAATGTGGTGCCATTCACCTCGCGTGGATGAATAATGGCACCGTGCGAGCTGTCCGATATCTCACGGCTCTCGGTTAGTTCAACGGATATTTCCCTTTAGGGTAGGACATTCCTTTACACGTTGCTGTTGAAAAGCGCGATCATGATGGAAACGTGATTTTCTACCTGATATAGACAGTTCAGTCATCTGGATCACTATATGTTTGATCAGCCTGTCCAGCTTGAAGTCTTCCCAACCGACCTCCACTTGAGGCGGATTGACCCCGCCTGCAACATGCGTCGGTTCTACCGGCTTAGCGTTCAGCGTGACCTTTTTGGCGGCGCATGTCTCATTCGCGAGTGGGGCCGCATCGGGTATCGTGGCCAGGTCTTGATTGAAACCCATGATGACGAAGGCAAGGCGATCACTTCGTTGATGAAACTGGCCGCAGTCAAACGCAAACGGGGCTATGCCCTCCCTTATGCGACTGCGCTTCCAGAGGTGCGATATCTGAAGTAACGATTGTACCCAGACCTTGGTCAGCGTCAGCAATTCCTTGTTTTGACAGCCATTCCAGCTAGGATTGTTCACCCAGGCAATGCTGGCTGGCGCGGGTCCATTGGCGTCGGCACCAATGGGCAATTGCATGAAAGCGTAAGCCGCGGCCAAACCCAGCCTGTTCGACTAAGCGCGGCACGGCATTGACTATCGGCTTGTGCAAGGCTCTGTCATGCGGGTCTTATCCTCTTAACTAGTCCTTGCGCAGCGACAGTTTGGTCTGCGCACGTAACAGCCGCTGGAGTCGCGCCCACAACCGACCTTGCCGCTATTTCCTTGCATCCTCTCGGCAACCCCGCCGCGACATCGGACTGGCGCGTTCAGGGCGGCACGAACCATCAAACTCATGCCCATGGATCGCAGATCGCGACACTGGCCAGTGACCCGCATTTGCCGACTTTACATTCGGTTTGTCGCTTCAACTCGCCTCCTTTGTCGGGCTGGCCCCATCGGCATTCCTGGCGTTGCAAGTCGCGCGCTGTCGTTGATATGGCCCTCCCTCTTTCCGGGTTCTTTCTCCCCGGGCCTGACACTGCCATTTGCTCGTTTGAGCGGTTCTGCCTTGCCGCTTCCCGTGATCCCGGCTCAGGCACCTCCCTTCGACGGACAATCCCCTAAGCCTGTTCGGCCTCTGGCTCGAAACCCCGCTCAGGGCCGGGCCGTGTTGGTCGCGTGCCGCTCCCTGCCCGCACCACCCCGGCCTTGGGGGGTTTCCGGTGGCGAAAGGGCCACCGTGCAAGCCTCAACCGACAGGCTTCATTCGGGTCTTGTCGAAGGGATGGTCCCTTCAGCCAGATACAGGAGCTTCACATGCAGAACATCGTCATCCTCGCCGGCAACATCGGTCAGTCCCCGGAAGTCCGCACCACGCAGGGCGGGACCAAGATCACCAACTTCACCCTCGCCACTTCGCGCCCTCGCCTGTCCGAAGGTCGGATCCAGCGCGACGAGAACGGCTACCGCGTGATGGACACTGAATGGCACCGCATCACCTGCTTCAACGGTCTCGGCAAGACGGTCGCCGATACCTGCGAAAAGGGCATGAAGGTGATGGTTCACGGCCGCATCCACTACACCAAGTGGACCGATGCCGCCGGGGTCGACCGCTACGGCTGCGAGATCATCGCCGAGAAGGTCGATTTCCTGAGCCGCCCGAAGGCAGGTGAAGGCGAAGACCCTGAACTGGTCGACCGCGAGGATCAGTTCGCCGGCTAAGACCCCGCAGATCAGGCCCGGTGGCGCAAGCCGCCGGGTCGCATCGGTTCCCAAACTTGGCAGGCAAACCCTCAGCCGCTAGGAAACAGGATCACCTCGACATCCATCGCGCCATTCATGACATGCAGGATAGTGATCCTACCCTCTGCAACGCGACAGAAAATCAGATACCGCCCATACACCCGACGGCGAACGCCATAATGTTCATATCGTGGGACGATCGGCCAAGCCTCCGGCATGTCTGCGAGTTCCAAGCAGCTGCGAGAAAGCTCTCGCACGAAACTCAGGGCTCGAACCGGATTGTCTTGAGCGATGTAGTCGCCGATCGCTTCTAGGTCAGCTTCTGCTGCAGCGGTAAGTTCGACGATCATTCCGCAGGGCGACCCATAGCCTGATACTTGGCTCCCAGTCGCGCAAACACCTCTTCGGCCGGTTTCGTGAGTCCGGACTCGGCATCTGAGATGCCTTTGGCAAGCGCCTGATCCAATACGGCGAGTCTTGCCTCGCGCTCCTGTATCAGGCGAATGCCTTCGCGTAGCACCTCACTCTTGGAATTATAGCGGCCGGTCTCGACAAGCTTCGTGACGAAGCCTTCAAGCTGCGATCCAAGGTCTGCGCTGATCATAATGACCTCCGAAATGCTAGACCTTGAAGATGGCAGGCTTGATAATAGTTATCAAGCCTGCTGTGTGCGAATGGGTGGGCTTCGGCTTAAACGGCAGGGCTAACATCACGACGCTTGCAGATCGGTCACAACCACGAACCGTTTCGCCCGCCGCTTGTTGGGCGTGTACCAAACGGTCTTGCGCTCGCCGGTTTGACTGAACTCATACGTCACCCCGAGGATCGTCTCGCGCCGATCTGGATCGACCATCCATTCGACGGGCGTGCCGATGTCGAGTTCAGACGGCGGGATGGTGCGCTCGAGGGCAGGGGCTTTTGTGCTGGTCATCGTTCGTCTCCCTCGTTTGTTGTCTGAATTTTCGCCTTGGCCAAGGCTTCGTCGAACGCCTCCTGGAACCGCGCGCGGTAGGCGGGGCCCATGGCGCGCGCCAATCCAAGAATGCCAAGCGGGTCATGGATTTTCGCGAGATCTGCCGCAAACTGTGGCCGCAAGGTCAAGGTCACGCTGGTCGGATGCTTGCCCCGTGCGCCGCGGGATTCCTGAACTTCCGGCATCCCATCACGTTCCCAGTCGTCAAAGACTTGATCGCGCAGACCTTGGGCAACGCGGCGGATCAGAAACTGGACGGTGCAACGCGCAGCGGTGGCCCAAGCTTCCGCCAGTCGCGCCTGCCGGGTGGTCAGCGACAATGCGACATGGACAACATGCCCGCGGGCAGCGGACCCGCTGGCAATGCCAGTCGCCTTCACATCCCAAGCCTTTTGGGCGCCGAAGACCTTTACCTCGTCCCGGGACTCTTCTTTGTGCCCGATGGGTCTGGCGCTGACTTCGCCTCCGTTGCCACTTGGCGTGGCCGCAGGCGCAATCCGTCGTGACGAAGGATTGGTCTCGGCCGCTGCGTCAACCGACTTCGACGGTACCGAGATTTCCCGATCGGCCAGATTACTAGCTCCCGCGTTCCCGCCGAAGCCCAGCTTGGCCGAAAACCCCGCGTCCTGGCGGATGATCCGCATCATGTCCTTGCGCTGCGCCATCATGTGATCTCCACCGGTGTCAAGATCAGCTGGTCAATTTCCTCCAGAAGGTCCCCTGCCTCCTTCACGGCACTCTGGACATGCGCAGCAAGCGCCCGATTTGGCGTCTTGTCCGCGATCACCCCGAGAAGCCCTTCTCTGTCCATCCGAACATAAGCGGCGCGGCTACCAAGATAGGTCTCAAGGGCAGGCAAGGACTGGAACAGCTGTTCAGCCATCGCTCGCTCTGTCTCTGACACCCGCACAGGCACCCGGTTGAGCAACACAGAAAATCCCGCAAGTTCGCCCGGATTTTCCACTCGGCCACGAAGCTTCAGGTACCAGTTGGCCGTTTCCAGCGTCTCGCTCAGATCGCCGCGCGACAGCATCATCGGGCAGATGATCCGGTGTGCTGCGACCGCCAGAACGTCTTGCGCTTCAGATCCGCCGCCGAAGGTGTCGATCAGGATCAGGTGCTCTTGATCGGGCTGCTCATAGATCTGCCCGATGGCTTCTGCCACCCGGTGCGCATCCAGCGTATGGATCACTTCAACCAAAGGAGACCAGTTGCCTGCCTCCTTTCCCGCCTGCATCCACTTGAGGCAGGATTTTGAGGCATCGGTGTCGAAGATCGTCACCGTCTCGCCTCGTGCAGCCGCAGCAGAAGCCAAGGCGCGGCAGAGGGTGCTCTTGCCCGATCCCCCCTTGCGGTTCATTACCAGCACAACACGTATCCCGTAACCCATACCACTTTCCTCACTTATCGAATTGCATTTCCCACAATGCGGATCGCGTAAATCTTTTATCTTAATTCACATCGCTTTAATCTGAACGCGCATTGCGGATATCAGAAATCGTCTCGCGCAAGTCTTATTGCACAAGGCGTATCACTTTAATCGTTTGTCTGATTACCGGATGCGTATGTCTTTTATCTGATCGCGCAATGCGTGTGCCACAGGGCGCAACCCCGAACACACATCACTGATGCCACAATACGCATCCCATATATCCTTTCTCCGGTTCCTGAACGCCAAGCGAAAGCTTCAGAAAGATAAATAAAACAGAGCTTTAAGCCCACAATATGAGGGGAAAATCCACCTCTCGCGGCATGGCAAGGGGTGCAAATCCCTGTCTTGCCTTGTGCGTTCAGCGATCAGTGAAACGCATTGGGTGGCTCGGGATTAACCAAGGCCGCCACAATCTTCAAGTACAAAAGTCGCGCTTAGATTGTGCTTGAAAGGGAGGTGAAGGAGGGGGTAGGAAGAGTGGCAGGAAATGCGATGTGTCTACAATAATTCGATGGTTGGTTGCGATGGTAAAATCTCCTTCTGGTGACGTTCGATCCAAATCGAAGACAAAGCCGTCAAATGCGGTTCCGCCCAACTCTTTGCCATCAAGGCCGATCGGGGGCATCCGGCGCGGTCGCCCTACTGCAGATGGCTCCGGTCAGGTTGTGAGTTGCCGCCTGCCTGCCGAAGAACTGCATGCCTTCGACGCGCTCTGCACCCAACTTGGCGCGAAATCCCGCTCGGACGGGGTGCGCTCTATCGTGCGGATGGCCTCCGGTTTCCTCGAGTTCAGCCGGGAAGACAGCCCGCGTCTGGAGGAAATCCGCTATGAGTTGGGCAAGATCGGCACCAATGTGAACCAGATCGCCCTGGCTGCGAACCGGGGTCGTGCCCCGATGGTCAAGGCGCAGTGGGCGTCCGTGGATGAGTTGCGCCGGTCATTGCCGATGGTGGCGAAAGCGCTGAGCCAGGTCATCGCCGAACGCCGGCGGCAGGGTGTGGCGCTGTTCCGGAAGTTTGCGGAAAGCCAGGAGGGGGCACGCCATGGTTAAGTTTGGGTCGCGGCCCATCGGGCTGGCAGAGGCCGTTCTGGGCGAGATCAACTTCCTGCGGCCGCAGCAGGGTCGGGTGAAGGCGGGCAATTCGTCGTCCAAGCGGGGGTTCAGTTTCTCGACCCGGGCCAGCCAGCTGTGGCGGTTTTCGCTGGGCTCGAACGCGGCGGTGCTGAAGAAGATCGGCAAGGGTGGAACAGCGAACGCCAAGGAGCTGGCGGCGCAGATGAACTATCTGTTCTCAAAATCAGCCTCGATCTTCGGCAACGGGGTCGTGCTGGACGCTGACGCAAAGGGTCTGACCAAGGACGAGCGCAACGAGATCGTCGGTGACTGGGCGGAGGACTGGCGTGGCTCGCCGAAGAACGGTCATACCACTCATCTGCTGATGAGCTTACCGTCCCATGTCCGGCCAGAGAAGGCAAAGCTGATTGCCGAGGCCTGGGCCTTCGAGATGTTCCAGTCGGGTGAGCATCAGGACGATGTCTGGTCCTACGTTGCGGCCCTGCACACCGACAAGTCGCACCCGCATGTCCACATGGTGATCAACAACCGAGGCACAGTGAATGACAGCTGGTTCTTCATGGCCAAGGAGCATGTCTTCAATCTGGAGGTCATGAAGCAGCGGATGGTGGCGATTGCGGCCGAGGAGGGCGTGTTTTTGGATGCCACCTCGCGCGCCGAGCGCGGGTTGCTGACCTATGGCCCGTCCCGGGCAGAGATCGAGCGTGCGCGGGCTGAGGGGCGTGCGCCGGAAGAACGGCCGCGCGAGGGTAAGGCGCTGGAAGATGCCCTGGCCACGATGGCGCGCACGGCGGATGCGTTTCGGAGTCTCCAGCACCTAGCGGCGCTGACGGGTCTGCCAGAAATTGGCGAGAAGATCGCCAAAGCGGAAGAGGCGCTGCGAAGGGGTGGGGTGCTGCAGCCGTTTCCGGGTGATGTGGCCACAGCAGAGCGCGCTGATCTGGACCGGCATTTCAGCGGCTGGATGGCTGAGGCTGAAGGTAAGATCCGGAAGATGCCTGTCGCCGAGCGCAAGGACATGCGGGACGAGCTCTATGGCTATGCCATCGACGTCGCCAAGGGGTTGGGTGATGCCCGTGGCGTACAGCTCTTGCAGATGGTGCCGCAGACCAAACTCTATGCAACGGGTCTTGAGGGTGACCGCCTGACACAGGGCAGGGAGGCCATTGATCTGCAGCCAGGTGCCTCAGATCGGCTGAAAACGGACATCGTCGGCAAGGCAGTGGCCCTGGGTCTCAGCGGTGATCGCATGGCTGAGCGGCTGGAAACCGGTGCCGCCAATGCCTGGGAAGAACGCGATTGGGTGCGCAGTGACTTGGCAACCCTGTCCGGGAGGCGGCGTGCTGACTTAAGGAATCCGGATCAAAGCCGGAAGGTCGTCGATGATATCGAAGGGTTCTATGAAGCTGCGGCCAAGCTAATCGATCATGCCCGGGCGCATGAGGTCGTCCCTGAGAATGATCGGCTGCTGCGGGCCCTCGGGTCGATGGGCCGCATCATGCAGGCGGATGGAAAGGTAGAGTTCCGGGGCGATGCCCATGCTGAGCGGTTCGCTGATGAACTGCGTCAGCGGTATGGCAAAGAGGTTGTAGCGGAACTCGCCAGCGGTCGGACCGATGCGTTGGCTGTTGATTTCGAGGATGCGGATCAGCGGAAGTGGATCGCGCGTGCGGTTGTTTCGGCCGCGAAGTCACATGTGGCGTTTGGGTTGACCTTGCGAGAAGCGCGCAAAGCTGAGCGGCGGCTGGCATTGGAGCCTGTGAAATCAGAGGAGCGAGACTGGGAGCGTTGATCGACGAAGTGGGCGGTTTCCGGACGTTCTCCGCACGCGCAAACGCAACCTTGCCAGCATGTAGAAGCGGACATTTCGCCAGGATCACGCCGCCGGACCCGGCGCAACTTGAAAAGGGGTCAGATCACCGCCACCATATCCGAAGCCGCGTCGAAGCACAGATGAACCGCATCAAATCCTTCGGCGAGAGGATCATGTTGCGTGATCCCGATCGCCAGACCACCGAGGTTCACACCATCACCAGGGAACAGGTTGCCGCACTTACTGGATTGGCCTTGGTCGTGCATGCCAGCGGAACACTTCGCAGAAAACGGGCCATCACTGGAGATCCCCGTGCTCTGCGACATGTGATGTTCCAGACAGCCCCAGTCGCGGCACATCACAAAGCAAGCATGAAAACTTTCGCAGATCGCCTCCGCAAGGATGGAAATCCGCACACGGCCATCATCACCGCCGTCGCCAGAAAGCTCGTTATCATTGGGAACGCTCTGTGCAATAGCCGTCAGAAGTGAACCGCCCCGACGGCCGGAGAGATACAGCTTCTAAGCAAGGCGCTTGCAGCCCGTGGATTTTGGGCATATCGGTTTTGCGTCGGTTTCCGCAAGGAATCAAAAGGGAATCCGTCACCGGTTCTTCGGTGAAACGGAACTGCCCCCGCAACTGTAGGCGGCGAGCGTGCAGCGAAATACCACTGTGGCCAGTGCCATGGGAAGGTCGCTGTTCGTGATGACCCGTCAGTCAGGAGACCTGCCGACAGTGTCAGCAACGCGAACCGGGCGGGGTGTCCGGAGAGGTGTCGAATGAATAATTCCCAAAGGCGGCCTTTCGTGGCCGTCACAGCCAGAACACATGCGTCACGCCGGTCGGCTGTCGCGGCATTCAGCCCATGGGTCGGCAATCTTTCCCTGTCTCCGGTCGTAATATCCTTTGGAGACGACCCATGTTCAGACGATCCTTCACGGCAGCCGGAAGTGCTGTCCTCTGGCTAGCAGTTCCTGTGCATGCCGAAACGGCCTATCCCTTGACTCTGACCAATTGCGGGGTAGACGTGACCTTTGAGGCCGCGCCGGAAAGCGTGGTGACTGTCGGACAGGCCGCAACGGAAATCCTGTATTCCCTTGGGCTTGGCGACAAGGTTCAGGGAACATCCGTTTGGTTTACGGATGTCCTGCCGGAATTCGAGGTGTTGAACGCCGGTATCGAGCGAATCGCCGACAATGACCCGAGTTTTGAAAGCGTGGTGGCCAAGCGCCCCGGGCTGGTGGCCGTGCAGTATGAATGGCATGTCGGGGCGCAGGGCATTGTCGCCACGCGCGAACAGTTCGCGGATCTCGGTATCCCGACATATACGCTGCCTGCCGATTGCATTGGCAAGGACAACACTGCCGGGTCCGATGGCACCCGGCTTGAACAGTATGAGATGGACAGCCTCTATCAGGGGATCACGGAGCTTGCGCAGATTTTCGATGTCGGGGATCGCGGGGACGCGCTGGTTGCTGACCTGAGGGCGCGCGAGGCGGCCGCCATTGAGAAAGCGCAAGCGCTGACTCTGGGCAACGCGACCGCAGTATTCTGGTTCTCGTCTGCAGAAATGGACATTGATCCCTATGTCGCGGGGCAGGGTGGCGCGCCAGCCAATATGATGCAGGCACTTGGCCTTGAAAATGTGGTCAGCAGCGATGAGGAATGGCCCGTCGTAAGCTGGGAAACCATCTCGCGGGCCAACCCCACTATCATCGTGGCCGCCCGGATGGAGCGTCGCCGTTTCGAGGCGGATGATATCGATAAAAAGCTGGAATTCCTGCGCAGTGATCCGGTCGTCAGCCTGATGGATGCGGTCACGAAGGACCGGGTTGTCATTCTTGATGCGCATAGCATGGACCCGTCGATCCGCAACATAGCGGCGCTGGAAACACTGGCCGACGCTTTGGCAGAGTCTGACCTGAAATGACGGTCGAGACCGCTCCCGTCCGTTCCACCCTGCGTCCGGTTGCGTTCTGGGGGCTGTCGGGAGTGGCCGTTCTTCTGGTGGCGATCGTTGCCGGTGTGGTTATTGGCGAGACGCCGCTGCCATTGGCCACGGTTGGTGCCGTCGTGATGAACAATCTGTTGAGCGCAGAGTTCATCGTCGATCCGATCGATGCGGGCATTGTCTGGAGCTACCGCTTGCCGCGCACCCTGATAGCTGCGGCTTGCGGAGCCGGGCTTGCGCTTTCGGGGGTCGTGCTTCAGGCTTTGGTGCGCAATGCGCTGGCCGATCCCTATCTTCTGGGCGTCTCGGCGGGGGCCGGAACCGGTGCTGTCGCGGTCACCATCCTAGGCCTCGGCGGTGGTGCCATCGGCATATCCGCCGGGGCGTTTGGCGGGGCAACGCTGGCCTTTGCGCTTGTTGCGGCGCTGGCGCGCGCGGCGGGTGGCGGATCGGCGCAGCTGGTGCTGGCGGGCATTGCCGGATCACAACTGTTCAATGCGCTGACTGCTTTTTTCATCGCGAAATCTGCCAATGCGGAACAGGCACGCGGCATCATGTTTTGGCTTCTGGGCAACCTGTCCGGTGTGCGGTGGCCGGATGTCTGGCTTGCCACCCCCGCTGTGGGGTTTGGGTTTCTGGCCTGCCTGTGGTTCACCCGCGCGATGGATGCCTTTTCATTCGGCGCGTCTTCGGCGGCTTCGCTGGGAATTTCGGTGCGTCAGGTGCAGATCGTGTTGATCGGTGCCGTCACGCTGATGACCGCCACGATGGTCAGCCTTGTCGGCTCTATCGGCTTCGTCGGGCTGGTGATACCGCATGCAATGCGATTTGTGGTCGGGTCACGGCATGGCCGTTTGGTCCCGGCTTCGGCACTGGCAGGGGCCTTGTTCCTGATCGCCGCCGATATCGTCTCCCGTATCTTGATAGCCGGGCAGGTGGTGCCCATCGGTGTCGTGACCGCGCTGGTGGGTGCGCCCGGCTTTGCAATGATCCTGATCCGGAACCGGAGGCGGCTTTGAAACTTGAAGCAGTTGCCTTGGGGTGGGGAGCGGGCGGGCGCCAGATCGTCAGTGCTGTGACACTTGCCATCCGGCCCGGCGAAACATTTGGCCTTGTCGGCCCGAACGGCTCGGGCAAGTCCACGTTGCTGCGTCTGATGGCAGGCCTGATTCCGCGCGCCCAAGGCTCGGTGCTGCTGGATGGCCAGCCGATCACGGCGTTCACCCGGCGGGACGTGGCGCAACGGATCGCCTTAGTCGAACAAATGGCCGACACGTCTGAAGCCCTGAGCGTCCGGGATGCGGTCGAGCTTGGCCGCACGCCCTGGCTTTCGGCACTCGCGCCTTTTGGCGCGGCAGATACGGCGATCGTGGATCAAGCCCTGTGTGCTGTCGGCATGCGCGATATGGCGGATCACGCATGGTCAACGCTGTCAGGCGGTGAGCGCCAGCGTGTGCATATTGCCCGCGCGCTGGCGCAGCGGCCGCGCCTGATGATGCTGGATGAGCCGACGAACCATCTGGACATTCATCATCAGCTTTCCCTGTTGCGCCTGATCAGCCGCCTTCCCGTCACTGTGGTGATGGCCCTGCATGACCTGAATCAGGCCATGGCCTGCGACCGTCTGGGCGTGATGCAGGCGGGTGAACTGGTCGCCTGCGGCCCCCCGCAGCAGGTTCTGACACCGGAACGGATGGCTGCCATTTTCCGCGTCCGCGCAACACTGCTCCGCGATCCCGCTGACGATACGACGATTTTCCGTTTTCACAATCTGGAGGAGTCCTGATGAAGCATGCAGCCTTTTTTCTCGGCTGGCTGGCCGTCAGCCCCGTGTTTGCCGAAACGCACAAGGTCAGGATGTATTCGCGAAACGAACATGGGCCTATGATCTATGAACCCGAGTTCCTGAGCATCGAACCGGGCGACAGCGTGCGGTTCATTCCGACGCAGTCCGGGCATAATGCCGAAACGATTGCCAGCATGATCCCTGCAGGCGCGGCCCCCTTCAGAAGCAGGATCAACGAAGATTTCACCGTCACCCTGACGGAGCCCGGCCTCTATGGCATCAAATGCACCCCGCATTACGCCATGGGAATGGTGATGGTGATCGAGGTTGGCAAAGCGGCTGCACTCACGCTGCCCGAGGATCTGCCAAAACGCGCCCGTGACCGGTTCGAGGCAATCCTGAAAGCAGCACCGTGACAGCAAATCATCATCTGGTCGAAGACATCCGTGACTACTGGTCGCGGCGGGCGCAGACCTTTGATCTGGCCTTCGGTCATCATATCCCGCCGGGGCCAGAGGCCGCTGCATGGGCGGCACCGATGTCACATCTGGGGACCGCGCCTGCGCGTGTGCTGGAACTGGCCTGCGGAACGGGAGAGGTGACGCAGCTTGTTCATGGTCTTGGCCATGAGGTGACAGCGCTGGATTTTTCGGAAGCAATGCTGGCTGTGGCGCGGGCAAAGCATGCGGGCAAACCGCGCCTTCGCTTCATCCTGGCCGATGCCCAGAACACGATGGAGCCGGAGGCGGCTTATGATGCAATCCTATGCCGCCATCTGGTCTGGACCTTGACCGACCCTCAAGCCGCGTTTGCCGAATGGCTCCGGATTCTGCGTCCCGGCGGGCGGTTGCTGGTCTTTGATGGCGACTGGACACGGCCGCGTCCCTCCGGTCACTGGGCTGCGTGGATTCTGGCCCGGTGGGAGCAGATCGCGCCCGACCCGTATTACGATGGTGCCATGAGCCTGCGCCATGCCGACATCATGCGCCGGTTGCCGTTCTCGCAAGGTCTCACCTTTGCCCGGCTTGCGCCCATGCTGCAGCATGGAGGCTTTGCAGATGTCCGGGAGATCCCGCACGACCCCATCGCCAGGGCCCAACGGGTCAACCAGGGGTGGCGCAACCGCCTGCGCACAAGGGTCTACCGTCGCTTCATCCTCAGCGCGCAGAAACCACATTGAAGGGAGTATCCATGAAAATCTGTGCAATTCTCGCAGCCCTGCTGCTGTCACCTTTTCTGAAGCCCGTCGCTGCACAGGCCGAGCCGACGGTCTACCCGCTTTCGATCGGGAATTGCGGCAGAACGCTTGTCTTTGAAGAACCTCCGGAAAAGGTGGTTTCCCTGGGGCAGGCGGTGCATGAAATTCTGTTTGCGTTGGATCTGGGTGACAGGATTGCCGGAACCGCAGTCTGGCTAGGACCGCTGCCCGAAGCGCTTCAGGCTGCGAATGCTGGCATTCCCCGCCTTGCGGACGAGGCTCCAAGCTTCGAATCCGTCGTCAGTGTCAAACCCTCTTTGGTGCTGACCGAATTCGAATGGCATGTCGGCCCTCAGGGTGCGGTCGGCACGCCCGAACAGTTCGCGGATCTGGGAATACAAACCTGGCAGGCGCCGATGGATTGCACGGGCAAAGACAATTCCTCGGGCGGCAACGGCCAGAGGGTGGAGCCGTTCACAATGGATCAGGTCTATCACGCGATCACAGACCTTGCCGCGATCTTTGATGTGCAGGATCGGGGAGAGGCTCTGATCGCCGGACTGAAGGCACGCGAAGCCGCTGCAATTGCCCATGCCGCCGAGGCAAAGGATGTGCCGGTGTTGTTCTGGTTCACCAGCCCCGAGATCGACATGGACGCTTCCGTTGCCGGCAGCAACGGGGCACCCGCATATATGCTGAGCAGTCTGAATGCGCGCAATGTCATCCGTTCCGATGATGAATGGCCATGGGTCAGCTGGGAGAGCATCGCCAGATCCGGGCCTGCGGTGATTGTTCTGGCAGGCATGGACCGTCGCTTCAACCAAGGCGACGATCCGGCCAGCAAGATCGCGTTTTTGACGAGCGATGCGGTCGCCAGTCAGATCCCTGCCGTGCAGGCCGGGCATTACTTCGTGATGCGCGCCGAGGCGATGAATCCGTCAATGCGCACCATCGACGGGATTGAGGAACTGGCCGAGAAGATTGTCGCCTTCGGATTGATCCAATAGGTTCTGTCCTCTGCCTCAGACGCGGTGGCATCGATCAATGCCATCGCCGAAACTTTTCCTCAGCTTCACTCGCTCGAACCGGACTTGTGAATGATGCATGGCGTGCCGACTCTCTTCGGCAGTATGACGGCACTGACCGGCTTCGTTAATATGCCGGCTCGGCTTTCGCTGCACCCCGCATGAGCGGCTGCTTCCAAGAATGCCGCGAGGCGGCATGATTAAGGCCTGACCGTCTGCTACGGGCCGCACATGTCGTTCGTGTGGCGACCGGCGATCGCAGTGGAATCGCCGCGTTGCGGAACGACGATTCGAGCCCACTGCGGACAACCCGAATCTCTTCACACACAGTATTCCGACGAAGGCCCTAAACCTCCCAAGTGGAGCGGTAGGTTCTCTGCTGTAATGAGCCGCAAAGTTCGATATGGACTGTCATTGTTTTTCCCAAACGGGATAAAATCCGGTCGCCCATATGCCCCATTTCGGTAAAATCGCGATCTGTTGCATATACAGTGTAAGGGTTGATGACACACTTGAAATCAAGCATGAGCGAGAGTGCAAGGGGACCATATGCCATATAGGAGTGGGGGAGCCCGCCACTACATAGGAAGGTCACAACCTTGTCGAACCAGGCGGCCTGCCTGCCATCCTCTCCCGTCGCACCGGTTAGCTCAATCAAGTTTTTAACCGCGCTGCTCAGGCCCCAGTTATAAATGGGAGAGGCCAAAACCACACCATCGCATTCGTCGATCAGACTGTGAATTTTAGAAAAAATCGGGTTCTTGAATGATGATCCGTTGTCAAACTGAGGCAACGGCTCCTGTCTCAAATCCACAAAGCTAACCGCATTACCCGCGTCGGCAAGCATCTGTTCGGCTCGCCGCGCAATCGTTCGGCTTCGACTTTCCTCAGAGAGGCTGCACGAAACTATGGTGAACTTCACGAAATCTTCCCATGCTTACTTCTCAAACGATAGTCACCCATTCGAAGTCGCGCAACGGCAGCAATGTCCCGCATCAGAGACATTGCCCGGTCGTGTTCGCTGCGGCAAGAAGGTGTGGCGGGTCTGGGTAAAGCCGCAATGCGGAGAGACGACGCCGAAAGTGGCGGCAATGGGCCGCTACCTCTTCCGGATGTCGTCAAAGCTCCAAACCTACGAGTTTCTGAGAAAACTTGCTCATCTTAGAGACCGCGATCGTGATCGGCGGCTTCAAGGCATCCAGACTAACCTCGGACTCGGCGACGGCTTCGAGCGGTCCCACTGTGACGGGCTCTGCGATATCGGCACCTGTCTGCTCTGCCTCCTGCAAAATGTCCTGTTGCGCCACGATATCCGCCGCCAGCTTCGGCTCTGGTTCAACCGGCGCTTCAGCCTTTGCCTTCTCCGGCCGCACATAATCCACCACCACCCGGTCGGCCAGCTTTCGCTCCAGCGCCTCCATCCGTTGGGTCAGGACCTGCACGTCCGCAGCTTCTTTGGGCGGATAGGGCAGGGCACCCTTCTGGGCGTCGAACAGCATCTTGAAGGTTGGATCCTGGAAATACACAATTCGATCCACCAAGAGAGGGTTCTGCCGTTCCGGGATCAGGATCGCTTGGTCCGGGTTCAACCGCCGCACTTCATCGGGCGTCAGCAGCGGCCGCTCTTCCATGCGCCGACTGACCGACCGCCGCTGCATGAAGTCCCGATCCCGTGACACGCTGTCGGAGACCGATAGCTTGGTCGTCTTGCCCAGGGCATCCGAGATCTCCCCCGCTGTCTTCTTGTCGTTGGCGGCGAGATAGAGCTTCATGCCGGCGGCGGACTCGAGCGACAGGCGGACGTTCTCGCCATAGATATTGTCGAGGCCGGGGATCGACTGGGTGATGATCGACACCCGTGCGCCATGGCCAGCCAGCTGCTTCAGGGCCTGTTCGACGATGGGCATCGGTCCCAACTGGTCGAACTCATCGAGCATGACCATGACCGGCCAGGGCTCGGATTGCGGGTCGGGGAGGGTGGATCGCATGGTGGCGATCAATTCGCCGAAGAAGAGCCGCACCAGGGGTGACAGGGTGCGGATGTCATCGGCGTTGACCACGACATAGATCGACATTGGCCGCTTGCGGAGATCCGTGAAGGAGAAGTCGTTGCCGGAGGTCGCCCTGTCCACCGCCGGGTTGTTCCAGAGCGTCATACCCGCGCCGCCCAAGACCGAGGCGTGGGACGACAACGTCCTGTCCGAATAACCTGCGAACTTGCGGAAGGTCTGGGCGGCGTTGGGGTGTTTCACCTCCTTGGCATGCTCGCCGTAAACCTCCTGGGTCGCGCCCCGTCCAAAGAGGATGCGGCTGATTTCTCCGATGGTGGGCTTGCACCTTTCAATCGCAAGCAGGCCTGCCGCGACGAAGAGTTCGCGCCCCTCGGTCAGGAAGTCGCCAGCTGTTCCTTTGTCGGAAACCGTCAAGAAATAGTCGGAGATCTTGGCCAGTTCGGTGTAGCGCTGTTCGAGATTTTCAATGCGGGCGACGCGCTCAAGCGGGTTGTAGCGATGGGTCGGATGTTCAAAATCGAACGGCGAGAAGCGATAGACCGCATCACCCTCGGCCTGTCGGTGCCGGGAGGTGGCCTCGAATATTTCGCCCTTCACGTCGAGAACGACGATGCTGCCGTTGAAGAGGAGCGTGTTCGGGATGACATAGCCCACGCCCTTACCGGCGCGGGTGGGAGCCACAACAAGGCAATGCGGGAATTTCTGGAAGGTGGCGCTGACATATGGTGCGGTCTTTGAAGGAGCGCCCAACTTGCCGAAGACCATCCCGGCACCCAGAGGCTGGAGCAGGCCGTTCGCTTTCATCTCCGCCTTCGCCTGGAACCTGGCCTGACCATATTCTGTCAGCTGCTGGCGGAAGGTCAGAGCGACGGCCGCAATTGTGAATAGCATGGTTGATCCGCCCACGATCTGCCAGGGCAAGACCCAAGGCACCGAGGTCAGCCGGGCAAAGCCGGGAAACTCGGTGATCAGGACAAAGATGCCAGTCGCGTTCGGATCGCGGCCGAGGATCAGGTTGAGGACAAGGCCACCGGCGATCACGCCGACGAGCAAACCTGCCGTGAGCCCAAGCGGCAGCAGAAAGGCTATGCGTTGCATGATCAGAACTCCCGGTCGCGGTTGCGGTCATGGGCATGCGCCCGAGCGTGCTCAGGTGGTCGCGACGCCGCTTGCGCCACCATTCTGCGTTCCGCCGCCTCCGCTTCATGCGTGCTGCGGCCAAGTGAAGGATGTTCCTTGGCTGCCGAGACGACGGCCATCGCCACGGCCGCCCGAGCGGTGGGGTCGGGCACGTCCTTGGCCAATGCCTCGGTTCGGCCTGCGGCGATATCCTTGAGAACTGAAGCCCCGTAGCGCTCCTTCATCTCTTCCGCGAAATCCCTCGCCTGATTTTCATTTCGGAAGGCCACAGAGCCTTGGCTGGCATGGACCCGCGCCAGAGAGCCCAATGCCTCGACCAGAGGGTCAGGGCCGCGGGTCAGTTCGTTGCTGCGGGCGGACTGAATCAGTTCGGCGGCGCGCTCGTAGAAACGATCCACCCGTTCGGGCGCTGAGCTCCGCCCCTGCGCGCTGCCAAGATCAAAACCATGCCGCTTGGCAACATCGGCAATATCGGATTTGACCCACGCCTCTTCTTCGCGGGCGTCGGCGGCCCCAGTTTCGAGACGCGTCTCAAGCTTTTTGAAGTCGATCCCGGCGAAGTGCGCGTGCAGGCTCAAGGTAGCGCTCAGCATTTTTGCACTGCTCTCGTCGAGGTCTTTCTCGGCCCCGGCAATCATCAACGTGTTTGCACTGATCGCGGTGCTGTAGAGTGTCGAACGGGGCGGCGCTCCGATTTCCGCCTGCCCCCGATCCAGCCCAAAGGCTGCAGCAGCTTCGTTGGCGATACTTCGCATTTCCGATCGCAAGTCGTCCTGTCGGTCCGACGGCAATCTGTCGATCCGGGCAGTTGATTGCGCCACCCATACGGAAATTGCCCGCGCCGGGTCGGAGGCAAAATCGCTGCGTTGTCGCTCGGCCTCGGCATAGGCCGCCAGAACCGAACTTTGCGCCAGATGCTTTGCCAGGGCTTCACTGAGCGGCCCTTCATCGGGAAACTTCGCCAGAACCTCGGCCCCACCGTCGCGGCCATAGGAGGTAACGGCCAGAAGCTCATCGGGCAGAAAGCCGCCGGAGCCCTCGCCGTCGACAAACCGACCGGTGCCAAGCGTGCTTTCAGCATCGGGGATGTGCTCTGCCACCACCTTGCGAAAGCCCGGGTCAGCGACGAGCCGCTCGGCCAGATCGCGGGTGACTTCATTGTCTTTGCCAAGGGTCAGCACAAGCAGCGCATTGTCGCCCGCATAGATCGCTGTCTCGGGGCGGGCGAACTTGGGCTGTGGCAGATGCTCAAGCACAAGCCCTTCAGGGCTGCGGTCGGGTTCTTCCACCAACGCGCGGTCCATCTCCACCGCGCGCTTTACTGACAGCTCAAGTCCTTCCTCGCCACCTTCATAGAAGTCATAGGCATGGCGCAGGGCCTCGCGGGAGTTCGGGAAGGTGCGCTCCGAGACGGTGAGCTCATTCTCCCCTCCCGGCAGGTTTGCCTCGTAGCCTGTGTGAATGCCCCGGTCGGTTGCAACCGCCACGGGCCGCAACTCGACATTTGCATCAGTCGTGACCCAGTCGCCGGTGGCGATAACGGGTGGTTTTTCGGCAATGGCATCCTTGTAAGCCGTGACGTCGCGATCAGCCACGTCCTCCCGGGCTTGCACCGCTGCGCGCAATGTCGGCCCGGGGGGGACCGCATCACTGTGATCGGCCCAAAGCGTCGCTGCCTTTTCAGGTGCCCGCCGCGCGAAGGCCTCGAGATCTTCCCTCAGCCCCGTATCAAGCCGCTCGGTCACTGCGGGGCCGTCCTTGCCCCATTCAACCTTGCCCAAACGTTCTGTGAGCGAGGCCTCCATCGCGTTCAGGAACCCTGCGCGGAACTCAGCGTCCGGCGCATGCGAGTCCGGCAGTGATTTGAAATACCGCGTCTCGCCCGTCTCATGGGCTCCGTGTATTTCCGTCCGGGCCATGGTGCGCGCGGTGTTGCCATCGATATGCGCCACCGAGGGTCGCTCGGCGGGATCAGCGCGGAAGAAGGCTTCGCCCGCTTGGCGCGGGCCTTCGAATTCTTGCGCGGCCCCCGATAGTGTCAGGCGGACCGAGAAGTATTCCTTCGGACGTTCGGAGGCCGGGCGCTCCGCATCGTTGCGCTGTGTTCCCGGCCGCGCCAAGCCTGCGTTGATGTCGTTTTCCATGGGGTACCTGCGAGACAAAGGGCCGGAAGTGGGGAAGGGGAGGGTGTCAGGACTGCGTCAGTCGTCGAGACCGGGGAAATACATCTCCATGATCCCGCGCTGATCGCCGATGCGGCCCATCTGCAGGATCACGTCGATCGAGGTCTGCAGGTATCGGATGACCTCGCCGAAACTGAGTCTGGTGCCCTGCGCCATCACCAAGAGCGCCAACCGGTCCATCGCCTTGCGGGCGGAATGGGCGTGCAGCGTGGTGAAGGAGCCGGAATGCCCGGTATTGATCGCATCGAGGAATGTCGCGGCCTCGGCCCCGCGCAATTCGCCCAGGATGATCCGGTCGGGGCGCAGGCGCAGCGTGGCCTGCAAAAGTTTGTCAGCTGACCGGGGTGATCCCTCGTCGCGCTGTGCGATGAGACTCACGGTGTTGGGCTGACCAGGCAAAAGTTCGAGGGAATCCTCGATGGTGACGATCCGCTCATCGGAAGCGATCATTTCCAGAAGCTTGCGGCCAAGCTCGGTCTTGCCGGTAGACGTGCCACCTGAGACGATCACGTTCAACCGTTCAGTGACCAGCTTGCCGAGGAAGACCTCGACATCCGCTCCTTCAGAACCTGCGCGGATCTCGGCCACCATCGCGCGCCGTTCTTCTTCCAGGGAGTTTTCCTGTCCGCGCAGGAAGCTGAAGGATTTTGCCGTTCGCCGGATATCCCCCTGCCGGGATCGAAACACCCGGATGCCGATCACCGTGCCGCCTGAGACAGCAGGGGAGCCCACCACCTGACAACGCAGCATCAGATCGCGGTAGCGCACTGCGGCTGAGACCAAGGGTGCGGTTTCCGTGAAGGTGTTCGAGGTTGAATTGGCAATCTGGGACGCCAGATCGCGCACCGACCGGGCGGGCAGGGCGGCAAGGTCACTTGGGGTCATGTGGAATTGCCCCGCGCGTTCGAGCCAGATCGATCCATCGGCATTTATCGCCAGTTCCATGACAGCCGGGTCCGACAGGGCAGGGTCAAGCTGCCCGAGATAGGTGTCGAGATAGCTCATCAGTAAAACGCCAGATCGGTATCGACGCGGATCATCACGACCGCACCCTGATTGACGCTGATCGTTGGCGGGATGCTGAGATAATCGGCCATCACGGTGTTGACCGCCTCGCCCAAATCAGTGCTGACGTTTTCGGCGGTTTCAGAAGCCACTTCGTCATCGGCATACCGCGCCGATGCGATGGCGGGCACGGCGCCGATCACGGAAATCAGCGCGGCCGTCCCAAAGCGCTGGAAGAAGTGGTTTCTGACTTTGCCAGGCAGGCCGGACCGCCCGACGCGATCCGTACCATAGGCGGCAAGGGCGACGGACTGGCCGTCGGTTGTCACCAGCCGGTCCCAGGCGATCAGCACCCGCCGCTGCCCGGCATCGACGTCTGAATCGTAGCGCCCGAACAGGCGCGAGCCGCGCGGGATCAGCACGCGGGACATATCGAACGACCAGACATCGTGACTGACAATAGCCGAGACATTGCCGGCCAGATCGGTGCTGATCGCGGTCTCAAGCGCTGCCTCGATCAGGGTGCCTTGCATGACGGTATGGGCAGGATCGGCGATGACCTCCGCCTGCCGGACCTCTGCTGCTTTGGCCCCGGCCCTGCGGAACGCGTCGTCGCCGCTTGCGGCCCGGCCGCGCGCATCTGGGGCAGGGGTGCCTGTACCTGATGTACCGATCGCGCCTGTGCCGCTCATGTCGGTGCTTGAGCGCAAGGCCACCATGTCGGAGTGGATTTGCGCCTGCTTCAGCATCTCGGCCTCTTGCCTGCGTCGGGCCAGTTCCGCCTCGCGTGCGCGGGCAGCTTCGGCCTCGCTGTCGCCAAACATCAGCGCCTTGGTCTCGAGCTCGGTCTGCAGCCTGATGTTTTCCCGCTCGAGATCGGACCGAGCTGCCTCTCGGGCCTTTGCGTCGGCATCGAGTGCAGCAACCTGTGCCCTTAAAGTGTCCAGCTCCGCGGCGTCGGTGACCGTCACCGGATTGGCCTTCAGATCGGCGATCTGGGCATTCAGCGCTTCGATTTCGGCCTGCAGCCGTTCGGCCTCGGAGGTGTCGGGTACGGCTGGTGCGATCTGCGGCTTTGGCCGTGTGAGGCTGAACCCATCGGTGCCTGCGCCACCATGCTGAAAATCGCTGACGGAAGCCGTATCGATGGCGGGTGCCGGGGCAGGGGCATCGGGAGCGGCGATGACCAGCCAGGCACCGACGCCGGCACCGGCGGCGGCCGTAACGGCGGAGAGCACGTAAGGGTTTATACCCCGACGGCGCTTCGGGGCCTCCGAGGGTTTCATCCGCTCCATGCGGGCAGTGAGTTTCTCGGCCTGGGACGCGTCGTTCATCGGCTGACTCCCGGCTCGGCCGTGACGCAGACGTACTCCTCGCCATAGCGCAGCACCCAACGCTCAGACCGGGTGCTGACAGTGATGGTGGTTCCTCGTACGGAGGAGTTGGCCGAATACTCCTGACCCTTGGCATCAGCCCGGAAGATCGTCGGCATCGGCGCGTCCGGCGGGATCACAAAGGTGGTCTTCCGCCCGTCATCCGAGATTGAGACCGGAGCGAAGGTGGGCAGGGTCTTGCCCTTCTTCATGATCCTGTAGGACATCGGCAAGGAGGCTGGGATATCAGTACCCGCGCCTGTAACTGCCGCACGTGTGCTGCCCGGCACAGTGAACTTCACCGAATAGTTCGGGGTGCCGCGTTCGCCTTCGGCCACCTGCAGAAAATAGATGTTGCGCTGCGTTTCCACAGTCAGGTTGGTCGTAGCACCGGCGACCACGGGCTTGATGATGAAAAGGTTTGCCCGCTCCAACTTGTCGATCTTGAAGCTTTCGAGATCGCCTATCGCGATGGACTGGATCTGCTCACCGGTGCCGAGTTCTACAAGGGTTACATTCCGGAGCCGGGTGTTGATCCGGTAGACCTGCCCCTCCTGCCAGGTGGCGTAGGTCACACGGGCATCATGGCTGCCGGGCCGGGGTGCGGTCTCGGACAAAGCGGGCAGGGCAGTCAGGGTCAGCATCCCAAGGGCAGCAAGAGCAATGCGGGTATTCATGTCAGCCCTCCTGTGAGGCAAGGGTTTCTGCGGTGATACGGTAGTCCGTCACCAGAAACCCGGTCGGGTTCTGCCAGACGAGATCAAGCGCAGTCTGCTTTGATGGCTCAAACCGATAGGTGACGGTGGCGGTGAACTTGCCGACGCGGTCAGGCACGCCCTCTCCATCCGACACCCAGGTCTTGGTAAAGCGCACCTGGGCGGTGGTGTCGGTCACCGGTGTGATCGACAGGACATCTATAATCACCTTGGAGTTCTGGCCGTAGAGCTTCGGGGGAAAGTTGGCATGGCCTTCCGTCCAGAGGCTCACCAGCCCCTGGCGGGCATTGCCTTCGGACCAGGTATAGGCACGCAGGATGCGTTTTTCATTGTCGTACTGGTCATAGGTTTCGCGGTCGGTGACATAGGCAAAGAGCAGGCTTTGCCGGATCGCCTCGGCCTGTTCGATCCCTGCCTTTTCCACCGCGACCACCCGTTCAGCTACGCCCGTGTCCTTGTCGACGATGGCGAGGAAGGCCTCGGTCTGTTTCAGGGGCAGGAGGCTGACGACGGCGATCATGCCCATCAGGCCGATGGCCAGCCCGCCACCGGCCACGGCATAGGCGATCCGCTCGCGCTTTTTGACGCCGTAGAACATCTCGGCTTCGAGAAAACTTCTCAATTCAGGGTGTGAGCCTGTCATCGTCTTGCTCCGGAAATGGGGAAAACTGCGAAGTGCTGAGCGTGCGTCAGGTGTCGCGTATGAATTGACTCAGACGCTGCCTTGCGGCATGGCCACGTTCAGCGTCAGACCTCGCCTCATCGCGCAAATGGTGATGAGTTGTCTTTCCGTGCATGAAGCCCGAACGAAATTCATTCATCCGCCGCGCCGCGACCTCGGTGCTTTTCTCTAAGGGCTTGCCCGCAACCCGCAGCGCTTGCGGCGCAATGCTCGCGAGGCTGATCTGGCCGGTGATGTGCGTCACGGCATTCGGGATCGCCATCAGGGCAAAGATGCCAACAAAAACTATGACGAAAAAGCCGAGGATCGAGCCGAGATCGGTGACGTCTTTCGTCCCGCGGAAGACATCATGGGCGACGGTGACGACTGCTACGATGATGCCGGCAGAGGCCACAGGGTACATCATGTAGCCGATCATCGCCGAGAGCCAGGCCTCAAACAGACCTTTTGTCTTCTCAAAGATGGTGGCGCCAATGACGATCGGTGCGACACCCAACAGGAAAGCAATCATCAGTTTCGCAAAACCGACGATGAAGACATAGACGGCCATCAACAGGCCAAGTACTACATAGAGGACGGCTGCCACAAAGCCTCGCATGATCGACGACACCGCGGATGACACCGAGTCGACGTTTTCGGCCATCATGTTCGCCATTGTGTCCATTGCTGCGGTAGCGGAAGTTGCCATTCCGTCACCGCCCAATCGAAAGTACTCAAGTGCAAGGTCGCTGAGGCCGTTACTGGCAGCTTCATAGATCTGGACGAAGTTTGACCATGTCAGGCCAAACATCAGTACCATGACGATGCGAAAGGCAAGTTGAACAGCATCGCGCATGGCAATCCGGTAAACGTTCAATGCGGCGTTAATTCCGACCATGACAAGAAGGAGGCTAAGAAAGCTGGTGTAGATCGGCCCTATTGCAGCCGCCGTCGCCTCGAAAAACTCACGTCCCGCTGAGGTGATTGCCGCGTCCAACGTCGACAAGATGGCCGAGACACTGTCCATCAGAAGCTGCCACCGCACATGGTCTCTGCGACAGTCGTCAGCTTGGCAGCTTCCTCAGCAATGCCTTTTGTCTGCTGCCAGCCGAGTCTTTTTCCTTCGTGCTGATCACGAAGAGCTGCAGCAACGATATCAACGTCCTCCCAATTTGCGACTTTGCCTGCGCATGTGCAGTCCCGCGTTTCAATCACGTTTCGCACGCGGACCAGGCCGTAAATGTCGCGCAGCGCCCGCGCTTCGGGGCCAGACCGAGCCAATGCGTAGCCTGCGGGCCAGAAGGCTTCACAGTTCCGGAATTCTTCATTCACCGCGCCCGGGATCGCTTTGACGTCGTCCGGGACCTCAACTTTTGGCAAGACGCTGAGAAAGGCCTCTTCTTGCGTGAGGTCTGTTGGAATGGGGGGTTCGGCCAATGCCACACCGGAAAACAGAAGCGCTGTCGTCAACATCGAGCCAACTACCCGCATCATCATCCTATTCTGCATCGTCATTCTCTTCCCCGTACTTTGATGAACTTCTGCTCTTCAGCGGCGGTGGCGGCGTCCATGACGCCGGCCTCGCCCATGCCCATCAGCTGGGCGGATTCCATGGTCCAGATATTGGCAAGTGCGATCGACAATTCCGCCGTCACACGGGTGTTGAGGTCTATGGCTTCTTTCAGACCCTCGGTATCGGGAATCTTCTGGACCAGCTCATGCACGCGTCCGAGACTTTCTGAGGCTTTGACCGAAGAGGTTTCAGCCGCAGCCGACAAGAATGCGGCCGTGTTGGCCTGCGTGCCGATCCGGGCGGCGCCAGCATTATCGCTTTTCGCAAGGCTGTCGACAGTTGCGACATCAAGGCCCGCCGAGCCGAAGAATTCGGAGACGTATTGCCCCGCAGGCTTGCTCCCGACCTTGCCGGAGGTGGTCATTAACGAATAGCTGCCACCCTTTGCGGCAATCAACCCGCCGGTCAGATCCGCCACATCAGGCAGAATGTCGTCGAAGAACGTATCCGGGTCCGGTAATCCGAGGGCCTGAAGTGTCAGGCCGTTCTTCAAGGCATCGAGCTGCGCCTTCAGCGTGGCGATCTGTTCAATCTGCTTCAGGATCTGCTCATCCAGCTTCAGGTTGGAGGCAATCATCTCTTTCACCTGTAACTTGGCCTCGGTCAGAACCTGCCCGATCTTGGCAATGCTGGTCAGATCGATGGTCGGCACACCTTGGGCCTCAGCCGAGAGCGGCATGACAAGCGCGGCTGAGACGAGAAGGGGGCGCAGGCCCCGGAGATGTGGGGCGATCATTCGGAACCTGCCTTTACCTTGATGAATGTTGCGTCGACGGCATAGGCCTGCAGCCAGAGGGCATAGCGCGCCTGATCCACTTTGACCCGCGCCGCCTTGACCCGCTCGACCATGAGCCCGATCCGCACCGCTTCCGCGCGGGCGTAGCAGTTGAGATCCAGCGCCTCCTTGGTGGATTTGGTCGTCGGGATGCGCTCGATGATAGCGCGAAGGCGCAGCAAGGCTGCCTCGATCTCGACACTCGCATGCATGCCGTAGTGCAGCCCCGCGTCGGAGGTGTTGCTGGCCTCGGCAATCGCCATGTCGCGCGGGTCAAAGGTGCCGACCTGAGCCACGCCGGTGATCTTGCCGGCATAGGCGTTGAAGAACCCGGTGATGCGGACGACGTAATCCTGCGTCTCCTTAAAGGGCGGTATGCCACCGTATTTGGTGACATTGCCGGGACCGGCGTTATAGGCCGCAAGTGCCAGTGGCACTGAGCCGAACTTGTTCAGCTGTATCAGGAAGTACCGCGCGCCTCCGTCGAGCTGCAGCATCGGGTCATCATAGTAGTCTGGGTAGATGCCAAGGTCCTCGGCGGTGTCCGGCATGACCTGCGTCAGGCCAAAGGCACCAACCGGGCTGCGCGCTCCGATGGAAAACCCGGATTCCTGCTTCACCAGGCTCTGAAACCAGATGCGGAACTCGACCGGGTTCAGCCCGGCGCGGGCCAGCCCGGGGTGCCCGGCATACTTCTGGGCGGTGGCAACGATCATCTCTTCGATGCTGGTCCTGGCATCGCCGAAGAGGCGAGCGGCATAGGGGTTGTTGTCCTCGACGGCATAAAGGACTTCCGCCTCAGCCCCGGGCAGGACCTCCAGATCGCCGATCCACGGGGTCTTGCCCGTCATCATCGCCAGCGTGGCGTCGAGCGCGCCGAGCTGGTCCTGATGCAACTCGTCGATACGGCGCTTCTTTTCCGCCTCAAGTTCGCGCGCGCCGGTCAGATAGGACATCTGCGCAAGCTCGAGGCTGTGCTGGATGATCGACTTGCCATCAGCAATAGGCACGCCTTGCGCCGCCGCCATGAAGGGCAGCACCGCCATTGCCAGAGCAAGGGCTCCGACAAATTGTTGGGATTTACCGGCAGGGGATGACATGGAGGCTCGAGGTGTTGCCGCGAGAGACAAGCCCCGCATCCGAGCTTGCGCCCATGGTGGAAGTGGTCAAAGTGGAACCGGCACTGGCCCAGCAATTGGTCTTGGCAATGGGCACTCCCGCGCAGCCGGAGAGGGTCATGGTGCCGAGTCCTATAATAAGCGTTATGTAATAAATTGATTTCATTATATAATCACTCTTTCCAGAATTTGGGCCGCGCGGCATAGTCGGCTCCGAATGCGTTCAGCCCGGCCTGACCACCGCCGAGCGCTGTCAGAAGCGGCCCCAAGGCTTTGAGATCGACATTCAGAACCGTTGAGCTGCGCGGGGTGCGTGACAGCACCATGCGCTGACCCGGGATCGGGCTCAGGACGAAGTCCAACTCGCCGTCGGTCAGCCGGCACCCGTCATAGTCGGCACTTGCCGCTTCGCCGTTCGGAAATAGCAGCTGGTTTGGCAGCGCCTCGAGGATCGAACGGGCTTTGGATCCGCGTATCTGGCTCGGGAACTGCGTCATCATCACCACAACGACGTTCTTTTTGCGCGCGGTGACCAGCCATTCGGCGAGTTTCTTCGCGAAATACTCGTCATCGAGCACTTTCCAGGCCTCGTCGATCAGGATCAGCGTCGGGCGCTTTTCTTCGATCAGCATCTCAATACGGCGGAAGAGGTAGCCGAGGATCGCGGTGCGCTCGGTGCCAAGGTCGAGGATTTCGGTGAGGTCCACGGCCGTCACATCATGGCTGGTGAAATCCACCACTGGATCCTCGGCCTCGCCGAATACCCAACCGTAGCGGCCGTCCGGCGCCCATTCGCGTAAGCGCTGCGCCAGATCGAGACCATCGCCGACATCTCCGAAGAGTTCCTGAAAGCTCTGGAAATTCCGCAACCCTTCCCGGGCTTTGCCATTCTGGGAAATGGCGGATTTCAGGGCCTCGGATTGCAACGGCGTCATCGGCCCGCTGCGGGATTCCAGAAGTGCCACGAGCCAATCCAAGAACCACGCTTCACCGCGTTCCCCGGATTCCGTCGCAAGCGGGTTCAGCCCTGTTGGACGTCCAGCCCGGATTTCCGCGTAGCGGCCGCCAAGGGCGCGGACGGCCATTTTGAGGCCCGTCTCCTTGTCGAAGATGATCGTCCGACCCCCTGCCCTTTGGGCTTGCGCTGCGAGGAAGGCGACGGTGGTGGTCTTGCCGCCGCCGGACTTGCCCAGGACCAGGGTATGACCATTGGTGGGCTCGGCGTTCGGGTCACCCGGCTCATGGAAGCTGAACCGGTGTAGCGAGCCCTGCAGCGTCTGGAATAGCGTTAGCGGCGTTTGCCATGGGAGGCGTGCAGCCTCTGTGCCAATATCGGCGGCATGAAGCGCCGCCATATCGGCGAAATTCAAGGACGAGACCGTCATGTCCCGCGCCCGGTAATCCATGTTGCCGGGATGCATGGCAAAAAAGGCGGCTTCAAGCGCTGTGACTTCGCGGACCAGCCGCATGCCGTTTTGGTGGGCGATGCCGCGGATGCGGGCGACCTCGGTATCGAGTGCAGCCTGATCATCGGCAAAGACGGTGATGGTCATCTGATGGACGCCGAACCCGAGCTCCCCGCTTTCGGATTTGTCGGCGGCCTCAAAGAGCTGGGCTTCGATCGTGGCGGCGATGTCCTCGGAGGCCCGCATTTGGGCGACCCGACGTTTCACGCGCTCGGTGATGCTGCCGCGCTCGATGGGCGTGTAGCTGTGGGTGATGATGGTGTCGCGGCTCGCCCCAAGCGCATCCAGCATTCCGGGCCAGGTCGAGGTGGCGTAGGATTTGACGTAGAGGACAGCGCCGACGCGGGGCGTGTCTGCCCCCTCCTCCACCGTGAACTGGCTTTTGCCAAAGTGGATGGCGGCATCGCTGGCATCCTCAGCGATGATGCCAAACGGACTGCGCGATTTGGCACGAAGTTCTCCGGTCAGGAGCGAGGCGTAGAACCCGATCAGGCTGCCATCGCTGATCCTGAGGCGGTGGGATCTGACGCCGAGTCCGGTCTCGAGGATCGAGATCACTTCATGTAGTTCTTCCAACCGTCTATCTGTGTCCTTGCCCCAGACCTTGGCCGCCGCTTTGCCAAAGAGCGGCACCGCCAACGGAGCACCCTGCCGCCGGACGACCGTCAGGATCAGCACGGATTCCTGCAGATTGCGGCGCTGAAGCTCGGCGGTCCAGGCCCGGTCGATATCGGCGGCAAAGCTTTGACCGTGGATCGGATTCAGTTGGGCTTGGGCCGGGCGCATCATCCGGTGCAGATAGAAGGTGAAGCGCTCATCCAGCGTGTCGAGAAGATGCGCGAACCCGGCCCGCAAGGCCGTGATCGCCGAAGATCCGGATGTGATCCCGTCGATGCCGGTCACTTCGAGCGAGATCATCAACCCGTTGTCACGGGTGCGCACCACCTCGTCATCAAGGTCGATGACATAAGGCAGATGCGTATAGATCTTCGGGTCAGCCGGGATCAGCGCCCGTGCCCTGCCCCGCAGACCTTCCCTCTCAAGAAACATGACGCCGCCCTTTCCGAAGGATGGCCATCGGCGTCACCCGCATCATCACCGCAAAGACATGATGCCCGTTCGGGTTCAGCTTGGTTGCCAGGCGCGCAAGCCCGTACCAGATCGGGGCGGTCAGGAACCACCAGACCGGTTTGAAGAGGATGAAGGGCATCACGGTCATCGCCCCCAGTGCCATGGCATAAGGCATCGGGAGGCCGAGAAACCTGGCTTGCCGCGAGAGCCCGAGGATGACCGCGCTTTTCTCCATGACTCGTACCCTGCCTCAGCTGAAGGACGAGCGCAGGTTGGCGACGATGGCGGGACCGGCAAAGACCAGGAAGGCCCCGACCACGACCAGCGCCACCCAGGCCCAGCTGATCCGGTTGAAGGCCGCGAGGAAGCCGGTCACCACGAAGGCGATGCCGAAGAAGGCGGTTGCCAGTGTGCCCCGGAAAGAGGCGAGGATGCCGGTCGCAACCGTCTCCGCCTTGGTGAAGACCACCTGCGCCATTGCGGGCTCGGATTGGGCCAGCAATAGTGTGCAAAGGGTCAGGCCCAGAAGAGCCACGTGTTCGTTCCGCATGATTGGAGATGTCCTTCCTGGTTCAGAGCTCGGTGAGGATGCGGTCATAGACCGCCAACACCTTCACGATGTGGGATTTGGTCTCGGCGTAGGGTGGCACTCCATCGTACCTGCGTACCGCTTCAGGCCCGGCGTTGTAGGCGGCAAGGGCAAGCTCGAGGCTGCCAAAGGTCGCCATCTGTTCCAGAAGATAGCGTGCACCGCCGTCGAGGTTCTCAATGGGGTCCGCAGGATCCACGTTGAGGTAATCAGCTGTGCCAGGCATCAGTTGCGCGAGGCCAATGGCACCAGCATGACTGATAGCCCCTTGGGTGTAATTGCTTTCGACCTTGATCATCGCCTGGAAGAAGGCCGCCCACTCAGCGGGCGAAAGCTCCAGCCGCGTCAAAGCCGGGTGGTCCTGATACCGGGTGGCAATCAGCCGGATGAGAGGCAGGACCTCCGGTGGGGCTGCAACAGCTTTGGTGCTGAAAGACGTATCGGCAGCAGCCTCAGCCCCCGCCCTCTCCCGGCTCTCTTCGTCAACCTGTTCGGGGCGAACGGGGACAATCAGTTGCCCCTGCCGATCATAGCGCAGGACGGATGCGTCGAGAGACGCAAGCCGAACTCCACCCCCCTGCCCTGCAGGCTCATTCCAGCGGATCACTTCCGCCCGGACGACTCCGCATGCCAGTGCATACAGCGCCAGCGACAGCAGGCACGTCGAGATGGTCGAGGTTGAGCTTGCCGAAGGCGAGCCCGAACATGCCGATCGGCGAGTTGACGATGCGTTCCCGCGCCAAGGCCGTAACCAGCAGGAAGCGCTCGCCGGCTGGGCTGACAACGTAAAACAGCCATTCCCCCGTGAAGCGGCTTTCGGGGTTGGGCTCAGAAACACACTCGATCTCAACAGTCGCTCCTGGAGTTGCGGCAAGCTTGCGGAAATCGCGTTCCAGCAAGACAGGCAATGCACGCCGTTTGGTATTCATGGGGTCCCCTCGGATCATCAACTGGGAAC
This sequence comes from Pseudotabrizicola sp. 4114, assembly GCF_031457365.1. Taxonomy (NCBI): domain Bacteria; kingdom Pseudomonadati; phylum Pseudomonadota; class Alphaproteobacteria; order Rhodobacterales; family Paracoccaceae; genus Pseudotabrizicola; species Pseudotabrizicola sp. 4114. The sequence continues at coordinate 27,785 of NZ_JAVDWP010000016.1, read as the reverse complement.
GGTGTATCGCAGATTCTTTGTTGAGACGATGCCTATCAAAAAGTATAGCACATTCAACACAAAAATGACAAACACGACAAAGAGTGCCGAAATCGCTAACGGTTGAGGGATCGGATGTTCAGCCGAGGCCAGCGGTCAGAGGCTCCCCTGGTCGGAACAATGGCACCGGAATGTGAGGCCGCAAAGTTGAGAAAATCCCAAGAAACATTGAGTTATCATCCGCCACCAAGCGCTGCTTCCTGGTCGCGCAAGGTGAACCCACTGCGTCGGCAAGCCCGGCTTCTGCCCGCAATCTGCGTTGGGGTCGCGGTGAGTTCCGCATCCTTCGCACAACCAGAGGTGATTCGCTGTCCGTCGCCAGAAGTGCCGGTCACCGAGCTGCCAGCGGCGGTGCTCACCGAGTACCGCGCGGAGATAGCGGCCGAGTTCGAGGCATATTTCGCAGATCTGAGCGAGCATATCGCCTGTCTCGACGCCGAGCGCAGCCGCGCTTTGTCTGAAGCCCACTCGGCCACCAAGGCCTATTCAGCCTTCCTCAACATCCCCCCAGCCGAAAGGGACCTCCCGTGAAACCTCTCCTCCCTGCCCTGTTCCTTGGTCTTGGACTCTCAACCGCGACCACCACTCCTGCAGCAGCCTACCCGGTGGACTGCGCCATCCTTCTGTGCCTTGCCGGTGGCTGGCCCGTGTCTGCAGAATGCGGTCATTCCCACGCGGTCTTCATCCGCCGCATCACGCCCTGGCCGATCGAGCCGCCGCTACAGATCTGGAATTGTCCGATGCGGGTGGGTTTACGCGGCGAGCAACGGCCGACTGAGCGCCTTTACGACATCGTATTCCGAGCTGATTTGCCTCCGGCAGCACTGTCGCTGCCGGTAGTCCCGGCCTCGCCGATCCTTGTCGATGCTCAGGCCGATGTCGACATTTCCGACCCGGCCTTCGATTTCGTCCGCTCGATCCGGGTGTTCCACATCGAGCGGGCAACCCAATACTGGCGGGGTGGAAACAATGACGTCTGCCATCAGGCGCAGAGCGTTCAGCTTGGCAGCTATGGCGTGCAAGGCGACTTCATCTGGCAACGATCCGATGTCGGAGCGGTACCGACCGCATTTGACGGCTTACAGGGCTGGAGAGGATCGCACGCCTACGATTCAGCCAGTTGTCCGCGCCTCAACCAACGCGCCGTCTTTGTCGAATGGCGCGATCACGAGGGCAATTACGGTTTCGAGCAGGTGAACTACTGATTGCTCCCGATTACTTGTGACCGTCATCGAAGGCGGCGTCGCGGCATCGACGGCGCTGCTGGCTTTGCCATTCGACCACATCTTCTTCACCGGCAGCCCTGCGGTCGGGAGGATCGTCATGGCCGCGGCGGCAAAGACGCTGGCGTCGGTTACGCTGGAACTGGGTGGCAAGTCGCCCACAATTGTCGGGCCGGATGCAGACATCCGGCAGGCAGCGGCCTGGATTGCATTCGGCAAGTTTGCCAATGCCGGCCAGACCTGCATCGCACCGGACCATGTCTTTGTTCACGCCTCGGTCAAGGACGCGTTTCTGGCAGCCCTGCGCGAACGTATCCGCAGGGCCTACGGCGACGGAGCTGCCAGCCCGGACCTGGCTCGGATCGTGAATGATCGTCAGGCCCGGCGACTGTCAGGACTGCTGCGCGATGCCCTTGCAAAGGGGGCCCGGGTGACGCTGGGGGGCGCGGTGCACGATTGCAATATGTCCCCGACGCTGATCGAGGCGATCACGCCGGAGATGGACATTGATCACGACGAGATCTTTGGTCCCATCCTGCCAGTCATCGTTTATGACGACATCGACGCAGTGACGCATCAGATCAACGCCCGCACAAAACCTCTCGCGCTGTATGTATTTGACACATCGCGGGCGCGGATCAATGCGATCATCGCGGCCACAAGCTCTGGCAGCGTGGGTGTCAATCTGACGATGGCCCAGTTCACGCATACGGGGCTGCCGTTCGGGGGCGTGAATACCTCTGGCATCGGCGCGGCGCATGGACATGCCGGGTTTCGTACCTTCAGCCATGAACGCGCCGTGATGATCAATCGCTATTCGCCGCTGCCGATGATTTTCCCGCCGTACACGCCGCGGGTGAAGCGACTGATCGGCCTTTTCAAAGGTATTCTGGGGTAGATATGTTCGACTATATCATCGTCGGTGCCGGTTCGGCCGGTTGCGTCCTCGCCAACAGGCTGTCAGCGGACCCCGGCACGCGGGTCTGCCTTGTCGAAGCAGGCACGCGCGACCGGAACCCGTTGATCCACCTGCCCTTGGGACTGGCGTTGCTTGCCCACAACAAAAAGCTGAACTGGGGCTATGAGACAGCACCACAGGCTGCGCTGAATGGCCGGCGCCTCTATTGGCCGCGCGGCAGGACACTTGGCGGATCCAGTTCGGTCAACGCCATGATCTATGCCCGCGGCCATCCTGCAGACTACGACGGCTGGGCGGCTGCCGCCGGTCCGGCGTGGAGTTGGGACCGCGTGCGCGCCCTGTTTCTGCGAATGGAAGGCAACACGGCCCTGTCGGATGCGCACCACAATACGACCGGCCCGCTGTCGGTCAGCAATTTGCGGCACGTGAACCCCATGAGCCGCGCTTTTGTACAGGCCGGAGTCGAGTGTCATTTTCCCGAGAACCCCGATTTCAATGGCGAGTGCCAGGACGGAGTCGGCATCTATCAGGTCACACAGCGGGACGGCAGACGCTTCAGCGCGGCCCGCGCGTTTCTCGGCCCGGCGCGGGATCGCCCCAACCTGATGATCGAAACCGGGGCACAGGTTGAACGCGTGATTTTTAAGGAACGACGCGCTGCCGGGGTGCAGATACAGGGTCGCGTGCTGCAGTTGAATGCGGGGGGTGAAGTGATCCTGTCGGGCGGTGCCATCAACTCACCGCAGATCCTGATGCTGTCAGGCATCGGCCCGGCGGCAGAGCTGGCGCGTCACGGTATTCCGCTGTTGCACCCTGCGGTGGAGGTTGGTGAGAACCTGACGGATCACCTCGATATCACGGTCATGTCATCTACCCGGGGACGCGAACCAATGGGAATGGCCCCCAGCTTTCTTCCCCGTGCGGTCAAGGCCGCCTGGCACTTCGTGACCAGCCAGACGGGCGAGTTGACATCGAATGTGGCCGAGGCCGGGGGGTTCGTAAAATCCGATCCGTCGCAGGTTCGCCCGAACCTGCAATTCCACTTCCTGCCGGCCTTGCTGCGGGACCACGGCAGGCAGATCACCTGGGGGTATGGTGTGACCCTTCATGTCTGCGACCTCTTTCCGAAAAGTCGTGGCCGCATCCGGTTGAACAGCAACGATCCACTCGCCCACGCGGTGATCGAGGCGAACTATCTGACCCATCCTGACGACATCGCCGTCCTGCTGAAGGGCCTGCGGATCGCCCGTCGCGTTTTGGCCGCACCTGCCCTGGCCAACCTCCTCAAGACCGAGCTCGCGCCGGGCGAGGCCCTGACAACGGACACAGACCTGACGGCGGATATCAGGGCCCGGGCCGAGTCCATCTACCACCCGGTCGGCACGTGCCGCATGGGTCAGGACGCGGCCTCTGTTGTCGATCCGCAGGCTCGCGTGCGGGGGGTGAATGGCCTGCGGGTCGTTGACGCCTCCATCATGCCGACAATCATTGCGGGAAATACGAATGCGCCGACGATGATGATCGCGCAAAACGTGGCCGACATGATGTTGAAGTCCAGCACGGAAAGCCGATGATCGCGGCCAATTAAAAACCGGCTGCACCGGGAGGGCGGAGGATGATGACGAGGTTCGGCGCCTCAAAGCGCGCAGACGTCCCCTCAGAAACGAAGGCACAGGTGCTTGCCCAGTTTCATGGAGCAGAGCATTTCCGGCCGAGTGTCAACTCACTCGCCGATTGAACCAGGGCTTTGGCATCAATAGCGAAATGCCGGTAGAGATCGGCAATGGTGCCGGTCTGGCCGAAATGCTCGACTCCGTGTGAAATGGTCTTGTGGCCTTGAACGCCCCCGAGCCATGACAACGTAGCGGGATGGCCATCAATTACCGTCACCAGCACGCAATTGCGCGGCAGAGGGGCGAGCAAGGCCTCGATATGCGACTGCGCGCCCACAATCCCGTTCGAGCGTGCGCGTTGGGCCGCGGTCCAGCCAGCGTTGAGCCGATCTGCCGAGGTGATGGCCAGAACGCCGATATCGCGCCTGCCTTGTGCTATGAGGCCGGCGGCCTTGATTGCTTCGGGCGCAACAGCCCCTTGATAGGCAATGACAACCTCGCAGTTTGGACCTGGCTTGCGCAGCCAGTATGCGCCGTCTATCGCGCCTTGACGAAAGGCGTCGTCGGCACGCCGTCCTGGCTGTTCAATCGGGTTCGTGGTCAGGCGCAAATAGACTGAACCCCCGGTTTCATCCCGCAGCCAGGTACGCTCATCGGGGTCGCCTTCACCGTCTTTTTGCATATAGGCGAAGGCCCATTCCATGATGACGGCCAGCTCATCCACAAAGGCAGGCTCAAATGCCGCCAGACCATCTTGCGACATCCCGATCAGCGGTGAGCTGATGGATTGATGCGCGCCGCCCTCGGGTGCAAGCGTAACGCCGGACGGCGTGCCGACAATAATGAAACGCGCATCCTGATAGCAGGCGTAGTTCAGGGCATCGAGACCGCGCGACACAAACGGATCATAGACAGTGCCGATCGGGATCAGCCGCTTGCCAAACACTGAATGCGAAAGCCCGGCTGCTGCCAACAGCAGGAACAGGTTCATTTCCGCAATGCCGAGTTCGATATGCTGACCCTCTGGCGCGAATTCCCATTTTGCGGTCGAGGGGATATTTTCCTCTTTGAAGGTATCGGCCTGATGCGACCGCGCAAACAGTTTGCGCCGGTTGACCCACGGCCCAAGGCTGGTCGTGCCGGTGACATCAGGTGATGTCGTGACGATACGCGCGGCCAGCAGGCTGTCGCCCTTTGACAGATCATCCAGAATTTTACCAAAGGCCATCTGGGTTGAGATTTCCCGATCCGAGGCCAGAGCGATCCGGGGCACCGGGATCACGTCATCCCTGAACCGCCGTGGGCCTTTGGCGAAAAATGGCGTGCGGGCGAGATAAGCCTCAAATCCGGCAGTGTCGACGATGGTCGAGAGCCTGTCCCATTCCTCACCGACGGGCACGCGCATAAATTTTTGCCAGTCCGCCATCTGGGTCTTGTTCATCAGACCGCCGTGGTTGTCCTTATGGCCAGCAATCGGCGTGCCCCATCCCTTTATGGTGTAAGCCAGAAAGCAGACCGGGCGATCATGGTCGATGGCCGCAAAGGTTTCGGCCATCGTATGCACACAATTGCCGCCGAGGTTTTCCATCAGGGCCGCCAGTTCAGCGTCATTGCGCCGGGAAATCAATGCGGTGACATCACCCTGATCGCCCAACGCATCCATCAGACGCTGTCGCCACACAGCGCCCCCCATAAACGTCAGGGCAGAATAAAGCTGGTTCGGGCACGCGTCGATCCACTGGCGAAGCTTATCGCCGCCCGGTTCCTGAAAGGCTGCGCGTTGCAGCCGGCCATGTTTGACACGGACAATATCCCAGCCGAAGGCGTCAAATATCTGCTCGATCCGCCTGAACAACCCTTCACGAACCACGCCGTCCAAAGACTGGCGGTTGTAATCAATGATCCACCAGCAGTTTCGCAGGCCATTTTTCCAGCCTTCCTGCAGGGCCTCGTAGACATTGCCCTCGTCAAGCTCGGCGTCGCCGACCAGCGCGATCATCCGGCCCTGCGGTTGATTGCCGCCCCAGGATTTGGCCTGAATGTAGTCCTGCACGATGGATGCAAAGGCGGTTATCCCTGCCCCAAGGCCCACCGAACCTGTTGAGAAATCCACATCATCCACGTCCTTGGTGCGCGACGGATAGCTTTGCGCGCCACTATATCCACGAAAGTTTTCCATATTCCGGCGGGTCTGGTTTCCCATAAGATATTGGATTGCATGGAAAATTGGTGCCGCATGCGGCTTCACTGCAACCCGGTCTTCGGGGCGCAGGGTTTCGAAATACAGCGCTGCCATGATCGATACCATCGAGGCTGACGATGCTTGGTGGCCGCCGACTTTGATCCCGTCAGCCTTTGGTCTGATATGATTTGCGTTGTGGATCATCCAATGGGACAACCAAAGCAGCCGCTGTTCAACGGACTTCAGATGCTCTGACATAGTGTCCTCCTTAGGCAGCGTTGCGGACAGGAGGCACCGGCAGCGCCTGTGCCAGATCTGCGATGACATCTTCAATGCCTTCAAGACCGATGGACAGCCGCACCAGCCCCTCGCTGATGCCATGGGCTGCACGTTCTTCCGGGGTATAGGTCGAATGGGTCATACTGGCAGGGTGCTGGATCAGCGTTTCAGCATCCCCAAGCGATACCGCGCGGGTCACAAGTTGCAGCTTGTTCATCATGGCACGCCCTGCATCCATGCCGCCTGCCAGTTCGAATGCGATCATGCCGCCGAACTGCGACATCTGTCGTTTGGCCATCGCGTGCTGTTCAAAACTGGCGAGACCGGGATACCAGACCTTCTCCACCGCGTATGACTGCTCCAGAAATGCAGCGACGGTCATGGCGCTTTTGCAGTGACGATCCATGCGCAGTTCAAGCGTTTTGAGGCCACGCAGGATCAGCATCGCGTTAAATGGGGCCATTACCGCCCCCGTCATATCCTTCATCCCGAACAGGCGGATCTGACTGACCAGTTCGGCGGACCCCACAAGCAGCCCCGCCACAAGATCGCCATGCCCGCCAAGATATTTGGTCGCCGAATGAACAACGATGTCGGCACCGTGCGTGATCGGCCGGGTCAGGTAGGGCGTGGCATAGGTGTTATCCACCACTACAAACGCCCCGTGATGGTGCGCGATGTCAGAGATCGCGCGAACATCCACCAAACGCATGTTGGGATTGGCGGGCGTCTCAAAATACACCACCTTGGTTCTGGCGCTTATGGCCGCACTCAGGGCGTCCGGATCGGTCAGATCGGCATGGGTGACGATCACCCCGAATTTGGCCAGCCCGTGGCGCATGAAAGAAAAGGTGCAGCCATACAGGGTCTTGTCCAGAATAACCTCATCCCCGGGGGCAAGCAGCGTCCACATCGCGGCTGTGATCGCGCCCATGCCTGACGCAAGCGCAAGACCGGCTTCCGCACCTTCCAGCATAGCAATCCGCCGTTCCAGCAGATCGCAGGTCGGGTTCGAGATGCGCGAATAGATATGGCCCGCACGTTCGCCCGCAAACATCTCACCGCCGGCTTCGGCAGTCTCGAACGCGTAGGTCGAGGTCAGATGCAGAGGCGGTGTCAACGCGCCCTCATTCGCCATCGGATCATAACCGTGGTGGATGGCCAGGGTTGAAAAGCTTGGGGGACTGTTACGCATCTGCTGCTCCTGTCGTGTCAGAGCAGAATAGATTGGAAAGTGCGGCCTGAAATTGCTATGTATGCTAGGAATGTTGGGTGTATTAGCATAAAATGTCAAAAAATCAGAAAATAGATGAGAAGGATCGCCAGATTATCCGCACCCTTCAACGCAACGGACGGATGACAAATCAAGACCTCGCCGCAGCGGTTAATCTGTCTCCGACACCCTGCCTGCGTCGGATCAGGCTGCTTGAGCAGAGCGGTGTCATCAAAGGCTATGGCGTTGAAATAGATTCTGACATGTATGGTCTGCCAGTTACCGTTTTCGTCCGTGTCAGTCTTGACCGGCATACGGAAGCCAACGTCAAACAGTTTGAACAGGCGATGAGCAAGATCGACGCCGTGCTTGAGTGCTACATGATGACGGGCGTTTCAGATTACCTGCTTAAGGTCATCGTTGCTGACCTGTCTGATTACGAAACCTTCGTGCGAAAGCACCTGCATCCGATTGGGGGCATCGCGTCGATCGACAGCAGTTTTGTGTATGGGGTTGTCAAGAAAAGTGGCGTTTTCCCGATGATAGGCTGAAGGTGGTGGCGCTTTTCAGCGAAGATGCGGTCATGGCAGCGCCGCCTTCTGCCGACAGTATCGGCCCGGGCCGAACACCCGGCAAGCCTTGCCCGTTATCAAACCTCGGCGTGGTGTTTGCGTGCGAAGGCCTTGAACATCTCAAACTCCTCATGCGTCGCATCGCGCCCGCAGAACGCATGGATATAGGTCGGTACGTGGCTTATCCGGGTTTTCATATCCTCGGGGAAATCCAGAGTGAAATGGCCGATCTGCGTAAAATACAGCACTCGCGCCCGGATCTTGGCATCTTCCTCGGCATAGCCATGGCGCAGAAACATGTGGCTCAGCGCCTCAAGCCGCTGGTGGTCGGCATGGGCGACAATGGCGCTGACTTTCTTGGACCGCCGCCCCCATAGCCGCACGGCAATATCGAGTCGCGAGTCGAACAGTGTGCCGTCAACCCAGCATTCAAACACCGCCAGGATGCCAAGGCTGATCGTCGCACAGGGTCGCATCGCCCGTTCGATGATCGGGCCCGTATTGCGGTGCAGCCAGTACTCCAGCATCTGATCATGCAGATCCTGACTGCTTTTGAAAAACCAGTAGAAACCTGAACGCGATACCCCAAGACGGCTGGCGATGATCTGGATCTTCACCCGGTCGATCCCGTCATCCACCAGATACTCCAGCGCCAACCTTAGCCAGTCTTCACGCGTGGTGCGGGGCGCCTGCGCGTCAGGGGCCAGACCTGATGGATCGGTCGTGCGGGCGTGGTCCACCTGATTTTGATCCATGACGGCTCCGGTCTGTGGCAGATTGCGGGGTTTCATGCAGTGTCACCCATCAGCCAAATCGCCACAAGCGGCATTTGCCCCGCCCGCATGCTGTGCAAGATGCCGGGAGTGTTATAGAATGTCTCTCCGGTACCAAGTGCAAGCCAGCCATCGCCATCATGGCGAAAATCGCCGGGGGACAGCAACAGATACAGCTCTTCCGGCGGGTGGCTGTGCATCGGGTAGGCGACCTGCGGTGCCACGAGGCTGAGGCCGATGGCAAAGCGATGCTGGATTTCCAAACCGGCGGCACCGAGGACCAGGGTATTCACATGACCCTCAAGAAAGCCGGCGCTCGCGGTGTCGTCGGTGCTTTTACTCTGCCGCCAGTGCAGTTGTGGGGCAAGTGCCGCGATGGCATCGGCCACAGCACAAAGGTCGGCGTTGGCCCGCGCCGTGGCCAGTCCCGGCGGCAGGTATGACAGCGCGGACAGATCGGTTTTGCCGGGCGTGGCCGATGCCTCGCCGACATGGTTCTGGAAAGCACCCAGCACCTTTTGAGCGATATGGCGCCCTTCATAGTCGCCCCTTCTCAGAAGCACGTCGTCCAATGCGCCGAGGAACGCAGCAATGGGGGCAAGCCGGGTCATCTTCATCTGGCGTCAGGCCGCGGGCCGGAACCTGGCCACATCCGGCACGGCTTCCAGCAACATGCGGGTATAGGCGGCTTGGGGCGCGTCAAAAATCGCATCCACTTGCCCCTGTTCGACCATGCGGCCTTTGCTCATCACGCCGACATGGTCGCACATTTTGCGGACCACGGCCAAATCATGGCTGATCAACAGATAGGTCAGGCCAAATTCATCCTGCAACTGCGCCATCAACTCCAGCACCTGCGCCTGCACTGACACATCCAGTGCCGAGGTTGGCTCGTCGCAGACGATGAACTCGGGCTGGCTGGCCAGTGCGCGGGCAATGGCGATCCGTTGCCGCTGACCGCCCGAGAACTCATGCGGGAATTTGCGTATCGCGGCCGGGTCGAGGCGGACCTGTCGCAGCAATTCGGCCACGCGATCCTCAATCTCGCTGCTGTTCTGCGACAGCGCTGCGAGGGGTTCAGCAATGATGGTGCCAATGCGCCAGCGCGGGTTGAGGCTGGCGTAAGGGTCCTGGAAAATCATTTGCGTCGCGCCCTTGCGGCGCGGCTGACCCTTCTCCCAGACGTCCTTACCGTCGATCATTATCCGGCCAGAGGTGGGACGGATCAGATTGACGATCATCCGCGCGCAGGTGGATTTGCCGGACCCAGATTCGCCGACCAGCCCGAAAGTGCCGCCCCGCTTGATCTGGAACGAAACATCCTGCACCGCCTTATTGACCTTGCGGTCACGGCTGAGCACGCGCTCAAGCAACGATCCGGTCAGATCAAAGCTGCGGCACAGACCTTCGACCCGCACCAACGGCTCGGCCACCGGAGGCTCCGGTCGGTCGCGGGTCTTGTCGCGGATCGAGGGAATCGCCCCGATCAGCCGCGCGGTATAGTCTTCCTTCGGCTTCCACATCACCTCGGATACGGGGCCAGCCTCGACGAGGTGACCCTTGTTCATCACGATCATGCGCTGCGCGGTTTCGGCGATGGCCCCCATGTCATGTGTGATCATCATCACTGAGGCACCGCGCTTGGGGCAAAGCTCCTTCAGCACCGTCAGAATCTGTGCCTGAACCGAGACATCCAGCGCCGAGGTCGGCTCGTCTGCGATAATCAGCGCAGGTTCGGCAGCCAGCGCGAGGGCGATCACCACCCGCTGCCGCATGCCGCCGGAAAACTGGTGCGGATAGGCCGCAAGCCGGCCCGCCGCATTCTCAATTCCCGCTTCCTCCAGCAAGGCAATTGCCCGGAGCCGCGCTTTGACCCGGTCAAGCGGCAGATGGCGGCAGATCGTCTCGATTAACTGATCCCCGATGGTGAACAGCGGGTTCAGGCTGGTCAGCGGATCCTGAAACACCATCCCGATCCGCTTGCCGCGAATGAGGTTCATCGCCTCGGGCGGCAGGTTATCGATCCGCTGGCCCTGAAACCAGATTTCACCCGAGGTGATCCGCCCCGGCGAGGCCAGCAACCCGATGATAGCCGAGCCCGCCATGGACTTCCCGGCACCGGATTCCCCGACCACGCCCAGAATTTCTCCGGGCATGATGTCGAAAGACACGTCATCCAGCGCCCGGAAATTCCCGTGACGACCGGGAAAATCCACCGTCAGATTGCGAACCGAAACCAATGCGTCAGAAGTGGCGGTCATTTGAGCCTCGGGTTCAGGGCGTCGCGCAGCCAGTCGCCAAGCAGGTTGACCGACAGCGTCAGCAAAACAAGGACAAGCGCGGGGAAGAACAGGATCCACCACTCACCAGAGAACAGGAACTGCTGCCCGATACGGATCAGCGTTCCGAGCGAGGCCTGCGTGGGCGGCACCCCGACGCCGAGGTAGGACAGCGTCGCCTCCTCGATCACGGCGACGGCAAGGCCAAGGGTTGCGATCACCATCACCGGGCTGATCACGTTCGGCAGGATATGCCCGAACAGGATGCGAAACCGCCCGGTCCCCATCATATGGGCGGCGCTGACATAGTCCTTCTGCCGCTCCACCAGCGTGGCGCCGCGCACGGTCCGTGCGAATTGCGCCCAGTTCGACAGGCCGATGCTGAAGATCAGCACCCAGACCGCCGCCGCATCCTGTGTTGCGGCAGGAAGGAAACCGCGCGTCACGCCAAAGACCAGCAGCGCAATCAGGATCGCCGGGAAGGAGAGCTGCACATCGACGATCCGCATGATTGCGCTGTCCCAAGCCCCGCCGAAATAGCCCGCAACGATCCCCAGCGTCAGCCCGACGATCAGCGCAAATCCGGTGGCCATCACGGCGACGAACAGCGACGTCCGGCTGCCGTAAAGGATGGTCGACAGCACGTCACGCCCCTGAATATCACTACCAAGCGCAAAGTAATTGCCCATCAACGAGACCGACATCGGCGGTGTCTGCGCATCCATCAGGTTGACCGTGGCCAGGTCGAACGGGTCATGCGGTGCAATCAGCGGTGCCAGCAGGGCGGCACCGACGATCAGCACGATCATGGCCGCCGCAATCAGCGCCGTGGGTGAACGGCGGAAGGAGTACCACAGGTCAGAATCCCGAAACCGGCGGGAGGATGTGGTTTTCTCAGGGGGGGATATCAGCGCCATCATCAGGCCCTTTTCTGACTGTCAGCGCGAAGCCGGGGGTCAACGATGAAATAAAGGATATCGACCACGAAGTTGATCGTCACGAACAGCAGCGCGATGAACATCAGGTAGACCGACATCACCGGCACATCGACCGCCTGCACCGAGGCGATGAACAGCGATCCGACGCCGGGCCACTGGAACACGCTTTCCGTCACCACCGAAAATGCGATGATCGACCCCAGCATCAGACCCGCCACGGTGATCACCGGCACCAGCGTGTTTTTCAACGCATGGCGGAAGTTGATCACTCGCTCTGACAGGCCGCGGGCGCGGGCAAAGCGGATGTAATCCTGCCGCAACACCTCCAGCATTTCGGCCCGGATCAGGCGCATGAGCAGTGCGGTCTGGAACAGCGCAAGTGTGAAGGATGGCAGGATCAGCGACCGCAGGCCAGAAGAGGTCAGAAACCCGGTGGACCAGCCGCCAAGCTCGACCACCTGCCCGCGCCCGAATGATGGCAACCAGTGCAGTTCCACCGCGAAGACATAAATCAGCCCGATCCCGATCAGGAAGGTCGGCAGCGAGATGCCCACAAGTGACACGGCCATGATGATGCCAGTGATCCACGAGCGGTTTTTCAGTGCCGTCAGCACCCCCAGCGCCGTGCCCAGCACCAGTGCGATGATGGTCGATGTCACCGCAAGCTCGACCGTGGCGGGCAAACGCTGCATGATCAGACCCAGAACGGGCTGTTGCAGGCGGTAGGACAGGCCGAACTCGCCCTGCACCGCGTTGCCGATGAAACGGGCGAACTGGAACACCACCGGATCATCCAGCCCAAGCCGGTCGCGCAGCGCCGCGCGGTCGGCCATGGTGGCATCCTGCCCCACCATCGCCTCGATAGGATCGCCGGCGAACTGGAACAGCACGAAGGCCAGCAGAGATACCGCGAGCATGACGAAAACCGACTGGATCAGCCTTCGCAGTACAAAAATGAGCATGGCTGCTTTCCCCGAAAAAGATCGACGGTGGCCGCGTTGAAACCCTGGCGCAACGCGGCCTTGATTGGATCAGTCGATCGTGGCCTGATACATCCGCGGCATGTCGCCCGGATGGATCGCGACATTCACGTTCTCGCGCATGCCGTAAGCCAGCGACTGCGTGTGGATCGCCAGCACCGGGCGATCGACCTCGATGATTGCCCAGGCTTCGGCGATCATCGCGTTGCGCTTTTCAATGTCCATCTCGGTTTCGATGCCGTCGATCATCGCGTCGAGCTCGGGGTTGGAGTAGCCGACCGGGTTGTAAAGACCGGCCGTGTCGGTGCGTGTGTGCATCAAGCCGCTGAACGTATAGGCGGAATCGAAGGTCGGCACGCCCCATCCCATCAGGAAGAAATCGCTCTCACCCGATTGAAAATACTGCGAATGCTGCGCCATCGGGCGCGATTGCAGGCTCACGCGGATGCCCACACGGGCCAGCATGCCGACAACGGCCTGGCTGATCGCTTCGTCGTTCACATAGCGGTTGTTCGGCGTGTCCAGCGTGATGCTGAATCCGTCAGGATAGCCCGCCTCGGCCAGCAGTGCCTTGGCGCGTTCCACATCGGGTTTCGAATAGGTCGCGATTTCTTCGGTCCAGCCGTTCACGAAAGGCGGCGCCACCACGTCGGTCGGGATGGACTGGCCACGCATGATGATCTGTCTGATCGCATCACGGTCAACCGCGAGGTCAACGGCTTCGCGCACCTTCAGGTCGGTGAAGGGCGACATTTCTCCCGCACCTTCGTTGTGCAGGTACTGCCCGATGCGGTAGCTGAAATAGATCACCCGGTTTTCCGGCCCGGTCACGACCTTCACGCCGTCCGCCGCCGAGATACGCTCGATATCCTGCACCGGCATGTCGAGGATCAGATCAACCTCTCCCGACAGCAGCGCCGCCGTCCGCGTGGCCGGATCGGCGATGGTCAGATATTCGATATCGGTGATCCCGGGACTGGTTTCGGCCCAGTGTTTTTCGTTCAGCGTCAGCATGGAGCGTACTTCAGGCTCACGCGACGTCAGAACATAGGGGCCGGTGCCGTTGGTATTGCGCACGGCGTAATTGTCTTCACCGGCGGTGAAATCCTGTACCTTGACGACATTGTTTGCCTCGGCCCAGGTCAGATCCATCATGAAGGTGTTGGTCAGGTTGCGCGGATAAATCGGCGACGGAGCGGCCATCTTGACCTCAACCGTCAGATCATCCACCGCCACGACATCGACCACAGCGCCATGCAGGCTGCGCATCAGAGATCCCTCTGACCGTGCCCGGTTGATCGAGAACACCACATCTTCGGCTGTGAAAGCCGCGCCATCGTGGAAGGTCACGTCGGGGCGCAGTTTGAAGACCCATGTGTCCGGGCTTGTGTCCTTGACCATCCATTCGGTGGCAAGACGGGGCACAAGATTGCCCTCGGCGTCCGTGTCCACCAATGTCTCGTAAACATGGTGCAGGAAGCCTGCGGTAATGCCCTGATTGGTAGCATGGGGATCAAGGGACAGTGCGTCAGCCATCCGCGCCCAGCGAATTGTTTCCGCGAGAACCGGATTACCCATCGCGGCCGAGATAAGCAGCGCGCCTAACAGTGTTTTCATCTGTGCCGTCCCTGTTACAATCTGTTTGCTTAAAAGGACATTAATGTACACAATATTTTCATGTCAAATTTATTATCTGCTGCGGTGAAATTTAACCGAAGTAAGTACATTCCTGTCCTTTGTTTTGGCGTGTCAAGATGAGGTAGGGCTGGGGGACAGCTTAAAAATTGTGCAATCTGACGGTTTTCCATATGGCGGACGCCAACAGACCGCGTTTTTCGGGTGGCTCCAGTCCTTGGAATCATAGTCCCTTCGGGGGCCGGAGCAGTCCTGCTCTGAAGTCACGCGCCTTGCGGCGGTCTCACCGATGGCGACCACCAAAAACCGCACGTAAGCGCTAGCCAGAGGTTGTCTCCGGCGGGTTATAGGCCCGTATGGGCGGCACCGGAACGTCGTGACGTTCCACCTGCACACTGGTCAATTGCCCGGTGCAGCCCTGGGCCAGCGAGGATGTGCCGACATCCCGCGTCAGGACATTCGGGTTGCCATGCATGCAGGTCGCGGTGTCCGCCTCGATATCATCTGGGTCAAACCACGCCCCTGTCGGCAAACGGATCGCTCCGGGAATGATGCCGTCCGACAGCGTGACCGCAGCCAGACAGGCACCGCGCGCATTGTGCAGACGGATCATATCGCCCTCGGCAACGCCACGCGCGGCAGCATCATCGGGGTGCATGGTCGCAACCTCGCGCCCGTTGATCTTGCCTTCGGCGCTGTAGCGGCCATAATCCAGCTGACTGTGCAGACGCCGCGCCGGCTGGTTGGCGATCAGGATCAGCGGCGTATCGGGGCCTTGCCCTAGGTCCGGCGCGAACCATGCGGGGTGGCCAAGGCAATCAGCCTCATCAAACGCCGCGATGGTTTTCGAAAAAATCTCGACCTTGCCACTTGGCGTCTTCAGTGGTGCCGTACCGGGGTTGGCGCGAAAGGCCGAAATTGTGCCGCCATCATCATCCTTTTGCGGCAGATCAAGCGTGCCCATGCGCCAGAAATCGGCAAACTCCGGGGTCGGAAGCCCCTTTGCCGCGAGGTCGGTGCGGGTCACATCATACAGATGCTCCAGCCACTCCCGCGCCGTGCGGCCTTCGGTGAAGGCGTCCCCGAAGCCCATCATTTCGGAAATATCCGCGAAAATCCGGTAGTCGTCACGCGCCTCGCCATACGGCCCGATCACCGGCTTCATCGCCACCAGCAGCGGATCGTGCGAGCTTGCGCCGATATCCTCGCGCTCCAGAGACATGGTGCAGGGCAGAACGATGTCGGCATGCCGCGCCGTTCCTGTCCATGCATAGTCGTTGACGATGAAGGTATCCAACTGGCCAAAGGCGCGGCGCAGGCGGTTTAGATCCTGATGGTGATGGAACGGGTTGCCACCCGCCCAGAACGCCAGCCGGATATCGGGATACTGCCGGGTCTGACCGTTGTAGCGATAGGCACCGCCGGGGTTCAGCAGCATGTCCGAAATCCGCGCCACCGGAATGAAATCCCGGACGCCGTTCTCACCCTGCGGAAGTGTGGGCAGGCGCACCGCATTGCGCTGCCGCCCATAATACCCCAGTGAGCCGACTGCATCGCAATATCCGCCGCCCGGCAGACCGATCTGGCCCAGCATCGCCGCCAGCACGATGCCCATCCAGACCGGCTGCTCGCCATGATCGGCCCGTTGCAGCGAATGCGCTACGCCAACCACCACACGCTTGCCCGGCAAGCTGCCTGCGAGACGCCGGATCACATCCGCCGGAACGCCGGTGCGGGCCGCCGCCCAATCGGCATCTTTGGCAACGCCATCTCTGACGCCGGTCAGATAGGCCTCGAACTTGTCCCAGCCGACCGTGAAGCGGTCCAGAAACGCGCGGTCATGGTTGCCGCTGGCAACGATTTCGGCCATCAGGCCCAACATCAGTGCGCAGTCGGTATTGGGGCGTATCGGCAGCCATGCGGCACCGGCTTCGACCGGCAGGTCATCGCGGATCGGGCTGATCAGGTGAAAGCGGCAACCGCGCGCCTGGGCGGCCTGCATCGCACCACGCTCCACATGGCGGCTGATCCCGCCGCCCGCGACGGCACTGTTCTTCAGCGCCATGCCACCGAAGGCGAGCACAACCTCGGTATGGTCCGCGATCTGCTGCCACGAGATACTGTCCATCACGATGGTATGAATGTCGGCCAGCACATGCGGCAGGATCACCGTCGATGCGCCTGCGCTGTAACTGTTGACCGACCGCACATAACCGCCGGCCGTGATGTTCAGAAAGCGGTGAACCTGGCTTTGCGCATGATGAAACCGCCCCGCGCTGGCCCATCCGTAAGACCCTCCGAAAATCGCCCCCGGCCCGCGCGTGTCGCGGATGCGGCCCACCTCTTCGGCGACCAGGGCGGTTGCAACCTCCCAGCTGACGGGCACAAAAGGCTCCTTCCCGCGCCGCGAGGACGGGCCGGGGCCATTGTCGAGCCAGCCCTTGCGCACCGTTGGCCGCTCGATGCGCGCCGTGTGGCGCAGACCCGTCGTTGCGTTCTCTATGATCCGGTTCGGATCGGGATCGCCGGGATGCGGCCGCACTTCCAGCTGACCATTCCGCCACCCGGCGGTGAACACACCCCAATGCGCGGAATGGGTGACGAAATCTTCCGGGTTGTGATCGCTGGTCATGTACGGTGCTTCGCTTTGCGGGTTAAGGTTCAGCGCCAGATTTCGGCTGCAAGGCGCAGGAAGTTGCCGCCAAGAATGCCCGTCACATCCCGTTCGGACATGCCGCGGGTCAACAGTGCCTCGGTCACTTCGACCAGTTGTCCGGGTGCGACATAGGTTGACGGGGCTCCACCGTAGCCTTGCGACAGCGGCCAGTATTCGGGGTGCCGCGCCAGAATGTCATGCGCTTCGGGGACATCAACCTTGAAGGCATAGTCAAGGCCGATGCCGACATGATCTGTCCCGACCAGATCGGCGATATGGCAGATCCCGTCGGCAAGCCGTGCCGAAGACGTGTCATTCCCCATGAAGCGCCCGATCCCCACAACCGAGATCAGCCCGCCGGTTTCGGCGCAAGCCTTGATCTGCTCATCCGCTATGTTGCGCTCATGATCCCAGAGGGCGCGGGGGTTGGAGTGTGAATAGATCACGGGACGCGTCGTATGTTCCAGAATATCCATCGTGGTCTTCAGGCCGCAATGCGTCAGGTCGACGAACATGCCAAGACGGTTCAGCTCATCCACCACCTCGCGCCCGAAATAGGTCAGGCCGCTGTCCTCATCATGGCAGCCACCGGCGGCAAGGTTGTTGCGGTTATAGGCAAGCAGCATCTGACGGCAGCCGAGGCTGTGATACAGTTCGACCATCTCTACCCGGCCATCAAGCACGTTGGCGCCTTCCAGATCGAAGGTGATGGCGAGCTTGCCGTCGCGATGTGCCTGGTGAATGTCATGCACATTATGGACAATAATGTACTCATCCGAATGGTCAGCAATCCACTTGCGGAAGGCGGCGATGGTGCGGATGCAATCCTCCCACTTCAGCACGTCAAAGCCGACGTCGATCGACAGATAGTTGACTCCTGCATCCCGCCATATGCTGAGGTTATTAAGGTCCGCCTTCGGATGCGGCATGAAGCCGGAATGGGCATCCCAGACCAGGCTTCGTGCCATGAGCTCCTCGGATTTCTGACGATGGCTGCCCTGCATGTCTGACTCCGTATTGAGAATTATTTGCCCGAGATTATGTACAGTTCTGTCTTTGTCAAGGATTTGCTGTCTGAGTTCCGCTGTCGGGCCCGTTGCAGGGTCACGATTCCGACTGCGGGCCTGATGCAGGTATCGCTTTACGTCATCCCATGCTTTCGGACGAGTGAGAGCCTGGCGAAGCGGCAAAAACGATCGTCTTCTTGCCGTTGAGGAAAACGCGGTGATGCGCATGCGCATGGATCGCCCGGGACAACACCGAGGCCTCCACATCGCGACCCAGCGACACGTAATCGTCTGCGCTTTGCGCATGGGTGACGCGAACCGTATCCTGTTCGATGATCGGGCCTTCGTCGAGGTCGGCCGTTACATAATGGGCGGTGGCACCGATCAGCTTCACGCCACGCTCGTAAGCCTGCTTGTAGGGATTGGCGCCCTTGAATGACGGCAAGAAGGAATGATGGATGTTGATGATCCGCCCCGACATTTCCGCGCACATTTCTTCGGACAGCACCTGCATATAGCGGGCGAGCACGATGAGATCGGCCCCGGTCTCGCGCACAATCCTCATCTGCGCGGCTTCTGCTTCCGGTTTGTTTTCCCTCGTAACCTTGATGCAATGGAACGGGATATCGTGGTTCACGACAACCTTCTGATAATCCATGTGGTTCGAGATGACGGCCACGATATTGACCGGCAGCGCACCGATACGGCAACGGTACAGCAGATCGTTCAAACAATGCCCGAAGCGGCTGACCATCAAGATCACCTTCATCTTGACGGATTCATCATGGAATTGGGAGGCCATGCCGAAGGTGGTGGCGGTCGCGGCGAAACCTTTGGCCAAATCGGCCAGCGATCTGCCGTCTTCGGAGAGGAAGCTGACCCGCATGAAGAAATGCCCGGTCTGACTGTCGTCGAACTGCGAGCTGTCAACAATGTTGCAGCCGTTGTCGGCAAGGTAGGTTGCAATGGCGGCAACAATGCCGCGGCGGCTGGTGCAGCTGACGGTGAGGCAATATCGGGTCATGCGGTGGCTCCGTTGGGGAAGGATCTAAGGCCCTTCGCCTTGTCTGATGGGCGCGGCCAGATGCAAATCGGGGGCGGCTGATCATGCATCAAGTACATAAGTGAACTTACTTGTGTCAATAAAGCAAAACGATTGGGCATGATGGGAAACGCGATTGGGTGAGCCCTTCGCAGAGAGACCTGCGAAAAACCATCAGACATCTGATAGTTCCTTAAGGTTTCCCTATGCGATCTGCCGTTGATCCGGCGAGGTCGATCCCCCAGCGCCAGAAGCGTTGTGACATATTTCGCGTGAAAGTCGCGCGCTCTTACTAGACATATATGTACTCTTGTGTGATTGATTCCTGAAACAGGAGTGCCATCATGAAGAATCAGTATCGCGTGGTGATCATCGGCGGTGGCGTGGTCGGCGCCTCAGTCGCCTATCATCTGGCCAAATTCGGCTGGACGGATATTGCCATTCTGGAACGCGACGTGCTGACGGCCGGCTCCAGCTGGCACGCTGCGGGCGGTTTTCATGCGTTGAATGCCGATCCGAACATCGCGGCGCTTCAATCCTACACCATTGATCTTCTGACCGAGGTCGGCGCGGAGGCTGGCATCAACATCGGCATGCACATGACGGGCGGCATTTCGGTCGCCTCGGCCCCGGCCCGTTGGGAATGGCTGCAATCGTCATACCGCACCTTCCAGTCGCTCGGGATCAATGATGTGGAACTCATTGGCCCAGAGGAAATCAAACGCCGCTGCCCGATCCTCAACACCGAAGGTATCCTTGGTGGCCTGTGGAGCGACCGTGAGGGGCATATAGACCCTTCGGCAGTGGTCCATGCCTATGCCCGTGCCGCAAAGAACTGGGGTGCCGATATTGTCGAACACACCAAGGTCGAAGATCTGCACCAGCGGGCGGACGGATCGTGGGATGTCGTCACAGACAAAGGCACCATCATCGCGGAGCATGTGGTGAACGCCGGGGGTCTCTGGGCGAAACAGGTCGGGCGCATGGCGGGGATCGACCTTCCCGTGACACCGATGGAGCATCACTATCTGGTCACGGACTCAATCCCCGAACTGGTCGAGTTGGGCCGGGAAATCCCGCTGATCGTCGATCTGGAAGGGTTCACCTACACCCGGCAGGAACAAAAGGGCCTGCTGATGGGAATTTACGAGCGCGAATTCAAACACTGGAACATGGATGGTGCGCCCTGGGATTTCGGCATCGAGCTTATCCAGGAAGATACCGACCGGATCGCAGCCGAGCTTGGCATGGGCTTCCAGCGCTTCCCCTGCCTGGAAACTGCCGGGGTCAAGCGCTGGGTGAATGGCGCCTTTACCTTTTCACCCGATGGCAACCCGCTGGTCGGCCCGGTGCGCGGTGTGCGCAACTATTGGGTTGCTTGCGGCGTGATGGCGGGCTTCCTCCAGGGCGGCGGCGTGGGCAAGTCGTTGGCGGAATGGATGATCCACGGTGAGCCGGAGGCCGATATCTTCGGTATGGATATCGCCCGCTACGGCGACTTCATGTCAAACCGTGAATTCATTCGGCAAACCACTGGCCAGTTCTATTCCCGCCGTTTCGTGATGAGCTATCCGAACGAACAGCTTCCTGCTGGCCGCGTCCTGAAAACCCCCGGCGCGTTCGAGGGCATGACGGCCGCCGGCTGCCGCTGGGGTCAAGGATGGGGGCTGGAGCAGCCGTTGTACTTTGCACCCGACGGGTTTGAGGAAGAACCCTCGCTGCGCCGCTCCAATGCTTTTGATCTGATCGGTGAGGAATGTCGCGCCGCACGTGAAAGTGCCGGCCTGCTGGATATCACCGCTTTCTCGCGCTACGAAGTTTCGGGCGCGGGTGCCGCCGCATGGCTGGACCGGATCTTTGCTGGCAGGCTGCCCAAGCCGGGCCGTGCGGCCCTTGCGCCAATGCTGGGCGAGTCTGGCAAGCTGAAGGGCGACCTCACGATTCTGAACTGGGGCGATGGCCTGTTCTGGATCATGGGGTCCTACTACCTGAGGCAATGGCACATGCGTTGGTTTGAGGATCATGCGGAGAATGGCGTCTCCGTCCGCGATATTTCCGATGCTGTCAGCGGTTTCGCGGTCTTCGGCCCCAATGCCCGGGCCATTCTGCAAAAGCTGACGCATCAGGATCTGTCGCATGCGGCAATGCCGTTCCTTGCCTGCCAGACGGTAGATATCGGACTGATCCGCGCCAAGGTTGCGCGCATGTCGGTAACGGGCGAGTTGGGGTATGAGATCAACTGTGGGGCGCTTGAGCACGCGACTTTGCGCAAGCTGCTGCTGGAGGCCGGGGCGGAGCTTGGTCTGCGCGAGACTGGCTTCAACGCGGTCTTGTCGCTGAGGTTGGAGAAAAGCTTCGGCATTTGGTCGCGTGAGTTCACACAAGGCTACACACCGGGCGAAACCGGCATGGACCGCTTCATCGCATGGGACAAGGGCGACTTCATCGGTCGCGAATCGGCATTGGCCGAACGCGCCGCCCCCTCGAAAAAGGTTATCGTAACGCTGGAAGTAGAGGCCACCAATGCTGACGCCACCGGATATGAGCCGGTGTGGCACGAGGGGGCATTGGTCGGTTTCGTCACCTCGGGCGGGTTCGGCCATACGGTTGGCAAAAGCCTTGCCCTTGCGATGATCGACCGCAGCGTTGCCGAGGCGGAGACCAGGGTCAGCCTGCACATCGTGGGGGAGGAGGTGCCCGCCAAGGTCATCGCAGCCTCGCCTTATGATCCTGCAGGCCTCGCCATCCGCGCCTGAACTGATCCCGCCCCCGCGGACACGCGGGGGTGCATATCCAAACCAACGCCCATCCTAATGCAAAGCCCTCCATGACAACGACGTACTCCGCCCTTTCCTTGCTGAAAGAAGGTTTCAATGGCCAAAAGGGCTGGGCCAAGGCCTGGACCTCTCCCGAGCCGAAATCGCGTTATGATATTGTCGTCGTCGGTGGCGGCGGGCATGGGCTTGCTACGGCCTATTATCTGGCCAAAAACCACGGCATCCGAAATATCGCCGTGATTGAAAAGGGTTGGCTTGGCGGTGGGAACACGGGTCGCAACACGACAATCGTGCGTTCAAACTACTTTTTCCCCGAAAGCGTCCGGCTCTACGATCTGTCTTTGAAACTGTACGAGACCCTCTCGCGCGAGCTGAACTACAACATCATGCTGTCACAGCGCGGCATGATCAGTCTTGCGCATACCCCCGCCGAGATGGAAATGTCGGCGCGTGTGGTCAACGCAATGCAGATCAACGGCACCGATGCGGAACTCTACGGCCCTGAAGATGTTCGCCGCGTGTTGCCAATCTATAACTTCGGGCAACGGTCACGCTATCCGGCGCTTGGCGGTATCTGGCAGGGCCGTGCCGGAACGGCCCGCCATGATGCCGTGGCCTGGGGGTATGCGCGTGCGGCGTCGAAGCTTGGCGTCGATATCATCCAGCAATGCGAGGTCACGGATTTCATTGTCGAAGGCGGGCGGTGTCGGGGTATCCGGACCAATCGGGGTGACATACGTGCGGACCGGGTGGGGCTGGCGGTCGCGGGGCATTCCTCGGTCATGGCAGCGAAGGCGGGGTTTCGCCTGCCAATCCTGTCTTATGCCCTGCAGGCCTGCGTGTCAGAGCCGGTAAAGCCGGTTCTGAATACTGTCGTCGTGTCACCCGGCACGGGAACCTATGCCAGCCAGTCGGACAAGGGCGAAATCGTCATCGGCGGCGGTCTGGACCGCATGCCATCCTATGGCCAGCGTGGCAATCTGCCGGTGCTGGAAACGGTGCTTTCCGGCCTTCTGGAGATGTTCCCAGCCTTCCGGCAGCTGAAGTTGATGCGGCAATGGGCCGGCATCGTGGATGTGGTGCCCGACAGCTCGCCCATCATCGGTGAAAGCCCCCTCCCCGGCCTGTTCCTGAACTGCGGCTGGGGCACAGGCGGGTTCAAGGCCATACCAGCGGGCGGCACCTTGCTCGCGCATCTGCTGGCCACGGGCCAGCATCACGACATTTCGCGCCCCTTCGATCTGGATCGCTTTGCACGCGGCCGTCTGATCGACGAGGCCGCAGGCTCCGGCATCGCGCATTGAGGCACATATGCAAACTTTCTCCTGCCCTTTCTGCGGCTCCCGCCCGGAATATGAGTTCCACTTCGGCGGCGATGCCGGAAACGAACGACCCGAAGGCTTTGCCACGGTCGCGGCCCCGGTCTGGGCCGAATACCTGCATTTCCGAAACAACCCCAAGGGCGACACTCAGGAGGTGTGGCTGCACATGACCTGTGGCGAATTGTTCGTGATGGACCGCAATACGGTGACAATGGCCGCCGGACCCGGCCAGCCGATCCTGCCACCCAAGGTGACTCCATGACCGCCCGCCGCCTGCCTCATGGGGGCGAGATCGACAGATCACGACCGCTGCGCTTTTCCTTCGATGGCAGAGAGATTCACGGGTTCGATGGCGACACACTTGCCTCGGCGCTGTTGGCGTCAGGGGAGCGAGTGCTCGGTCGCAGCTTCAAATATCGCCGGGCGCGCGGGCTGTTCGGTGCCGGGGTTGAGGAGCCGAACATCTACGCTGATGTCACGGATGGCGACCAGTTCCGGGTCAACCAGCGCGTCACGACCGAGGCCGCAGCAAACGGCCTGAGGCTGCAATCCACCAACACCAGTCCGACAGCGACAGGCGACCGGATGGGGTTCATCGACGCCTTCTCACGCTTTATCCCCTCGGCCTTCTACTACAAGACGTTCATGTGGCCGAACTGGCACCTGTTCGAGCCGCGCATTCGCGAAATGGCAGGCCTTGGGCGTCTGGACACCACCAAATCCGGGCCCATTGGCGATCAGATCAATCATTTCTGCGATGTAGTCGTGGTCGGCGCCGGCCCGGTCGGCATTGCCGCGGCCATTATGCTGGCCGAGGCCGGGCAGTCGGTTCTGCTGGTGGATGAGGGCAGCCGCATCGGTGGCAGCCTGCTGCATCGCACGGCGGTTATTGACGACCTGACCGCTGCCGGCTGGCTGGCTCAGGCCAGCGAACGGCTGCGCGACCTCGGTGTGCAGATCCTTTCGCGCACGACGGCGTTTGGCATCTATGACCACGGCTTGATTGGGCTCAACCAGAAACACGTCTGTGGTCGCCCCGACACGCTTTGGCGTGTGCGCCCTGACCAGAGTGTGCTTGCCACCGGTGCCATCGACCGTCCGTTGCCCTTCGCGAAGAACGATCTGCCGGGGATCATGTCGGCTCAGGCGGGGCTTACCTATCTGCGCCGCTACGCGGTCCTGCCTGGTCAGAGGATCGTGGTGGCGACCAACAACAATACCGGGGCCGAAGTTGCGCAGGCCATGGCGGCTGCGGGGGCCAAGGTGACCCTCGTCACTCTGCGCGCCGAGGCGGAACCGTTACCGGGTATAGCCCTGCACGCCGGGCGGCGCATAGAGGGCGCTTTGGGACGCAGGGAAGTGGCGGGCGTCGTTCTGGACGATGGCACGCGGATCGATGCAGATTGCGTGCTGGTGTCCGGCGGGTTCACTCCGACGATCCACCTTTATGCGCAGGCAAAGGGCAAGCTGCGTTGGGACGACGCGATGCTTGCCTTCGTGCCCGGCAGCTCGGTGGAGGGTGTGACAGTCGTTGGCGGGGCAGCAGGCCAGTTCGCGCTGGCCGAAGCCTTCCACGCGTTGCCTGTGGCGCTGAAGCTGCAGGCAATCGTTCCGATCACCGCAGGCGTACCTTATGCGATCACCCCCGCCTGGCCAGACCCCGGCCAGAAAGGCCGCATCTGGGTCGACTATCAGCATGACGTGACCACCAAAGACATCGGCCTTGCCGCCCGGGAAAATTTTATTTCGGTCGAGCATCTGAAGCGGTACACCACACTTGGGATGGCCACCGATCAGGGCAAGACATCAAACCTGAACGGCTTGGCACTTATGGGGCAGATCACCGGGCGCACGATCCCCGAGGTTGGCACCACGACCTACCGCCCCCCGTTTGTGCCGGTTCCGATCACCAGCTTTGGCGGCCCCCGCGGGGCCGAATTGATGAACCCGGTGCGCAGGCTGGCGCTGGAAGTGCAGCACCGCGCCGAGGGTGCCATCTTTGGCGAATACGGCGGCTGGCTGCGACCGGCTCATTACGGGCAGAACGATGCCGCGATTGTTGCAGAAGCGGGAATGGCGCGGAGGACCGTTGGTCTTTACGATGCCTCTCCGCTTGGCAAGATCGAAGTCATCGGCCCGGATGCCGCCGGGTTTCTGGATTTCATCTATTACAATACGGTGTCGACCCTGAAAGCAGGCGGCTGCCGCTATGGGTTTATCCTGAGCGAGAACGGAATCGTCTATGATGACGGTGTTCTGGTGCGGTTGGATGACAACCGGTTCATCGTCTCCTGCTCCTCTTCGCATGTGCCGGGCGTTCATGCACTGCTGGAGGAATGGCGGCAGGACCGCTTTCCAGACAAACGCATTCATATCCACAACGCAACGGCCGAAACCGCGACCATTGCCGTCAGTGGCCCGCTGGCGGTCGATGTCATAAAGGCGGCAGGTGTCGATGCCGTGCTGGACGATCTATCCTTCCCGCATATGACAACCCGCTGGGGAGCCTGGGGTGGCATTCCCCTGCGCCTGACGCGGGTCAGCTTCACAGGCGATCGTTCTTATGAAATCTCGATCCGGCAGGATCTGGCCGCAGATCTGTGGGACGCACTGCGAGACGCCGCCCGTGCAGCTGGCGGTGGGCCTATCGGCATCGAGGCCGTTATGATCCTGCGCGCCGAGAAGGGGTTCATTGTGATTGGCAAGGACAGTGATGGCATGACCCGGCCGATGGATCTTGGCGTCATCGGCCCGCTCAGGAACAAGAAAGCCGAGTTCCTTGGTAAACGGTCTTTGCTGCAAGACGAAGCGCAGCGGCCGGACCGGAACTGTCTGGTCGGGCTTCAGCCCGCCGATGGTGCCGGGCCCCTGCCGGTCGGCGCGCATGGCATCGACCAAAACGGTCCGGCGCTGCACTCCATCGGGTATATCACCTCCAGCTATCCGGCTGTTTCGACTGAAAGTCCGGTTGCACTTGCGCTGATCAAGCGGGGCGCAGAGCGGCATGGCGAGATCATCATGCTTCAGCACCTTGGGAAAACACGCATGGCCCGTATCACGCACCCCTGCACCTTTGATCCGGACGGAGACCGTCTTCATGCTTGATCGCGCGCCGTTCTGGTCGCCCCCTCATCCGGTTGGCACAACGTTGCGCGGTGACGGCATCGCTGTGACCTTACTGCCCACCGTGCCGCAGATCATGGCGAGTGGCGATATCGCCGCAGCCCTCGGACATTTTGGTGTTCGGGAAGCAGCGGGATTGCTGGGGTTGGCAGATGGTGAAAGCTATACCTTGCGTCTGGCGCGGAACCGCATCCTGATCGCCGGGCGGGATTTGCCCCATGCCGGGCAAGGCTGGCAGGATGGGTTTGCTCTTTCGCCGATGTCGGGCGCTCTTGCAGTGATCTGCATCGACGGCCCCCGTCACATGGAGCTTTTTGCCCGGGGAAGTGCTGTCGATCCGAAGATCCAAAGCCCCTGCGCGGCCCTCTCCTTTGCCGGAGTGACCTGCGCCATTTGCCGACACGGCGATGGCCTGCGACTTCACATCGACCGGGGTCTGGCCACCTATTTTCTGGACTGGGCAAAGGCGACGCCACTTTTTCCCCAACTTGATCCGGGCTTCCCGGAAACGACTCCGGGATACAAAAGAACCTCCTCCCTAGTGTGATATGATAACAAGACGATAGACTGCATACAAACGGCCGAAGGCTTTGTTGATCCTTACAGACCCACCTTGGCACACCAATGCCGACCGGGGAGGCGGACACATCATCAGAGCCACACTGAAGGCGTCATGTCAGTGCCCTGATGTGGGTCTGATAGCCCGCATTGCGAAGAAGCGCGGTATGATATGCCTCCAGACTGGGCAGCCGATGGCACAGGCTCGGACACCGGCGGCATGATTGTGTTCTGGTGATGATCGATAATCTCGACCGGCAGAGAGGTGTAAGCGTTGGCCGGGCTCACCTCATTGGAAGGCTCATAGCGTGGATCGCACAGCCACTTGAAAACCATGTTCGCGTTGACAGCGTAGCGTCGAGCAACTTGGGCAACCGACACACCCGGCGCAGTCGTCTGAAAGCAGATCGATCGCTTCTCCTCATCCGTCCAAAGTCGCTTCGTTCTGCGAACCAAAATCTGCCCCGGAGTGTCCACTATCCATAGCGGACACTATCCGTCACTCCCGGAGACCAGCAGACGTCAGATCGTAGCTTCCGTCACTGTCCGATTTTCGGGGGGTATGTATGAACTGCCTTCCCCTGCAAGTGATTTGTCGATGCACCGCTGACCCTGCTTCTATGTATTCGGTCTTTCTTTGGGGTGGTTTAATTTG
>NZ_JAVDWP010000015.1:0-62325 GCF_031457365.1 Pseudotabrizicola sp. 4114 | reverse complement strand
CTCAATACGATACAAATACCCGATCGCAAATATTGCCCTCGGGCCGGACGCGGGGTGGAGCAGCCCGGTAGCTCGTCAGGCTCATAACCTGAAGGCCGCAGGTTCAAATCCTGCCCCCGCAACCAAAAAACCGTTGGATAACAGAGGCTTGGAATCCGACAAAAATACTTGTGTATAGCAAGCGCCGTTTTACCTCAACGCCACATCAACGTTTGACGAGTCCCCCTGTAACCCATGGGGCTTTTTGCGTTTTGGGGCGCTGAGTTAATCTGAAATTCTTGGACCTAGTGCCGGATGACCTTCTGAAACAGCTTCAACAAGAAGCTCTTATCTAGCTCGCAGACAAAAGCGTTCGTCTCCAGAATGTCTCGCGAAACATAAGTGCTGGTAAAGCACTTGCGCCCTGCCGCGCGGGATTCCATTCGCAACTTATCAGCAAAACGTCGCCTCGACCTCGGATCAGTCAATCCATGCGGAACCTGATTGGCTGTGCACCTTCCCAAAGGACACGGCGACCAAGTTCGGGTAAGTTCTCAAGACCACTTGTCAGCGTGATAAAGTGATTTCCGGCAAGCTGACCCATCTTCGACGAGAAATCCACACCTCCGTAAGCGATGATCACTTCGGTTTCACTTATTCCGCCCGGATAAAGCAGCATATGGCCCGGGGCTGGATGACTGGTATGGTTCTCGTATCCTACGCCAAAATCCATATCACCAAGCGGGACCCAGACGCCTTCACCGCTCCAGCGGACATGTACGATTTTTCCCTCAAAAGGCATGCGTTCGCGGAAAGCGGCTACGGTCTTGGGGGCATCAGCAGTTTCAAACCGGGCTGCGAAAGTGAAGCCTGCAGCCGTTATTGTCAGCATATCGTTCGTGTTCCTTGTAAAGTGCGGAAATGGGCTGCAGTCCAACACCACGATACAGCCCGCTGCTTGCGAATTCGTCAAAGGAGTTCGGCATCGGTTTCCCATTGCGGGCCCGAATGCGCAACACGCATTGGCAGTTAGGTCGCGGATGTCTATTTCCTGGGCATAATGAAGAGTGCTTTGCCAGTTTTTCAGGTTGGGGCCAGCATGGCTTTGAGTTCTGCATAAATCCGTCCTAGGCTGAAATCTGAACACTGGCCGCACAACCTGCACAATACAGCCGTGCGGCATTTTGGTGATTTGCGCAGGATGATGCGGCGATCTGGTGCAATACAGGACAAATTTTGGAGAGCATGATCCAAATGCAGGCGATTGTCTTTGATCCACCGGGGGCCATGACCTTTGCCCCTTTGTTGCGTGACGTGGCTGAACCTGTGGCAGGGCCGGGGCGTGTTCTGGTTCGTGTGCATCGGGCGGGCCTCAACTTTGCCGATCTTATGATGCGGCAGGGGGTGTATCCGCACCCCAAAGGCTATCCACTGGTGGCGGGGCTGGAGCTGTCAGGTGTGATCGAGGTCTGTGGCGAGGGTGTCACTGGCTATGCGCCCGGTGACCGGATTGCGGGGTTTTCCGAAGACGCTGGCGGGTTTGCAGAACTGTGCGACGTGCCGGAAGAGCGCCTGATCCGCCTGCCGGATGCAATGAGCTTTGATACCGGGGCGACCTTTTACATTCAGTCGCTGACGGCCTGGCACCTTTTGCACACGGTAAGCAAGACGCAACCCGGAGACACTTTACTGATCCACGCCATTGGCGGCGGGGTTGGGTTGCAACTGGCCCAGCTTGCAAAGATGGCGGGGGCGGTGGTGATCGGGACGGTTGGCACGGCGGGGAAAGAGGCCAAGGCGCTGGCCTTTGGCGCGGACCATTTAGTGAACCGTGGGGCTGAAGACTTTGTCAGCGTTTGCAATGAGGTGACCGGTGGTAGGGGAGTTGACAAGGTGATCGACTCAACTGGGGCTACGATCCTTGACCGGTCCTTTGACTGTATCCGCCGTATGGGCCATGTCGTCAGCTACGGTGAGGCCGAGGGCAAGCCGCTGCCCAACCTGTGGGAGCGGCTGGTGCAAAAGTCCCTGACCTTTACCCGGCTTCACATCGGGCATCTGGACAATCGCAGTGACGCATGGCTGCAGGGTGTCGATGCCGTCGTGGGAGCAATCATGGCGGGCAAGCTGCAGGTGCCGATTGCGGGCAGCTATGCGCTGCAAGATGCCGAGGCAATGTTTGCCGCGCTGACCAGTCGGCAGACTGCTGGAAAGCTGATCCTGCGGGTTGCCGACTAAGCGCGCTTCAGGCCAGAAACCGCGCGAGGGATGCCTGAAGTGCTGCCACGTCAGGGCTTTCGCCGATGACGGCCAGCACGTCATCGGTGCCATGATCAGTGGGCAGTATTTCGGGAGGTTGCACGGTCTGTCGCACCGTCTGGATCAGCAAGCGCCCGCCAGGGGTCTGGACCACGCCCTTCAGCCGGATCAGCCTGTCGCCATGGGCGTGCAGCAAGGCCGACAGCCACAGGGACAGGCTGGCCCAGTCTGCACCCCTTGGAATGGGCAGGGTGACGGCAGTGACCGCACGCGTGGTCTGCGCCAAGGGCAGCGGGGCTGCGGTCAACGCCGGAAGCGGTACGGCAACGCCTGCCACACTGGCCGACAGGCTTGCCAAGGGGTTCAGCACGGCAAGGGTTGCAGCAAGGCGGGCAGTGGCGGTTGGTGGTGCGGCATCGGTCTTGGTCAGGATCAAGGCCGATGCTGCGCGGATCTGCTGGATGGCCATTGATCCGGCGGCAAGTTCGGCTGCGCCATTTACGGCATCGACCAGAACGGTGGTGTCAGTCAGACGAAAATGTCGCACAAGGATCGGATCGTCTGCGATCGCCGTGATGATCGCGGCAGGGTCGGCCAGACCGCTGGTTTCAAGAATGACTTCGGGTATCGCTGCGCCCGCAGTGCGCTGGTCGGCCAAGCTGTGCAGCGCTGCGACGAGATCATCGCGCCCGCTGCAGCATGCACAGCCCCCGGCCAATACGGTCACGCCATGTGCCTGCGACAGCAGGGCGTCGTCAACGGCCACCTCTGCTGCCTCGTTCACGATGACATGCGCCTGCAATCCTGCGTGCAACTGATGGCGCAGCCATGTCGTCTTGCCCGCGCCGAGCCAGCCGCCAAGGATTGCCAAGGGCAGGCGGTTGTCAGTCATCCGGCCAAGGGGTCGAAAGCGCGGCCTGCAAGGCGTTCGACCGTTGGCCAAAGCTGTGCGGGGTCGGTCACGATGGCGCTTGCGCCCGCAAGGGTGGACAGGATCACACCATCTGTCACGCCATTATCATGGGCCGTAAGGCCGTAAGGGCGCAGCACCCTTGCCAGTACCTGCGCGCGGCGGAACCGGGCGCGCAGGCGGTCATGCGGGCTGTCCAATCCTGCGTCCGTCCAGTGGCCCGCGCGCGCCGGAAAGCCGCAGGCGTTGCACATCAGACCACCTCGGGACGGGCGGCGCCTGCAAAGGGATAACGCGTGCGGAAGTCACGCACGATATCCTCGAACGGCAGCCATTCGACGCCGAAGTGTTTGCTGATGTACTCGATCAGCCGTTCCAGCATCAGCAAGACCTGAGGGCGGCCCGCCACATCAGGGTGGATGGTGAAGGCGAACACGGCATAATCCATCTCGCGGTAAACCCAGTCGAACTGATCGCGCCACATCTCCTCAATATCGCGAGGGTTGACGAAGCCGTGGCTGTTGGGGGCCTTTTTCATGAACATCATCGGCGGCAGGTCATCGACATACCAGTTGGCGGCGATGTCCACCAAGTCGATTTCTTTGCCATGCTTCAGCGGATGCATCCATTCGGCGGCAGTTTTAGAATAGTCGATGGTGTTCCAGCTATCACCTACCCGCGCATAAAAGGGTTGGAAATCGCGGTAGCCTTGGGAGTGGTCGTACTCAAAACCGTGCTTCAGCAGCAGCGCGGCGGTGGAATTCGACATCTCCCACCATGGCGCCACGTAGCCGCGAGGTGCCTTTCCGGTCAGGTCTTTGATCAGGTCGATGGATTTGACCAGAACATCCTCTTCCTGCGTGGGGGTCATGGCGATGGGGTTTTCGTGCAGATAGCCGTGCGCGCCCACCTCGTGCCCGTCCTTGACGATCATCTCCATTTCCTTGGGAAAGGTTTCCAGTGAATGGCCGGGAATGAAGAAGCTGGTTTTCAGATCGTATTTCTTGAACATCCGCAACAGGCGGGGGATGCCGACCTCGGTTGCGAAGATGCCGCGTTGGATGTCTGACGGGCTGTCGCCGCCGCCATAGCTGCCGATCCAGCCTGCGACGGAGTCGATGTCGGTGCCAAAGGCACACATGATTTTCTTGGGCATGGCGGGTCCTCCCTAGACTCCGATGGGCATCAGGTTTTCGTCGCGGATAACTGGGCGGGGTGCGATCAGGTCGCGCCATTGCGAATAGGCGCGGCTGATGGGTGGGTTGGCTGTGCGTTTCACGTGCTGGCCATGGCCGGGCTGCGGCAGGCCACCGTTTGGCCCCCACAGAACTGTGCCGCGCGAAAGGGTAAAGCGGGGCAGGCCGGTCACGGTAAAGCCTTCGAACACGTTGTAATCGATTGCAGATTTCTGGGTGGCGGCCTGAATCGTCTTGCTGGCCTTTGGGTCAAACACAACGATGTCGGCATCCGCGCCCACGGCAATCGCGCCTTTCTTCGGGTAGATGTTCAGGATCTGTGCGATGTTGGTCGAGGTGACGGCGACGAATTCGTTCATCGTGATCCGGCCTGTGGCCACGCCATAGGTCCACAGCAGCGAAAGCCTGTCCTCAAGCCCGCCGGTCCCGTTCGGGATCTTGGTGAAATCACCCCGGCCCATCTGTTTTTGTTTAGTGGTAAAGGCGCAGTGATCTGTCGCGACGACCGACAAGGTTCCCGCAGCAAGTCCCGCCCACAGGCTGTCCTGATGGCGCTTGTCGCGGAAGGGGGGCGACATCACACGCTGGGCAGCATAGTCCCAGTCCGGGTTTGCGTATTCGCTTTCGTCCAGAAGAAGGTGCTGGACCAACGGCTCTCCCCAGACGCGCGTGCCTGCCTGTTTCCAGCGACGAATGGCTTCGTGGGCCTCTTCCGATGAGGTATGGACGATATAGACCGGCACGCCCACGGCATCAGCAATCATGATGGCGCGGTTCGTGGCCTCACCTTCCACCGTTGCCGGGCGGGAATAGGCGTGGGCTTCGGGGCCACGGTTGCCCTCGGCAAGGAATTTCTGCTGCAGTCCCGCGATCAGATCCCCGTTCTCGGCATGGACGAAGGGGATGGCACCCAGTTCGCGGCAACGGGTAAAGCTGGCGAACATCTCGTCATCGTTCACCATCAATGCGCCCTTGTAGGCCATGAAGTGTTTGAAGGTGTTCACGCCCCGGTCAACGCATTCTGCCATCTGCGACCAGATTTCCTGCGACCATCCGGTGATGGACATGTGAAAGCCATAGTCGATGCTGGCCTGCCGTGCAGCGCGTTCCTCCCACAGCGCGAGCGGGCCAAGAAGATCGTTCGGCGAAGAAATGATGTGATCCACGATCATCGTTGTGCCGCCAGAGGCCGCAGCAAAGGTGCCGCTTTCCCATGTTTCGGCGGTCGAGGTGCCCATGAAGGGCATCTCCAGATGGGTGTGCGGATCAATGCCGCCGGGCATGACATAGGCACCTTCCGCGTCGATAACCGTATCGCCAGCAAGGTCCGGCCCAATGGCGGTGATAATGCCCCCTTCGATCAGAACATCGGCCTTGTAGGTCAGATCATGGGTGACGACAGTGCCGCCTTTGATGACAGTGGACATGGGCTTACTCCGGCAGAATGGCCCCGGCACGTTCGGTGATGAGGCTATAGGCCTCGGGCCGACGGTGCAGGGCAAAATTGAAAATGGTTTCCTTGTAGATGCGGCCCATATCGAGGTCACATTTCGCGGTGATCACCTCATCCTCGACGGTCACGGCTTGTGCGACGATCTCGCCCGATGGCGCCACGATCACGGATTGACCGCCCATGGACGAGCCCTCCTCGTTCCCGCATTTTGCGGTGCCGACGACCCATGTTGCGTTCTGATAGGCCCCGGCCTGAAGGGACAGGTGGTTGTGAAACAAGGTCAGGCTGTCCATCGGTTGGGTGTTCAGATGGCCGAAGGGAGTGTTGTAGCCCAGCATGACCATCTCGACCCCTTGCAGGCCCATCACGCGGTAGGTTTCTGGCCAGCGGCGGTCATTGCAGATTGCCATGCCCATGATGCCGCCCATCGTGCGCCAGACCGGAAAGCCCAGATCGCCGGGTTCGAAATAGCGCTTTTCCAGATGCTGAAAGGCGCGGTTTGGCAGGGGTTCGGCCCAGCCGGGCAGGTGGACCTTGCGATATTTACCAACGATCTTGCCGGTTTGATCGACAAGGATTGCGGTGTTGTAGCGGTGCTTGATGCCGCCTTCGACAACCAGTTCGGCATAGCCGAGATAAAAGCCTATCCCCAGCTTTGCCGCCTCATCGAACAGGGGTTGCGTGGCGGGCGAGGGCATGGCGGTTTCATAGTAGCT
This sequence comes from Pseudotabrizicola sp. 4114, assembly GCF_031457365.1. NCBI lineage: Bacteria > Pseudomonadati > Pseudomonadota > Alphaproteobacteria > Rhodobacterales > Paracoccaceae > Pseudotabrizicola > Pseudotabrizicola sp. 4114. The sequence goes on along the minus strand of NZ_JAVDWP010000015.1, from coordinate 55,812 downwards.
GTCAAGCTCGGCCTCATCCTCGATCATCCAGCGCGGGAAAAAGGTGGTTAGCGCCATTTCGGTAAAGACCACCAGCTTGGCGCCGCGCCCGTGCGCCTCGCGCATCATCTCCAGCAAGCGGCCTACCGTATCCTTGCGGGTTTCCGATTTTGCAATCGGCCCCATCTGCGCGGATGCCGTGATCAGATGCCTTGTCATCATCCCCTCCTCAGGTTGATCAGCGCTGCGGCAAAGGCAGCCGCAGCCCCAACGCCGTCGATCACCTTGAGGCCGTGTTCGGCCTCAAGCTTGGCTGCGAGGTCGGCCATGCCGGCGCAGCCAAGAACGATGGCACCAACGCCGTCTTCGGCTTTGGCGCGACCGATTTCGGCGGACACCTTGGGCACCGCGCCCGAGGTTTCATCCTCTAACTCCAGCACTTCGACCCCTGCCGCACGTACCCGGACACAAGCGGCCGCAAGCCCGTAATGGGACAGGTTTTCTTCCAGGATCGGAATGGCGACGGGCAGGGTGGTGACAATGGAAAACCGCCCGCCCAGCATCATTGCGGCATGAAACCCCGCCTCGCCAATGCCCAGCACAGGGATCGACACCCGTGCGCGGGCATCGTCCAGTGCGGGGTCGTCAAAGCAGGCGATGATGATGGCATCCGCCCCCGCCGCAGCGGCACGATCAACCTCGGCCAGCACGAAGGGGCGGCAGATGGCGTCATCTTCCGGCCCCTGAATGGCAGGGGGGGAATTGTGGCAAGTGATGCCTTCGATGATCGCGCCCGGTGCGGCGTTGCGGGCGGCAACGGCGGCCTTTTCGGTCATCGACACGGTGGAATTGGGATTGATCACGACAATCCGCATCACATCGTCCCGCTTCCTGCGTCTGACCCATGCCGCGCCCGCCGCCGTTGCATGATGGTGACCGACAGGATCACCAACCCCACGAGCGTCAGGGAAAAGATCGTGGTCAACGTGCCAAGGGCATAAAGCACAGGCGAGGTGACGTTTGTTGTCATTCCCCAGATTTCCAAAGGAAGGGTGTTGCGGCTGCCGGAAACAAGGATCGTGCGGGCAATCTCGTCATAGCTAAGGGTAAAGCCAAAAAGCGCGACACCTACCAGCGCGGGGGCGATCAGTGGCAGGACAACATGGGCAAACACCTGCCATGTGCTGGCCCCCTGATCGCGGGCGGCCTCTTCGTATGCCGGGTTGAAGCGGTTGAAGACCGCAAACATGATCAGGATGCCAAAGGGCAGCGTCCATGTCAGTTGCGCGCCAAAGGCCGAGGTGGCCCAGTGGCTGCCAATACCCGTGCGGTCAAACAACAAGCCGACCCCCAAAGAGACGAGGATCGACGGTATGACCAGCGCGCCGATTACCAGATAGAACAGCACGGTAGATCCCGGAAACCGCCGCCGAAACGCCAGCCCCGCCATGACCGACACGACAACCGTCGTCACCATGACCATCAGGCCAAGGGTCAGAGACCGCCGGAAACTGCCCCAGATGTCGCCGACCGCCTGCTCCATGAACAACTCGCGGAACCAGTTCAGCGACATGCCACGCATCGGGAAGGTCAGCCCGCCCTCTGGGCCCTGAAACGACAGGATCGCGATCGTGATGGTGGGGCCGTAAAGGAACAGCATGAACAGGGCAAAGAACGTGCCGAGGATGTAGAATGAGGCGGGGCGCTTTTCCATCTGTCACAGCTCCTTGCGGATATCGACAAGGCGCAGCATCGCCCCGATCATAAGTAGCACGGTGATCAGCAGAACCACTGCCGTTGCCGCGGCGGATGGGTATTGCAACAACCCGATGTCGTTCGAAATCAGGCGGCCGACGTTTGCCAACTGGCTGCCCGACATGAAGCGCGTCGTGACAAAATCGCTCATCACAAGAGCGATGACGAAGACTGATCCGATCATGATGCCGGGCTTTGACAGCGGAATGATCACATTGGTCAGGATCTGAAATCCGCTGGCACCACTGTCACGCGCGGCCTCGATCAACGATTTGTCGATCCGCATCATGGTGTTGAAGATCGGCACCACCATGAACAGGGTGTAAAGGTGCACGAAGGCGAGACAAACTGAAAAGCTGGAATACAAAAGCCACTGGATCGGCTCGTTGATGATCCCCGCGCCGATCAGCGTTTGATTCATAAGACCGTTTTTGCCCAGAAGCGGGATCCAACTGATCATCCGGATGATATTTGATGTCCAGAACGGGATTGTGGTCAGCAAGAACAGCGCCATCTGCCATTTCTGCGTCCTGACATGAAAGGCAAGGAAAAAGGCGATGGTAAAGCCGATCACCAGTGTCAGCGCCCAGACGATCACGGTCATCATGAACGTCAGGCCAAAGACCTTCCACGCAACGGCGGACCCGAACAGGTATTCATAGTTGCCGAACTGAAAGTCGGGGTAAAAGCTGAACTCATTCGATGACCAGAAACTGACCGCGACAATCAGCAGGATCGGAAGGATCAGAAAAACCACCAGCACCCCGGTCAAAGGGGCGGCGAGCAGCCAGCTGTTCAGATTGGCACGGCGCATGGGACCTCGGAACTGGATGGCCCTCTCTCCCGTTGCCGGGAGAGAAGTTCAGGTTTGACGTCACACGCCTCAGGCGGCGATGAACTCGTTCCACTTGCGGACCATGTACTGGTTTTCATCCATGACCGAATTCCAGCAGGCAACTTTGCCCATCCGGTCAAGGAAGCTGCCACCGTCGCGCACGGCCCCTGCCTTTTCGATCACGGTGCCCGAGGGGCTGACGATATCGCCCGTGGCTGCCTTGCCTTCGTACCAGAAGCCCCATTCATCCTCAGACATGAACAGTTTGGAGGTTTCCGGCACGGCCGAGTAATAGCCCTGACGCATCAGGAACCCGCCAACCCACCCCGACAGATACCAGTTGATGTATTCATAGGCAGCATCAAGCGGCAGGCCGCTCAGGCCAGCCGACAGACCGATCCCGCCGCCCCAGCTGCGATAGCCTTCCTTCAGTGGCTGATAGACGCAAGGCACACCTTGCGCGCGCACCGCCGTAATGGCGGGCGACCACATCGACTGGATCACGACTTCGCCGGAGGCCATCAGGTTCACCGATTCGTCGAAGGACTTCCAGAAGGCACGGAACTGGCCGTTCTTCTTGGCTTCCATGAAGATGCCGATGGTCTTGTCGATTTCTTCCTGCGTCATGTTGCCTTTGTCGGCATACTGGATCTCGCCCATCGCCTCGCAGACCATGGCCATGTCCATGATGCCGATGGAAGAAATGTCGAGAATAGACGCCTTGCCCTTGAATTCAGGGTTCAGCAGTTCGGCCCATGAATCGATTGGGCGGCCAATCAGGTCGGGGCGGATGCCCAGAGTGTCTGCGTTGTAGATGGTCGGGATCAGGGTCATCCAGCCCGAATCCTGAGTGGCAAAGGTGGTGGACCCCGGACCTTCGACAAACCCCACGGTGTGCGGGGCTGTGCCTTGGGCTATCACGCTGTCGGGCGCCAGTTTACCATCGCGGAAGGTTCCGGCGATCTTGTCGTAATTTGCGATCTTCGAGATATCCATCGCCTGCAAGTTGCCCGTCGGCCAGACCTTCTTGCAGATCCAGTATTCAATGTCGGCGATGTCATAACTGTCGGGCTGGGTGGCCGCGCGCTGCGTCACCGCATCGGAATCAAGCGCGGTCATTTCGAGCGTGAAGCCAAGGTCTTCCTTCACCTTCGCGGCCACCTCGTTGAACGCCGAAACGCCGGTGCCCGCCTGCCGCAGGACCACATCCTTGATGTTTTGCGCCCAGATCATCGGTGCCGGAAAAGCACTTGCCGCAACGGCGGCGGCACCGCCTTTCAGGATGTTCCTGCGACTGTAATGCATCTTGCTCATGGGAGTACCCTCTCTGTTGGTGTTCGCTTTGGTTTTTCAGCCTTGAAGTGGATGGGACTTCGTCTCGTCCCAGGCGAGCGTGACAGTGTCGCCAAGGTTTTTGGGGTCTGAAAAGAAAGCCGCCTCGGGTATCAGGGCCAGAATGTCCTGATCGCTGGTGATGCGGCTGGTCAGCGCGACATGCGCGCCTTGATATTCGATCGCTGTTACAACAGCTTCGGTGCCGCCGGTCGCCAGACGCACCTCATCGGCCCGTACGGCAAAGCTGCCTTGCGGCAGGGCGATCACGTTATGGCCGCCGATAAAGCGCGCAACAAAGGCGGTCTTGGGAGCGTTGAACACCTCGCGTGCAGGGCCTGCTTGTTCGATGACCGCGTTGTTCATCACCACGATCTCATCGGCCAGCGCCAGCGCCTCGTCCTGCCCGTGGGTGACGTGAATGAAGGTAATCCCCAACTCGCGCTGCAGCTTTTTGAGCTCGGTCCGCATGCGAATGCGCAGGAACGGGTCCAGCGCGGACAGCGGTTCATCCAGTAGCAAAACCTGCGGGTTGGTGATCAGCGCGCGGGCAAGCGCCACGCGCTGTTGCTGGCCACCCGAAAGCTGCGCCGGGAGCCGGTCGGCAAGATTGGTCATGCCCACCAGTTCCAGCAGCTTGTTCGCCTCGGCATGGCGCGTAGGCTTGTCCACGCCTTTCATCTTCAGGCTGAAGGCCACGTTGTCGCGCACCGACAGATGCGGGAACAGCGCGTAGGATTGAAACATCATCGCCGTGCCGCGCTGGGCCGGGGGCAGTTGTGCGACATCCTTGCCACCAAGGATAATGGCGCCGTCGGTCACGCTTTCATGCCCTGCGATCATCCGCAGCGTTGAAGATTTGCCGCAGCCCGATGGGCCCAGAAGGCAGGCATAAGAGCCAGCCCTGAACAAGTGGCTGACTTTATCTACGGCAAGGGCCACGCCATAGCGTTTGGTCACGGCCACAAGTTCAAGATCATCAGCGCTGCGCAAGCCCGTGGTTCCCGGTTTTGTTTCACTGGGGTTAACGCTACGGGCAGATTCGGCGGCGGGAACCATACGCTGAATGTTTTGTCTGCCTCGCGCCTTAAAACTGTGCAATTCCGGGCTAATTGCCGGGCTAATGCATGTATTTAGAACACAAAAAGCACAAAAATGTTCGATTGAGGGGCGAATCGATGGGTGCTGCCGGTGCGCCCTGCTTCCGTTGCAGGCGAACTCTTGGGCGGGGATCCTGGTGCGAAAGCTGCTGCAAAGCTTATCGAGATGCTCTTTTATGCAGCAAATCGTCTGCCTCGCCTCAGAGGGCTGTGCCTGACTGGGGTTGAAGGGGCGGTCAGATTGGTTTTTGCGATGAACTGCACAGGCAAAGTGCATGCTGCATTCTGTATTCAGGGTTCGGAGGGCTGTTCAATGATCATGGTCGGAGTCGATGTCGGCGGAACCTTTACCGATCTGGTGCTGGCCAACATGCAAACCGCGCAGCAGGTCATCCATAAGGTGCCGACAACGCCGGGCGACCCGTCGGTGGGCGTGTTGCAGGGCGTATCTGAACTTTGCGCCCTTGCAGGGGTATCGCCGTCCGAGGTGCGCTATGTGCTGCATGGCACCACCACCGCCACCAATGCCGTGCTGGAACACAAGGGCGCAAAGACCGGGCTGATCACGAATGACGGTTTCCGCGACATTCTGCATATCGCCCGCCATCAGCGGGTCGAGCATTACTCGATCATGCAGGATCTGCCGTGGCAGGCGCGTCCTCTGATCGAACGGGCGCATCGCAAGACGGTGCCCTGTCGTCTGATCCCCCCCGATGGTGCCGAACTGGTGGCACTGGACGAAGACGCGGTGCGCCGCGCCGCACAGGAACTGGCCGCCGAGGGCGTGGACAGCGTCGCCATCTGTTTTCTGTTTTCCTACCTGAACCCCGCGCATGAAGACCGCGCCGCCGCCATAGTGCGTGCCGAAATGCCGGGGGCCTTTGTCACCACTTCCTCGTCGCTTTCGCCGCAGTTCCGCGAATTCGAACGCTTTACCACGGCCGCGCTCTCGGCCTTTATCGGGCCAAAGGTCGGAACCTATGTGGCGGCCCTGGACGCGGCGCTAAAGCAGATCGGGGTAACCGGTGAATTACGGATTATGGCTTCGAACGGCGGGGTGGCCACGGCGCGGATGGTCACGGAGAAACCGGCGCTGACGCTGATGTCGGGGCTGGCGGCTGGGGTCCTCGGGGGTGGTTGGGTGGGCGATCAGGCAGGCCGCAACCGCCTGATCACCTTTGATATCGGCGGAACCTCGGCGGATATCGGCATCATCAACCACGGCCAGATCGTCGAGACGGATGCGCGATCGACCTCGATTGCCGGGTTTCCATTGTTGATGCCCATGCTGGATATTCACACCATCGGGGCAGGCGGCGGGTCGATTGCCCATGTCGATGCAGGTGGCGCGTTCCGGGTCGGGCCGCAATCGGCGGGCGCTGCGCCGGGGCCTGCGGCCTATGGGCGGGGCGGGGATTTGCCCACTGTCACGGATGCAAATGTTGTGCTGGGTCGCCTGCTGCCGGGTGATTTTCTGGGCGGGGCGATGACGCTGGATTCCGCTGCCGCCGAACGGGTGATTACCACTCTTGCAGCGCGGCTTGGCCTGCCGCTTCTGGACACTGCCGAGGGCGTGCTGACCATTCTGAACGCGAATATGGCCAATGCCATCCGGACGCGAACCTTGCAGAAGGGGATTGATCCGCGTGGTTTTGCCCTTGTGGCCATGGGGGGCGCGGGGCCGCTGCACGGGGCAGAAGTGGCCGCGATGCTGGCCATCCCCGAGGTGATTGTGCCGCCCTATCCGGGGATTACATCGGCCATGGGTCTATTGGTAACCGACCTGAAATATGATGCCGTGCGCACCATGTTCCAGAGCTCGGGCCAGTTCAACCTGACGCGGATCAACGCCGATCTTGACGGCATGCAGGCCGATTTGGCCGGGCGCTTCGCGTCTGACAAGATTTCCTCCGGTGACGTGACCTATGCCCGCATCGGCGATCTGCGTTATGTGGGTCAGGGGTATGAGCTGAAGGTGCCCATCCCCGATGGCCCGGTAGATGCGGCTGCGATGGATGTGGTGTTGGCCACCTTCCACAAGGCCCATGCCGCCGAGTACGGCCACGCCTTCCCGCAAAACCCGGTCGAGGTGGTAAACCTGAGGGTGATCGGACGCGGGGCCATGCCGCGCCTTACGCAGCAGCAGGCGAGCAAAAGCGGCACGCTGGACAGCGCGCTGATCCGGCACACCGATACGGTCTTCCGGGTAAACGGCGCGCTTGCGCCTTATGCCACGGCGATCTACCAACGCGCCTTCCTGCCTGTGGGTCAGCCCTTTTCCGGCCCAGCCATCATCCTGCAAAAGGACACAACCACCGTTGTCCCGCCCGGCTGGCAGGCCGAAGTTCACCCCGCCGGCTCCCTGATCCTTACCCAAAAGGTGCAGTCATGACCCGGATCGACCCCGTCACCGCCGCCGTCATTCAAGGCGCACTTGATACCATCGCGCTGGAAATGGGGCACAAGCTGATGCGGATGTCCTATTCCTCGATCATCCGCGAATCCGAGGATTTCGGGGCCGCGCTGACGGATGCCACGGGTCGGCAGTTGTGCGAATGCCGCCTGTCAACGCCGCTGCAATCCGGTCCGATCCCCGGCTATGTGCGCAACATCCTGTCCACGCTGCAAGCGCGGGGCGAAACCCTGGCCGAGGGCGATGTCATCATGCACAACGACCCCTACGGCGGGGCAAGCCATGGCCCGGATGTGGCCTTTGCGGTGCCTGTGTTTCATGAGGGCGTGCTGGTCGGCTGGTCTGTCACTACGGCGCATCACCTTGATATCGGTGCGCTTTCGCCGGGGTCTTGTGGTATTGTCGATGCGGTGGATACCTATGCCGAAGGGCTGCAATTCAAGGCGATCAAGGTCTATGATGCTGGGCGTCGGGTTGATCCGGTCTGGCACATCCTGCGCGCCAATATCCGCGCCCCCGAACTGGTGGTGGGCGATATGGAGGCGCAGGTAAAGGCGTCACATATCGGGGCCAAGGGGATGCTGGCGCTGATTGCCCAACATGGGTTGACCACGCTGCAGGCCGCTGCCGAAGACCTGATGGATTATTCCGAACGCCGGCTGCGTGCGGCTATCGCTGCTGTACCGGATGGCGATTACATCGCGTCGACGCAGATTGACGGATTTCTGGATGATCCCGACCCCGCGCGCCGCAACCTGACCATTTGCGCCACGGTCAAGGTGAGGGGCGATGCGCTGACGGTTGACCTGACGGGGACCGCCGCGCAAATCCCCGACAAGCCGATCAACATGCCACTGGTGGGCACGGTGGATTGCGCGGTCTGGCTGACGGTGCGGTCGATCCTGCTGGATGCGGCAGTGGTGGGCCCGGTGCCGCAGAACGAAGGTCTGACGAGGCCAATAACCATCGTGGCCCCCTTGGGCTGCCTTGCCAACCCGATCTTCCCGGCCCCGGTGATCGCGCGGTTCTGTTCGGGCAATGCGCTCGCCGATACTGTGATGAAGGCGCTGGCACAGGCCGTGCCGGGGCAGGTTTCCGCCGGGATCGGCAACCTGCGCGTGGTGGCGCTGTCGGGCCTCAACCACGGCAATCACTGGGTGCATATGGAGATCATGGAAGGCAGCTATGGCGGGCGTCTTGGCAAGGATGGGATGGATGCGGTGGATACGCTGTATGCCAACACCCGCAACAACCCGGTTGAGGATATCGAAAGCCACGTGCCCCTGCGGATCGAACGGTATGAACTGCGCGAAGAGGCGATGGCTCCCGGCGCATGGCGCGGCGGCATTGGCACGATCCGCGAGTTCCGCTTTCTGGCCGATGCGGGGTTTTCCATCGAAGGCGATGGTCACGCCCATGCGCCGTGGGGTTTTCAGGGCGGTGCAGATGGCCATACTGCATCGCTGACCTTGGTTGCCGCAGATGGAACCACGCGCGCCTTGCCGTCCAAGGTGCCCTATGCCCGCGTCAAGGCAGGCGACAGGTTGATTGCCACAGGCCCTTGTGGCGGTGGGTATGGCGAGGCGTCGCAACGCAATCCCGCATTGGTTGCGCGCGATGTCGCAGATGGGCTGATCTCAACGGCGACGGCTTTGCGCGACTTTGGCGTGACGATCCACAAGGATGGCACGGGCGACAGGGTTTAATCCCTCAGGCCGCCAGAAATTCGCGCCAGCGGTGCACGATATGGGTGTGTTCATCCATGAAGGTGTTCCACACCCGCGCGCCGCTCATGCGTTCGGCGTGCGATCCACCTTCGCGCCGATGCCCGGCGGGGATGTTCTGCTGGCCATATGGGTCGGCCAAAGCCTGCGGGGCGGGCTGGCCTTCGTACCAGTATTCCCACTCGCCCGGCAAAAGATGCTGCCGCACGCGGGCCGGAAAGGTTGCGTAATAGCCCTGCCGCGCGGCGGACGCCCCGGCCCAGCCGTTCTGCCACCAGTTCAGATAGGCATAGGCCATCTCTAGCACCTCGCCCGTCGCCTCGGACGAAATGCACAGATCGGCATGCCAGCCGCGCGACCCTTCGGCAGGCGTACCCACGATCACCTCTTGCCCAAGCGACCGCAGCCTTGCGATGCCCGGCGAAAAGATCGACTGGATCAGCGCCCCGCGTTGCGCCAGCCGGGCCGAGTCCTCGAAGGACGACCACATGCCCTTGAAATGCCCGATCCGTTTCTTGTGCAGCAGGATGTCGGCGACCTCGTCGACCTCCTCTAGCGTCAGGTTCCCGATGCTGCTGAACGCGCGGCCACGTGTGGCTTCCACCGAAAGGGCGGCCTCGATCATGCCCAGCACGGGGTCGCTGATCATGGCGACCCGACCCTGCAGCCGCGGATCAAGCAACCATCCCCAGCTTTCGGGCTCATCCCCCACCAGATCACGCAGGCCGGGCAGATAGCCAAAACTGTCCACGCCATGCAGCAGGGGCAGCATCGACAGGCGTTGTGAGGGCAAAGGCCCCAACCTGCCATCGGGCTGCACGAACAGCTTGTTAAACACCGTATCAATGATCCGGCTTGGCCCGGTCCGCCCACGCGCGGCGGCAAGGATTTCCTGCCCATGATCAAGTCGGGCGATGTCTATGGGCTGGATGCACCGCGCCGTCCAGATCAGATCAACCGTATGCCATTGGTGGTAAACATCAAACGTGTCAGGGCGCGTCACAACGCGCGCCAGCCCGTCAATGGAGTCGATCAATTCGAAATGAATCGGAAATCCCAGATCGGCAGCGGTACGGTCACGGGTGGGTTGGGTGACAAGCTCGCTGCGGCCGATGATCCGCAGGACGGGGCGCTGGGTTTTGCTGGCGGCCATGTCAGCCCACCCGCGTCAGATAAGGGGCGACGACAGGGTCTTCGAACACTGACAGCACCTTTAGCCTTTCACGCGTGCGGGCGTGGTCGGCGTCCAGATGATGGCGCATTGCCGCCGCTGCGCCTTCACCATTCCCAAGCGCCAGATGGTCCAGCACAAGGCGGTGTTCGGTCAGCAGGGCGGATTCGTCATGTTGCACCACATGCGCCGCAAATAGCCGGTTCACCCTGCGGCCAGAGCGTAAGTGCATCAGAACCGCCGCCAGCCGGCGGTTTGGTTGAAAGGATGTGCAGGTGTCATGCAGATCGGCCTCGATGATGTCGATATCCTCGGGCGGGCAGTTTGGCCTGGCAGCCGCCAGCCGCGCCTGCATGGCGGGCAGTTCGTCCTGGATAATGGGTGCAGCGGCGGCAAGGGCCGCGGGTTCCAGCAGTCGGCGCAAAGCATGTTCCTCGTCCAGCATCCGCGCCGACAATGGCCCCGCAATCCAGTGCGAGGCACGGTCCTTGCCGATAGCCCCGCGTTCGTGCAGCCGCGACAGAACCTCGCGTGTCACGGTGCGGCTGACGCCGAAATGCGCGCCTATCCCGCTTTCCGAGATGGTGTAGATCCCAAAGGGGATGCAGGCGGCGGTCGCCTCGGCCACTTCATCCATCAGACGCTCCCACCCCGTGCGGGCAAGTGCCCCGGTCGCGGGCGCAAGATCAGGTAGCGGCAGGGTAAACAGGTTTGCTGCATGGGGCGCGGCCTTGGTGCCGTTCCCGACGATGTAGCCCGTTCTTTCATCCCGCGTCAGATGCCCGGCATTTGTCAAAAGCTCCAGCCCACGCTTGACAGGAGAGCGGCTCAGGTCAAGCCGGTCTGCAACCGCAGCAACGGTCAGCCGCGTGCCCTCGGGCAGCAGGCCCTCAGCGATGCTGTCCTTGACCCACTCCTGGACAATATCGAAATACGCCTTCTGCAAGCCCACCCACCCTTTGCGCCCGAACGTCCTGTAGGGATTAGTCGGTGACCCGCGTGATGGCAACAAGGGCATAGTGCGGCCTGCGATCAGCCGCGTTGCGTTTGCCTTCGGTCAGCCTTTGTGGTGCAAATCCCGGGCGGGAGTTCACTGGATGACCAGATAACAGGCACAGGAACATCTCTGCGGGCTGCAATCGGTCAATCTGTCTTGCGGCGGCCTGCTTTCTGCCGAAATCCTGAAATCCTTGGTGCGCGGCCACGGATAGGATCGGTGTTTCGGCGCCTACGCAAGGTTAGGCTCCGTTCAGCAAGAAGGGCCAAGGGCATGTTTCGGCGTTTCAGAAGCAAAGCAAGGCTTGGGCTGGTGCACAGGCCGGATGCGCGCATGGGCCTGTCATGACCGACCTGCCCGAAAACGCCGCCGACATCGCTGCTCAGGTTGGCCAAGGGGCAGTTGACGCAGGCGATGCCCTTGCCCGAAGCCTGCAGCGCGTCAGCCAGCACAATCCCGCCCTGAACGCGATCATCCGGCTTAACCCACATGCTGCGGCGGCGATTAAACTGGTCCGCCACCGGCTTGACGCGGGTGAAGTTCTGCCCCTTGCCGGGGTGCCTGTGGTGATCAAGGATAATCTCTGGGTGGCGGGGCTGCCCATCACCCAAGGCGCGCAGCTTTTTGCCGATTTCGTGGCCCCGCTGGAGGCGGTGGCCGTCGTGCGGTTGCGGGCGGCGGGTGCCATCATCCTTGGCATCGGTGCCACATCCGAATTTGCCTGCATGGGGGTGACGAATACCCCGCTTTACGGAATGACACGCAATCCGGTTGATCCCGCGCTGACACCGGGAGGGTCATCCGGCGGACCATCGGCGGCGGTGGCTGCGGGCTTTGTGCCGCTGGCATTGGGCACCGATGCAGGCGGGTCAACCCGCAGGCCGCCCGCGCATGTGGGCGTGATCGGGTTCAAGCCTAGTCAGGACGTTATCCCCTGTGGTCCAGGCTTTGATGAGCCTGTTTGGGGCATTTCCGTCATCTGCCCGATTGCGCGCAGCATGCAGGATATCACCCTTGCGATGCAGGTTCTGTCCGGCATGCCCATAGCGGCCCAAGGCTACCGCCCCCCGCTGGTCTATGCGCCGACATTCGGGCTGGATCAGCCGCTCGATGCAGATGTGGCACAGGTCACCGGCAGGGCCATCGACCGCCTGCGCCGGGCGGGCTATTCGTTGGAAGTTGCGTCACCCGTCTGGCCTGCAGGGTCTGGCCGCGCCGATGTCGCCCCCTTGCAATGGGCTGGGCTCGCGGCCCTTTACGGCGATGCCTTCCGCCTCGACCACACCCGCTTCGGTGAAGGCATCGCTGATCAGATCATCCGTGGCCTTGCCCTGACAGGGGTCGAGGTCGCGCAGGCGCATCAGGCCAGCCACCGGATGGGCGAAACCCTGCGCGCCTTTCTGGCCCGTCATCCCTTTGTGCTGACCCCGACAACACCCTGCCCGGCATGGCCTGTGGGTGACATCGCGCCGAAGATCATCGGCGGGTTGCCTGCAACGCCGCGCGATCATGCGGCTTTCACCCCGCAAGCAAACCATGCCGGATCGCCCGCGATCAGCCTTCCTTGCGGACATACCGGTACGGGCTTGCCGCTCGGCCTGCAGATCATGGCAGCACCGGGTGCGGATGCGGCCTTGCTGGCGCTGGCGCAGGACCTTGAACCTATTCTGGCGAGGTCTGCTTGATGCGTATCCTGCTGGTCAACCCCAACATGACCCAAGCTATGACGGACACGATGGCCACCCTCGCCTCCGCGGCCCTGCCAGCGGGAGTCGAGATTCTCGCCCGAACAGCATCCCGCGGCTTTCCTTATATCTCTTCGTTGGCCGAGGCTCAGATTTCCGGTGCCATCTGCCTTGAAATGCTGGCCAAGGCCCCGCCGGTCGATGCCGCCATCATCGCCGCCTTTGGTGACCCCGGCCTTGCTGCGGCGCGCGAATTGTTCGACTTCCCAGTGGTCGGCATGGCCGAGGCAGCAATCCTGACCGCCGTCCAGTTAGGCGGGCGCTTTGCCATCGTGACATTCACCCCTGCCATGACGCCTTGGTATCTGGCCAGCGTGACAGCCCTCGGGCTTGGCCCGCGCTGTCTTGGGGTGATCACGCCGGGCGACCCTGCCGTTCAGGTTACCGGGGTGGTACAGATCAAACGCGCCGCTTTGCGCGATCTGGCGCAAGGGGCGGCGGAACAGGGGGCAGAGGTGATCATCTTCGGCGGTGCCCCCTTGGCCGGGCTTGCGCAGGACCTTGCGGCCGAAGTTCCCGCATCCTTGTTGACCCGATCACAGCCGCGACGCGGCAAGCCTATGCCTTGGCAGGTCTTGGCCCGCGCCCGGCCAAGCGGCTGGCGCGGCCCTTGGCCAAGCTTTCTACTGGCCTCGCCCCCGCGCTCGCGCGCCTCATTGCAAGGGAAGAATGACCCATTATGAAGAAACCGGTCAGGGTGGGCATGCTGGTGCCGTCGTCAAACACCGTTCTGGAACCCTTTACCTCGGCCATGTTTCACGAATTGGGAGAGGCCGCCTCAGTGCATTATGCCCGCTTTCGAGTGGTCGAGATTTCGATGTTTTCCACCTCACGTGGGCAGTTTGATCTGGCCCCGATCCTTGAGGCCGCCGAACGGCTGGCCGAGACAGAGCCGGATTTGATCGTGTGGAGCGGCACCTCGGCCTCATGGCTGGGGCTAGAGACAGACCGAAACCTCTGCGCGGCAATCACCGACCGGACGGGCGTGCCCGCAACATCAACCAGCCTTGCCTTTGAAGCCTTGTTCTGTGGCATGGGTCTGCAGCGCCTTGGTGTGGTGACCCCCTACCTGCCGGAAATTCAGACCCGCATTATGGAAAACCTTGCCACACGCGGCATCTCCGTGGTGGCCGAGGCGCATCTGTCCGATAAGGGCAACCATTCTTTTGCGAGCTACAGCCCCGATGTGGTGGCAGGCCTTGTGCGCGACGTGGCCCGCGCAGGGCCAGAGGCGATTGCCATCATCTGCACCAATTTTCGCGGGGCCAAGGTGGCCGACGCGCTGGAGGCAGAGCTTGATATCCCGGTGTTGGATTCCGTGTCCGTCACCGCAGCCTACGCCCTGCATCTGACAGGGGTCGATCCTTCTGCCCTGACGGGATGGGGCAGCGTCTTCCGGCGCAGCGCAGATCTCCTCTGATAGTCTTTGCAATCCGCACAAATTTTTGTCGATTAAGGGCGGCAGTGAACAAACTATCGCTGCATTGCGGCATTTGGCGCCGGCAAACCGTAAACCGACCGGAAACTTCTGTTAACGAATCATCTCTGCCTCTTTGCTGATCTTCAGCGCAGGGAGGGTGGAAACACCCTTTGCATCACCCTCTTCTCAAGGTTGGCGTGCCGAACTCGTCATTTGCGACTTAGGTCGACGGTTCAGCTGCATGACACGCGCGTACCCTCGACCTGATCTTGTGACGTAACAGAGAGGTCGAGGACATGTGCGACAGATGTGGAAATACGCATGAGAAAATCATGGAAGCCTCGCGCCGCGGGTTTCTGAAAACGGGCTTTGGCGCGCTGGCGGCGATTGCATTGCCCTCGGGTGCGGTGCAACTGATGGGTGCGGGCGAAGCCTTTGCCGCAGACGCCACCACGCTGAAGGCCACCCATGGATCGGGCCTTTGCAACCTTGGCATCTTCCTTGCCAAGGAACGCAAACTGGCCGAGGCGGAAAACGTCAATCTGGAATTCGTCGTGGCCCCGACCACCACCGATGTGGTCACGTTGTTTGGTGCGGGCATCGTTGATGTGTCGGTCATTCCCTACTCCAACTTTCTGACGCTGGTCGATCAGGGCGCTCCGGTCAAGATCGTGGCCGGTGCGGGTGTGCAGGGCTGCGTTCTGGTGGCTGCCGAGGGCATCACCGATGCTGCGGGCCTAAAGGGCAAATCCATCGGCACGTTCCAGGCTGATACGCTGGAAGTCATGCCCTATGACTATCTGGTCAAGGCGGGCCTTTCCTTTGCGGATGTCGACGTCAAATATTTCAACACTTCGCCCGAACTCGCCGCAGCCTTCATTGCTGGTGCCATCGACGCGGTCTGCCATATCGAACCCTATGCCACCCAGTGCCTGACCGAACGTGCCGGATCAAGCGTGCTGTCGGACGGGAATGATCTTTATGGTGCGGGCTATTCGGATTGCGTTTTGGCCGCCGCTACGCCGCTGATCGAAAGCAACCGCGATGCCGTGAAGGCCCTGATCAAGGCGATGATGACCGCGCAATCACAGGCCGAAGCAGACGTCGCCGCCGCGTTGGAGCAGACCGTCGGCACCTATTACAAGACGTCGATCGAGGCGCTGACATTGGCCCAATCGCGTCAGCCGATCATGATCGACCAACGGCTGAACACCCAGTTTTTCAAGGACCGCTCGGTTTCGATGCAGTCCATGGGCTATGTCAAGAACCTCGTGCCCGATGACGCGGTGGACTGGACGCTACTGGAAGAAGTCATTGCAGAAAATGCCGATCTTTATGCCGGGCTGACACTGAAATCAGCCTAAGGGGGGGCTTCCGGATGAGCGACAATACTATTGAGACTGGCGACATCGCCCACAAGAGAAAGCCGGTAATTGCAGCGCGGTGGATCGCTGCGGCGCAGGCTACCGGTTGGGGCGTGATGTCCATCGGTTTGTTTGTCGCTTTTTGGGAGTTTGCTTGGTGGCGGGGCTGGGCAAACCCGCTGTTGCTTCCGCCACCACATATCTTTCTGGCAAATCTGACCGACCAGTTCCGATTCTTTGATCCGAACGGTCAACGGATCGGGGCCTTGTCGTCGGGCGGATCAATCTGGTCGGTGCTTGGTGTCATCGGCTGGTCGTCGATGCGGGTATTCCTCGGGCTGCTGTTCGGATTTACGGCGTCGGTCATCGTCGGGGTCGGTATCCGATATTTCAACATCTTCGGCAAACTGACCCTGCCGCTGATCACGATGCTGGCGCCTATTTCACCCGTTGCCTGGTTGCCGGTAGCAATCTTTGTTTTCGGCATCGGGAATACCCCTGCGATCTTTCTGGTTTTCATCTCGATCTTCTTCGTAATGGTGCTGGCAACGCTGTCGCAGATTGATGCGGTGCCCAAACACTATATCCAGTTGGCCCGCGTGATGGGGGCGTCAAAACGACAGATATTTCTGCGCGTGATCCTGCCCGCCATTCTGCCGGGGCTGTTCGTGACGCTGCGCATGAACCTTTTTGGCGCATGGATGGTCGTGCTGATCGCCGAGGCTGTGGGTGTGGGCTCCGGTCTTGGGCAGGTTACGATGATGGCGCGCAATACGTTTAACGCCAGCCTCGTCTTTTTTACCATGACGCTGATCGGTCTGACGGGCTTTCTGTTCGATCAGGCGCTTCGTCTGATCCAGCGCAAGGTTCTGTGGTGGATAGCACCGTCAAACATAGGGGCACTTTGAATGCTGGGACTGTCGATTTCCAATGTGTCCAAGGTCTGGAATCCCGCTGGGCCAAACCCGGTGCAGGCCATCACCAACCTTACGCTGGACGTGGCCTTGGGTGAATTTGTCGTGCTTCTGGGGCCGTCGGGCTGTGGCAAAAGCTCGCTTTTGTATATCGTGGCGGGGCTGGAAAATGCCACCTCGGGAACGGTGACCTTTGATGGGCTGCCAGTCACCCAACCGTCGCCCGAACGCAGTCTGATCTTTCAGGAGGCATCACTGTTTCCGTGGCTGTCGGTCCGGGAAAATGTGGGCTTTGGCCTGTCAATCCGCGGCCGCACGCCGATTGAGCGTCGGGACAAGGTAGATGCGCTGTTGCGGATGGTAGGGCTCGGCGGCGCTGGTGACCGGAGACCCGATGAGCTGTCTGGCGGCATGCGGCAGCGCGCGGCATTGGCGCGGGCTCTTGCGATGGACCCCAAGGTTTTGCTGATGGACGAACCCTTTGCCGCCCTCGACATCCAGACGCGGGCGCGGATGCAGGACCATCTTTTGCAGATATGGCAGGCATCGGTGGCGTCAGTCTTGCTGGTGACCCATTCGATTGACGAGGCGTTGGCCCTTGCCGACCGGATTGTCGTGTTCACTGCCCGCCCCGGTCAGATCAAGGCCGAAATCACTGTCGATGCCCCACGTCCGCGTGACCTGCGCAGCCCCGAAATGATCGACCTTGCCCGCCGCTGCGAAGCGTTGCTGGCGGAAGAGGTGACAAAGGCCTTCAAAGAACAGGAATTGCTATGACCGTTGAAATCACCTCGGCCCGCTGGATCGTGACAGGGGCGCAAAGCGCAACGGAACCGGTCATTCATGAAGATGCCGCCCTCGCGCACGAAGACGGCGTGATCCTTGCCGTCGGTCCTGCGGCTACGATCCGCGCGGCTTATCCCGGCGCGCCCGAGACCCGCTATGGCAACCATCTGATGATGCCGGGGCTGGTAAACAGCCATCACCATCTGGGGGTCACCCCCCTGCAGCACGGCGCGCCGGACTTCGCACTGGAACTGTGGTTCGCCGCCCGCTTGACCATGCGTGACATCGACCCGATGCTGGATACGCTTTATGCTGCGTTCGAGATGATCTCGACCGGGGTCACCACCGTGCAGCACATTCAGGGCTGGGCACCGGGCACATATGACGAAGTGCTGGCCTCTGCCACAGGGGTGCTGGAGGGGTATCGCGCGGTGGGAATGCGGGTGTCCTACTGCTATGCCGTGCGCGAACAGAACCGCTTTGTGTATGAGGCGGATGAGGATTTCGTGCGCCGCCTGCCGCCGCATCTGGCAGGCCCGATGGCGGAGATCTTTGCCCGCCAGAAGATGAAATTCCCTGAATTCATTGCGCTGTTTGATGAGCTGACGGCGGCCAATTCTAACCCGCGCGCGCGTATCCAGCTGGCCCCGGCCAACCTGCACTGGATGACGGACGATGGCCTTCTGGCGATGAAGGAACGCTCAGACGCCAGCAGCATGCCCATGCACATGCACCTGCTGGAAACCGCCTACCAAAAGGAATACGCCCGTCGCCGCACCGGGACCACGGCTGTGAAACATCTGGAAAAACTGGGAATTCTGGGGCCCAGGCTGACCATCGGCCACGGCGTTTGGATGACCGAGGAAGATATAGAAATCTGCGCAGGCACCGGCACTTGCGTCTGCCACAACTGTTCGTCCAACTTCCGCCTGCGGTCGGGCGTGCTGCCCCTGATGGAGTTGCAAAAGCGTGGCATCACCGTGGGCATGGGCATGGATGAGGCCGGCATAAATGAGGACCGCGATATGCTGCAGGAAATGCGCATGGCCCTGACGGTCCACCGCGTGCCGGGGATGGAACACGCCGATGTGCCAACCCCCACACAGGTCTTGCGCATGGCCTCCGAACACGGGGCGATGACCACCTCCTTCGGCGCAGAAATCGGGCGTCTGGATCCCGGCCGCCGTTTTGATGCGGTCGTGCTGGATTACGCCAGCGCAACCTACCCCTATCAGGACACCGACATCCCGCCGCTGGATGCCATGATCGCCCGCGCCAAGGCCAAGGATGTTCATGCGGTGCTGGTGGACGGCGAGGTGATCTTCAAGGACGGCACCTTCACCCGGATCGACCACAAGGCAATCCTCGCCCAGATCGCCGAGGTCTTTGCCAAACCGCGCAGCGATTCCGAGGCCGCGCGCCGCTGGCTGCGCCACGAAATCTTCCCCGAGGTTGAAAAGTTCTACGCGGGCTATCTGACCGCCGAACCAGAGCGCGTGCCGTTCTACAAGGCTGGTTCGCGGACCTGAGGCACACCAAGGGGGGATAAGGTGAAGAGCTTTTTCAGGAACGTTCGCCTGCTGGACAGCACGGCGACGGAAGGTCTGTCAGCGCCCACTAGCCTGCGCGTGGCAGGGGGCATGATTGCCGAGATTGGCCCCGGTCTGCAGCCCACCCCAGAGGAGGAGGTGATCGAAGGGCTGGGCGATCTGTTGATGCCCGGTCTGGTCAACGGGCATTTCCATTCCTCGGTCAATCACATGAAGGGGCGGCTTCCCGGCATGCCGCTTGAAATCTTCATGCTTTATGAATGTCCCGAGTTGGAACACCTGCGGCCCACCCCGCGTGAGGCTTATCTGCGCACCATGCTAGGTTGCATCGAAATGCTGGAAGGCGGCACCACCGCCGTTCAGGATGATTGCTTTTTCGTGCCCGAACCCGAACCGGACATCGTGGATGCGGTGATGCAGGCCTATGCTGACAGCGGCATCCGTGCGCGGCTGGCGATTGATCAGCCCGTGGTCCCGGAACTCGACAAACTGCCCTTCCTGTCCGAAACCTTGCCCCCAGCCCTGAAGGTCGAACTCGCCCGCCCCCCGCGCGTCGGGCACAAGGAAATGCAGGCGCTCAACCGCCATCTGATCCAGCGCTGGCATGGCGCGGCAGAGGGCAGGGTGCAGGCAGCGGTGTCAATCTCGGCGCCGCAGCGTGTGACGCCCGAATACTTTGCCGAACTGGATGATATCAGCCGCGTGCATGACCTGCCCTTTTATGCCCATATGCTGGAAACCCGGCTGCAACGCGTGTTTGGGCAGGAACGGCTGGGGGGGCGGTCGCTGGTGCACTATACGGCTGATCTGGGCCTGCTGTCAGACCGGATGAACATCATCCACGCCATCTGGATTGATGACGCCGACATGGACCTGATCGCAGCCTCTGGCGCGACGGTGGCGCATAACCCCAACAGCAACCTGCGGCTTGGATCGGGCATCATGCCGTTCCGGGCGCTGCGCGACCGGGGCGTGAACATCTGCCTTGGTGTGGATGAGGCGATTGCCGACGATGCGGTCAATATGTGGCTGGTGATGAAAACCGCAGGCATGATCCATTCGCTGACCGAGGCGGACTGGCTGCGCTGGCCACAGGCCACCGAAATCCTTGACGCGGCAACCACGGGCGGTGGCACGGCGATGCGGGTTCCCGGCCTTGGTCGGCTGGAGGCAGGCGCACCCGCTGACCTGAATCTGATCGACCTTTCTGCCCTGGCTTATCTGCCGATGAACAACGCGCCCCGTCAGCTTGTCCATTGCGAAACCGGGTCTTCCGTCCGCCTGACCATGGTTGCAGGCCGCATCGTGGCCAAGGCCGGAAAGGTCTGCCATCTGGACCGTGCGGCCCTTCTGGCCGAGGCGTCCGATTGTCTGGGGGCCAAGCGTCGCGCCGTAGAAACGGCTGCCATCCATATGGACGACCGGCTGCCCTTTTACCGCGCCATGTATCTGCGCGCCATGGAAACCCCGGTGCCCATGGCCCGTCGCCTCTAGGGCTGCGATCGTCAGGCAGAAACGCCCGCAGCCCGTGCCAGCACCTTCAACCCGACGATCAGATCTTCTTCGGTGGTATCCTCCTCAAAGGCATGGCTGATCCCGCCTATAGAGGGCACAAACAGCATCGCCACCGGCATCAGCCGCGCAACATTGGCTGCGTCATGCAGCGCCCCTGACGGCATCTGCCGCCAGCGCCCGGGCGCAACCGCCTCTGCCGCCGTCGCAAGCCGCGCGCGCAAGCCTTCGTCCATGGCCACCGGATCAAGGCCGAGGATCGGCTCCATGGCAAGCCCAAGGCCCATTTCGGCGCAAACCTCGGCCAGCGTGGTTTCGATCACCCCTTGCATCCGGTCCAGCCGATCCTTGTTTCCGTCCCGCCACTGCATGGAAAACCGCACCTGACCGGGCACGATGGAGGATGCGTTGGGCGCCACCGCAACATGGCCGATGGTCCACACCGATTGCGGTGTCACCACATTGCGCAGCCGGTCGTTCAGCCGGGTGTTAAAGGCCGACAGGCCCTGAAACGTATCCCGCCGCAGCGCCATGGGCGTCGTGCCCGCGTGGTTCTGCTGTCCGGTGAGTGTGACGGTGGTCTGCCGGTATCCCACGATATCGGTCACCACGCCGATCTGTTCCCCCGCAACATCCAGCGACGGACCTTGCTCGATGTGCAATTCAATGAAACCTGTGAATGGCGCAGGGTCCACATCGGGGCCCGCCCGCCCGTCCAGCGCGCGCCGCGCATCGGCCAGCGTGATGCCATCGGTGTCCACCGCCGCATCTGCCTCGGCAAGGGTCATCAGCCCTGTCCAGACCGCCGACCCGGTGGTGCCGCCAAACCGGCCTTCCTCATCCTGAAACGAGACGACGGAAATCGCCGGCCCACCCGCCTCATGCGCCGCGCGGGCAATTTCAAGCGCCGCAATCACCCCCAGCGCCCCATCCAGCCAGCCACCTGTGGGCTGCGTGTCAGAATGCGACCCCAGCAGCAAAGACGGCCCCTCCGCTAGACCAAAAAGGTTGCCCATCGCATCAAACTGCACCTTCAGGCCCGCCGTGCGCATCCGCCCCGCCAACCAATCTCGTGCCGCGATATCCGGCGGCGAATAGGCCGGACGTATCACCCCAGCCCCCTGCGCCCCAAAGCTGCGCAAATGGTGCAGGTCAGACAGAAAACGGGACGCATCAATCATGGGCGGCTTTCTTCTATAGGAGTGCCTAAGTCTACGACGCGAGCGTGATCTTGAACAGGCAGACGATCGTTGAGGAAGACAGGCGAAAGGACAAGTATCCATCGTGGGCGACCGAATTGATCTACCCGTCTCCGAGTTGGATTGCCCCTGAATGTGGGATTTTCTGCTCGTTTGCGCCTGCCGACGTACCCGGGTCACAATCGGAGATAGCGGACATTGCTATGATTTTTCAAAACCAAACGCCCTACCCGACCGAAGGTGATCACACCAGAACGATGCAACTCGCCTCCGGAGACGGCACCAAGCCCCCCGCCGCCGACAACGCCAAGGCTCTCGTCGCTTTCAGGACAGCCAAGCTCCAGCACGATCCAATGCTCGAGCGCCTGAAGGCACTGCGCGACGATCACTTTGAGACCCACCCCGATGAGATCAATTGGGGCCACCCCGGCACCCTGAACACTTACGCCAGTCTGCCGCGCCAGCTCACCGACGCAGCGCTCAGGGAGAGCGAACATGCCGCTTGATCCCGGCCAGCGGCATCAGATTGAACAGGGCGCGACTGCCGCCGCATTGGAGGCCGAACGACTCGCCGCCTGCAACGATGCCATCGGCCTGCTGCGTGAGATTGCCGAACTGGACCGTGATGATGATGGCGACGTGATCATTGGCGCCGACGCCGGCGGCCATAACGACCTGATGTCGCGGATCACTGCCTTCCTTGCAGCCAACGACCAGCAAGTGGAAACAGCCATAATCAAACAGACCGAAACGCAGATCATCATCCTCAGCGCCGGGGCACAACGACGCGACAACATTGCTTTGCCTCTGCTTAGGAGGCTGGCCGGTGAAGCGGCGCAAATGGCCGTGACCAAGATGATCGAAACGCGGCTGGTCGCAGAAGGTCGACGCCAATCTGCGGTGGGGTGAACCGCTCTGGCGTGAGACGGGCGATGGGCATGGCACCACGCTGGTAGTCACCGGGGCAGGGCTGCTAGCCATCGTATTCGAAACGATGGTGATAAAGACAAGTGTGGCGAGCTGTGAGGTCGCCAATGCCGAACCCAAGGTGAAACATTCTATACTGCGCACGGGGACAAAGCACGCGTTGCTGATCTCGATGCTCCAAAGGCGTGAAGGGACCACGATGTAGGAAATCACCGCCGCGACGGGGTGGCAGGCGCATAGCGCCCGTTGTGCCCTGCCGGGGGCACTGGGGAAAACGCTCGGGCGTGTCGTGACCTCGCCAATGAATGCGCAGGGGCGGGCGTATCGGATTAACCAACCCGCGCCCTGATGTGGCTTGATGGCTGTTCAGCCTAGCAAACGATAGTGAACCTCGTTCGGTGTGCAGGCGGCCCCGTTGATCGGGATCATGTCTTGCGGGCATGTGGACATGACGACGATGCAATCAAGGGCCGCGCGCAGAGTCACGTGATCCCCGGGCTTGCTCAGCGGTTCGCCCCAGGTGATCTTGCCGTCAGGGCCGACCGGGATGTTCATCCACAAGTTCAGCGGGGCAGGGCAGTCTACCGCCCGCAGACCAAGCTGCCCCAAAGCGGCATGCAGGTTGTCAGTGCAGTTGTCGTGATACTGCGTGCAGCCGAGCGCGGCATAGCGATGCACGTCGCAGGCCGCGATGACTGTGTCGTGGCGGCCCGGTGATGTGTCTTCGTCCAGGATCAGGATCGGTCGACGCCGGTTTGTCGTCAGCCCGTCGCCCTTGGCGGGGAAGATCCCCTGAAGGGTGGCGTGCAGGTGTTCCATCGACATGAACTCCGACATGTCATCGGCATTGAAGCACCAGGTGTCGACGACCTGCTGACCATGCGTGTTGATGATCTGGATCGCCTGACCTTTCGCCAGTCGTACCGCGCGACCCCGTCGAGCGGGGACAACGTGAAGGTCTGTTATCATCTTTTGGTTCCTCTGCTGCCGGGGCTGTCGTGCGTCAATCTTGCAGACGAAGATGTCATTGGCGAAGGGGGCTGGGTCAAGGCAGATAACTTTCGCGCGCCTCTGGCAGGTTCTGGACCCGGATTATCGGGCGGTTTCCGCAGCCACGTGCCGTCTCCAGAAGGGACGCCACACGTCCGAGCGCCCTGGCTTCCGCAGGGTGGATTCCGGCGCGGGTGGCTTCCGCAAGGTGGATTCCCTGGCTTCCGCAAAAGAATCCAGCTCGGCCAAGGCGTGATTCCGCAAGCCACTGATAACGCCCGTCATTTTACGAGATCACGCAGCAAGTGGATTCCGCCTGGATTCCTCGGTGAAAGTGCCTGTCGCTAGCGAACTGCCGCGCTGCGCCCCCCGCATACAAACGGGGCCGGGGAGGAACCATGCCAGGGGGGCACCCAAACTGGACCGTCTGACAGGTCAAAACTTCTGATGCGGTCGTGGTAGGTGTCGGCCATCCTTGGATGGATGCGCACCGTTGAGGCCGGGGCAGGGGATCTGGCGAGATCCTTCTCCAACTGCCTCTGCCGGGTCTCCAACTGCTCCATCTTCGCCTTGATGCACTTCCCGGTCCAGGGCTTGAGCTTTCGTGACAAAAAATCGTTGGCAATCGCCAGCTCTCCGGTCTTGGCATGCAGATCACGGCCCGTTTCCTCGGCAATCTCGGCGGTGGCTGCGGCCTGACCACCACGCTCGAAGATGCCAGCGGCCCCTTCCAGCAGAGCCTTCTTCCACTGGTGGATCATCGTCGGATCGACCTCGTAGGCGGCAGCCAATTCCGACACCGTGCGCTCGCCCTTCAGCGCTTCCAGCGCAACACGCGCCTTGAACCACGCGTCATGGTTCCTGCGTTCGACATATCCTGATCTCCTGGTCTTGGCGATCAGCAGACCTCAGATCGTAGCTTCCGTCACTGTCCGATTTTCGGCGGGGAGTTCAGAAGGTCAGATCAACAGACTGAAGACCTTGAAGATCGCGATGAATGGTCGAGCCGGGCCGAACTTGCGTAGGGCACGACTGCGTCCGCTCCACCACACAAATTGAGGATGACCCGATTTAAGGGCAACGCGACAGCCGCAGAAGGGCATGGGGTGACATCGAGCTGTTCCAGAATCTACCTTCCTTTGCATCAGCAATACTGATACGGATCGGGTGCCCTGCGGTAGTTATGCAATCATGACCAATCAGATTATCATTGTTGATCCGCTGGAACGCCAGGACATCATGCGAAGTCTGGCCAGTGAGGTCAGGATCAGGATACTGGAACATTTGACCCGCACTGGGCCCCGCAATGTCAATCAGGTGGCAGAAGAGCTGGATCTTCCGCAGTCTACGGTTTCATCAAATATCCAGATTCTGGTTGATGCCGGGCTGGTGCAGACCCGGTCGGAAAAGGGCCGCAAGGGCAGCCAGAAAATCTGTCATTCCACCTTTACCGAACTTCTAATTGCCTTCAAGGAACCGCCACCGGCGCAGGTCTCTAACGCGATTGAAGTGGCGATGCCGATCGGGCTTTATACCCGGTGTGAGGTGTCGGCCCCCTGTGGCCTGTGCTCGGCTGACGGGGTGATCGGGCTTCTGGATGTGCCTGATACCTTCCTTGACCCTGACCGGATGCGCGCGGGCCTGTTGTGGTTCACGCGGGGCTTTGTGGAATACCAGTTCCCGAACAATGCGAAACTGGCGGGCAGCGGGGTGCAGGCGCTTGAACTGGCTGTGGAATTGTCGTCCGAAGTGCCCGGCACGTCCAAGGATTGGCCGTCCGACATCACCGTGGCAATCAACGGCCATGAGGTGGACACCTGGACTTCGCCCGGCGATTACGGCGATAAGCGCGGAAAATTCACCCCGGACTGGTGGAAGCTGGCGGGCTCGCAATACGGCGATCTGAAACGCTGGGAGGTCAGGGCCGAAGGCACTTTCCGCGACGGTGCCAAAGTGTCCGCTTGCACGCTGGCCGATCTGGAACTGAACGACCACCGGTCGATCCGGGTACGGATCGGGGTAAAGGATGATGCGCGCCATCCGGGCGGACTTAATATCTTCGGGCGCGGCTTTGGCGACAGGGATCAGGATATCATCCTGCGCCTGATCCGCCCCTGATCCCCTGCCATTTGCCAACCGCCCGTCTTTTCGCTTGACCGGGGCGAACTCCTGACCAACTATACCAAAATATCTGGTATAGACCGGTGATACGGGTTCATACATTCCGGGGGAGGGGATGATGAAGGCAAAGGTAACGGCGCACAGCGCCTATACGGTCGCGGATATCGACAAGCGGCTGTATGGGTCGTTCCTCGAACATTTGGGCCGGGCGGTCTATACCGGCATATATGAGCCGGGCCATCCGACCGCCGATGCCGCAGGCATGCGCGGCGATGTGCTGGATCTGGTGCGCGCCCTCGATACCCCGATCTGCCGCTATCCGGGTGGCAACTTCGTGTCTGCCTACAACTGGGAAGACGGTATCGGGCCAAAGGATCAGCGGCCCAAGCGGCTGGATTTGGCCTGGCGCACCACGGAAAGCAATCAGGTCGGCATCCACGAATTTGCCGACTGGGCCGAAAAAGCCGGAACCGAAATGATGCTGGCGGTCAACCTTGGCTCGCGTGGTCTTGATGAAGCACGGGCCTTTGTCGAATACGTCAACCATAAGGGCGGCACACAGTGGTCGGATCTGCGGGCGAAGAACGGTCGTAAAGATCCGTGGAATTGCCGGCTTTGGTGTCTGGGCAATGAGATGGATGGCCCATGGCAGGTGGGTCACAAATCCGCTGCCGAATACGGCCATCTGGCGAACGAAACCGCCAAGGCCCTGCGCGGGCTGGACCCGACGCTGGAACTGGTGGTTTGCGGCTCAAGCCATTCCAACATGCCGACCTATCCGCAATGGGAAGCGACGGTGCTGGAAGAAACCTATGATCAGGTCGATCACATCAGCCTGCACATGTATTTCGAGAACTACGAAAAGAACCCACGGGAATATCTTGCCCTGCCAATGAAGCTGGACCGCTATATCGGCACGATTTCCGGAGTGATCGACTATGTGAAAGCCAAGAAGCGGTCAAAGCGCAATGTGAAGATCTCGTTCGACGAATGGAACGTCTGGTATCACGAACGCAAACAGGATGCCCAGCGGATGCGCGAATGGGACTGGCCCGAAGCGCCGGTCTTGCTGGAGGATATCTATAACTTTGAAGATGTTCTGCAGGTCGGCTGCATTCTGAACACCTTTATCCGCCGGGCCGATGTGGTGAAAATCGCCTGCATCGCCCAGCTGGTGAACGTGATCGCGCCGATCATGACCGAACCGGGCGGCGCGGCGTGGCGGCAGACCATCTACTGGCCGTTCCTGTTTGCCTCAAAACACGGGCGCGGCACGGCGATGCAGCTTGCGGTCGAGGTGGGCAGCTATAACGCCGATGTTGCCGCCGATGTACCATGGCTGGATATCGCGGGGGTGCGGGATGACGACACCGGCACGCTGACGTTCTTTGCCGTCAACCGTAACCCGGATGAACCGCTGGAGGTGGATCTGGCGCTGGACGGGTTCGCGGCGAAAACGGTGGAACATACGCTGATCAAGCATGTTGATCTTGAAGCGCGCAACACCAAAGACCAGCCCGACAACGTAGCCCCGGTCAAAGGTGATGGCGCGAAGATTGCAGGCAAAGGGCTGACGCTGACGCTGCCGCCACATTCCTATTCGATGATCCGGGTCAGGCTGTGAATATCGGATAGTCGGATACGTATCACCTTTTACATTGATCGAATCGGCGAAGGCTATACCCTTTGTCATCGGAGGAGCGGCGGCCACCGCCGCAGTCAGGGAGGAAGACAATGACCGTTAGCGGAATGCTTAAGGCTGCCGTCATCGCAACCGTCGGCTTTGCCGGGGTCGCGCAGGCGCAGGAAACCGTCGTCTGGTGGGATTTCCTGGCAGGCGGCGATGGCGTGCGGATGAAAAAGCTGATCGAGGATTTCAACGCCGCCCACAGCGGCCAGATCAGCATCGACGCCACCACTCTGGAATGGGGCACCCCGTTCTATGCCAAGGTCCAGACCTCGGCCGCCGTGGGGGAGGCGCCGGATGTGATGACCTATCACGCCAGCCGCATCCCGCTTGCGGTCGAGCAGGGGGTGCTTCAGGAACTGACCGCCGAAGACTTCGCGGCGATGGGGATAGGGGAGGCCGATTTCGCCCCCGCAACATGGGATGCGGTCACGGTGGACCGCAAGCAATATGCGGTGCCGCTGGATACGCACCCGATCGTGCTTTATTATAACAAAGACCTGCTGGAAGCCGCCGGAATGCTGGATGAAAACGGCCTTCCCAAAGGCATGGACAGCCGCGACGGCTTTACCGCCACCTTGCAGGCGCTGAAAGACAACGGCGTCACCTTCCCGCTGGGCAGCGTGACCGCTGACGGCAACTTCATGTTCCGCACCATCTATTCCCTCGTCGGCCAGCAGGGCGGCGAGCTGATGACCGATGGCGAATTCCTGGCGGGCGACAATGCCGACAAGCTGGCCAATGCACTGTCTGTCCTTGCCGGATGGACAGAGGCAGGCCTGCAATCGACCTATACTGATTATCCCGCCACGGTCGCGCTGTTCACCAGCGGTGAAGCGGCGATGATGATCAACGGTGTGTGGGAAGTGCCTACTATGACTGATCTGAACGCTCAGGGCAAACTGTTCAACTGGGGCGCAGTCGAACTGCCGGTGATCTTTGACCAGCCTTCCACCTATGCGGACAGTCATGCCTTTGCGTTGCCGCTGAACCGGGGCAAGGACATGACCCCAGAAAAGCGCGCGGCAGTGCTGGAGGTTGTGGGCTGGATCGCAAAGAACTCGTTGTTCTGGGCGACGGCGGGTCATATCCCGGCCTATGCCCCGGTCACGGCCAGCCCGGAATACGCCGCGATGGAGCCCAATGCCACATACTCCTCGCTGACGGCCAACATGATCTTTGATCCGAAAACCCCGCTTGCAGGCGTGGCCGGTCCGATCTTCGATGTCATGTCGACCTATTTCGTGCCGACCCTGAACGGAGAGATGGACCCCTCCGAGGCAGTCGAGTCCATCAAGGAAGAGCTGAACGCGCTCTGATTTCCGCACGCCTGACCGGGCCACCTGCAATCTGGTGGCCCGGTCTTACCGGGGATATGCAATGCTGACCAACCACCGCAAGGATACTCTGATCGCAGCCCTGCTGGTCACGCCGTTCCTGGCGATTTATCTGCTGGTTTTCGTCTGGCCGACGATCCAGATGTTCGGAATTTCCTTTACCGACGCCCCACTGATCGGCGAGGGCGAGTTTGTCGGCGTTGAAAACTACGCCCGTCTCGACAACGATCCTCGCTTTCGCACGGCGGCGTGGAATACGGCCTATTTCGTTCTTCTGACCGTCATCCCCGGCACCGTTGTGGCGCTTCTCGTCGCGCTCGGCGTGTCGCGGCTGAAGGGACGGTTGCAAGCGGCGGTGTTGGCGCTGTTTTTCCTGCCCTACATCCTGCCGGTGTCGGTGGTCTATCTGATCTGGGACTGGATCCTGAATTTCCAGTTCGGGATTTCAATGCATGTGCTGGACTGGCTGCGAGTCAAACGGGTTCCCATCACCAAATCGCGGGATTGGTTCATGCCGGCGATGGCCGTCGTCACTATCTGGTGGACCGCAGGTTTTTCCATCCTGCTGTTCCTTGCCGGGCTGCGATCCATTCCAGCCGAGATTTATGAGGCTGCAGCCCTGGACAACGCCGGGCGCTGGACCACCTTTCGCCGGATCACATGGCCGCTGCTGTGGCCGGTCACGTCACTGGTGTTCACGATCCAGCTGATCTCACAACTGAAGATCTTTGATCAGGTCTACCTGTTTTCACAGGGCGGCAGACCGAACGACAACATGGTGCTGGTCTACTACGTGTTTCAACGCGCGTTCCAGCAAAATCAGGGCGGGCGGGCCGCAGCGGTTGCGGTGACACTGTTCGTACTGGTCGTGGTCGTCTCAGTGCTGCAATTTCAGCTTCTGCGCCTGTCGGGGAACCGGAAATGAACATATCAAATGCGCGGCAGGTCAATCTGTGGGGCGGTGTGATCACGCTGGTCACTGTGGTTCTGGCCGTGATCTGGGCCTTTCCGCTGTACTGGGGCGTTATCTCGTCGCTGAAGCCCGAAGATGAGGTTGTCCGCAACTATATCGAGATCTGGCCAGAGAATCTGACCTTTCAGCACTACGTTCATGCGATCACCGCCACGCAGATCGGCACCTGGTATGTGAACTCCATCGCGGTGGCGCTGGGTGTCACGCTGATCACCATCACCTCGTCCATGCTGTGCGGATATGCGCTGTCGCAACTGCGCTTTCCGGGGCGACAAGTGCTGTGGTGGCTGATCCTTGCCAGCTTTATGGTGCCGTTGCAGGCGCTGATCATCAACCATTTCGTGCTTGTGGCACAGCTGGGTCTGCTGAACACATGGGCCGGTATCATGCTGCCGCAGCTTATTCATCCGGTGATCATCATCGTCTACAAGCAGTTCTTCGATCAGGTGCCAAAAGACTTCCGCGAAGCAGCGGTGATGGACAGCGCGGGAGAGTTCCGCATTCTGTTCAAGGTCTATCTGCCGATGAACTGGGGTGTCACCGCAGCCCTGTCGATCGTCTGTTTCATCTGGACATGGAACGCCTTTCTCTGGCCCTTCCTGTCCGTCACCCGGACCGAGATGATGACGGTCACTGTCGGGATCACTCAGGTCAATGACGCGTTCGGGGTCTATTACGCGCGGGAGCTGGCCGCGGCGGTGTTGGCAGGCCTGCCGGTGGCGCTGGCCTACCTTCTCTTCCAGCGCAAGGTGACGCAGGCGATCACCCTGTCGGCCGGGATCAAGGGCTAACGCGTGGCCGCGCGGCCAGTGCCATCAAACAGATGCAGTGCCTGGGTGTCAAAGAGCAGGTCAATGGTATCACCTGCCCTGATCGCCGACTGGCCGCTGTCTTGTGCGGTGACGAGCGTGCCGTCTGACATCCGCGCGTAAACCAGTGTCCGGTCTCCCAGCCGCTC
The DNA here is from genome assembly GCF_031457365.1 of Pseudotabrizicola sp. 4114. NCBI lineage: Bacteria > Pseudomonadati > Pseudomonadota > Alphaproteobacteria > Rhodobacterales > Paracoccaceae > Pseudotabrizicola > Pseudotabrizicola sp. 4114. The sequence continues at coordinate 25,023 of NZ_JAVDWP010000015.1, read as the reverse complement.
GATCACGGTTGCGGTTGCTGTCGTCAACCCGCCCGATGCCACAACCGTAAGGGCCTCGGGTCGGATGCCCAGTTCCCACGGTCCTTCGCCTGCGGGTGTGCCCTTCAGCGGCAGCACCGTCCCATCCCCCAGCAGCGCCGCTGCCCGGTCGCCGGTTCCTGTCAGTGTCACCGGCAGGAAGTTCATTGCCGGTGATCCGATGAACCCCGCCACAAAGCGCGAAGCGGGGTGCGAATAGACATCCATCGGGGTACCGACCTGTTCGATCTGGCAATTGTTCAGGATCACGATCCGGTCCGCCAGCGTCATCGCTTCGGTCTGGTCGTGGGTGACATAGATCATCGTCGACCCCAGCCGCTGGTGCAGCTCGGCCAGTTCCAGCCGCGTCCGCACCCGCAATCCGGCATCAAGGTTCGACAAGGGTTCGTCAAACAGGAACGCCTTGGGTTCCTTGACAATCGCGCGCCCGATGGCCACCCGCTGCCGTTGCCCGCCCGACAGTTCCGCCGGGCGACGCGCCAGAAGCTGCTCCATCTCCAGCATGCGGGCAGCTTCGGTCACGCGCGTCCGGATCATGCCGGCCGGAAGCCCGATGTTCCTCAATCCGAAGGCCATGTTCTCGGCCACAGTCATATGCGGATAAAGTGCGTAGTTCTGAAACACCATTGCCAGATTGCGCTGCCCTGGCGACAGGGTTTCCGACCGGACCCCGTCAATCATCAGCGCCCCATTGTCTATGCTCTCCAGCCCGGCGATCATGCGCAAAAGCGTGGTCTTGCCCGACCCCGAAGGTCCAAGGAAGACGACGAACTCCCCCGCCGCAATCTCTAGATTGAGGTTGCGAATGACTTCGACCGAGCCAAACTTCTTGGATACCCGATCCAGCACAATTCCGGCCATCTGCTTCTCCCCTTCTTACTAAATCATAGTTTCGGGTATGTATCAGAAGTCAAGCAATAGTTAAGGGGAAAGCTTTTATTGCGGAGGATCGCGCTGATCAGAAGAATATCGGCTGATTGACTGGTATGGTAGTATGGCTTATATCCTGTCTTGGGGGAGATTCGGAATGTCAGATCGCAGTGGAATGCAGATACGTTGCAGCCGCAGGGTTCCAGCGTGGTCGATCAGCTTTATTCAGCGCTTCGCGCGGCGATCATTGAAAATGTCCTGTACCCCGGGGCACGGATTTCCGAGGCAGAAGTCCGCGAAGCGATCGAGGCTGATATCGTGAAGCTGCTGGCACATGCGCCCGATCCGACACTGATCGCGGACCTGAGGGCTCAGGTTGACCGCCAGCAGGATCTGGTCCGCGGGGCCGCCCGCGAATTCATGATAGCGGATGAAAGCAATCACCGCACATTGGCCGAGGGTGCGGGCAAAGATAAAGCCTGGCACATCGTGGTTGAAATGAAGGCGCAGATGGACCGGATCAGGGTTCTGTCGGGCATGCATTTCCCGGCGAACCGGCTGATCGACCAGCACCGCGATGTGCTCGGGGCCATCGCCCAACGCGCCCCTGACAAAGCGGAACACGCCATGCGCTGTCACCTGCAAGGCATCCTGACGGATCTGCCGGCGATCAAGCAAGAGCAGCCCGAGTATTTTCTGTGATCCCGGCCAATGCCGGCGGTCCATCATCCTGAGGAGGACACGATGACGCTAAACAAAATCACGCGACTGGTGGCGACCTGTGCCGTGGTTGCCTTGCTGGGCAACGCGGCGGCGGCGCAAGAGGTCACGCTCAAGCTGGGGCACCTCGCGAATGAAGAGAATATCTGGCACAAGGCAGCGATGAAATTCGCCGAAGAAGCCAAAGCGCTGACACAGGGCCGGGTCGAGGTGCAGATCTACCCGAACGAGTCGCTGGGCAAGGAAATTGACGTCATCAACGGTATGCAGCTTGGCACCGCCGACATGACGATCACCGGCGAAAGCCTGCAGAACTGGGCGCCGAGCGCTGCGCTGCTGGCGTTGCCCTATGCCTATAAATCTCTGGAGCATATGGATGAGGTTGCCTCGGGCGAGATCGGCGCGCAGATCGAAGCCGAGATCGTTGAGAAGGCCGACATCCGCCCGCTGACCTATTTTGCGCGCGGGCCGCGCAACCTGTCGGCCACGCGTGAGATCAAGACGCCTGATGCTCTGAACGGGTTCAAACTGCGCGTGCCGAACGTGCCGATTTTTGTTGCGGCATGGCAGGCGCTGGGGGCCAACCCGACACCGATGGCGTTTTCCGAAGTGTTCACTTCGCTGCAGAATGGCACGATCGAGGGGCAGGAAAACCCGCTGGCCCTGTTCAAATCCGGCGGTTTCTACGAGGTGCAAAAGGTCGTGAACAAGACCGAGCATGTCCGTTCGTGGATCTACCTCACCATTTCTGAGCGGAGCTGGGACAAACTGTCGGAAGCGGATCAGGCCGCTTTGATGGAAGCAGCACAGCGCACACAAGCCTATGAACGCGCGTTGTTTCTGGCAGATGAAACCGCACTGGTCGCCGATCTGGAAGGCCGTGGCGTGACATTTGTCGAGGTCGATCAGGCGGCATTTGCAGCCAAGGCCCGGGATGCCGTCCTTGGCGCCGTCGCCGAGGAAATCCGCCCGCTTGCCGAACAGATCTTTAACAACTGAGTGCAGCTGGCTCTGCCGGACAGGTTCCGGCAGAGCCCTTTCGGGGGAATTTCATGACACGCGCATTCAACGGGCTGGAGGGGCTTTGCCGCCTCCTGATACTCGCGGCCTTTCTGGTGCTGTCTGGATCGGTGCTGTTGCAGGTCTTCGCACGTACATTCCTGAGCACCGCCCCAGTCTGGACCGAGGAACTGACCCGGTTCTGCCTGATCTACATCGGCGCGCTTGGTGCCGGGCTTGCCTTGCGCAGCGGCGACATGGTGAACGTCGATCTGTTGTGCGAAAGCCTGCCGGGCCGGGCACCTTGGGTGCTGCGGCTGGTCTGCGCTTTGCTGACCGCGACGTTTGCGGCGGTCCTGCTGTCTGCGGCCTGGGATTACACCGCGATCGGGCGTCGCCAGACAGCTGCGTCGCTGGGCTGGCGGATGGATTTCATCCATGCCTCCATGCTGATCCTTTTCATCACTTTGGGTCTCTGGGCGCTGATGCGCGTCTTTGAGATGCTGACCGGCCGTCATGATGGCCAACCCATTCTAAGAGCGGAGGATAAATAATGGGCCTGACCCTGCTTCTGGGGACGTTTGTTCTGGGCCTTGCCATTGGTCTGCCTGTTGCGGTGACACTTGGCCTGTCGTCGATGGCCTATCTGCTGTTTGCCGATATCCCTTTGGTCGTCATTCCGCAGAAGATGTATGCGGGGATGGACAGTTTCGTGCTGCTCTGCATTCCCGGATTTATCCTTGCGGGCAATCTGATGAACTCTGGCGGAATCACCGAACGGATCATCCGGTTCGCCAATGCGCTGGTCGGCTGGATGCGGGGCGGGCTGGCGCAGGCCAATATCGCGGCCTCGATGCTGTTCGGCGGCATCTCGGGAACGGCGGTTGCCGATGTGGCTTCGGTCGGCGGCATGATGATCCCCGGCATGAAAAAGGCGGGGTATCCGGGTGATTTCGCAGCGGCGGTGACAGCTGCCTCTTCCACCGTGGGGCCGATGATCCCGCCCAGCGTGCCGATGATCATCGTCGGCTCGCTGTCTGGCCTGTCGGTTGGCAAGCTGTTCCTTGCAGGTGCAGTTCCCGGGCTGCTGATGGGGGCGGCAATGATGGTGGTGACTTACTTCATCGCCAGAAAAAAGAACTTCCCCCGGGAGTCCTGGAAGGGCGTGGGCGAATTGTTCACGTCGTTCACCGGCGCGATCTGGGCGCTGGCGATGACATTTCTCATCGTGGGCGGGTTGCTGATCGGTGTCACCACGCCGACAGAAACCGCTGTGGTGGCCTGCCTGTATGCGATGCTGGTGGGGCTGTTTGTCTACCGCGAGCTTCCTGTCGCACGCATTCCCAGGATCATCGTTGACAGCGCCGTAAACGCTGCGGGGATTCTGGTTCTGGTGGGCACGGCGAATGTGTTCGGCTGGATTCTAGTGGCCGAGCGTATCCCCCAGACGCTGGCCGATGGCGTGTTGTCTTTTACCGACAACAAGTTCGTGGTCATCCTGCTGATCAACCTGCTGCTGCTGTTTGTCGGCATGTTCATGGAGACGATTGCCGCACTGATCATTCTGTTCGTGCCGTTGCAGGCGCTGGCCATGGCAGTGGGGATTGATCCGCTGCACTTTGCCTGTTTTGCGGTGCTGAACCTGATGATCGGCCTGACAACGCCGCCGGTCGGGGTGTGTCTGTTTGTTGCGTCGAACATTGCGCGACTGCCACTCTCGCCGGTAATCCGGGCGATCATCCCTTTCATCATCACGAATATGGTCGTGCTGATGCTGGTCAGCTATTTCCCGGCGCTGTCGATCTGGCTGCCCAACACTCTGATGCCCTGAGGCCAATATGACAAAACCTTCTGATGGACGTGTCGTTTGCCTGCATGGGCGGGATGAGTTGAAGCTTGAAGCGCGTGCGACAGAAGTGCCCGGTCCTGGCGAGGTGCGCGTGGCGGTTCTGACGGGCGGCATTTGCGGGTCGGATCTGCAGTATTGGCTGGAAGGCGGTATCGGCACCATCCGGGTGCGCGACCCGTTCATTCTGGGGCAGGAGGGGACGGGGCTGACGAGACCAACGGCGTGACCCGTTTTCTGGCGTCTGAAGCATCTTCCTGCACGACGGGATCAAACACCGGTGTCGTCGGGGGCCTTACGGCGTGGTAACACTACAGCACTGTCCATTTTCTGCGGATCGCCCGCTGTCCTATCGGCAGACGCTCATCGAAGGCTCCGTGCTGGCTTTGCAGCGATTTCGACCACCGGCCTTGGCCTGGTACAGCAAAGCATCCGCAGCGGCGAGCCAGGCATCGACATCTTTGATGGCGCTGGTACGCGACGAAATGCCAAAACTCGCGGTGACACGAAGCTGGGCGCCATTGAAAATCACCGGGCTATCGGCAAATTGCCTGCGCAACCGTTCGGCAAGGTCAATGGCGCCAGCAGCGTCCGTTGCTGGCAAGAGGATCGCGAATTCTTCGCCACCGATCCGGCCAATGCTATCGCTGTCACGAAGTGTCGCAAGGCAGCGCTGCACCATTACGCGCAACACTTCATCACCTGCGGGATGGCCGTGCGAGTCATTGATGCCTTTGAAGTGATCGACATCGAAAAGGATAATCGAAGCGGCTGTGTCGTATCTCCGGCTGCGTTCGAGTTCCTTTTCACATGCAGCGACCCACCCGCGCCGCGTCATTGCGCCGGTCAGGACATCACTGTTGGCGATCTGGCGCAACTCCAGCTCATTTACGACCAGTTTCGCAAAGCTCGTGAGAATCGCGATCTCGTGGCCGGAAAAGCTACGCGGCTTCAGGTCAATGGCGCAAAGCGCGCCAAGGTTATACCCATCCGGCGTTTCCAGCGGAATGCCCAGATAACTGCGGATAAATGGGTCTGACGTTACAAAGGGGTTGTCGGCAAAGCGGATATCCAGCGTTGCATCTGGCACAACCATGGGTTCACGGCGCTTGATGGCATGAGCACAGAACGACACATCGCGTGTTGTTTCGCATGCGGACAATCCGGCGATGGATTTGAACCACTGACGCTTTTCATCGATCAAACTCACAGCTGCAATCGGTACCGACAATACGTTGCGCACCAGTTCGGTCAGCTTTTCAAAGGGTTCTTCTGCGGGCGTGTCGAGCACATCATAACGACGCAATGCCGCAAGACGCCCTGCTTCATCGGTCAGTTGCCTGTCAGTTCTCATGGTGATCCCTCAAGGCGAGGATAGTGGCTGTCAGTTCATCGCGATAGGACGAGCAGGCAAGGTCGACGATCGACCTTACCTGCTGTTCATCCATCCCTGACTCCAAAAGCGTGATTGCCAACCCCATCAGCTTTTCGCTTTGGCGTTGGATATTTGCGCGTAAAACCGTGGGCACATGAGAATCGGTGATCGGCTGCATAGCCGCCGCCACGACGTTTTCTGAAAGGGTTTCGACCATCTTTGTGCTTCCGACGCGCTGTTTTTGTGAGATCCAAAGGCGCTCCATGGCCTTTTGCTGACTGCGCCGTCTGCGCCGCTCAGCGTGTTCACTCTTTGTTAACACTTTTGGTGTCCCGCGAATACAGCATTTTCAGGGCATGGCTCTGAAGCTCGCCCGGCAGGCGGATCTTCGTATCGGGCGAACTGGCCCTCGCCAGCTTTATCAGGATGGCTCTGACGGCCGGCCAAAGGCTGTTTCAACGCGCCTTCAGGCTGGCCTTGTGCACAAAATTGCACCCCTTCGCCCTGTCATCGACAGACAGATCTTTGCCTGGATCAAGCGCTTTTGCTGACGGGCACAAGTGTCAGGATCGCCGTCTTGGTTCCGATGGTACGGTCGCGGCCGCGGGTCTTGGCCACATACAGCCGCTTGTCCGCAAGTTCACAGGCTGTCTCAAAGGCTTCCCGCTGTCCGGTCCACGCTGCGACCCCAGCAGAGAATTTTGTCTTGATAGGGCCTTGGGTGCTCAGTTCATGGCGGAGGAGATCCAGACGGACATTCAATTCTATCTCGGTCATTCTGGGCAACAACAGCAGAAACTCCTCTCCCCCCGTCCGGAAAATCAGATCAGACCTGCGAAAATGGCGGACCACGGCATCGGCAAAGTTGCGCAGGACCGCATCGCCGACGCTATGGCCATGTTGATCATTGATACTCTTGAAGTGATCGATGTCCAAAACCGCCAGCAGCAGATCCTGGTCGCGCATGTTCGTATTATCTATGATGTTTGTCAGCCAGTTATCCAACGCGCGGCGGTTGGAAAGACCCGTCAGCGCGTCTGTCGTGGCCTGACTGCGCAGTTCGTCCAGCAAGATCGCGGCGGCATTGATGCGTATTTCACTGTGGCGCAAGGCAAATTCCAGGTTCAGCGCCTGAAGCTTCAGAGCGGTGACATCCTTCAGCAACACCATCCAACCCGCAGGCTCACCCGATGTAGAAAACGGAGCTTCAAGCAAAGCAATCTGAACTTCGTAGTGATGTGCGCCAATTGACACCACCGTTGGTGTATCCAGCATCCCCTGCATGTTCGGAAGCTGGACCAAAAGGTCAGGATGCCAGCAGCTTTCGCCCAGATCATTGGAAACGCGCAGTTTTTCTGCGGCGGGATTGGCGCTGATGATAGTCCCGCATGCGTCGACAAAGAGCACAGGCTCCTGTAGTTTTTCCATCAGAACGCGGTTCCCGATGGGCAAGAGGCTGAAAAACTGATCCGACAAAAGGAGCCAGGAAAAGGCGGCAGTGGCCAGAAGGAACGAAAACGGCGTTCCATCCACCCCGGCAATCGTGACGTCGAACAGGATGTAGCTGGTGTTCATCATCACCGGCAGTATGGTCAGCGCCAGCATCGCCCTAAACCGCGTGCGGTGAAGTTTGGCGGCAAAAAGAGCACCCCGCGTCATGACCGCCGTGCTGTACGCCATGAAAACATACAGATAGGCGGCTGCAGCATAGAACAGCGAGCCGTGGTCATACTGCAAAGGCGCTCCCGGTGCTGTGCTGACCGGGCCGGTGGCGGGTCCATAGAAGGATTGGTGCCACGGATTTGTGACGACAAAAGACATGATCAAGAGGGGCGACACCGTCAGCAACGCCTCTTCATGCCACCGCAATTTGCCACGAATATTGTTGATGTAGCGATGGATGAACAGGGTCCACGCCGTCGGCGTGATCACAATTGCAATCCAGGACACGCTCGACCAGAAAATCTTGTGGTCCGGGGTCTGTGCAACCAGCTCGGCAATCGTCGTGAAGACCCACGCGCAAACCGCGAGTTGTGCGATGACCAAAAACGGTTTGCCGTGAAACTGCGACTTGCGCGCGAGTGCGATCGCCAACACGAACGAGACGACGCACAGCATCGACATTATGAGAACCGCGCCGGTCACGCCCCAAATCCTGCGTTGATGAAAGTGCACGGCAACATACTGAATCCGTTCTTGTGAAGGCGAGGATGATCACTCGGAACGCTGACCTCATGGCAGCGCTTGATGGCGGGATAATGGCAAACCCGTGCCTTGTTTGGGAAAGTGATGATTATTGGATTCTTCTCGGCCGATCTGTGTCTTGCTCCGGTTTCAGGCCACGCGCGCCATTGCCCTGCGGATGGCGCTCCACGCGCGCAGTTCATGGCAACGTGTTGGCATGTGCGCTAACGTTAACCGATAGCGACCGAATCAACCCAGGGTGTGAGATGCAGATGAATTCAAAACAGGTTCTGACAGCTGCCCTGTGCCTCGTGCTTCTGGGCGGTTGCGGCGGCGGGGCCGGAGAACCAACGCCTCCTCCTGCGGCGGCTGTGACAACCCCGGCGTTTGAAAGCTACTCAAGAAACGACAACGGCTTCAGCCGGATCCGCCGTGACAACTCCACACCTGCCGATGCCGCCATCATCGCCCAGTTTGAAGATTCAGACCCCGCAAGCCCAGCAGGCTATCGCAATCTCATCGCCCTTTCTGACGCGCAGTATGATGGGAAGGTCACCATTGAAGTGCTGGCGCAGGTCGATGGGTCAGGCGGCAAAGAAACAGTCGTCCGTGTTTTGCGCCTGACCGCCGACCACACTCCGTTCAGGAACGAGCAGAACGGTCAGCTTGTGTCCGCGACGGGCACATATTATCTGCGGGGACAGAACTTTGTCTGGGCTACGATTGACGGACAGCCAGTCCGCAGTGGCAGCGACAGCAATGGTTTGGTCGATCTTGTGCTGAACTTCGACACGCAAACGGCGAACATCAATCTGCGCACCGGCGTCTCGGGCACGTCAGATATCCGCACCGAAGTTGTCGGCACCCAACTCCCCTTCAACATCAGGTCGGGTGCTTATGGGGGTGATATCACGGTTCAGGTCTGGGACCCCAATAGCAGTGTGATCTTTGCCATTGATGGCAGCCTGCGCGGAAACATCGGCGGCACCCCAGCTTATGCCAACGATCTGCACGGCATGACAACATCAGGCGTCTACACCGCAGCGGGCACGGTTGAAGGCACCGCAGTCCAGGTTGACGGTGTGTTTGTCGGCACAGACCCAAATGCGCTTCCATGACCCTTTTCGGGAAGAGCCTGGCGTGCGGCCGCACACGGGGGGCGCGCCCGAAATCCGTTCTTGTGAGTGCTGAACTCTTTCTGAAACGCTCCCGCATCGGCTGGGCGGCGCTTTGTTTCATGGCGGCCTTTTCTGCAAATGCCGATCCGCTGGATCTGGCACGCAGCGCGGGCATCAGCGGGTCCGAACGGATGCGCATGTTTGCTTATGGCAAGTTGCTTGAAACCGAAGCGGCGCCGCGGGCCGCCGCGGTTCAGATGAAGCAGAGCCTCATCCGCCAAGGGTTTTACTATGAACCCGGATCGCAACGGATCATCGCCGCCGAGGCATGGGCGGCTCCCGTGCTCAGCTATGATGGCAATATCAATGGCGGAACGTTGCAGGACAGCTTCCGCTTCAACGGCTATGAGTTCGCGGCCGATCCCGCCTATCGCGCCAAAGCGGGGGCGGTGTTCGGCTTCTCGGCGGGCGGCGTCGGGCGTCTGGCATGGGCCGAAGGTCGTTACATCGAAGGACTTGTCCGTGGCGAGGCAGTCTGGTCACCGGAACACCGCATCGGCCGCAGCAACGCCGAACTTGGTCTGTGCAGCCGCAATCATGTAACAGGCTGGACCTTTGTGGATCTGTGCCACACGCTTTCCAGAAGCAACCGCGAACTGGGCTCTGGCACATCACAAAAGACCGCTTTGATCGTGTCGCAACTGTTCACGTCGGGCCAAAGCCATCATGAGGTTAAGGCGGAACTTGCCAATACGGAATATGCTGTCGGGGCGCAGCCCGCCGTTACCCTGTCATGGGGATCTGCCTGGAACACCGCCGCAACAAAGCTGTCATTGACCAAAGCGGCTGGAATCAAAGGGGAAACCGCTTTGAATGTCCGGGCCGCCGCTGATGTGCAGTGGCTGTGGGGCAAACGGGCGGTGGGCATTGGCCTGTGGCACCAAACTGCGGATGGCGGCGCATTTCTTGGCACCCCCCGGTCAGACAAGGCGACCGGGATCAGCCTTTCCTACCAGATCAACACTGGCCTGACTGCTCAGGTCGGGTACATGGTGAACCGATCAACCGCAGATTTTTTCGACTATGCGCTGGTGACGGTCAATATGCGCTATGACGCCTTGCGCTGGTAAAGATCACTGCGCAGCATCCAGCGCCCTATTGGTTTCAGAGGTCGCCAACTGGTTGTGAAGCGTCTGGAACAAGCTTTGCGCCTTGGCGCGGTTGCCCGAGTTCAGATACGCATACCCGCGCAAAAGAGCCAGATCCCGGCGCAGGGTGCCTGACACCTGTTCCAACGCATCAAAGTAGGCGATTGCGTTTCGGTACTGCTTCTTCTTGTACGCCAGCACGCCTCGCTGATCGAGAATGATCGATTCCGTGTCCACGCGCTGCTGGCGCGTAAGCTGGGTGGTGGCGGCAATGCGGGCGGCTTCTTCCGTCATGTTCATCTTCAGATAAGACAGCGCCATACCAAAGCGGGCATCCCGGCGCTGTGCGCCGGACAGCCGGGCTTCGGCACTCTGGAATGCCGCCAAAGCCTCCATCGGGCGATCAAGATCGTAAGCGCACCACCCGCGTTCGACCAGACGCGTCGGCGATGTGGCGCCATTGGTGGCTGCAAGGCATTGTGTCCCGCTGCCTGTTGAAGACCCACCACCGCTCGGCGCTGCGGAGGGTGGTGCGTCCCGCCCGACCTCTACCACAACCGGGGCACTGGGGGCTGGCGCAGGCATGCCTGTTGTCGGTCCCGCACTCGGCCTCGCCCTTGGTCGCGCAGAGGGTTCGGCTGCGATGGCGATTTGCACCGGTGCCCCGCCACGCCCCTCCATCAACCGGGTCTTCAAAGCATCCAAATCATCTTGGGCTTCAGGGAAGCGTGACAGCGCGATGTCAAACAACCCATTCAGCTCGTCCTCGGTCGCCACTGCATCAGACTTTTCCAGCGTGGACACAATGCTTTCAAATCCCGTACAGGCGCTGACAATGGCGCTGTAGGTGCCCAAGGCCGCCGATGCCGCCTGCTGCGCCGCCTGCGCCTCGGCAATCCGCCACGCATTGTTCACCCGGTCGCACCGCAGCAACCCATCGGTGTTGCTGGCAATTTCGAGTGCTTCCGCCGCGTTCCCGGCATCCAGCGCCTTGTCCAGCATGATCTGCCCTTCAGCAGTTTCCAGCAGGCGGATCATGTCGGCAGGCACTGCCCAGTTTGCATATGCAGCCTGTGTTTCCTGGATCGTCTTGCCGGCCTCAACAAGCTCTCCGGCGGCAATCTGACGATAAATCGTGTCGATTTCAGTCGAGGGTTGCGTGATGCTCAAGCTGCTCAGGTCATCTGGTGGCACCCAGCCAGGAAACTTCGTCCGCAACCGTCGCAGTTCTGCTTCGGCAGAGACCTGATCATTCTGCTGCAGATAAAAGTTCAGGGCCTGAGTATCGGTGAAGGATGGCGTCACCACTTTCGTCGGGTCAAAAAGCGGAGCAGGGCTGTCTGTCCCGGTCTGCGCGAAAAGCGCAGGCGTTGGCGCGAGCATCAGGGCGGCCGAAGTGACAAGCGCGTATCTGATCATATTGGCACACATTGAGGATAGATCTCTGCCTGAGCCACAAGGGCCATAAGGTGCAGGGTTGCCGGATAATAGGGCTGATCGGTGGCAAATGCAGGAATGGCAGCCCCTACACTACCCGATACGGCACATGATACCAACCCTACAACGGCCTGATAACCGCGGTGCGGGCTGCGTTCGAGAGAGGCCCCACTCCCGCGCTCGAAAACGGTTGTCGTCTCGTCAGGAGGGTTTGTCTGGGCTGCGGCGGCATAGCGGCGGGCCGACGGCTGCTCCGGATTGCCCGACCACACCGCAAACAGCGGCACGCGCATAGCTTCATATCCGGCATTGAATGAAAACCGCTCGGGTGGCGGCACCCAGCCGTCTGCGGTGATCGTCACCCAGTCAGGAACAAGCCCGCTTTCGGCCAAGTCTGTCATCAGCGCGACGCCATCATCGGCCAGACGCTGCAACTGGCTGACGCCGGTTGCAGCAGCCAGCTCACGCATCGCGCGCGGCATGTAATAGGACGGGTTGATGGTAAACCCTGTGTCTGCCGCAAACCCCTGCTGTGCAGGCAGAAACAAGAGTGAGCCACTGCCGTTTGGATGCGGCACGCTGCACACGCTTACCAGATCCTGTGCAATCATGCGGGCGCGCTGCGCGAGTTCGGGCCGGTCGTGTCGCGCGGCCATGGCCGAGAGGGCCCAGGCATAGAACAGGTCACCGTCGCTTGCATTGTTATCGTCAGGCACATGCGGACGCTGATCATGCCGCCAACGCCATGCCAGCAGCGCATCGTCCCGGATGGCCAGGTTTTCTTCGGTCCAGATCCGGATGCTCTCAAAGGCAGCTTCGTCATCAAAGGCCGCAGCCAGCGTCAGGCCATAGCTTTGGCCTTCGGAATGGCTGTCTTCATTCTGAAAGCCGTCAATCACCCGGCCGTCCGGCCTCAGACACAGTGTTTTCCACGCCTGCCAAGAGGCTTGCAAAGCGTGTCCCGGCGGGATCGCACCGGCAATTGACCGGGGCTGTTGTGCCCAGGCCCCCTGAGGCAGCGCCAAGCCGGAGAGGGCCACACCAAGGGATCTGATGAAACGGCGACGGTTCATGTCCTGCTCCCTGAACGACGTGTCATCAGCACAAACAACAGCGCCGGAATGACGGAAAGCAACGCCAGGAAAAGGGTAAGCGACATGAAGATCAAAGGCGACCATGACGCATAGTTCCCCAGCACCGCACGGATATTCGACGGTGACAACGCTTCAAGCAACACAGGACGGCGCATCTCGGACCATGTGACCCAGGTGCCATCGCCCTGCAACAGCGCGGCTTGCACATGCGCCTGGCTGCGTCCGCTGCGCCTGAATTCATCCACCTGTCTGGCGAGTTCGGTCATCGTGATGTTCGGCCCCGCCACCAGCCAGATGTCATCCGGCGTCTCAGGATCAAGCTGTAGCAACAGCGCCTGACCGGATTTGTCCGTCAGCCAGTCAACCAGCGGAATGGTGTCCGAAATCAAAAACGTGCGCATATCGTCCAACTTGCGGACCGCCCAGGAGTAGGGCGCGAAGGCCCCGCTGTCCGGCTGTGGGGACACGTCCTGATCCGGCGCGACAGGGTCGGCCGTGGCAGAAACGCCATCAGCGGTGGCAAGACTGTAGCCGGGCGTCTCGGGGGGGGCCTGGGGTGTAACCGCTGGCGCAATGGTCGCTTCAAGCGCTGGATAGACGGCATTCTGAAGCATGCGCCGCGTCACACCGGTTTCACCTGTGGGCACCAGACCCACGGTATCCAAACCCACGACATACAGGTTTGCCTTTGACCCGTCTGTGACCAGCGGACGCAGCAGCGCGGCAAAGGCCAGCAACGCGGCAGATCCGGCGGGGGATGCCGCCACCTGGCTGGGGATGCTGACATCCGCCCCGCCCAGGCGCGACAGACTGCGTGACATATCCGCTTGTTGCATCTTTGGCGAAGGTGGCACATTCAACGTGCTGTCGGACAGCACAACAAGCATATCCGTGCTGCGGGGTGTGCAGGGCAGATCCGCAGGATCGCCAGGCACCGACATTTCAAGTGTCAGAGTATTGATGCCGGGATTCAACCGGTTGGCGCGAAAAATGATATCCAGTGGCGGTTGAACCTGCCCGCCGTCACGGTCCAGGGGCAACAGGCGGATCGTCTCACCATTGATCTTGACCAGCAGCAACGCGCCTTCGGCCAGACCACCCGAAAAACCGTAATGCAAGGTAAACTCGGCCTTTTGTGAGGCGAGCAGCAACCAGTCCTCGGGCAGCAGAAAATCAATATCCTTCCTGAAGTAGTGCGTATTGGCCAACACATCGCCTGCCCCAAGCTCGGCAAGCAGTGTCGGACGGCCCGGCGTCAGCGCGGGTACACCCCACTCAGACGGGCGTTCGGGAAGCATCATGGAAAGATCGGGGGCCTCTTTGCCCGCATGTTCAATCTGCAAGACAACGGCACCGCCGGCCCCGCGCCGCACAGACGCTTTTGGCAATGGCGCATTGATCAGCGCAATCCGCGCGCGGGCCTCTGGTCCGGCTTGCATGGCGTAGAATGGCATCACCTCAAGCCTTGGTGCGCCACCGAGCATGTCGGTGATCCGGCTGGCAACGTCGCGGATCAACCCCACATCGGTTGCATCATCCACAACAATTTCAACCGCTCCGCCGCGCGCCACCTGCGATTGCATCGCGGCCAGAAAACCCTGCGCATTCAGAGGCACCTGCGCCGGGTCCATCAGGACACCGCTGTTGCCAAGATCCACCTCGGTCCAGACGCCAAAAGACGCCTCGGGGCCGCAAAAGATGCGGTGGCTCTGGACCGCGCGAAGACTGATACGGTTCACCCCGGCCACCAGGGCAGCCGTTGGCAGTATCTTCTCGGAAAACTCGCCAAACGTGTCCAATGTGATCGTCCCCGCGTCGGTGTCGTTGATCCGCACCGCCAGCGTCGACGCTTCTGGCAAAACATTGACGCTTGATCGCAGCGCCAGCCGCAGGTCGGACGGGGGTGCGACGCCATCGGGGAGAGTCAGCAGAAAGTCAGCGTTGGCATTTTCACCGCTCAGTCGAAACTGCCTCGGCGCTGGCATGCTGATGCCAATGCGGACCTCTGTCGGAACAGTCTGTGCCGCCGGGGTAAGTGCAATCATCCAGCCGGCGGGGGGCAGCGACTGCGTCGGGGCTTCGGTGGGCGTCGCTGGTGCCCCCACATCGCGGTCCATCGGTTCCGGAGGGGCGACGGTCTGAGTGCCGCCCGCTTCCGGTACGGGCGGTGCAAGGTCGATCCGGGGCTCCTCACCGGGAGCCGCGGGGGCGTCGGGGGCTGCAGGCGCAACCTGCTGAGGGTCCATAGGTTGAAGCTGAATCTGAGGCGTATCCGTCGCCTGTGCGGATACCAACGATGGCATCAGCAAGACTATGGCGAACGCGCGCAGGGCGTTCATCGCATATCCCCCCCGATAAAGGCGGCGCTTTGCAGGGTGGCGGGGTCTTCTGTCGCCATGTCTTCCTTGAAATCAGCCCCAAAGGCGACCAGATGCGCTGACTTGGGTTGATGGGCCGCCATCTTTGCCGAGCGGCGGCGACGATCAGGCTCCCGCATGAAATCGCCGATCGTGCGCGGCAGCGATGAAACGCTGAGCCAGACCACATACACAATACCCGCAATCAGCCCTTTCTTGGCGCGTGTCGCCTCACGCATTTTCAGCCAGTTCTCACTGGAACCGAAAATCAGGAAAGACACCGTTTCACGCACCTCCATAGCCTGATCAGGCAGGAAAAGCAGACCCAGCACCTGACCGTCGGGGGTATCGGTGATCATGCGGACCACGGCTTTTACCGGACGCTCCAGATGGGCCGCGTCCGAAAATCTTGGGCGGAACTCAATGGTTTCACCCTTGGTGACCATCCGCAGGCCTGCTTTGCCCTTTGGAGTCGCGGCAATGCGAATGCGCGCGCCACTGGTCGATGCGTCCAGAACCACCCCTTCGAGCGGTGTTTCGCCCGATCCATCCCACCACAGAGTTGTCGGCGCTTCCATATCGACGCGCGGCGAACTGCGGCGCTGCTGCTTTTCGGAAACGGCGCGCAGGGACAGGGATACCAGCAAGAAGTTGATCACCGCCCATGTCCCGACAACCCCCAGCACGCTGCGGTCACCCGGAAAAGCGATCCAGCGCACGACAAGCGCCACCACACCGGCAACCATCAAAAGGAACAGGATCAACAGCGGCAGATAAATCGGCGAGATATAATCATGAGCCAGCGTTTCATCTTTTGCGGTCACGTTGAACTTGGCCCCGCGTGGTTTCAGGATGGTGCGAAAGATTGCCATGGCCAGATACGGAGCTTGGGCAACCTCATACACCTCGGAGATCAACGGCCACCGATAGCGGGCGAACATCGCGTTCTGTATCAGAAAACTGACCGCCATATAGCTGAGCGTGTAGACCATCGCGTCCTGGAAGGTCGAAACAAAGATTTCCACCCCGAAGAACAGATAGCTGAGAGGTGCGATCAGATAGACCAACCGGATGATCGGAAACAGCCAGAAGGACATCGAATTGATGTAGCAAAGCCTTTGCAGAAAATGCAGGCCGCTTCGGAAAAGCGGGTTTTTCAGCATAAGCATCTGCATCATGCCCGCCGCCCAGCGACCGCGCTGCTGGATGAAGGACGCAAAGGTTTCCGGTTGCAGCCCCGCGATCATGGCGCGGTCAAGATACAGGCTGCGCCAGCCGTTGGAATGAATTTCAAGCGCCGTCTCGGCATCTTCGGTGATGGTCTCACCGGCAAACCCGCCGACAGAATCCAGTGCCTTGCGGCGCAGCACGGCGGCTGATCCACAAAAGAAGGCCCCTCCCCACCGGTCCAGCCCCCGGTGGATCATCGAATAGAACATCTCGTTCTCGGGCGGGCATTTCAGGCCAAGGTTTCTCTCGATCGGGTCCTTGTTGATGAAAAAGTGGGGCGTCTGGACCAGAAAGAGTTTTGGGTCATCGACGAAGTACCCCACGGTTCTTGCCAGAAAATCCCGTGACGGCACGTGGTCGGCGTCAAACACCACCACCAGATCGCCATCAAGCTTTGCCAGCGCAGCACTCATGTTTCCGGCTTTTGCATGCTCATTGCGCGCCCGTGTGGAATACATGACCCCAAGGTCACGGCACAGCTGCTGCAATTCGGCCCGGCGTTCCTGTGACCGGCGCGCCAGCTCCGGGTCGGAAGAATTGCAGCGCTGATCCGTGCCACCATCGTCACACAGGACGACGACGCGCTTGTCTCGCGGATAGATCATGTTCTTGGCTGCCGACAACGTGACGCTCAGCATCTCGGTCGGCTCGTTATAAGACGGAACCAGAATGTTGACCGTTGGCAGCTTGTCCACCGCCACTTTTGGCGGCAAGGCACGTTCGGTCGGGTCAGCCATGATGAAGGCGTTCAAGAAGAACACCATGATCGAATAGGTTTCGATGACAAACAAAATGGTGGCCAGCACGAATGAAGGGGTCAGCCCTGCTTCGGGAAGTGTGTCAGTCAGCCGCCAGATCCAATAGCGCATGACAATCACACTGCCGACCGCCAGAAGCGCAAAGCGCGCAATGGTGTTGGTGGCAAAGGGCTTCAGCAGGACGACGATCACGATCGCCACAAACCCCAGCAACGCCTGCGCAGCTGTAGACGACGGCACGGATGCCAGCAAAAGGGTCGGGGCCATCAACAAGGCCCAGACTAAAAGCAGGGCTAGCCCGCTGAGGCGGCGCTGTTTCAACCGATCGCTCCCGTTGGAAATGCCATAAATGCATATATGTCGATTGTGCAGCAAAATGAGGGCGTCATTGCGGCGTCGGACCCGCAAGAGGTGACAACATCTCGATTCCCCTACTGTCTTGCGTCGTCGCCACGCCGGAAATGTAGCCGATACTGGCGGCCATGATCGGTTCCAGCGCCTGCTCGGCATCGCCGGCCACACAGTTGCGCAGCATGACATCCATCACATTGGTGTCGCCTGGCATCTGGCGCATTCCGGTGCCAAGTCGGCGCAGGCCAAGAACGCAGATTGTATTCCCGCCAACCCTGTTTTCTGCCCAGAAATATGGTCCCAACTCATCCTCACCAGTCAAAAGATCGCCGGATTTCAACGTGCTGAAAGGGTCCGGCAAACCGCCGATCCGGCGCAGGAACTCATCAAAGCGAAAGCGGCCCTCTTGTTGGCCCTGAACCACCCGTGCCCGCAAGGTGAGCATATTGTCCCCTCTGACAGCCGTCCTGTTCACCAGCCCGATTCGCTGCTCCAGGCTGTTGACCAGTCCGCGCTCTGTCACGATCACGGCCCCCGGAGCGTTAACCCACGCTTGCCCCAGAGGAACCGTGACAAACTGCGTGGTTTCTTCCACCTCGCCCAGCATGGGAGGAAGCTGAGGGGGCACGACATTGCACGCGCAAAGCCAGAGCACAGTGGCAAACGTTGCCAGACGGCACGGAACGGCGTGATTCAAAACTCGACCCTCGCTTGGCATCTCTCATCCTGCTGTCAGCCAGAGTAGCTGATGGATTGCTGACAAGCTCAATTCATAAACAAGTGTTAACGCCGACAGAACAGCCAATCGTGGGCAAAAGGACACAACCAAAAGTTTAATCGGACGACTTTTCAAACATTTCGCGAAATGGGCGGGGTTCGGCAATCAGATACCCCTGCACTTTGTGAACACCAAGTTTCCGCAGGGTGGCCAGGATTTCGGCACTATCAACATGCTCGGCCACCACTGTAAGCTGCAGATCGCGTGCCACTCCGACAATCGCGCTCACGATTGCGCGATCCGTGCTTTTGGCATCGGTGACATTCGCGACGAAGGCTCCGTCAATCTTGATGCAATCGACCGGAAAGGTGCGCAAGTAGACAAAGCTCGACAAGCCCGACCCAAAATCATCCAGGGCCACCCTGCACCCGAGTGCGCGCACCGACTGCACAAATGACATAGCCACAGACATATCGCTGATCGCTGACGTCTCGGTGATTTCGAACTGTATGCGCGACGCTGATACTGCAGACTCTGCAAACAACGCCGAGACATAAGGCCAGAGCGTGGGGTCAGCCAAAGACTGGCCTGAAAGGTTCAGCGACAGGGTGATATTCCGGTTGCGTTGCAACAGGTCTGCGTGCTCCAGCAGCGCCGCCTTCATCACCCAGCGGTCAAGGTCGCGGATATAGCCATGCCGTTCGGCGGCCGGAATGATCGCTGACGGTGGAAATTCGGTGCCATCGGCATCAACCATATGCACCAGCAGTTCAAATTCCAGCGTGGTTCCGACGGCCGGATCAAGACTGAAAATTTCCTGCGCATAAAGCCTCAGCCTGTCGACGGCCATGGCCGACTGAAGCCCCGTCAGGATGCGGGCATCTGCGTAGTGCCGCGTCAGGAATTTCTCTGCCTCGTCAGCGACCACGATGCTGCCCGGGCTGATATCCTTTGCGGCACAGCAAGCGGTCATTGCGGCATGAAGCGCGTCTGCGGCAGTCTGCGATTGTGACACCACCGTAAGACCCGCACAGGCCGTGAACCTGAACACCTGGCCGCACCAGTCAAGCTGATAGCGCGCCAGGGCTTCCATCAGCGAGACGGTTTGTGCATGGGCCTTTGGCAGGTCGCCGCCTGAGAGAAGCACAGAAAACTCATCGTCACCGGTGCGCCCAATCAGTGTCTCTGGCCCGAGATGACCCCGCAAGACCTCGAAAATCTGCTGCAAGGCGAGATCTGCCACCTGAGATCCGACGACAGCGTTCAAAAAGCGGAACTTGTCGATATCCAGCACACACAGAACGGTCGCAGCACTTTGCGCCTCGACAGACGCCGCCAGTTCTTCAAGAAACCGGCTGCGCCCAGAATGCTGGAAAAGTGCGGCTTCACCTGCGTCCACAGGCTGCGGCGACTCCGTTTTCCTGGCGCATATCACAAGCTTAAGTCCCCAGATTGCAGATGTATGATTCAGTTATGGGCTGGCAAAAGTGCCTGAAATTTTTGATCAGTCATTTGCATTTAACCACAAATGCACAAAGGCACAGGTCAAAATGCCGCAGAATGCGAGAAACATCCTTAACGCGCACATTCTGGCATTTTCAATGACCCGCCATCTAGCCGCTATGGCATTGATTTTCAACCAGAACTGCGCCTGGGTATGGAGTGAACCCCATGGGCTCGGCTTTCCGTGCCGGACTTCAACATCATGTCGGCCACGTTTTGCGCGATCATCATCGTCGGCGCATTCGTATTTCCCGCAATGATTGTCGGCATGATGGAGGCGTCAACGACCCGCAGGCCATTCACCCCCCGCACGCGAGCCTGCGGATCGACAACAGAGGCCGCGTCCTGACCCATGCGGCACGTGCCGACCGGGTGGTAAATGGACTCGGCCCGGGCCCTGATATCCGCCGTCAGGTCTGTGTCCGTTGTCAGGGCCTCGCCCGGCGCGAGCTCGGTCTTGAGGAGGTTGGCCAGGGCAGGTGCGGCCATAACGCGACGGGCGATCCGCAGGCCCTTCAGCAGGACGGCGATGTCGTCAGGATGGGTCAGATAGTTCGCCTCGATCACCGGGTGGGCGAGTGGATCGTTGCTGTTCAACCGGATGCGGCCACGACTTTTTGGAAAGAGGTCGCAGACATGAAGGGTCACACCATACCCCCAGGTGATCTGCCTGCCGTGATCCCGCAGCAAGGCCGGCAGGAAGTGGAATTGCAGGTTCGGGCGAACCTGCGACGGATCGGATTTTATGAACCCCCCGGCCTCGGCCACATTCGATGTCAACTCGCCCGTCTGGCTGGTCACGAAGTGCCAGGCGGCCTTGACAGCACGGGGAAGAAAGCTGGGGGCCATTCCCATTGGTTCGCGTCCTCGGGTCGATGACATGACCGTGATATCGAGGTGATCCGTCAGATTTTCACCAACCTCCGCCGCAGGGTGCAACAGCGGAATACCGTGACGCGCCAGCTCTGCCACCGGGCCTATGCCTGACAGCATCAGGATCTGCGGTGAGTTGATGGCACCGCCCGACAGGATCACTTCACCCCCCGCATTCAACTGCAGCACGCGACCCTGTATCTGCACCCCGGCAGCACGTCGTTCCTTAAAAATCACGCGTTCAACCTGTGCCCCGGTTTCGATCATCAGGTTGGGGCGATCCCGCGCCGGGCCGAGAAACGCGCGGGCCGCGCTGAAGCGTCTGCCGTCCCGCTGTGTGACCTGATAGATGCCGACTCCGTCCTGGCACTCGCCATTGAAATCGGGGTTCTCGGGAAAATGACACTCGACTCCGGCCTGCACAAAAGCGCGGCTCATGGGGTTCACGTGCCGCAAATTGCTGACCGACAGCGGACCGGTCGTATTGTGGTGCGCATCCGACAGGGCCGTGTTGCCTTCCATTCGCAGAAACAGGGCGCGCACGCGGTCCCAACTCCACGCCGGACCGGCGGCAGCCGCCCAGCCGTCGTAGTCTGCAGGATGGCCGCGGGCATAGATCATGGCGTTGACCGAACTGGATCCGCCAAGTGTCCTGCCGCGCGGCCAATAGAGGCGCCGGCCATTCAGCGCAGCCTGTGGTGCTGTCTTATAGCCCCAGTTCAGCTTTTTGTTGTGGGCAAGCAGCGCCAGTCCCAAGGGCAGGTGGATCAACGGGTTCCGGTCGCGCGTGCCTGCTTCGACAAGGCAGACCCGCGTTCCGGGGTCCGCTGACAGCCTGTTGGCGAGGACGCAACCGGCGGAACCGGCGCCGACGATGATATAATCGAACATATCTACCCCAGAATACCTTTGAAAAGGCCGATCAGTCGCTTCACCCGCGGTGTGTACGGTGGGAAAATCATCGGCAGCGGCGAATAGCGATTGATCATCACGGCGCGTTCATGGCTGAAGGCACGAAACCCGGCATGTCCATGCGCCGCGCCGATGCCAGAGGTATTCACGCCCCCGAACGGCAGCCCCGTATGCGTGAACTGGGCCATCGTCAGATTGACACCCACGCTGCCAGAGCTTGTGGCCGCGATGATCGCATTGATCCGCGCCCGCGATGTGTCAAATACATACAGCGCGAGAGGTTTTGTGCGGGCGTTGATCTGATGCGTCACTGCGTCGATGTCGTCATAAACGATGACTGGCAGGATGGGACCAAAGATTTCGTCGTGATCAATGTCCATCTCCGGCGTGATCGCCTCGATCAGCGTCGGGGCCATATGGCAATCGTGCACCGCGCCCCCCAGCGTCACCCGGGCCCCCTTTGCAAGGGCATCGCGCAGCAGTCCTGACAGTCGCCGGGCCTGAAGATCATTCACGATCCGAGCCAGGTCCGGGCTGGCAGCTCCGTCGCCGTAGGCCCTGCGGATACGTTCGCGCAGGGCTGCCAGAAACGCGTCCTTGACCGATGCGTGAACAAAGACATGGTCCGGTGCGATGCAGGTCTGGCCGGCATTGGCAAACTTGCCGAATGCAATCCAGGCCGCTGCCTGCCGGATGTCTGCATCCGGCCCGACAATTGTGGGCGACTTGCCACCCAGTTCCAGCGTAACCGACGCCAGCGTCTTTGCCGCCGCGGCCATGACGATCCTGCCGACCGCAGGGCTGCCGGTGAAGAAGATGTGGTCGAATGGCAAAGCCAGCAGCGCCGTCGATGCCGCGACGCCGCCTTCGATGACGGTCACAAGTTCTGGGTGAAAGGCGTCTTTCATCATGCGTGCGATGATCGCAGATGTGGCCGGCGTCATCTCGGATGGTTTGATGATCGCACTGTTGCCTGCCGCCAGCGCAGACACCAGTGGGCCGATGGCAAGGCTGAACGGATAATTCCACGGCGCAATGATCAGGCAGACGCCTCGCGCCTCTGACCGGACATACGCTGTGGTGCCGAAGGATGCCAATGTCGGCAAGACGCGGCGGAGTCGCATCCAGCGCTTCAGATGCCGTGACGCATGGCGGATTTCCTGCAGTACGGGGATCAGTTCGGTCAGGATGATTTCCGCCTCTGGCTTGCCGAAATCAGCCGCCATGGCAGCGATCAGCGCGGCCTCGTTCTGTCGGATGGCCGCGGCAAGGCTTTCAAGTGCGTCGCGGCGTTCGGCTGGTCCGAATAGCTGCCGACGGGCAATCACACCCGCCTTTTGCAAGGCAAAGGCCGCCGCGGCTTGGTTGGTGAATAGCGTCGCCTCGTCAGTCGATGTCGCCATGTCAGTCATTGAGTCGCCCGATCTGCACGTTTTTCGTGTCCTGCGCCAGAATCCAGTCGGCGACGATTTCAGGACGGGTATAGACGATCATGTGCCCCCCCTCGATCTGTGTCAGCGTTGCACCCGGAACCGCGTCACGCAGCCTGACACCGTGAATATCCGGTTCCAGAACCTGATCCGAGCGCCCGAAAAGTACGTCGACCGGCATCCGCAAGGACGGATAGCGCGCGGCCAAAACGGGCAGTGCCTCCCTCACGGCAATCATGTCCCCGCCGGCTGCGAAATAGCTATCCGGCCGAATGACAAGCAGTCCACCGCCCTTGGTGGCAAATTGCGTCGGCATGGGTTCCGGCGCAAACACCGCCCGGGCGAAGCGGTCGAAGATCAGCAGCCCCAAAGGCGCCGCAAAGGTCAGCGACACCAACCGCCGCAGCACATCCGATGGGATCGCCATCGCGCGGAACGCCAAAGCAGGCTTGTCGATTGGCTGCGTTGCGGGCGCAATCAGCGCCAGCCCGCCGACCTCACCGGGATGATTCAGCGCAAGGTTCAGCGCTACGGCGCCGCCCAGGGAATGGCCGACGATGAGCGGGGCGTTCAGACCCAACTCGGCAATCAGGCTGGCCACTTTGTCTGCCTGCCCTGCCAGAGTGTTCTTCCCGGCGGGGAACGGCGCAGAGTAACCCGAGCCCGGGCGGTCGATCAGGATGACGCGATGATCGGCGGCCAGCCTGTTGACCAAAGCCGGTGCGAAGTTCCGCAACTGGCCCGACAAACCGTGGATCAGGACAATCGGCCTGCCCACGCCGCGATCCACATAGTGAAGATCAAGGCCGTCGACCGCGATGATCTTGCCGTCACGCGGAATACGGCCTTTGATCCAAGACCTTGTAGCCCGAGACAAAAGACCGAAAACAAAAAGAGTGATTGCTGTGGCGGATGCCACGTTCATCAGCAGCGTCACCATGGACGCGACCAGGGTGGTGCTGCTGGTGTGACAGGACAGTCCTGCGATCCCATGGAACGGGCATGGGCGTGTTCCACACAGGCGGCGGTCCAGGTCGCCTCCGTTCCGGACGGCAGCGCAGGGTTCCTCCATTGGCAAGGGTGCATGCTCATGTCTGCCAGTCCTGCTGGGATGTCGTGACAATCCTTGCAATCTGACCGGCATGCTTACGAGCAAAACGCTGCGTCAGCGTCAGAAACATTATCTGCAATCAGGTGAGGCAGAATGGAGGAGCCATGCTCAACCTGCTTGGAGAATGGCCGCTCTATCAGGAATGGGCCGCATAGGGCAGGGCGGTCAGATGCGAATGGATAGGTTCACCCATGAGACGAGCTGTCGCTTGTGACGCTGATCTTCTGCCGCACTTTCCCGCGCCCGGACCAGATCGCGCATCGCTTCATGCGTCCCGTCAGGGACCCAGACAGGCCCTGGCTCGCCTGCGCGCAGCAGGCGCAGGACACCCAGCCGGTCCGTCTTGACCCGGTCGCCAGCGCACACCGGGATCAGCGACGGCGCAACCACGCAGCAGTCATAGCCAATGGCCCGCACCTGCCGGTTGAGAGTGTATCCTGTCGGCCCGGCCTCATAGCAGACAAACCATTCCCCCGCCCCGAAAGCTTCCTCAGACGCCTCTCGATGCTCCCCGGAGCGTTCTCGAATGTGCCGAAACTGGAGCGGCTGAGGCCGTTTTCCCGAAGAGCCACAGCAAGCCCAAGGTTGATGATCGACGGGTTTTGAGCGGTATAATATTCATCAATCGCAATGGCTTGCGTTGGTGCGATGCGCCGCGGGAGTATGGCCCTCCCAAGACCTTATACAACCGTTGGAAGCGGTGGGGCGACATGCCCGGATGATGGAGGGTCTGGCCGCAAAAGGGACCGAGCAGAAAGCTATCATGATCGACGCGACATATCTGAAGGCGCATCGCACGGCTTCGCGCCTGCGGGCGAAAAGGGGCGTCCGCTGAAGTTCTTCATGACCGCAGGACAAGTCAGATGGAGTGGTTGCCGCCCTCCCTAGACGGCATCGCAATGTGCCAAGGTCGTGGTGTTCAACGCCACGCGCAGAGGAGGACGGCGAGA
>NZ_JAVDWP010000014.1:0-66497 GCF_031457365.1 Pseudotabrizicola sp. 4114 | reverse complement strand
CCTGGGGGCTGGCGCTGATCATGCTCAGCGCCATCGGCATCATGGCCACCCTCTGCGCCGTCTCCCTGCCATGACTGACCAGAGCGGCGGCGCGGCGGCGGACTCAATCCCCCTGCCCGGCCACCCTGTCCTGAGCGTCGGTTGAAGAGCCGCGCCCCCAGCGTGGCCTCGACCCGGCCAAGGGTGTCCGAGAACGCAGGGTTTAAGCTCCAGCGCCGCCGTGCGGAACGCCCCCGCCTCCTGCATTGCCCCGATCCTGTCATTGCCAGATGCCAGATTATCCTGATGACCAGCGAACGGGTCGAGCCTTGTTTTCTCCGTCACAAGGAACACCCCCACGCACCTCCCCACCCCGATCCACACCTGTTTCACCGCCAGGGCCCGGCGGGATGGCGAGGCTTTCGCCGCAGCCTTCGCTGCGGAAGCCGTCGTTCATGACCTGACCACCGCCCAGGGCTGCAAGACCGAAATGACACCAGCGCCGGTGCCATATCCTGCCACATGGAGCAACAGAGTTGGCCGCGCGATTTCCGCGCGGCCCGGGCCTCGGACAGGCATAGCCGTAGCGACCGGATCAAAGCGCGCGGATCTGGCATGTTTGCCCGCACCCCCCTGTCTCGGCTGATCGCCGGCGGGCCTCGCTAGTGCCCGAGCGCGTTCATGGCGGCGCCGACGAGGTGAGGCCGCCACTCCCGCTTCTGGTCGAGTTGGACGGCCAGAAGCGATGCAAGGCCGAGCCCCGCGAGGGCGGTCGAGACCCGGACGACCCGGTCAAGATCGGCGCTCTCGAGGTCGAGGCCCAGCGCCGCGCTCATTGTCTCGCCCATCTCGACCATGTCCGGATCGTCGCTCTGGTTGTGGTGGATGAACTTGTTTCCGAACGCGGACACGCCCGGCCAGGCGAACGTGAGGTCCACCGCCGCCTCGATGACGGCCCTGTCCCTGTCGGCGCCGATGGGGACAGCCTCCACCTTCGCCAGCAGCCCCTTTAGGCCCTCACGGCTGGTTTCAATCACCGCGTCGTAAATCGCCCGTTTGCTGGGGTAGTGATGCAGGACGCCGGCCTTTGTGTAGCCAGTACCGTCGGCGATCTGCTGGAGGGACGTCCCCTCAAGACCGTGCCTTGCGAAGAGACCCGCAGCGCAGTCGATGATCTCGGCCGCGATCTCGGGTTGCGTTTTCTTGGTCATGGTGTTTGCTCCTGCTCTTTCGCCAACCAATTCGGATTGCGATATACCAATTTGGTCTTTAATCTACCATTTTGGTATGTACTGTCAAGAGGGCGTGACCCCCTTGTCACCCGCGGACCACTTTTCAAACTGGCGCATTTTCGGAGTGCTGCTAAACTCCACACTCACAGGCGGTGCGACCTTGGGCGCCGCTCTGCCCGGACTCAGGACTGGGCCAGATGTGGCGAGCGGTATTTCGAGGGTAAAGACGGTCATGAAACCGACCAGGACCCATATCGACAAGGTGATGTCAGCCTCGCAATCGGCTTCGGCACCGGCGCGGTCATTGCTTGCTGCCTCGTGGTGCCGGTCTGTCACGGTTCACGGGCTCGACCCGGCTCACTCTGCCCCCCCGGACCGGATCGACGCGGCATCGTTGTCCTACCGGCGTCAGGCGCTGGATCAGTTCCTGCAAATCGCCGCGCCCAAGCTTGACCAGTTGTTCGGGCTGGTCGGCCAATCGGGCTGTGCGGTGCTGCTGTGCGATTCCGATGGCGTGGTTCTTGACCAGCGCTGTCGCGACAGCGACCGCGCCGTGTTTCAAAGCTGGGGGCTGTGGCAGGGTGCAAGCTGGTCTGAGGCCAAAGAAGGCACCAACGGCATCGGCACCTGTCTGGCCGAAAAGCGACGCGTGATCATTCACCGGGACGAGCATTTCATGGCGCGCAATACCGCGATGAGCTGCATGGATGCGCCGATCTACGGCCACGACGGGCAGATCGTCGGCGCGCTCGATGTGTCGTCGGCCCGGTCCGACCAGACCGAGACCTTTAACCGGCTGATCGCGGCCATGGTCGCCCAGAGCGCGCGCCAGATCGAGGCCGACACCTTCCGCGCCGCGTTTCCCAAGGCGCGCATCCTGCATGCCGATGCCGATGACACCGAGGCCGCAACATTGCTGGCGGTCGATGCGGACGACATCGTGATCGGCGCGACCCGCGGTGCCCGGCGGGCCTTTGGTCTGGCGGCTTCTGGCCCCCTCGCGCCGGTTCCCGCGTCTGATCTGTTCGGACGCGATGAAGGCCGTCGCGGGTTTGAAAAAGCCGAGCATGCCGCCGTGATTCGGGCCCTGACACGGGCCGGCGGCAATGTCTCGCAAGCCGCGCGGGAGCTTGGCGTGGGCCGCGCAACGCTGTACCGGCGCATGAAACGGCTGGGGATCGGCGAAACACCCGCGGATCTGTCTCAGGACTGAGACAGATCGCCCCCGGTGTCGCCTGCCCCCCGGCTGACAACCCCTGCCCCGCCCGCCATCTTGCCCTCATTCCCCGGCGGAGGACTGGGGTATGAGGAGGAAACCATGAACGAGATGACCCAGACTGCGGCGCTGCACGCCTCGCCGTTTAAGACCCGTTACGACAATTTCATTGGCGGCACCTTTGTGGCCCCGGTTGGCGGGCGCTATTTCGACAATGTCACGCCGATCACCGGCGCCGTGATCTGCCAGGTGGCGCGGTCCGACAAGGCCGATATTGATCTGGCGCTGGATGCGGCGCATGCCGCCAAGGAGGCCTGGGGCAAGACCTCGGCCACTGAACGCTCGAACATCCTGCTGAAGATCGCGGACCGGATCGAAGCCAATCTTGCCGTGATCGCCACCGCAGAGACCTGGGACAACGGTAAGCCGATCCGGGAGACCATGGCCGCCGACATTCCGCTTTCGGTCGATCACTTCCGCTACTTCGCAGGCGTTCTGCGCGGGCAGGAAGGCACCATGTCGGAAATCGACGCGGACACCGTTGCCTATCACTTCCACGAACCGCTGGGCGTGGTCGGCCAGATCATCCCGTGGAACTTCTCGATCCTGATGGCAGCGTGGAAGCTGGCCCCGGCGCTGGCTGCGGGCAACTGCATTGTGATGAAGCCTGCCGAACAGACCCCGGCGGCGATCATGGTGCTGATCGAGCTGATCGGCGATCTGCTGCCGCCCGGCGTGCTGAACATTGTCAACGGCTACGGGGCCGAAGCGGGCGATGCGCTGGTACGCTCGGGCCGGATTGCCAAGATCGCCTTCACCGGCTCCACCGCGACGGGGCGCAAGATTGCCGAAGCCGCGGTCAGCAGCCTGATCCCCTTTACGCTGGAACTGGGTGGCAAATCGCCGAACATCTTCTTTTCCGATGTGATGGCGGCGGATGATGCGTTTCTTGACAAGGCGGTCGAAGGCTTTGTCCTGTTCGCCTTCAATCAGGGCGAGGTCTGCACCTGCCCCAGCCGCGCGCTGATCCAGGAAGACATCTATGAAGAGTTCATCGCGCGCTGCATCGCCCGGGTCCGGGCGATCAACCAGGGCGACCCGCGCGAGATGGCCACGATGGTGGGCGCGCAGGCCAGCAAGGCGCAGCATGACAAGATCATGTCCTATTTCACCATCGGCCGCGAGGAAGGGGCCGAGGTTCTGGTCGGCGGCGATTCCGCCCGGTTCAACGGCGATCTGGCGGGGGGCTATTACATCCAGCCGACGATCCTGAAAGGCCACAACAAGATGCGGGTGTTTCAGGAGGAAATCTTCGGCCCGGTCGTGTCGGTGACCACCTTCAAGGACGAGGCAGAGGCGCTCGCCATCGCCAATGACACGATGTACGGCCTTGGTGCCGGGGTCTGGACCCGCGACGGCACCCGCGCCTACCGCTTTGGCCGCAATATTCAGGCGGGTCGGGTCTGGGTGAACAATTACCATGCCTATCCGGCTCATGCGGCCTTTGGCGGCTACAAACAGTCGGGCATCGGTCGCGAGAACCACAAGATGATGCTGGACCACTACCAGCAGACCAAGAACATGCTGGTCAGCTACAACCCCAACAAGCTTGGTTTCTTCTGAGGTCGTTCCGGATCATTCAGGCTTTCAGATCATACCAGACGGGGCCCGCCATCGTGCGGGCCCCTGCCGTTTTAGACACACCTACGACCTTTGCCCCTCTTGTCGCAGTCGCAAGCGGGGCGCACCCTGTTGTCTGTCTTTGGATGAAGGAACGGTCAAGTCATGCACCTCTTGTCACGCCTTGCAGCCCTTGGGCTTTGCCTCTGTGCCGGGCCGGTTCTTGCCGAAGGTGAAAGCCTTGGCAGCCTGAACCCTGACGAGATGAGTCTGGAGCGGATGGTCGAGGATGCCGGTCAGGGCAAGACCTCGATGACGGTCTGTGCCTCTGGCTATCTGATGACCAAATCCGGTCGGCATGAGGCCGCACGCGCGGTGTTCCAGCGCTGCGCCGAACAGGGGTACACCGGCGCAATGACCTGGATGTCTCAACTGGATGACAACGGGTTGGGTGCGCCGGAAAGCCCCGACGCCGCCGCAAACTGGGACAGGCGCGCCGCCGAGCTTGGCGATCCTGTCGGCATGTTCAACCTTGGCCTTGACATGATGCGCGGGCGTGGCGTGGCGCAGGACCAGACCGCCGGGCGCGCGCTGATCGACCGTGCTGCCGGCCTCGGCCTGCCGGTTGCCAGACGGATGCAATCTGCCGGCTATGATCTGGACGAGGTCACGCCCGATGCCGACAGCTGGAAATACGCGCCGCTGTATTAGGGCGCGTCCAGAAACCGGGCCGGACTGCCGCCCAGCACAAGGCTGCGATCGGCAAGCCGGTCTGCCTCGGCCCGGTCATGGGTGACGATAACCGTTGCCAGATTGCGGTCTTTGCGCAGGTGCTCGAACAGGGTCATCATGTCGTCCGCCAGTGCCGCATCCAATGAGACAAAGGCTTCATCCATCAGCAGGACATCCGGCACCGCCGCAAAGGCGCGGGCCAGCGACAGCCTGCGCTGCTGCCCAAGCGACAGGGCGCTTGGGTAGACGTCGGATTTGCGGGCCAGATCAACCGACGCCAATGCGGCCTTGCCTTCGCCTTCGGTGCAACCGGCCGCCAGACAGATGTTTTCCAAAGCCGTGCGCCAAGGCATCAGGACGGGTTCCTGAAACACCATCGCCAGACGCCCCGGCAGGTGCAATGTGCCGGTCCATCGGGTGTGCAGCCCGGCCAGAATGCGCAGCAGCGTGGTTTTTCCAACCCCCGACGGCCCGGTGACCGCCACGGTTTCGCCCGTCATGACCTGCAAGGACAGGGCCCCGAGCGCCGGGGCCGCGCCGTGGCTGGCCGCGTGCAATGCCAGTGAGATGGCTGGCGTCATCAGCTCTGTGGCTGAACAAAGATACCGGCTGGCAACTCGGTCACCTTGCCCACCAGATCTTCGCCCCCCAGCTCGGCCATAAGGGTCAGCATCCGTTGTGCCGCACTTTCATCCACCGCGCCCGGCGCCGGAATACCCGCGCGGAAACCGGCCACCAGCGCATCAAATTGTGCATCGGTGCTGGCGTTCATGATCGGGCGCAGGGCGGCCCATTCAGCGTCATCCTGTGCCAGAATATCCTTGGCCGCCCGGCTGGCCGCAGCCAGACCCGCCACCAGTTCGGGATGGTCGCGCAACAGCGCGCCCCGCACGACATAGCCCAGCAGCGGCGTATCAGGATCAAGGCCCAGCGCCTCGGCGGCTTGCCCCACAGTGATCAGCGGGCGCATCCCGGCAGCCTCCATCTTGGCGCCAAAGTGCCAGAAGTTGATGGCACCGTCCAACTCACCTCTGACCGCTGTTTCAAAAATCAGCGGCGGCGCCCCGAACACCTGTTCAGTTTCAGCCGCCAGATCAAACCCGGTCTCTTGTTGCGCATAGGCGCGCAGGATCAGCCAGCTCTTGTCGATCGGTCCGCCGGCGATCCCGATCCTGGCACCCTTCAGATCGGCCAGCCCGGTCACCAGGCTGTCTTTGGGGACATGCAAGGCACCGACGGCACGGGAATAGGGGATGAAGACATAATCGTCGCCCGCAGCCCGCTGCCGCGCAACCCAAAGCCAGTCGGACACGATCACATCGGCCTCACCGGCCTGAAACGCCAGCTGAGCCGCCGGGCCAGCTGCCACATCCTGCACCACCATGGTAAAGCCGTGGGCTTTGTCCAGACCATGGCGCTGGATGGTGGTCAGTTCCCAGTTCACCGTGCCGCTGACCTGTGTGGCGATGCTCAACTGCGCGTTGTCTGCAAGCGCCATGGTTGCCGCAAGGACAAAGCCTGCAACCGACAGGCCAAGCGAAGATACGATGGACATGATGACTCCTCCCGAGTTGGAGCAACCCTAGCAGCGACGGACAAATGCGACATTCGACCAAAGGCGCAGTCTGCCTGAATCCGACTACGACCAAAGGACACCGCGGTGTTGATGCAGGTCAAAGCAGGCGGTTTGGTCTGGGCGCATGCCAAGACTGTCAGACCCAAATTCCCTCAGGAGACATTCATGACCTTTCGCACACTTCTGCCTTTCCTCGCCCTGCTTGGCACTGCCCAGATCGGCCTTGCAGAAACCCCGGCCTTTCAGCGCGTCAAGCTGGAGGCGGGCGAAAAGCTGTTTGCGGCAGATTGCCGCCGCTGTCACAGCACGGATGCCGATCACGACAGCTATGGCCCTGTTCTGGAGGGCATAATCGGACGCAAAGCCGGAGCGGTGCCGGGCTATGACTATTCCGACGCCCTGATGGCTGCAGGATTCACCTGGACCGAACCCGCGCTGATTGCCTGGATGACCGACAATCAGGGCCTGGTCCCCGGCACCAAGATGCGTCACGTCGGCATCACCGATCCCATCGAGGCCGAGTTCATCCTGAGCTATCTGCGGTCTGTCCAACCCCTGTAATCTGCCAATTTATCCTGCAACAGGGCGGCGCTGGAGGGAGCGCCGCCCTTTGTCATGCTCTGCACCTCAGCCTCTGGCCACTTGGCCTACGACCATTGTTCAATTTTCACGCGGTCGTGAAACAGCCCAAGATACCCCATGACCAGAGCTTCCCGCAGGAGGGGGCGAGTCGCTGCGGTCTTGTCGGACTCACCTTTGGGAGGAAACAGATGAACCGCTTTATAGTGGCAATTACGGCCGCGCTGGTCGCAGCAGCACCCGCCTTTGCGCAGGTGACGGAAGCGCAGCTTGCGAATGATGCCGCCACCACGAATGATGTGCTTACCAACGGCATGGGGCGCGACCTGCAACGCTTCAGCCCGCTTGCCACCCTGAACAAAGACAATGTGAAAAACCTGGTTCCGGCCTGGGCCTTCAGTCTGGGCGGCGAAAAGCAGCGCGGTCAGGAAACCCAGCCGCTGGTGCATGACGGGATCATGTATATCACCGCGTCCTATTCCCGGATGTATGCGATCGACGTGCAGACCGGGCGCGAGCTCTGGCAATACGACGCCCGCCTGCCCGAAGGCATTCTGCCCTGCTGCGACGTGGTCAACCGCGGGGCGGCGATCTATGGCGACAACGTCTATTTCGGCACGCTCGACGCACGGATCGTGGCGCTGAATGCCAAGACCGGCGACGTGGTCTGGAACAAGAAGATCGCCGAATACAAGGAAGGCTATTCCTATACCGCCGCCCCGCTGATTGTGAACGGGCTGGTGATCACCGGCAATTCGGGCGGCGAGTTCGGGGTGGTGGGCGAGGTTCAGGCGCGTGACGCGCTGACCGGCGAAACCGTCTGGACCCGCCCGGTGATCGAAGGTCACATGGGCACGCTGAACGGCGCCGAAAGCACCATGACCGGCACGCTGAATGCGACCTGGCCGGGTGACATGTGGAAAACCGGGGGCGGTGCGACCTGGCTGGGTGGCAGCTATGACATCGACACCGACACCCTCGTGTTCGGGGCCGGCAACCCTGCGCCGTGGAACAGCCATCTGCGCAATGCAGGCACCCCGGTCGAGGGCAACGCGGGCGACAACCTCTATGCCGCCAGCCGCATCGGGATCGACCCCGCCACGGGTGACATCAAGTGGCACTTCCAGACCACGCCGCGCGAAGGCTGGGACTTTGATGGCGTGAACGAGGTGGTTTCCTTTGTCGACAAGGACGGCAACAAGAAGTTCGCCACCGCCGACCGCAACGGGTTTTTCTATGTGCTTAACCGCGAAGACGGCGCGTTCGTCAACGCCTGGCCCTTTGTGAAAGACATCACCTGGGCCTCCGGCATTGATGAGACCGGCCGCCCGATCTTTATCGAAGAGGGCCGTCCCGGCGATCCGTCCAAGGCGGCGGATGGGGCAAAGGGGGAAATGGTGTTCTCGTCGCCGTCTTTCCTCGGGGGCAAGAACTGGATGCCGATGGCCTTCAGCCAGAACACCGGGCTGTTCTATGTGCCGTCCAACGAATGGGGCATGGATATCTGGAACGAGCCGGTGACCTACAAGAAAGGCGCGGCCTATCTTGGGTCGGGCTTCACCATCAAGCCGAATTACGACGACCACATCGGTTCGCTGAAGGCGATTGATCCGGTCACCGGCGAATGGAAATGGGAATACAAGAACGACGCCCCGCTCTGGGCCGGGGTCATGACCACCGCAGGCGGGCTGGTGTTTACCGGCACACCGGAAGGCGAGTTCCTGGCGCTGGACGATGAGACGGGCGAGGTGTTGTGGTCGTTCCAGACCGGGTCGGGCATTGTCGGCCAGCCGATCACCTGGGAACAGGATGGCGAGCAATTTGTCTCGATCATATCCGGCTGGGGCGGCGCGGTGCCGCTCTGGGGCGGCGAGGTGGCCAAAAAGGTCAACTACCTCAATCAGGGCGGCATGCTCTGGACCTTCCGCCTGCCCAAACAGCTTGCCGCTGCAAACTGACCCCCTCCGGTCAGGGCAAGAGCAAGGCGCGTCACCCGAAAGGGTGGCGCGTTTTGCGTTTCCCCCTGTGTTACAGGATACATAAAATCATTATATCAATGAGTTAACATATCAAAAATAACCCCTTGTTAAGGCTTGCGGTTGAGTCCAGCCCCTGACCCATGCGCCTTTTGCGCCGGAAACAAGCAGAAGGAACAACTGTGCGATGCTGACATCACACGCGCCACGCATGCCCATTCATCTTGGCAAAAATACTCAAATCCCGCAGCTGACCCCAATTGACCGGCTGGTTATCCCTTGCGGTTCTGCACCCCGCGCGCCGGGTCATAGCCCCGGAGCGCGGCGGCAGAGAACACCGCCAGCGCAAGCGCAACCCAGAGGGCCGCCATCAGATTGACCTGCCCATAAAGCGCGAAGCGGATCAGCTCGACCGCGTGCGTAAACGGATTGAGGGTACACAGATCGCGCAGCCGGGGGCTGGCTTCGGCCATTCTCCAGAGCGGGTAGAGGGCGGAGGACAGAAAGAACATCGGGAAGATCACGAAATTCATCACCCCCGCAAAGTTCTCCAGCTGCCTGATGAAAGAGGACAGCATCAACCCCAATGCCCCCAGCATGAGACCCGACAGCAAAAGCGCCGGGATCACCATCAGGT
This sequence comes from Pseudotabrizicola sp. 4114, assembly GCF_031457365.1. Lineage (NCBI taxonomy): Bacteria > Pseudomonadati > Pseudomonadota > Alphaproteobacteria > Rhodobacterales > Paracoccaceae > Pseudotabrizicola > Pseudotabrizicola sp. 4114. The sequence goes on along the minus strand of NZ_JAVDWP010000014.1, from coordinate 56,950 downwards.
AGCCGACGAACGGCAAGCGTATTCCCCAGACAGCCGCCACCGCCAGAAACGCCGCGCACTGCAGGATGCTGACCAGCGTGCCCGCCAGCACTTTGGAGAACAACAGCCACCAGCGCGGCAGCGGCGCGGTCAGCAACAGGCGCATCGACCCCATTTCGCGGTCATAGACCAGCGACAGCGAGGATTGCATGCCGTTGAACAACAGGATCATGCCGCACAGGCCGGGGATGATGTAGATCTCATAGGTGATATAGGTCTGATAAGGTGGGGTGATCGACAGGCCCAGCGCGGCACGGAAGCCTGCGGCAAACACAAAGAGCCAGACCAGCGGCCGGACCAGTGCGGCCACGAAACGGCTGCGCTGGCCGACAAAACGCAGGGCCTCGCGGTGCAGGATGGCGCTCAGGGCGACAAGCCAGGTCACTCTGCCCCCTCCCCCGTCTGGCCGCTGGTCAGGCGCAGGAAGGTATCACGCAGGCTGGCCGCGCCACGGAGTGCGGCGGCGGTGCCACTGGCGATGCGCGCGCCCTGATGCAGCAGAATGACATGGTCGGTGTCGCGCACCTCGTCTGTCAGATGTGTCGCCCAGAGGATGCTCAGGCCCTGATCGGCAAGCGCATGAACATGATCGGTGATGGCGTGCCGCGACGCCGCGTCGAGGCCGACGGTGGGTTCATCGAGCAACAGGCAATCGGGTCGGTGGATCAGGGCGCGGGCAATTTCCATTCTGCGGCGATGGCCGCCGTTCAGACTGCGCACCAGCTCGCCCGACCGCTCGGCCATGCCAAGCTGGGCAAGGGCCACATCGGCGCGGCGGTTGGCTTCGGCCCCGGCGATGCCATGCAGCGCCGCAAAATACAGAAGGTTGCGCCGCACGGTCAGGTCAAGATCGAGGGTCGGTTGCTGGAACACCACGCCCATACGGGCAAGGGCGCGGCGCGGGTGGCGGGCAAAGTCGATGCCCGCCACGGTGATCTGGCCTTGGCGCGCAGAAAACAGACCTGTCAACAGGTTGAACAAGGTGGATTTTCCCGCCCCGTTGGGGCCAAGAAGCGCGCAGAACTGGCCTTTCGGCACTGTGAATGAAACATCGCGCAGCGCCCGTTTTGCGCCGTAGTTGTAGGACAGACCTGATACCGAAAGCCCGGTCACTCGATGGTGATCTCGACCCGCTGGCTGTCGCCGGTCGAGCAGGGGATCGACAGAGCGTATGTGCCGGGTTTGATAGCGATGAAGGACAGCTCGATGGTGCCTTCGTCGTCAAACTCGAAGGAATCGATCCCGATCGGGCGGATTTCGATGTCGTTGATCACGACCTCATTGATCCAGATCGCGCGAAAGAACGCAGCACCTTCCAGGGCCAGTTCGGCACTGCCATCGGAGACGATTTCCAGAATGTAATAGGTGCCGGATTTCAAGCGCAGGGGGGCTGCGGATACCGGCTCGCCCGACATCAGCTTCAGGGCCGGCAGGGTGACGCGGTTGCTTCGTTCCAGCAGGCCGGCGGTCTGGGCGTGCAGGGCAACGGGCGCGGCGACGCAAAGCGCCAGCAGAGCGGCAAGCAGCAGGGGTTTCATGGACTGTCCTTCATTGCGATTTGGCCTTTCATTGCGATTTGGTGGGGCGCATGGCGGCGCCCCAGGGGAAGCGGCCGACCTTGATGGATTTGACCGGCGTCTCGGACGCAACGTCGATCACCGTCACATCGCCGGAGACGCCGTTGGTGGTGAACAGCTGGCTGTTGTCGGGGGAAAAGGCCATGTGCCAGACCCGGCGGCCGACGAGGATGTAGGTTTCAACCTCATATGTCGTCATGTTGACCACGGCGACATGGTTGGAAGGCCCGAGCGCGACAAAGGCCTTGGTGCCTTCGGGATTGAACCGGAAGCCGACGGGCTGGACAAGATCTGCGCTGACGCCGGTGATGTCAAACCGGACTTTGCCAACCTCGGTCTGGTCAGCCACGTTGAAGACGGTGATCGTACCGCCGATCTCGGACGAGACCCAGAGTTTTGCGCCATCTGCCGTGAACTCGGCGTGGCGGGGGCGGCTGTCGACCAGGGTGTTGGCGAACAGCGTGTAGGTTGCTGTGTCGATCCAATGCGCCATGTTGGTGGTTTCCGAGGTGGTGATGGCAATCTTGCCATCCGGGGAAACCGCCATGCCTTCGGGTTCGATGCCGACGTTGATCTGCGCCACCACCTGCCGGGTCTGGGTATCGACCACGGTGGTCACCGCGTCATCCTCATTGGCGATGAACAGATGGCGGTCGTCGGGGTGCAGGACAAATTGCTCGGGGTCTTCGCCGGAGGGCAGGTCGTGCAGGATTTCCCCGGTATCGGGGTCCATCACCTGCACGGTGTTGCTGTCCGAGGCGCAGATGTAGAGGCGGCTGAAATCCTTGGAAAAGGTCACGCCGCGCGGGCGTTCGCCGGTGGGATAGGTCCGCACCACCTCGAGCGTATCCACGTCGATCACCGAAACCGTGTCGTCCTTTTCATTGGTGACCCAGATCTCGCCGGCATGAGCGGGCAGCGTGAGGATCATCAGCAGTATGGCAAGTCTGGTCATGTCATTCCCCGAATGCGGTGCATCTGCTTTCGGGCTGGTCGAGCCCGAGGCTGTCGGTTTCGTTGCGCTGGTGCAGGAAGCCTTCGACCGGGGCCATGGTCACCAGCGCCCGGTCGTTGACCACGGCGATTGGCTGGCGCATCTGGCCGTTCCAGTTGCGAAAGGTCAGGGCGCGGCCCTTGAAGCCATCCTGCTGGAAGTCCGCGGACAGGATGAAGCCGCGCAGGCTGGCCGGATCGGCGGTGTTCTGGCGCGTCACCGCCTCGCCCACCGTGCGGATCGCCAGCCATGCGGCGTAGTCGCGGGCGCGCATGTCGCGCTTTGCCTGCGCCTCGAACCGGTTCTGCAGCTGGACCGCGCCCCAGGCCTCGATCACGCTGGCCCAGCCTTCGGCATGCAGACCATGCGAGCCCGCGACCGGGCGGGGCAGCCAGGTGTTGTGCGGCACATAGCGGCCGAAATCGTCGGTCGGATCGGCGACCAGGAGCACATCGTGATCGGGCAGATCCTGAGTGAAACGCGGCAGCTCGGCCATGGTAGACTCGCGCAGGTCGGTGTCGAAGGTCCATGGCTTTTCGCCCGTGATGGTCAGGCCGAACTTGGCGGCCGAGCGGCGCAGCGCATCGGCAAAGGCCTGATCGACGGGCTTTGGTCCGGTGATCAGTGCAAGCCTGCGCCATTGCCTGGCCTGCAGCACCTGCATCAGCGCATCGGTGCGGGCCGTGTCTTCCGGAATGGTGTGCAGGACATTGGCGCGGCAGTCCTCTGACCGCAGGCGGGCGTCACCGGCGCTGACGTTGAAGATCAGCTTGCCCGCCGCTTCGGGCAGGTCGGCCACGGTCAGCACATCGGCAGCAGTCCCGTCCACCAGCACAAAGGGCGCAGCGGCGAAGGCATCCCGCGCGGCAGCGGCCAGAGCGCCGCCGGGGGCGACCGAGACGACGGTCAGAGCATAGTCGTGGCCCAGAAAGCCGCCTGTGGTCTGGTTGTCCTTCAGCGCCACCTCGGCCCCGGCCAGACCAAGGTCTTCGGGCTGCGGGTCAAGGTTGGACAGCACCGGCGGCAGGTCCACCTCTTGCCGCAGATACAGAATCGGCACGTCGATCCGGGCCTGCTGGGCCAGCGCCACGGCAGAGCTGCCGAGCCAGAGGGCAGCGCAAAGCGCGGCCGGTATGGATGGTGCGGTGATCATAAGTCTCTCCCTGGACTGACCTTCGGGGGTAAGCCGGGGATCACCAATGAGACGATGGTCGCAAATGCCCCCTGCTTGCCACGAAAGTCCAATAGCCCCGGTTGGAGGGCATGGGTTAGCACCATCCCAGGACCGAGGGAGGACCACCGTTGTGACCAGAAAAATTCGCGGCATCACCGCTTTTGCATTGGCTTTTGGCGCGGCCACAATGGCCTTTGGGCATGGCGACGTGGCCCCTCAGCCCGTGAACACCGACGCCCTGCCCGATGTGGGCGAAGAGTGGCTGATCGAAAACCCATACCGCGCTGCAACGGCCGGGGATGAGGTGTGGTGGACCGCCGTCACCATCGGCGACAGCGCCTATAACCAGAACTGTGCGCGGTGCCACGGGCTGGGTGTGGTGTCGGGCGGGCTGGCCCCCGACCTGCGCTACCTGGAGGCCGCGGAATACGGCGACGAATGGTATGTCGAGCGGTTCATTCACGGCTACACGCAGGATGGCACCACCAAGATGCCCGGCTTTGGCGATGTGCTGGGCCAGAAAGCGGCCTGGGCGATCCGGACCTATATCGAGACCCGGCCCGAGGATGGGGCGCTCGATGCGCATGCCGCCCGTCTGGGTGCCATCCGCGACGATCTGGCGGCGGGTGGCGGCGATCAGGCCACGCTGAAGGACGAGTTGACGACCATCGCTCTGGAGGTCAAGACCGCCTCGGGTGCGCCGGTTGCCGACTCTGCCGCCAAGCGCGCGGCTCTGGCGCTGGATGGCACGCCTGCGGGCACCAAACATGCGGCCGATGCCCTGACCATCGGGCTTTCGGCCACTCATTGATCATGCGATCCCTTGCCATGGCAGTGGGGTTGGGGGCTGCGGTTCTGGCCGCTGCCCCCGCTTTCGCGCGCTGCGAAAACGTGGCGCCGGGACAGCGCCCGCAAAACACCCCGCGCCAGTTTGTTGGCCAGACGCTGGACGACATCATCGCGCGCGGCACGTTGAATATTGCGGTTTATGAAGATTTCGCCCCCTACAGCTGGCTAGAGGGTGCCACGCCCAAAGGTGTGGATATCGAGGTGGGTCACATCCTGGCCGAAGGGCTGGGGGTGGAGCCGGTGTTCCGCTTTGTGCAGGCGGGCGAGAACCTGCAGGCCGACCTGATGAATCAGGTCTGGCGCGGCACGGTGCAGCAGGAGCCGGTGTCGAATGTCATGCTGCGCGTACCCTATAACAGCGAATTCACCTGTCTGGTCGAGCAGGTGGTGTTCACCGGCCAATATGCGAAAGAACAGATCGCGATTGCCTATTCGCTGGCGGCCTATCCGGATGCCGTTGCGTCTGACACCGACCGGCATGACGGCGGGCCGGTGCCTGCGTTTTTCCGCTTTGATACCGTGGCCGTCGAGAATGACTCGATTGCCGATTTCTATCTGACCGCGTTTCCGGGCGGGCAGATCGGCCCGAACATGCGCCGCTTCCGGGCGATGGCACAGGGGATGGACGCGCTGGCTGCAGGCGAGGTGATGGCCGCGATGGGGCCGCTTGCGCAGCTTGAATTTGGTGCAACCGATGGGATCGCCGTGCATCGCCCGCCGCTGATCAACTTTGGCCTGTCAAGCTGGACGGTCGGGATTGCGGTGCATCACAGCCACCGCGATCTGGCCTATGCGCTGGATGATGCGGTGGTGGCAGCCCTTGGCGATGGCCGGATGGCGGCGGCCTTTGCAAAGTATGGGCTGACCTTCACGCCCCCCGACCGCTAAGCGCGGGTTACAGCGTTTCCAGATTGCCCGCGCTATCTACCAGCGCCACGCGCCTGATGTCGGGACGTGCGGCCTTGAGGCTCGCAATCTGTGACCGGCTCAGGAACACCAGCGCGGTTGAGAGGCCATCGGCCACGGCGGCGCTGTCGGCCTGAACCGCGACGGTGGCCCAAAGCGGCGGCAGACCGCGCGGGTGCTGGATATGCGGCCGTCCCGCAATCAGCGTGGCCATGGGCGACGAGACGGCAAGCGCGCCTCCGGTCAGGTGCCAGTCGGCCAGCAGACCCGCCTGTGGGTCACTGATGCCCAGCCGGAACGGGCCGCCCAGCGCGGCGTATTCACCGATATTGATCAGGGCGTGACCGAACCCGTGCGCTGCGAGGTGGGCGCGGACAAGATCGGTGGCAAAGCCTTGCGCGATGCCGTTGAACGTCAATGCCTGACCGGGCATCAGGGTGATCCGGCGGCCGGTCTGAACCTTGTCCCACCCCAGATGGGCAGGATCGGCGCTCTGGCCGCTCTCCCACCCCTGCCAGAGCGGTTGCACGCTGGGATCAAAGGCGCCGCCGGTCTGGCGGTGCAGCGTGCCGGACAGGTCCACCACCTGGCGGAACCAATCCGACGGGGTGATGGCGCCCGTCCGGTTCAGCCGCGTGAGTTCGGAGGGGCGATACAGGCTGAAGGTGGCCTCGACCCGGTCGAGCAGGACGCGCAGGCCATCAAGCGCCGCTTCAGCGTGGTCGGTACGGCCCGACAGGCGCAAAGAGGCATCGGCACCAAGGGCCACGCCTTGCCAGAGGGTTTCTGCCGGTGCCATCTGCGGCATGGCCATCGCGGCGGCGGTGATCGACAGAAAGCGGCGGCGGTTCATGCGGCTTTGTCCTTGTGCAGGGGCCGGCCCTTGGCGGCAAGGATCAGCGGCACGCAGCGGGCGGTATCATTGTGGATCGCCACACAATCAAGGCACTGGAAACATTCGGAGTAATCGACCGCTCCGGACGGTTTGATTGCGCCATAGCTGCACTTGACGCGGCACAACTGGCACGGGGTGCCGCATTCACCCCGGCGGGCGATCCAGTCGCGGCCCCGCAGCATGCCGCCGAGCGCCATGAGCGCGCCCAGCGGGCAGACATAGCGGCAAAAGCCTTTGAAGGTGAACAGACCGAGCACCAGCCAGAACCCGGCATAGGCGACGAACACCGGCTCGCGGACAAAAAAGGTGGTGATGGCGGTCTTGAAGGGTTCGATTTCTGCGGCGGTGTCGATCTGCTCGGGCGCGAGGAACACGGTGGCGACCAATCCGGCAAGCAGCCCATATTTCACCAGTTTCAGGCGGGAGTCCCAGAGCGCGCCGGGTTCGACCTTTGGCAGGCGCAAAAACCGGCCAAGGTGGTGGGCAAATTCCTGCAGCGCGCCAAAGGGGCAGAGCCAGCCGCAGAACAGCCCCCGCCCCCACAGGACAAAGCCGGCGATGGCAAAGACCCAGACCAGCAGCGACACCGGATCATAGAGCAGATAGGCAAAGCTGCCGCCGTCAGTCACCGTGCGCAACATGGCCAAAGGCGTGACGATCGACAGTTGCGCCTGTGCCCACCAGCCGATGAAGACCGTCACCAGCGCCAGAACGCTCAGCCGGATCGCGGTGAAATGCCGCTGACCGGCCACCCGGTTCATCCCCGGCCCCAGCGCCAGCAGAAGTGCCGGAAGGGCGATGGCCAGCACGAGAAGGTCTGCCGCGCGGTTGCGCAATGCCTCGGCCCAGGGGGGCAGCGGCGTGGCAACGGTTGCACGGGCAAAGAAGCGTTCGGGCGTGTTGTGGGTCAGGGTGAATGCGGCAACCCCGATTTCGGGTTGAAACATGCCATGCGCCCGCGTTGCCTTGACCTCGAAAACCCAGTCACGCGCCGGATCAAAGCCAAGCCTGCGGTCGGTGCGCAGGATCATTGCCACGCCTTCCGGCACGTCCGGCAGGGTGGAAAACACCAGATCGGCATCGCGCAGGGCAAGGGGCAGACCGTCCTGACTGGCGCCCAGCAGATCGGGCGCGGTGTTGCGCACGAAATCGTCGCTGACCAGACCATGCCGCCCGGCGTCGATGACCAGAAACGGCTCGTCAAAAGCCGAAACGGACAGGAACCGCTGAAGATCGGCAAAGGCATCGGCGGGCAGGACCGCACGGGCGATGGACGCAGGCCCGACATCCACCAGCCACAGATCAAGGTAGATGCCCTCCGGATCGGCCTTTGCCTCGGCGTCGTCATCCGCCCAGATGGTGCCGGAAAAGGCGGCGTCGACTTCGGCATTGGTGACGCGCAGGTTCCGCGCGATGCCCTGATCGACCAGATCTGCCCAGGTCAGGGCCTCAACATGATCGGGGTCCGGGTAGGCCGGGGGCGTGGACTTGATGCCCTGCATCTTTTCGCGCGCCACCTGCAGCGTGGCGGCCAGAATCGACTCATGTGCAATGCGCACCGATGCCGTCGCCTTGACCACGCCATCGAGGTAGACCAGCCCGCCCCCGCCGTCTGCGGTGCCGTAGCTGGTGCCCACCACCATCGGCGTGTGGATCGAATGGCCGCGATACTGTTCCATGAATTTGCGGAACGGCGCTTCGCCCAGACCTGAAACAAAGATCGGTTCATTATGCGCGATCAGACGCACGTCAATGAACCTTCCCTCCAGATCCAGCATCACCAGCATGTTGATCGGCGCGCCGGAAAAGCCGGGTAACGGGGCCATGAGCGCGGTCTCGAACACATAGCCGGCTTCGGCCCCGCCCGAATTGCGCAGGCTCCATACGCCCTTATCGCCGACGGAGTCCCCCAAAGCGTAGGGCGGGACGATGAACGGCTCGATCTGGTCACGGGTCAGCGGCCCGGCCATCACGCCAAGGCTTTGCACAAGCCAGACCAAAAGGGCGATGATGACACGCATGGCCAAACCTATGCCCGCCGGGCAGCACGATGCCATTGGACCAAGGTCGCAGCGTTCCGGGGCAAAACCTGGCTTAAACTGTCCGCCATGACCGATCGCACCGCCCTGCCCCCCCAAGTGATCTATGCCCTGTCGTTGACGGGGTTTGTGCTGTTCTGGTGGGCCCTGTCCTGGGCAAAGGGTGACCCCCGCATTCTGCCCGCCCCGTCAGAGGTGCTGACGGTTATATGGGCCGAAGCGCAATCGGGGCGCCTGTGGCAGCACCTGTCGGCCACACTGGTCCGGGTCGGGCTGGCCTTTGCTCTGGCGATGCTGTTCGGCACGGTTCTGGGGGTGATGCTTGGGCGGATGCCACGCGCCGACCGTTGGCTTGACCCTTGGGTGACGATTTTCCTGAACCTGCCGGCGCTGGTCGTCATCGTGCTGTGCTATCTGTGGATCGGGTTGAACGAGGTTGCCGCAATCGCCGCGGTCACGATCAACAAGACAGCGATGGTTCTGGCGACGATGCGTGAGGGCGCGCGCACCCTGCGCCCCGAGATGGCAGAGATGGCATTGGTGTTCCGGATGCCTTGGGTGGCGCGGCTGCGTCATATCGTGGCCCCGCAACTGGCGCCGTTCCTTGCCACCAGCGCGCGGCTGGGGTTGGCGATCATCTGGAAAATCGTGCTGGTGGTGGAATTTCTGGGCCGGTCAACGGGTGTCGGGTTTCAGATCCATCTGAAGTTTCAGATGTTCGAGATCCCGGCGGTGCTGGCCTATGCCCTGAGCTTTGTCGCCGTCATGCTGGCAATAGATGCGCTGGTCATCCACCCCCTTGAGCAACGCGCAAACCGCTGGCGACAGCGCTGACGCAAAGCAGACCATTGTCCACTGCTCCGAGAGCATTTGAGAACATGGTCCTGTTTTCACGCCAAAATGCGGATGGCACTCCTGCGACATCCCATGGGCCGGGCTCTGTCGTGCTTGTTTCGCAATGCGCCTTGATCTCCATACCTGTCGCAAGCATCTTGGGAGTCTGAATACAGGAATATCAGATGTTGAAAACTCTATCACTTGCCGCGCTGCTGGCCGGGACCGTTGGTCTCCCCGCTGTAGCTGAGACCATTCGCGTCGGTATGTCTGGCGGATATTTTCCCTTTACCTTTGTCCGGCAGGACACGCTGCAGGGCTTTGAGGTCGATCTGATGACTGCCCTTGCCGAAAGAACCGGCGACACGGTGGAATTCTCCACCATGTCCTTCTCCGGTCTGATCGGCGCGCTGGAATCCGGTCGCATCGACACGATTGCCAACCAGATCACCATCACCCCCGAGCGCGCGGCGAAATTCGCCTTCAGCCAACCCTATGTCTATGACGGCGCCCAGGTGGTGGTGAAGAAGGGCAACGAAACCGAGATCACCGGCGTTGAAAGCCTGAAGGGCCGCTCGGTGGGGGTCAACCTTGGCTCCAACTTCGAGCAATTGCTGCGTGCTCTGCCGTTCGCCAGCGAAATCGACATCCGCACCTACGAAAGCAATATCGAGCAGGACACGGCACTGGGGCGGTTGGACGCCTTTGTGATGGACCGTGTATCCTCGGCGCAGGTCATCAAGGAAAGCCCGTTGCCACTGGCGCTTGCCGGTCCGCCGTTCAGCGAAATTCAGAATGCCCTGCCCTTCCGCAACGATGCCGAAGGCCAGGCTCTGCGCGACAGGCTGGATGCGGCGCTGACCGGGATGAAAGCCGATGGCACGCTGAAGGCGATTTCCGAAAAATGGCTGGGTCTTGACGTGACCGCGCCGACGGGCTGACGTGATGCGGGCCCTTGACGTTGACTACATGCTTGGTCTGGTGCCCGTCATCCTGGGCTATGTGCCGCTGACGATCGGCATGGCGCTGGCCGCGATGGTCTGCGCCCTGCTGCTGGCCTGCCTGATGGCGGTGGAACGCGTGATGCGTGTGCCTGTGCTGGACCAGTTCGTTCAGCTGTTCATCAGCTTCTTCCGGGGCACGCCGCTGCTGGTGCAGTTGTTTCTGTTCTATTACGGCCTGCCGCAGATCCTGCCGGTTCTGTCCGGGATCAACGGCGTGACGGCGGCGATCATCGGGCTGACGCTGCATTTTTCGGCCTATATGGCCGAAAGCATCCGTGCGGCGATCCTTGGGGTCGAGCGCAGTCAGTGGGAGGCGGCACAGGCCGTCGGCATGACGCAGGCACAGTCGATGCGCCGCATCATCCTGCCGCAGGCGGCCCGCGTGGCAGCGCCAACCCTGGTCAACTACTTCATCGACATGATCAAAAGCACCTCGCTTGCCTTCACCCTTGGCGTGACCGAAATGATGGGGGCCACGCAGAAGGAAGCCGCTGGCAGCTTCTTGTATTTTGAGGCGTTCCTTGTTGTGGCAGTGCTGTATTGGGCCATCGTCGAAACCCTGTCCTTTCTGCAAAGGCAGCTGGAACGCCACCTGAACAAGGCCATCGCCAGATGATCAGCATGCGCGGACTGACCAAGCGCTACGGAACAAACACGGTGCTTGACGGCATCGACCTCGACATCGCAGCGGGCGAGCGGGTGGCGATCATCGGCCCCTCCGGCACGGGTAAGTCAACCCTGCTGCGCTGTCTGAACTACCTCGATCGCCCCGACAGCGGAGTGATCCGTATCGGGGATCTGACGGTTGACGCGGCAACAGCCACTTCTGCGCAAATCCTTGCTCTGCGCCGCCGAACGGCGTTCGTCTTTCAGAACTATGCGCTGTTTGCCAACAAGACCGCCCGCGACAACATCACCGAAGCGCTTATCACCGTGCAGCGCAAACCGCGGACCGAGGCAGAGGCGCGGGCCGACGAAATCCTGCGCGAGATCGGCCTTTCCGATAAATCTGCAAGCTACCCGGCCGCACTGTCGGGCGGCCAACAGCAGCGCATCGGCATCGGCCGCGCCATGGCGCTGGACGCCGCCCTGATGCTGCTGGACGAACCCACCTCGGCGCTTGACCCCGAATGGGTGGGCGAGGTGCTGGACCTGATGCGCCGCGTGGCCGAACGCCGGCAGACGATGCTGATTGTCACCCATGAGATGCAATTCGCGCGCGAAATTGCCGACCGGATTATCTTCATGGACGGCGGGCGCATCGTGGAGGAAGGCACGCCTGCGCAAATCTTCGACACGCCGCAAGATATGCGAACAGCCAATTTCCTGCGTCGCGTCAGATAAACAGAACGGTGTGGTCTCGTGGATTTGCCGAAGGTCGGGGTCCGGCCCGTTCACTGCCTGATGCGCCACCCGGTACGGAATATCCACCAGACCGCCGCCAGACACAGCCCGGTAAAGGCAGCAATCGCCAGAAGACTCAGGGCAATCGGCACGTCGGCGGTATCAAAGAACGACCAGCGGAAGACCGACATCAGGTATACCACCGGATTGAACAGCGCGATGCTCCGCCAGACGCCCGGCAGCATGTCGATGCTGTAAAAGCTGCCGCCCAAAAAGATCAGCGGCGTCAGCACCAGAAGCGGGATCAGCTGCAACTGCTGAAAATCCTTGGCCCAGATACCGATGATGAACCCGAAAAACGAAAAGCTGAAGCTCATCACCGCCAGCAATGCAAACATCGCAACCGGATGCGCGATCGGCAGGTCGACAAACAGATAGGCGGTCAGCAAGATCACCAGCCCGATCAGGATGGATTTCACCGCCGCAGCGCCGACATAGCCAATCACGATTTCCAGATAGCTGACCGGGGCCGACAACAGCTCGTAGATCGACCCGATGAACTTGGGGAAATGGATCGCGAACGATGCATTCGACACGGATTGCGTGATGACCGTCAGCATGATCAGGCCGGGCACGATGAAGGCACCGTAAGTCACCCCGTCCACCGTCTCGATCCGGCTGCCGATCGCCGCGCCGAACACGACGAAGTAAAGGGAGGTCGAGATAACCGGAGAGATCAGCGATTCCATGATGGTACGCGTGAACCGCGCCATTTCCCGTTGAAAGATGACGCGTATCGCTGGAAAGTTCATGGCTGTTCCCTCAGCAGTTCAACAAAGATGTCTTCAAGGCTGCTCTGCCGCGTGGCAAGATCGGTCATCTGCAACCCTGCACTGCGCAGATCTGTCAGCAAGGTCACGATGCCGGTCCGCTCGCTTTTGGTATCATAGGTGAAAATGAGGCTGCGCCCCTCTGGCCCGAGTTCCAGGTCATACCGGGCGAGCGCCCCGGGCACCGCGACAAGCGGCTCGGCCAGATCGACCTGCAACTGCTTTTGTCCCATCCGCCGCATCAGCGCGGCCTTGTCCTCGACCAGCAGGATCTCGCCCTTGTTGATCACACCGACCCTGTCGGCAATCGCCTCGGCCTCTTCGATGTAATGCGTGGTCAGGATGATGGTGACGCCCTGCGCCTTGAGATCTGCCACGACCGCCCACATATCCTTGCGCAGTTCCACATCCACGCCGGCCGACGGTTCGTCCAGGAAAAGGACGCGCGGGGCATGGGCCAACGCCTTTGCGATCAGCACGCGCCGTTTCATTCCGCCCGACAGGGGCATGATCTTGCTGTCTTTCTTGTCCCACAGCGACAGTTGCCGCAGCACACGCTCTACATAGGCCGGATCGGGTGCCTTGCCGAACAGCCCGCGCGAAAAGCTGACGGCGTTGAACACTTTCTCGAACGGCTCCAGCGTGATCTCTTGCGGCACGAGGCCGATCAGATCGCGCGCAGCCCGAAAATCCCGCACCACATCATGACCGCCGACGGTAACGCTGCCCGATGTCGGCTGCACGATACCGCAGATCGCAGAAATCAGCGTGGTCTTGCCTGCCCCATTGGGGCCGAGCAGCGCGAGGATTTCGCCCTCCTCAATCTCCAGATTGACGGATTTCAGCGCTGCAAAACCGGATTTATAGGTTTTGGTCAGATTTCGGATGGAGACGATTGATGCCATGGTATCCTCGCGCTCGGAAGGCCGTGACCATAGCCTGTCAGCCGTATGAGTCCAAGGCAGGGACTGCGCAACCGGACATCCGTTTGCGGGATGATGTTCTGCGATCTGACGAATAACCCCTTTGGCGGGGTTGCGGGGCAATGCGATAGCCTTTCGTCAAGGAAGCCCGGATCGGAAGATGCGCTGGATCGGACAGTGTCGACCAGCAAGACAGCGAGCCTGACTGCAGTCGATGCTGATGCTGTGCGCTATTTGCCGATATGTCACGACTTTGAGAATAAACGGAAAAAGGGCCATCGCCGGGCCGGCCGCTCTGGATCGAGCAAGGCGTTTCCGCCCAGCACCTGCTTTTCAAACGTGCTGAGGTCCGGCGGCGTGAATGGAACCAGTGTCCGCCCGTCTCCACGCAGCTTTTCGATTGCACCGATCAGGCTTCCGTCCGCAGTGTCGACCGCGCGTCGGACCTCTTCTGCTGTCACATCCAGATGTTCTGCAATCAGGTCGTTGCGGATCCAGCCAATCCGTTGCCGCAGGCTGGAGTGCTCGGGCGCGTGTTCCTGCGCCTCGATGGAAATGTCGCACTCTGTGTCCATCCCGAGCGAGCGGTTGTTCAAATTCGACGACCCCACCCGCAAAAGCCGGTCGTCCATTACCACGATCTTGGCGTGAACATAGATCGGAGTCCCATGGGTCGCGACCGGGGTATACATCTTGAAACGCTCCGGGTGGTCAGTCTTCCGGATCAGATCAAGCAGACGCGCACGCGCGCCTCCCATCGTCTTTTCTTCGAGCCAACCATCCGCAGTCTCGGGGTTCACGACGACGAATTCCGGCCCGTCGGGCTCGCAAAGCCGCGCAGAAATCGCTTCCGCAACTTTCGGAGACGCGAAATACTGGCTCTCGATGTAGACGTTACGGCGCGCGGCCGCGATGATGCCCAGATAGAGCGCCTCTATCTCAAGGACGGCGGCCTGGTCACCATAGGCGGGTGCCGTACACGAAAGCGCAACCTCGACCTTCTCCAGACTGACACCCAGGTCTTTTGGCCATATGGGCGACACGCGGGGCGGAGGGACCAGTTCGTCGCCCGTGGCCCGCTTCCAGCGGTCGCGTGCCAGATCACCAAGGGCGCGGGCGGCATCGCCATCTACAGCCATGGTTGCATCATGCCATGGGCCGTAGCGGCGTTTTGTCGTCGGTCGCTGACGCAAGGGATTATCATCCTGATGGGCGCGGGTGTCCCATCTGTCGGTTGTGGTATCTATGCCACCGCAGAAAGCCAGAACGTCGTCGATCACAATGATCTTTTGGTGATGTGCTCCGCCGGGCGGATGGGCGTGATCGAGCTTCAGCGTGATCTGTGGACCGGCGATCCAGTCAGCAATGCGCAACGGCGTCGTTCCCCGCCCCAAGGCCTGAATCATGCCAAGGTCCCATTCCAGCAAGTGGATCTGCAGGTCCGGATTGTGTTTGACAAGCCATTTGAAAAGCTTGCCGAGTTGCGATGGTGCCATGCGCTCTTGCTGCTTCGGAACAAGAGAGATGCGTGTGTCAAATTCCCATCCGATCAGGATGATGCTGTGTTGCGCCTTCTGCAGCGCATCATGCAGCGCTGCAAAATACGGCGCGGCATCGACGATGACGGATATGCGGTCAGCGGTCGCAATGCGCCCGCACGTGTCGCCCGGACGCAGTATAGGGGATTGCCCTGGGCCGGATGAAAGCGCGCCTTCACCGCTCATCTCGACGCTACCGTCGCCATCGTGTTGTTGGAGACTACGATCATGAGGCAATTTGTCAAAATCCCCTACATATGCCAACAGGTTTCTTGCCTGCTTCCGGAAGTGACTGTCCGGGCCAAGATGGTTGCAGCCTTGCCTAAACGGACCGCGCCGCCCGGCCCTGCGCTCCAAGCGCCCTGACTTTCTTCAATCTTTCTGGCGCCTTTGCAGCGTCATACCGGCGAAGTGGGTTCACATGGCGCGAGTTACCCTTTAGTCTGAACGAAGTATCGGGGGGGCCATGACAGTGAATGACAGGGTCCCCCTCTGTTCAGTTTCAGTGTCTGGCAACCAGCACCAGATAGGATAAGGACGGATGCCAAAGGATTTCAGACAGACAGAAAAGCATGACAGCGGTGGCAGCGAACACAGCCAAACCCAGGAAACATCGTTTGTCCGTTCACCGTCGCGCGACCTGCTGCAATCCGAACTCGCCTTTAAGCGGGCGGTGTTCAAGCACCCGCAACTGTCGATCTTCCGACGCAACGCCACCACGTGGGAGGTTCTTCTGATGATCGCCGGGGCCGACGATCAGGAAGGACCGGGTCTCTACGAGTTGGTCGAGTCCGTTGAAACGACGGCGCTCGGTCAATCTGCGCTGCTGCGGTTTCTGCGGGAGCGGCGCGAGGACGGCATCATCCGCTTCAGCCGAAGCCCCAGCAAGCAGAGCAAGTGGACCCTGAATATCTCCGACGATCTGCGCGCTGATCTGCTGGATCTGCTGCGGCGGCGGCAACAGGCGCGGTAACCGGGCGCCGCGCCTCTGTTTGATCATCCGCTAGCCCCGTTGCGGCCGATGCTCTTTCGGGACAAGGGCTTGCTGCAGACCCACATTGCGTTCCTCCAGGGCCACAAACAAGGCAGCGCGGAGTTCCGCGTCCAGAGAGACTTTCCACTTGCTGCGTTTCGTGTGCTCGGTGAATTGCAGCAATCCGTCATCCCGCCGCTCGCGCACGAATTTCAGCATCGCGGAATTCCCCAGATATCGTGTCCGGAGGCGATCAAGCGTGTTGTAAACGCCATCTTCCGACCCCTCCTCGAATTGCGCGAGGTAGAGCAGAAGTTCCCATGTCGACGGGCTGCGCCGAAACAGCGACAACAGCTTCGACTGATAGATCTGCCTCTCAAAATCAATCTCAAGCGTAAGAAAGCTGTCCCCAGTCATCATCTTGGCCTTAAGGGTTCTCAATACTCTGGCATGCCGATCTGCGACGAATCGCGTTTCTCATCGACGGCTATCGGGAAGAATGGTTATCGCCATTTTCCATGGGCAAATATCTACTTTATAAATAGATTAAACACACCCAAGAGGGGCTTCCATGGG
Source organism: Pseudotabrizicola sp. 4114 (assembly GCF_031457365.1). Lineage (NCBI taxonomy): Bacteria > Pseudomonadati > Pseudomonadota > Alphaproteobacteria > Rhodobacterales > Paracoccaceae > Pseudotabrizicola > Pseudotabrizicola sp. 4114. The sequence goes on along the minus strand of NZ_JAVDWP010000014.1, from coordinate 40,455 downwards.
GCTGAATGCCTTACATTACCACGGGTTGCATCGCGAAAAAGGCGACATAATTAGTCTATAATCATGTGCCGTTTACGGATGATGCTTCATCTGCAAAGGTGCGCGAGGGCGTAATATCAACTTATGGTTGCAAGTCAAAAAATCGGAAGTGACCGGTATCTATTCTGATGTTCCGGAAATGTAGAAGCATCGTGCTTCTGCAAACAATTCTAGCCGCGCAATCGGATTACACAGCTGCCCAACAAACGCTTTGAGGGATGACATCTTGCGCGAGGTATTCACCACAGAGGGCTTTGCCGCTTTCGGGGTCGCCGCCCTTACCTGTGGCATCCTCATCACCAAGACGCGCAACGCCTTGCACAGGCTGACCCGTCACGGCGATCTGACGGCGGTGCAGGCCGCCCATTCAACGCCGACGCCGCGTCTGGGCGGGGTGGCGGTGTTCGGGGCGCTGCTCGTCGCGGTGGCTCTGACCGTGCCGGCCTGGGATTCGCTGTGGATGGCGTTGCTTCTCGCCGTCTTCCCGTTGTTCCTGTCCGGCGCGATCGAGGATCTGGGCTATCCGGTGGCCCCGATCGGCCGGCTTGGTGCCGCCTTGGTGTCTGCCGGACTGGCCGTTTTCCTGACCGGCATCTGGATCGAGGAAACCGGCCTGCCCGAACTTGACCTGCTGTTGTCCTGGGCGCCGCTGGCGATGCTGATCACCGTGGTCGCCGCCTCGACCATCGCGCATGCGTTCAACCTCATTGACGGGCTGAACGGCCTTGCCGGCTTTACCGCGCTTCTGGCCGCAGCGGGAATTGGCGGCACGGCGATCTGGGTCGGGGATACCGAGGTCGCCGCCTTTGCGCTGCTGCTGGGCGCTGCGGTGCTGGGCTTTCTCGTGTTCAACTTTCCCTTCGGTCGCATCTTTTTCGGCGATGCGGGCGCTTATTCGGTGGGCTTCCTGCTGGCCTGGCTGGGCATAACGCTCGCCGCCCGCAACCCGGATGTCACACCGCTGGCGATGATGCTGATGCTGTTCTGGCCACTGGCCGACCTCACGCTGGCGATCTACCGTCGGCGCAAGCGCAACCTGCCGGTCTCTATGCCCGACCGGCTGCACTTCCATCAGTTTGTCATGCGCGGTCTGGAGATCACGGTCTTCAGTCGATCGCGCCGGCGGATCACGAACCCTGTGGCGACTGCCGTCATGCTGCCCTTCATCGCCGCGCCGATGGTGGCTGGCGTCCTGCTGCACGCCCGACCATTGGGGGCGGCGCTGGCTCTGGTGTTTTTCTTCGCCCTGTTCTTCGGCACCTATGCGGTGGGCATGCGGCTGGCACGGCGGCGGCTGCGGATGGGCCAGCGGTGGCAGGGTGCGACCTGCGCGCCCACGCCCGCCCGCGTCCACTGAGGCGCGGCGCGCACCATGTTTCATCCCCGCACGCCCATCGATGCCGCGCCGGGCCGTCTGGGCACCCGGCCCGGGCAGGAATGGTATCTCGCCCAGCTCAAGCCCAACGCTCTGGCGATCGCCCGGCGCAATCTGTTGCGACAGGATTTCCCGGTCTTTGCGCCCCAGCAGCTGGAGACACGGCGCTGTGGCCCGCGCTTTCGCACCGAGCCACGGCTGCTGTTCCCCGGCTATCTGTTTGTCGCGCTTGATCCTGCCGGATCACGCTGGCGCGCGGTCAACAGCACGATGGGGGTAACGCAGCTGGTGGCCTTCGGGGGGATGCCCGTCGCCGTGCCGCAAGGGCTGGTCGAGCAGATCGCGCTTGGCTGCGATGCCGAGGGGCTGATCCTGCCGCCCGACGCTTTGGCCCCCGGAGATCAGGTGCTGATCAGTGCCGGTCCGTTCGCCGGCCTCATTGCCGAGGTCGAGCGCAGCGAGCCAGAGCGCCGGGTCTGGATCCTGATCGAGGTGATGGGCCAGAAGACCCGGATGCAGGTAAGCCGCGACGCGGTGAAACGCCGCAAAGCATAGGGGCCTGTCAGCCGACGGCTTTCCGCGCCATGATCTGCTGATAGGCGACCACGCCGCGCTCCGGATCAGGATCCGGGCCGTCCCCAAAGCAGACATGATAGCCCAGAAGCCCGGCCACGGCATTGCGCGCGAAGTAGCGCGGCATGGTCCGCAGAAGCAGACGCCACTTCGGATCAACAAAGGCCTTGGTTGCCCGCCGGTGCAGTGTGGCAAGACCCTGATGTGTTTTCTCCGTGATGCTCTCGCTGGCGGCGACCAGTCCCGCCGCAGTCAGCGCCCGCTCCCACGTTCCATCCTGATGAAAGCCGCGGGTGACGGCCGTGGTCGTCTCATAAAGGCGGGCGGCGGTCACCAGCGCGGCGGGAAAGGCCTCAAACCCTTCCTTGCGATGAGCGTCGAAAATGACAACCCAGCCACCGGGGCGCAGAAGCCGGGCCAGCCCCAAGGCCACATCGTCGGTCGATTGGGCGTAGCACAGGGTCTCGACGGCAAAGATCACATCGAACCCCTCGGCATCCTCGGGCAGCGCGTCGAAACTGGCGCAGCGGAAGCTTGCATTGGGCAAGTTGCCGGCCTTGGCTCTGGCGCGGGCGACATGTTCGGCCATCAGGTCGAGACCGGTGAAGTCGGTGCCGGGATGGTGCGCAGCCAGATGCAGCGTGTTCGCCCCCAGCCCGCAGCCCAGTTCCAGCACCCTTTGCCCCGGTGCATTGGTCAGCAGATCCGACACCACCTGCGCCTGGGCAAAGAAGGCGGCTTTCTCGTCCAGATGGGGTTCATGCAGGGCAAGATGCATGCATTGCCAGCGATTATAGAGCGCGGCATACCCCGGCATGGATTGTCGATAATATTTAGAGACAATTTCTGCATGTTTCTCCGACAGGATCGTGTCGATCCCGAAGACCCGGTCCACCAAACCGAGCGCCTGCTCCAACGGTGCAGGCCTCTCGGGCCCGACCGGAAGAGACACGTCAAAGGCCTTGGCTGCATTCAGATCGAAATTCATATCATGCCTTTATCCGCAGCCAGCTGCCCGGAGGGGCTGCGTTCATGGTCACGCACGCGCAAGGATCCACGCCTCCTTCACAGCGCCCCGGTCACTACAGGTGCGCTGCGGCACCCCGACATCTGTATTTAACGGAACCAAGACGGCCACAATTCCTAGGAAGCGCCTTCGTTTAGGGGGAACGCTTGCTCAGATATTGATCCGGCATGGCGCTATTAATTACAATTCAGTGAGCAACTACACCCTTGGGACACCCTGAATGCACAATAAAGAGTTGCAAAGTATAGCACGCGGCTGAGACATCCTGATTATTAGGTCAGAGCGAATTGCAGCCCCAGCCAGATGGCGGTCTAGCTGATGGGCACCTCAGCCTTTCATCAGCAGACCGCCTTCCAAAAACGTCTCACGGTGACAGATCCTGCGTCACGTCAATTGCCCGCACGGTGGGCAGCAGTCGGGTGATCGTGTCGTTCCAGCGTTGCATGGACGAGCGCAGGACATAGAGGACATCGCCAGGTTCCAGCACGAAGCGCGTGCCCAGCAGAAGCCCGCCGGGGTTGGAGACATCAAGTTGGAAGACCCGGGTCCCCTCCCCCTGCTGGCGGAAAACGAGCACCCCGCGCGCATCGGCGCGACCCTCGCGCAGGCCACCACGGCGGGTAAGGGCTTGGGTCAGGGTGATTTGTTCGCGCGACAGATCCACCACATTGGGATTGGCGACTTCGCCCAAAAGATAAGCCTCTTCTGCCCGGCGGCGTGGCACGTTGACGATGTCGCCGTTGCGCAGCACCGGGTTGTTCTGCAGCGGCCCGGAGGACAGGAAACCCTGAACATCAACGGTATAGACCTTACCGCTGCGTTGCACTGTCACAGCGCGCAGATCGGCAGTGTCGGTAAAGCCGCCAGCGGCATTCACCGCCTCGATCAGCGTCAGCGGCACCGCCCTAAGCGCCTGACGATTCGGCGTTTTCACCTCACCCGAGATCACCACCGCCTGCGCGTTATAGGCCGCCACGCGCACATCGACCTGCGGATCCGGGATAAACTCACGCAGACGCTCCGAGATGTCGCTGCGGATCTGCTCGACCTGACGGCCCGACGCCTGAACGCTGCCGATATAGGGATAATTGAACGTGCCGTCATTGCTGACCTGGAAACCGCTCTCGGCGGCGGTGCGCTGCTCACCCGCTGGCAGGGTCAGTTCCGGGTGGTTGAAAACGATCACCGACAGAATGTCGCCCTGTCCCACCAGATAGGACCACTGTCGCCCGCTGGGCAGAGAGGTGGCCGCGAAGCCGCGCGCGGGGCGCGTAAAGGCGTTGATGTTGGTGGAGTCGAGAACGATAACCTCGACATCCGCCCCCAAACTGCGCTGCGCCTCGGGCGTGACGGGAAAGCGGACATAGCCGTCGGAACAGGCGATCAGCATCAGGGGCAGGAAGAAGGCGGCGACAAGGCGAAAGAATCCTCGCCCGCCGGAAACCACAATTCGTGTGCCCGACCGGGCACCGTGATCACCATCCGTAGTCCACATGCCGCACGCTTCCATTTCTTGACCCGGTGTATCATTTTTCAATGCGCCGACATTGATCCAGAGATGGCACGACCTGCCATCCGGCGCAAATACGGAGATTGAGTTGGCGGAATAATTTCTGCCGAAAGCTTAATTTGAGTCCGAACATGCTGTGGCCGCAGCAGGTGGCAATGATATCGCGCGAAGGATAGGAAGAAATTTCAACAGGAAATACCTCCCAAATAAATCGCTACTTATTGCTGGTTTTTAATGTGCATCTAATGTCCAGATAGCGCTGTTCCCCGACCTGGGTCACCGCATTGCACTGAACCGGTCTGTAAATCTGCGTCAGAACATCGGGCCAACCTGGCTTCCAGGATCTGTCCGTCACCCGCCCACCCGGCGCAGGAACTGCGGCAGCTTGGACAGGTTCTTGGCCACCAGCGTGCCGATACCTCCGACGCCGTTGCGTCGCAGCGCCCGGTAATCCTCGGCGCTTTTCGTCAAAATCCGACTCAGCGAGCGGTTGCTCTCGCCGCCGACGCGCATCTTGACCAGAACCTCGGGGATATGGGCGAGCCGCAGCTGGCCCTTCGTCAGCCAGCGCAGCATCGCGTCATAATCTGCGGCGATGCGGAACGAGGTATCATAAGCGCCGTGCCGTTCGAAAACCTCCCGGCGCAGGAACAGCGTGGGATGCGGCGGCATCCAGCCGCGTTTCAGCAACGCAGGGTGGTAAGGTTCCGACTGCCAGTAGCGGATGACGCGCGCGGGGTCGTCCTTGGCCACATATTCAAGATCGCCGTAGACCCCGTCGATATCGCCGCGGTGGAAGGCCTCCGCGACGCGGTCGAGCACGGCGCTATGCGCAAACAGATCATCCGTGTGCAGGATGCCGATCACATCCCCCCTCGCCTTCGCGATGCCCTTGTTGAGCGCATCATAGATACCCGTATCGGGCTCGCTGAGGACGGAGATCTCTGGCGAAGCAAAACCTTTGACAATCTCGCAGGTCGCATCCCTGGAGGCGCCATCAATCACAAGCAATTCCTTGTCGGAATAGCTCTGGTTCAGGAACGAACTGATCGCAGGGCCGATGGTAACCTGCGAATTATACGCAGCCATGATGACGGTGATTTTCATGTTATGCCACTTCTGACGATAGCCGGTTATATAACGCTAGGTATTCTCGACCAATGACCTCGGGCGCAAGTTCACTACGGGCATACTCATGTGCGTCCCTCGAAAAGCGTGGAAAATCACAACTGATCTTCCGCAATACGTCTTTAAACTGCAGTGACCCTGCTGAAACCGGACCATGGAAGTCGATGAGCGCTCCGGTAGTCTCCCGAATGTAGCTGTCCATACCGGTGCCGCACTGCGCAATAACCGGGACACCATGCGCCAGGGCCTCGGTGACGACATTGGGCGAATTGTCCCGCAGCGAAGGACACAGGAGAACATCGAAAGCACCGTAAACCTCGGCCAGCTCGCTGGACTTGAAGGGCGGATGCAGGACGATCCTCACAGTGTCGAACCGTGGCAGCTTGTTTTCTGCGATTGTACCGAAAACATGCAATTCGATATCCTGTTTCAGGATCGTGCTGACCTTGTCCAACAAAGGTGGCAGCGTCATGAATCCTTTGCGCTGATCCATGACATGACCAGAAATGAAGCCGAAACGTAGAAGTCCGGCGCGCAAGCCCTTGGGACGCACATTCTCAGGAATCCCGACAGCGTTTCGAATGACAGCGATCCCCTTCCCGCCCAGACAGCCCGCCAACCAATGCGAGGGCGCGACGCGGCAATCTGGCATCACGCTGCCGTCAAATATCCGCTTGCGAAGCAGCCGATCAGCGAAACTGAGGCGCTCAGGGGGCGACTCCGCATAATGCCTGGCGCCATGATAGGGCCAGAAGTCACTCATCCGGTGGACCACCGGGCATGGCACTGCCGCGATATCCGAGAAGCAGACCGTGTTTCCGGAGACATCGCAAAGCTGAATGGCATCCGGCCGATACTTCTTGTAAAGCCTCTCCAGATCGAAAACAGGAGGCCCGAGCCGCAGACAGTGAGTCCCGGCATCGTGCAAGCTTCGCTCATATATCCGTTCCATGGTCCGCAAAAGGCGGAGCGGGTGCCTGCGTTGCTCGGCATAGGCATCCAAGGCAACCACTTCTGCGCCGGCTGCCCGCAATGCCCCGAGAAGATTGCGCGCGCCCGAGGCGGCACCGCCTTTGGTCAGGGTTTTAGTGATGAGCAAGACACTCATTGGCGAAAACGCAAACTGTATCTAAAGCCAACACCCAGTAAAATATAGAGTAAGAAGAATAAATACAGGAGTCGCGAGGAGCCGCGAATATTGTACTGTAGGGAAAAAAGCAGTGGCAGGAGCAGCGCAATATAAAACATAATCTTCTCAATAATTTGCGGCCGCCACAGAGCTCTTTGTATGAGCCCCAGAGCGAGGGCGTAGAGAAAAAGTACAGCAGCAAACAACCAGACGCCAAAGATCTGCAAGGCAAAGGCGAATCCAGGAAGTGGAACCCTCGATTGAAGCTGACTATGTGCAAGAAATGAATCGGTCTGATTGTGAAAAAATGAAGGAAGAGGTGATATTCCATAGAGGAAAGTATCGGGATTAACTTGGAAGTAGAAAGTACCCTGCGTGTTAACGACTATCGAGAAGATAGTCATGTAGTTCAGAGAATATGACAAGGCGGAGAGAGTTTCGACCCTCGGCGCTAGGAGCAATTCACCGATCACAAGCAAACCTCCATTCCACTCTATTCTTGCCTGCATTAGGCATGCTAGAACCCACACTGCGAGGACAGAATAGATGACTACCTCCGTCAGCTTCATCGACTTCAGAACCAGCGCACGAAGGATAATGTAAAGAATGATTGCTACGAAAGCTTGGCGTGCGCCGATAGCAGCAAAGGACAGGACAATCGCGGATAGGAAAAATCCGCGGCACGCAGGCCTGTTCAGAAGCGCCGTACAGAACACAGATACCCAAAACACAGTATCTGCAAACGACATCAATCGTTCGTTAGTATAAATTGGTGGGTAGGTGGTTCGACTCCAGAGCTCAGTGAGGTCCGCTGAAAGCAAAACTAGAATAGCCGGCGCAGCTGCGATAACCATCATAAGGCTCTGGGCTGAGTTTCGATTGAGCCTGTCTAGCATCAAGGACGGGCTCTTCGGGCTAGAACTATACTGCCTACCGAACCCCGCCGGATTGTGTCTGGCAGGGATCAGCGCTCGCGACACGAGTACACCCGCCAAAATTCCCAAGAATACAATGGAAAAGTGCGAAAGGGTCCAGAGGTACCCATCGAAGTTAAAGCGGAGAAAGTCATATACTGGAATATCCAGGCCGAACTCAAACACTACTGTGCCGATAAAAAAATACACAGAAAGAAGAGTGGGAAAGAATAGTATAAAACGTGTGGCTTGCCCTCCAAGCCCTGAAAAAATCAAAACGATCATTGTTATAGTTGTAATCGCATATGCTTCTGCAGCTTGGAGCGTCAACAGCGAATAATCGGAAACGTAGATCAACGAATGCGACTCTGAATAGCACGCCAGACATACTGGGAAAACAGGTCAGGAAATAGAATGACTATACGCGCTATCCTTGCAGCCTTCTGCCAACTGAGCTTGCCTTGAAGCTCCCATGTGAGCTGCTTTCTGTTTACGTACAGGCGTACAAGTCTTTGGCAGTGCGCGTACCCATCGACAGTTGGCGCAGCCAGATAGCTCAGAGCCGGGTGCTTTTCACCAGATACAATACGCTTGTTTGTGATCTCACTTCTATCTAGAATCCAATTCGAAGTCACCTTACCGGACAGGATGACAGTGCTACACAGTCCAACCAGCCTTAGCCAGAATTCACTGTCTCCTCCACGCTTCCAACCTTTGTCCCCTCTGAAGCCTCCGGATGACTCATACAAGGTTCGCTTTATGCATACCGAATTTGTATGAATTAGATCTCGCCACAAGAGCACTTTGAGTGCCTCACAGGACCTTAGCGCAACCGTCATTTCATGTGCGACAATCTCTACGGCTCCCCTATCGACAATTCTATAACCTGCCGACAGGAGATCGGCATGAGGGTATTCTCTGATCAATTCCACGAGCGCCGACAGATGATTTTCATCCCAGAAATCATCTGCGTCGAGGAAGACAACCCAGTCCCCACTAGCCATCTCTACCCCGTAGTTCCGGGCGAGATAGCCCCCCGGCCCGGGGCTTTCTCGCCTGAACACTTTGATGCGAGGATCTGAGAATCCCGCCAACACATTTACACTACCGTCTGTCGAACAGTCATCAACTACGAGAATCTCGAAGTCAGAATAGTCCTGATGCAGTACCGAACTCAGAGCTTGTCCGATGAACTTCTCCTTATTGTACAGCGGCATCACAACGCTAAATAGTGGAACTACCATGGTTTAATTCTACCCCTGATACTTTCAAAATAGAGCATTAATCGAATGTGTAATGGCGCTGGGAGGAGGAAAAGAGAAGCCTCGATTCCCATAGAGTTGATCAGATCCACGCCATGCTTTCGCAAGTGGATCTCATTTGCCAAGCGTAAAACAGTCAAGCTTTGCCTGATTCTTATCTTCTTTTGATCGCTGGAAACCCCGTCCGGGAACAACATGCGCATATAGTGGTCTTCCGGTACAACGTATGCCTGGTTGTCACGGAGCATTCTCATCCACAGGTCCGCGCCTTGCCCGACCCTAAAAATTTCCCTGTACCCTCCTGCGTTCGCATATTCGCTACGACGATACATTAACTCGCCTTGCGAGAACTGAAAGTGGGACAGCTGCCCCCGTCTTGGCGCCTTTGGACGAACGGGCGTCCTTTCAGCCGTTCCCGCTTTGATGTCTGAATAGAATGTCCCGACTATTGCCAATGCAGAATTCGGGAGGAATGCTCTGACCTGCGCCGACAGCCGCCCCGGCAGCGACACATCCCCCGCGCCCTGAATCGCGATATATTCGCCGTCGCTCTCATCAATGGCGCGCCGTATGGCGACCGTGAACCCTGTGTTCGCCTGATGCACCACGCGCAAACGGGGATCGGCAAAGCTGTCCAGAATCTCGCGCACGCGCGGGTCCGGACTTCCGTCATTCACCACCGTGATGTCGAAATTCGGGTAATCCTGTGCCAGCAGGCTGTTGATCGTGTCTCGAATGTAATCTGCCCGGTTATACCAGGCGCAGACGACGGAAACCTTGGGAAGTGCTTCGCTCATGAGATGCTTTCGGTCAGAATGGTATCTGCAGGGCGTATAGTGCCGTCGGCGCGCACGAAGCAGGCTTCTGCCTCCATGCGGAAACCCGTTGCCGCATCGACAACCGCGCCGATGCGGGCAATAAGTGTCAGCACATCCGCCGCCGTGGCCCCACCCGTGTTGACAATGAAATTGGCGTGCTGGGGCGAGACCAAGGCGCCACCGACGCGCAACCCCTTGAAGCCCAGACGCTCAATTGCGGCGCCCGGGGGGCCGATCTGGGCATACATGGCCGGGTTCGATTTGAACACCGACCCGCAATTGGGTTCCTTGCGCGGGAACTTGCGGCGGCGGTCGGCGAGAATGGCGCGCATTTCGGTGCGGATCTCGGCCCGGGGGCGGGGTGGGAGATGCAAGGTGGCGGCGGTAATGATCTCGCCGTTGGTCTGATACACCGACTGACGATAGCCAAAACCACCGTCCTGTGCCGGACGGGTGTGCACCACGCCATCAGGGGTAACGCTCTCTACCTCCAGAAGACTGCTGCCGATCCCCTTGCGCTGGCTGCCGCCGTTCATGCAGATCAATCCTCCCAAGGTGCCGGGAATGCCGCAGATATGCTCGGCACCGCCGCGCCCCGCCTGCATCAGGCGGCGGGCCAGGCCGGGAACCCAGATCCCGGCCTGAGCGCGGACCTCCGCACCCTCGAGGGACATCCGGGCCATGCGTGCGCCGATCTGGATGCAGGGCACGCGTAGCCCGGCATCATCGAACAGCAGGTTGCTGGTCAGGCCGATCACCACGGGGCGGATTCCCCGGGCGGCGAACCAGCGCGTCAGCGCCGACACCTCGGCCGTCGATGTCGGTCGCAGCACCAGATCCGCCCGCCCACCGATCCGCCACTGGCTGACGGCGGACAGATCCACCCCGCGCTCCACCCCGCCCGGACACAACCGGCCCAGGTCGGCGATGGCGGCCTCGCTCAGCGGATCCATTGCGCCTCGGCTCCCAGGGCGTGGAGTTTCTCCGGAAGGCGATTGTACCCGCGCAAGGCCATTTCGATACCGCCGACCCGGCTCGGGCCGTCAGAACAGAGGGCCGCCATGATCAGAGACATGCTTCCTCTGAGGTCGGTCGACATCGCCTGCGCGCCGGCAAGCTTCACCGGTCCCTGCACTGAAATTCTCGCGCGTTCAGCCTCAAGGGCGCCGGGCGCGAATTTGGCCAGTTCCCCGACATAGGCGATGCGCTCGGGGTAACGATAGTCATGGATGATGGAGCGACCATTCGCAAAGAGTGCAAGGAACACGAAAAACGACTGCATGTCGGAAATCACGCCAGGATGCGTTCCTGTGGCAAGCTCGAAAGGCTGCAGCCCGTGTGGGCCAATGCACTCCGGGCCGACCTGGACTGAATCGCTGTTGGAGAAGAAATCAAGCCCGGCATCCCGCAGGTGGATCAGAGGAACCTGCAATGTCTCGAAGGGCACGTTCTGAACTTGCAGCCGCCCCCCGCTTACTGCCCCGAGCACCATCCACGTCAGGGCTTCAATCCGGTCCGGCATGATCGAGAACGTCGCGCCCCCCAGCAGGCCGCCAGCACCCAGTATACGAATATGGCTGCTGCCCTCCAGGTCGATCCGCGCGCCCATTTCGCGCAGAAAATCAATCAGATCGCGAACCTCTGGCGTGACATAGGCATTTCTGATGAGGGTCTCACCGCGGGAGACCGCCGCACACATGAGCGCATTCTCTGTACCGCCAACTGTTGAGAGGGGGAAGTCAATCTCGCCGCCCTGCAATGTCCCGATCACATCAATAAAATCGGGTTTCTCTTCGACCGAACAGCCCAGGGACCGCCAGACCATCATATGAAGATCGTAGCCGCGGCTGCCGATCTTGCATCCCCCCGGGTAGGGAACGCGGGCACGCCCGTGACGCGCCAGAGCCCCGGCTGCCAGAAGATAAGTCGTGCGGATCGGCAGGTTGAAATCCGAAATACTGTCGAAGCTCAGATCATTGCCGCGAACTTGCAATTCCTCGCTGTCCGGAAAAGGAGACAAATCGGCGCCCATAGCGACGATGAACGCCATCTTCGCCTTCACGTCTTCAAGCTCGAGCGGAAAATTCCGAAGCGTGACCTGGGCGTCGCTCAGCAGAGACGCCGCCAGCACCCGGGTGGCAGAGTTCTTGGCCCCGCTGACGGTGACGGTTCCATTCAGTTCACATCGATCGTGTACGATAAGTTCCAAGCTATGCCTCCTTGGCGGGCAACGGAATAAAGCGATAGGCGTAAGCGACGCTGAGCGCGTAATGGACAGACATGACAAACGCATACAGCCAGACCGTGCGCTCTGACGCCCAGTCGAAAACCCCTGCGGCGCCGAACAGTGCGGCAATCAGGATCACCCTTTGCACATTGAGAAACAGCAGTTGGCGCTGGCCATTGAACAGGTAGAAAACATGGGCCACCGGCGTCTGGATGAACTGAAAAAACAGATAGATCGACAGAGCTTGGGCGAAGACGCCGGCCAGCAGCCAGTCGGTGCCGAAGAACAATGGAAATACCCTCTGACTGAACAGGCAAAGTCCCAGCGCCGGGATCAGCGACACGACGGCAAGGCGCAGCAGGACAGAGATCAGCATGGAGCGGATTTCACGGGGTTTGCGCGTCCCCAGAACCGATGCCTCGGCAAAGAACGCCTGTGATGTGGTCCGGCCCAGCAGCGCCACCGGCATCGACAGCGCCATCATAGCCAGGCCAAATTGCCCCGTGGTCTGCGCGTCATAGAGCGCGGCCATGAAGAACATCGGTGCCTGCATGGAGAAGACCATCAGGAACTGCGACGGCACGCGCCAGATCGCGAAACCCCGGTGTTTCCAGGCCACCTTGCGCAGGCGCGCGGGGCTGATGTGGTGCCAGTTCGCCCGGAACTCGGCCCCAAACCCGCGCAGCAGCCGACCGATCCCGCCAGCCTGGGCGACGACCTGCCCCAACAGCAGCCCCAGCGGCTGGACCGACAACAGCCCCAGCCCGATCTTGACCGCCGCGCCCGCCAGGCTCTGTGTGACATTGGTCTGGGCGATCACCTTGTAGGCGCGCCGCCGCGTGGCCCAGAGGGTCAGCATCTCATAGGTCGCAGTGCCCAGCACGCCCAACGCGATCAGCCACCACCACGGCGCCAGAACCTGCATCGAGACCAGCCCCAGCAGCGCCTCGCCACCCAGCCAGAGCGCGAAGGCGACCAGCGCCGAAAGGCCCAGCATCAGCCCGGTCGAGAGGGCCAGCAGATTCATCGCCACCCCGTCCTGACGCGGCAACGGCAGGGCCAGCACATAGCGCAGGGTCACCAGTGGCGCGAGGATCGCCACCAGCGCGGTAAACACCGCCAGCACGCCAAAATCCTCGGGCGTGTAGAGCCGGGTCAGCACCGGGATCGCGACAATCCCGATCACCCGCCCGATCCCGCTGCCCAGTGCCAAGGTGGCCATGCCGCGGAACACCCCGCCGGACGCGCCGCCGAAGATCCGCCGGGAAAGGCGGTGCCGGATCGACGGGCGGTCAGGCATGTCAGCCACAGTGGCTTTCCCGATACCACTCGACGAACCGCGCGACGCCGTCGCGCATGTCGGTCTGCGGGGCGTAGCCGGTCAACTGGCGCAGCAGGCTGGCGTCGGCCCAGGTGGCCGGAACGTCGCCGGGCTGCATATCCATGGAATGGCGGATCGCCTTGTGGCCGGTAGCCTCCCAACCCGCGGCCAGCAACTGGCGCGCCAGATGAAAGCCGATAAAGCCCGGAGTGCCGGTGATGAAGGCACGCCTCATTCGGCAGCGGCCAGCATCAGGTCCGCGCGCAGGCTGTCGCCACGCCCGACGCTGTCATAGGCGATGAAGCCGGCCGCTTCGACATCTGCCCGACCGTAGATATTGCGCAGATCGGCCATGCGTGGCGTGGCCATCGCTCCGGCCAGACGCTTCAGATCCAGCGCCCGGAACTCGTTCCATTCGGTCAGGATCAGCAGACAGTCGGCGCCTGCGGCTGCGGTGTAGGGGTCGGTTTCCCAGATCACGCCCGGCAGCAGGGCCTCGCCCTCCTTGCGGCCATGGGGGTCGACGGCGCGCACGCGCGCGCCACTGCCCACCAGCGCGGGCAGGATGGTCAGGCTGGGCGCATCGCGCATATCGTCGGTGCCGGGTTTGAAGGTCACGCCCAGCACGGCAATGGTCTTGCCGTTGACCGATCCGTCGCACAGGTCAACCACCTTGTCGATCATCCGGCGTTTGGTCATGTCATTGACCGCGATCACCGTCTCGGTGATGCGTTGCGGCACGCCGTGCTCCTGGCCGATCCGGGCCAGCGCCGAGGTGTCCTTGGGAAAACACGAGCCGCCATAGCCCGGGCCAGCATGCAGGAACTTGGCGCCGATGCGCCCATCCAGCCCCATCCCTTTGGCCACCGATTTCACATCGGCCCCCACCCGTTCGCAAAGCGCGGCGATCTCGTTGATGAAGCTGATCTTGGTCGCGAGGAAGGCGTTGGCCGCGTATTTGATCATCTCGGCCGATTCCAGATCGGTGTAGACCACCGGAAAGTCGCGCAGATAAAGCGGTCGGTAGATCTCGCCCATCACGGCGCGGGCACGCTCGGTTTCGACGCCCACCACCACGCGGTCGGGTTTCATGAAATCGTCGATCGCCGCCCCCTCGCGCAGGAATTCGGGATTGGAGGCAACGTCGAATTCGGCCTCGGGATTGGCCGCACGCAAGGCGGCCGCGACCTTGCGGTTGGTGCCGACGGGAACGGTGGATTTGGTGACGATCACCGCATAGCCGGTCAGCGCCCGGCCGATCTCGGCCGCTGCGGCCAGAACATAGGTCAGGTCGGCATGGCCGTCACCGCGCCGGGTGGGGGTGCCCACGGCGATGAACACGGCATCGGCCCCGGCCACCGCCTCGGCCAGATCGCTGGTAAAGGTCAGCCGTCCGGTCTCGGTGTTCCGGGCCAGCACGACATCAAGGCCGGGCTCGTAGATCGGCACCTCGCCCTTGCGCAGGCGCCGGATCTTGTCCTCCACCTTGTCGACGCAGACCACGTCATGGCCAAAATCGGAAAAACAGACTCCGGAGACGAGGCCGACATAGCCCGTCCCTATCATTGCGATTTTCATGGAAAACTCACTTTAAAGAGGCTTAAAAACTGCGGTCTCATGCAGAAGCCAGCCCGGCCCTACGACTTTCGCTGTTTGTATTCGTAGCGATAGCCGTAGCCATATCCGTAGCCCCCGCCCGCCTTGCGCGGATCAAATCCGTTGAGCACCGCACCGCTGAGGCGCAATCCGGCGGCAGCAAAGGTCTTGATCGACGCTTCGACCTCGCCCGGGGCGGTGACGTCGTGGCGGACGACAAGGATCGTGGCCCCGGTGCTGCGACCCAGGATCACCGGATCGGTCACCGCCAGCACCGGAGGCGCATCGAGGATCGTCAGGTCGAAATTCTCGGCGCACCGGTCCAGCATCTGGCGCAACTGCACCCGCATCAGCAGTTCAGAAGGGTTGGGCGGATAGCGTCCGGTGGGCAGCACAAAGAGCCCGTCCACCGGGCCCGGCAGCATCAGCTCGTCGATCGTCCGGTCGCCGGCCAGAACTTCGGCCAGACCCGGCTGATGGCGCTGCAGGTTGAAATAGCGCCGCAGATGCCCGCGGCGCATGTCGGCATCGATCAGGCAGACGCGCTGCCCGGCCTGCGCCGCCACCACTGCCAGGTTGGTGGCAAGAAAGCTCTTGCCGGCCTCGGGATGGGCCGAGGTGATGGTCAGCGTCGGGGAGGCCGCATCCAGCATGCCGAAGTGCAGGCTGGTGCGCAACGAACGGAAGGCCTCGACCGCCAGATCGTCGGAGTGCTCCAGCGCCAGAATCGGCAGACTCCCCTTGCGCCGGCCAGAGGTGTCGGCGGCGCGGCTGTAGTTGATGGTGGCGAAAACCGGCAGGCCTTGCCGTTCGATCTCGGTGGCATCCTGAACGCCCTTGCGCAGCCAGTTGCGGCCGAGAACCAGCCCGATCCCGCCCATCGCACCCAGCATCAGCCCCAGGGCCAGAAGCAGATTGCGCCGGGGCGCGACCGGCGCGGCCGCTGTCGCCGCCGGATCTATGATCCGCACGCTGCCAACGGTGCTGGCGCGCAAGACTTCGACCTGCTGGGCCCGGGTCAGCAACTCGGTATAAAGCCTCTGCGCCAGATCAACGTCCCGGCTCAGGTTGACGATCTGGCGCTGGGTTTCCGGCAGGGCGCCGACCTGACCGCGCAGATCTTCGAGCCGGGCCTGAAGCCGCCCCCGTTCCTCCAGCAGCAACCGATAGGTGGGATGCGCCGCGGTGTAGCGCTGTGACAGGGCGTCTTCGCGGCGCTGCAGCTCGGCCAGTTCCGACTCTACCAGAGTGACCGCGCCCAGCAGAGCCTGGGTTTCCATCGACAGGTCGACCGAAACCTGCTGCTGGCGAAACGCATTGAGCGCGCTCTCGGCCTCGCGCAAGGCCGCTTCGGCCTGCGGGATCTGTTCACGGATAAACTGCAGGCTGCCGTCGGCCTGGGCGGCACTGCGGGTGATGTTCTGGCCCTGATACGCCGCGAGGACGGCATCCAGAGCGCGGACATTGTCTGCCCGACCCTTCCCCGTCACCTGTGCTTCGAGAATTCCCGAAGCTCTGCCGCGCTCACTGACAGTCAGACGTCCGCGCAGCGAGCTGATGGCCATGGTCTCGCTGATCTGCCGGATGGTGAAGACCCGGCCTGTGGGCGCAGAAAGTGCGGCCACTGTCAGTGTGAACCCAATGTCCGGCAAGCTGAGCGCCTCGCCCACCCTCCCCTGCAGCTCCCGCTCATCCGGCGTGGTCAGCACAAAGCCGCCCGCCTCGCCGACCGTCAGCTGCATCGGCTGATCGACCCACTGAGGTGGCACGATGAGCTGGGCCAGCGTCACGGCCTCGCCGGGCCGGGCGAAACGCTGCGGCAGCAGCCCGTTGATCCCCGGCAGCTGGTAGCGCGCGACCATCGTGCCGATCACCGGCGCCAGAACCGGCTCCACCCGCCAGTCGAGGTTGAGCGCGGCCACCGCCTGCCCCAGCACCAGCCGCGAGCGCAGGATCTCGATCTCGGTCACGCTGCGAGGGGCGTCGCCTTCCATCAGACTGGTCAGGCTGCTGGGCAGGGTAAGCGCGTTGCTCTTTTCCTCAAGCTGCACCAATGCGTCGGCCTGATAGGTCGGCACGGTGTTGACGTAGACAAACAGCGCCCCCCCCAGCCCCAACGCCATGCAAAGAGCGATCCAGAGCTTGCCCTTCCACAACGTGACGAGCAGCTTGCCGAGATCGATCTCATCGCTGTCCGGCTCGGATCTGGACATCAGTGCAGAGGCCAGCGGCCCGGGAGTCATAGGCTGTTCATCCTGCGGCTTCCTGCCGGACGTTCTGTCCGTGGTCTTGCCAATATATCCGTCCGGCATCTCAAGGCTTTCGTGTTGGAACAAGCTTGGTCACCCAATCGTCGGCAGCTTTGGCAATCCGGGCAAAGGCCGCTTCATGAATCTCGCGGGGCCGTCGGTATGGATCCCCGATCCCCTTGCCACCCTGCCAATGGTCGAACAGCATCACCCGGCCGGAAAGGTCCGGGGCCTGGCGGGCGATCTCGCGGCGGTGGCCGGGTTCCATGACCAGAATCAGATCGGCCTGCTGCCCCAGTTCCCGGGTGAACTGCCGCGCCACATGCGCCTCAAGGCTCAGGCCATGCGCCAAGGCGACCGCGTGCGCCGTCTCATCCGCAGCACACCCGACCAGCGCGCCAATCCCGGCCGACGACACCCTGATCGACGCACCCCGCTCGGCCAGCCGCGCTGCCAGCAGCCGCTCGCCCACGGGCGAGCGGCAGATGTTGCCGACGCAGACGACCAGAATGGATTTCACCAGCATCTCAGGGCTTCAGGGGCGATACGGGATCCGGAAAGGGTGCAGGAGCACGGGCGCGCTGGTCTTCAACGCAAGCCTGCGCGGGCCGCAGTTGAGCCGTGGAAAAGACCTCGGCCGGGGCCCAAAGCCCCCGCGACAGCAGCAAGAGACAACGATCAAGAATGGCTACCGCACCGGTCGCCCCTTGGGGGTGATCGGTATAACGTACTGTTTACAATGGGATAAAGGCGGCAAACTCATGATCTTGAGCGGACACTAGCACAGATGCCGCTGGGGAAGGAAGAGATTGATTACGCAGTTGCAGCATAATTTCAGAAAGCCAGGTGACTGCGCTCAGCGCCTAATGCGAGCCGTCAATCATGAAGGTCATGATACCGGCGCTGGGGCGCAGCAGCACGACGCAGGAGGTGGACGGATGGTCCCAGCCCTCGGTCAGCACCGCGACATTGACGACGACGCGGATTTTGCCCGCAGCATATGCTGCAAGGATCCGACGGCGCATGCCGGCATCAAGATCACCATGAATGACGGCTGCCGAAATTCCCGCCATGAGCCGCTTGGCGGCTGCTTCTCCCAGATCGGCCGGGGCCACCATCGGGATGGAAAGACCGGCGGGAAAGAAGCTCGGCAACGTGCCGGTCTCCTGCACCACGTCTGCCATCCCGGTCCAGTTGCTCATATCGTATGCGCACCGGTTGATCGCGGTGGGGACAGGCTGCCTCGCCAAGGCTGTCTCGAATTGATGCAGAACTGTCAGATCTCCGCATCGCTCACCACAAAAGGCTCCGTAGGTCGATTGCGCGACCACCTTTTCAAGACCAGAGCCGCCGAGGGCCGAGATGATCGCGGCCACGTTTGCCCGCTCTTCTGCGCCCGTGTCGCCCGAAGGATGTGCGGGCGGGTTGAGCAGAAACGCACGCGTGCCGCTCCGCAGGACGCTGCGTGTTGCCTCGATGTCGCGAATGTCGGTGGCTGCGATCTTTGCGCCGACCGCCTTCAAATCTGCGCCATTGCCTTCATCGCGGGTGACAATCGTCACCTCCTGGCCCCGGTTCAAGAGCGCGCGCGCCGTCGCAGATCCGACCCGCCCGGTTCCGCCAAGTATCACATACATCGCGCTCATCTCGTCTGGCGATCAGGACCTGCCATTCCTCAAGCAACGTCATGGTCGCGATGCGATCAAACCGGAACCGCCAAAAGGCACCCCGCAGCCCGGTCGGCTAAAGGGGCGAGTGTTGATGGAAGGCCAACTTCCATTCGTTCCCACACCGGACATAGGCTGAACTGACCAGCGCCGCGTAGGGCTGCCCATCGGCCCTCGTTACGTCTGCGCGGTAGCTGATGATGGCTACGTCTTCGGTTGCCTGAAGCAGGCTTCGCTTAGACATCTTAAGGTCACGCCATCTGTTCGTATCCGTCGCTGTTGCTGCGACCTCGTCGCGCGTCCTGATCCCGTGCATCTCGCCCGCCTGGGGGAACGCAAGCACGCATCTCTCGTCAAGATGCGCGGAGAAATGGTCCTTGCCCGAAAGCCAGAAGCCCTGCTCGATATCGAAGATGTCCTGCTCCAGGCCCATGACTTCCTCCTGTGTCGCGGTAAACGGCGATACCTTTAAACCTGTTCCATGGACCGGGATGTTGACCGTCCGTCGCCGGATGGGTCCTGCGGTACTATGCGGTGCTTCAGATGACCGACATCAGTGGGGCGTCCAGCTATCGCGCGGCCAGTCGCGAGCAACGCAACAAACGTGATGATGGCATTCACTGCGTGCCCATACTCCCAACTGCGGCGAAGTTCATCCCAATTGGCCGGGATCGACGTCCAGTTCGCGGTCGCCTGATTGCCTGGAAACACCCAGACGAAAAAGATGACGAGCGTCAGGCCGATCAGCAGCGCTGACACAAGCGCCCATCGTGCCGCCGCCCGGTCCGTCCGGCGGAGTGTCAAGGACAGGTAGCCATTCGCGGCGATTGCAGCGAAGATCACGACGCCGAACAGCGCCCAGCCGGCATAGATGGACTGGACCATGAAATAGTCGGCCTCGCCCATTGCCATTTTCGCCGGAAGTTCAAAGAGGTGAGCCCCTCCGGGGATCACGATCAGGGAGGTCAACGCCAAGGTCAGGAGCTTCAGGATCACGCCTTACTCCTCTCGCCGCGTGGATCATCTGCCTGCCAACGCTTCATCGCACCCATGGGTTCCAGCGAAAGCCACGCGCCAAGCCCGGCGCTAGGCACTTTCAATTCGTCTCAGCGGAACAGGCTGTTTCGGACAGGGAATCTTCCATCAAACGTGATCGGCACGCCCACATTGGTCGCTGGATCGACGGCATGGATGTGGAGATGAGGCTCTGTTGTGTTACCGGAGTTGCCGACCAGCCCGATCCTGGTGCCGACGCTGACTTGCTGGTCGACGTCGACGCTGACGCTGCCCGTCTGCAGGTGCGCGAGCTCGACGCGCAGGCCGTCGCACAGGATCACCACGTGGTTTCCGGCCGGGTTCTCGCGATCTGCCTCCGGCGGCACCAGGTCTGGAAGGCCATCCACGATACCGGTGACGGTTCCGTCGCACGGACTCACCACCGGATTGCCGAAAATCTCGTAACGGTTGAGTTCGTCGGGGAGGATACCCGAAGCACGAAAGCCTGCGGGGCCGACTGCAGTGATATCGGCGGCGTAACGCTGCGCGTCGTGACCGGCATGCTTGTTGAGAAGCGTATTGCCGCCCCCCTGACCGATCACGAAACGGCCATCCCGTAGCGGGAAAGCAAGATCCTGTGTCGCACCCGGCGGTGTGGTCCCGCTGACGACGTAGACCAGAGCGGCGCCGAAGGCAGCCAGTGAAATCAACGTGGGAAAGCGCGCCTTGAGGAAAGCGCTGCGCTCCGGAGGGGCAAAGGGGCGTCGGACATGGCGAACCAATGAAACGGTGACCGAAACCGCCAGGACCGCCATCAGTACGAACTGTAGATAGTAGCCTGCAATGTCCCAGCGGCCGACGAGTATGATCAGCGCAGAGAAGACACAGGCGTCGGCAACCGCGAGCAGCCAGCCGAGGATCGAGGACTCGTCCAGTCGCCAGATGTGCCAGGCATAGAAGAGCGGGAGCCCGATACAGACGAGCAGCAGGATGGCGACGACAATGATCATGGGCGATCACCGGATCTGGCATGCTGCGCGCCCCGGACGCAGCCCTCCATGTTGGTGCCGTCGGGGTTGAGCATGAACGCGCCGTAATGGTTGCTCACACCTTCACGCAAATCAGGCGCACCATTGTCATCCGCGTCCTCCCCAATCGCGGCGCGATGAAGAGCGCCCACCGCATCCTTGCCCGGCGCAATGAAAGGATGGTGCAACGCGCTCAGGTAGTCCTCTGACGGCCTCGTCGTTCCGATCCGGAAATAGGGATGGGGTTCTTCGGCGCTTCGACCGAACGGGAAGGATTCCGGGCTGTTGCTCCTGGTGGCAAGATCGAGAGCCGCAGCCATCGCGTCGTGGAAACGGCGCGCCTTTGCGAGGTCTGAGACCACTATCCCAGTATAGTCAAGCATGCTGCGACAACGCCGACACGAGCCTCGGGTTCCAGATTGGTAGCAAGGTTGCCAGCGCAATCCGCCGCGAGCGCTTTCACGTCTCGGACGATGGCAATGGGGGCCTCGCGCATTCGCCGAGATCGTCGGAGTTGCGAGTCCGTCCTTCCTGCAGGTCATAGTGATCTTCGGACCGGCCTCGTCGGCCTTCTGCTGACGCGAAGGTCTGCCGCCCGCCTCAGCAGGTAGCTCCCCGAACGGGGCTGACCAATCCCCCTGACAGGCAGGCCCGGCGCCGCCGCGCACGGGAACCGACGAAGGGTGGCATTGCGTTGGTCCCCTGAATGCCCGTCCGTTCCGGCGGCAATAGAAAGGACCTTCAACTATGTCGGACTTCACCCTTTATTACTGGCCTGTCCCGTTCCGTGGCGAGTTCGTCCGTGCCATCCTCGCCCATGCCAACGCGACAGTTGACGAGCCCGGCAGCGATGCCGTCAGCGAGATGATGCAGATGGACCCGCGCGATCAGCCGGTTCCCCACATGGCGCCGCCGATGCTGGTGGAGAACGCCTCCTGTCTTTACAGAATGCGCGATAAAGGATGGTGCGGGCGGCATCCCGCGAGCCTCCGGGGCCGTCTATGAAGCTCGTTTGCCGGCAAGGGAGCCGCCGGTTTCTTCGCATTCATCCTGAACAGTTGATTGGGGCTGTTGGCGCAAACCCCGCCTGTGTTTCGGCGTGCAATTTTGACCCCTTAAGGCGGGGTATCGGCGTCCAATTTTGACCCCCCTGATGTTTTGTCAGACCGTTCGTTGTTGGGCAGCGAGCGGAGTGGGGGATGAAGCGGGTGGATACGATCGCGCGGGTCAGACGGGCTTACTATGTCCAGAAGTGGTCGGTGAAGAAGATCGTGCGGGAACTGCACGTGTCGCGGAATACCGTCCGGAAGATCCTGCGGTCTGACGAGACGGACTTCAGCTACGAGCGTGAGCGCCAGCCGATGCCGCGGATCGGGCCGTGGCAGGGACAGCTTGAGCAGTTCCTGTCTTCCAACGCGAACAAGCCGTCGCGGGAACGGCTGACGCTGATCCGCATCTTTGAGGATCTGCGTGGCCTGGGCTACGAGGGTGGCTATGATGCCGTTCGCCGGTTCGCGAAGGGTTGGTCGCAGAACCAGGGCGCGATGACGGTGGAAGCTTACGTGCCGCTCTACTATGCGCCCGGCGAGGCGTATCAGTTCGACTGGAGCCATGAGATCGTTGTGATCTCGGGCGTCACGGTAACGGTCAAGGTGGCGCACGTCCGGCTTTGTCACAGCCGGATGATGTTCGCCCGGGCTTACATGCGCGAGAGCCAGGAGATGGTCTTTGACGCGCATGATCGGGCCTTCGCCTTCTTCAGGGGCACCTGCACACGTGGCATCTACGACAACATGAAGACGGCGGTGGAGGCGGTCTTTACCGGCAAGGAACGGCACTACAACCGCCGCTTCCTGCAGATGTGCAGCCACTACCTGGTCCAACCCGTCGCTTGCACGCCAGCCTCAGGCTGGGAGAAGGGTCAGGTCGAGAACCAGGTCGGGCTGGTGCGGGAACGGTTCTTCACGCCGCGCCTGCGGGTGAAGAGCATCGACGAACTGAACGCCTGGCTGCTGGACAAATGCGTGGCCTACGCAAAGGCGCACCGCCATGTGGAAGAGACCGACAAGACGATCTGGGAGATGTTCGAGGCCGAGCGGCCCCACCTCGTTCCATACGTCGGCCGCTTCGATGGCTTCCACAGCGTGCCAGCCTCTGTGTCGAAGACCTGCACGGTGCGGTTCGACAATAACAAATACTCGGTCTTGGCCACGGCCGTCGGACGCCCCGTAGATGTGCATGCTTACGCCGAACGCATCGTCATCCGACAGGATGGCGTGGTGGTTGGCGAACATGCCCGCGCCTTCGGGCGAGGCCAGACGGTCTATGATCCGTGGCATTATGTGCCTGTGCTGGCACGCAAACCCGGCGCGCTGCGTAATGGGGCTCCGTTCAAGGACTGGGTGCTTCCACCCGCCATGGCCGCGATCCGGCGCAAGCTGAAGGGCAACGATGATGGCGACCGGCAGCCTTACGGCGAATGTTCCATTCGCCTATCGGCCCACGGATGGTCCAGATTCTGAGCTGCGTGCCCGATGACGGGCTGCAGGCTGTCGAAGCCGCCTGCCGGGAAGCCGTGGATCAGGGCGTCCATTCCGCGCCTGTCGTCATCAACATCCTCGCCCGACGACGCGACCCAACCCCACCGCCACTTCTACTCACCCCCCACCGCGCTGCGCCTGACCCACGAACCCGTGGCCGATTGCGCTCGCTACGACAGCCGCGCCATGCGGGATGTGATGTTCGAGGCCTTCCAGCGCGGCCGCACCGACTGAACAAACCACCAACCACTGAACCTGTCCCCCACCCGCCCCCGAGGCGGGTTTTGCATTTCTGGAGACCATCATGCCGACCACGACCTATGCCCATTTCCGCGAGGTGTCCGAAAGCGCTTGGCGTTGGCCCAGCTTTTCCCCGGCCGAGATCGCCTGCCGCGGCACCGGGGCGATCAAAATCAACACCGAAGCGATGGACAAGCTGCAGTCCCTGCGCAACCGTCTCGGCAAGCCGCTGATCGTCCGCTCCGGCTATCGTAGTCCCAGCCAGAACCGCGCTGTCGGCGGGGCCCCGGCCTCCAAGCACATGCTGGGCACCGCCTTCGACATCGCCATGTCGAACCATGATCCCGTGGCCTTTGCTGAAGCCGCCCGCGCCGTGGGCTTCCTCGGCTTCGGCACCTATCCCCGCTCGGGCTTCATGCACATCGACCTCGGCCTAGCCCGCATCGGGGGAGAACCCTTCGCCCCGCGCTCCACGCCCTTTGTGCCGGAAACCCAGCGCGATCTGCTTCATCCGCTCGCGCAGGTAGTGGTACTGGATTTCCGCCTGGAGGTAGAACACCCGCAGCGGGCGTGGCGGGGTGAAGCCGAGAAACGGCACCCCGGCGGCCATGTGCACGAGCCAGCTGATCAGGAGATCGCTCTTGCCGACCTTGGGTGCACCGCCCAGCACCAGCAGGCCCCCCGGCGTCAGCACGCGGGGCGAGATGATGTCCTCGGGCATTGGGCTCACGTCATCCAGCAGCGCGCCCAAGGTGAAGGCGGGCATCTCGTCTGGCGCGGGAGCGGCGCTGTCGAGCCGGATCAGGGGTGGCCCGTATTTCTGGACATGCAGATCCCAGAGCCGTTCGGACTCGCGTTGTAGGCGTTCGACCGGCCAGGCGGGCCGCAACATGGCGGCGTTATAGCCGCAGATGCCTTCCCAACCTTCGTCTTTCGACATCCGGCCCTCATGGACCATGCGGATGAAATGCCCGATCGCCGCACTGGCACCCTCGAAACGCGACCAGTCATCCTGCGCGCCTTCGCGCACCGGCGTGGTCAGCACCTCGCGCATGGCGGGTTTGTCCGGGTAGCTGAAATCGGGCTGCAGGGAGATGCCCGGCGTGGGCGGCATGTCGGCAACCGCCTCGATGAATTCGCCCAGATCGCGTTCCAGCGTCGGGTTCAGCGCCACGATCCGGACCTGTGTCTTCAGGCCGTTCTTGGAATAGACCGAGCCTGCCACCCGGATCGGCTGATGGGCCGAGCGGAAATGCATGTCGCCACCGGCCTTGGCAGCAATGTCGCCCCGCAGGCGGCACACACGCAGGATGTCAGCGCCTTCTGCGGGCTCGCTGAGCTTCCACTACACATGACACTTGCGCTGACCCTCGGACGTGACGCCGCCGCTTTCGACCACCATGGTGGGCTGGCCGAGGTGGCGTTCCAGATGGGCCCGTTTCGTGGCGATGTCGCCGCTGTCGATATCCACCACTACGGCCTGCATCTGCAGGATCTCGGCGGCCTTGGCCTGTCCTGCGGCTGCGACCGTGCCGGGGATCACATAGACCGCCGCGCCCTCACGCGAGGCCCAAACGGCGAACGTCGCCATCTTTTCCTGTGTCTCGGTATTCGCCTCGATCCAGATGTTATGCGGGCGGCCGTCGATGCCCTGCCCCTTGTCGATGAAAATGCGGACCGGGATCAGACCGTCGCAATAGCCGAAGACGACCTGCATGAACTGCGCAATCTGCGCGGGGTCGGGCTCGTCGCCGAAGCCGTCGAAAATGGGGGCCGCGTCGTTGAAGTCGCGCCACGGATTGAAGTGGACAATGTTCTCGTTGGGCGTTTTCAGCGGACTGACGTCGCCCAAGGCGGGGTCCTGGTCGGGATCAGATCGGTCGATGGGATCGTCGGTCACGCGGCCAACCCCCAACACCGGCCAGCATGGGCGCAGAACCGGCATTCGAAGAAGTCGCGGCTGGCGGCGATGCGCGGCAACAGATCGCCTGCATCGGTGGCCTGAAGGATCCGCACCGCGCGGTCGGACATGCGCTGCGCGAGAGCCGCGTCAAACGGCACCAGTTCGTGGTGTAGCTCGGCCGTGTCCTTGTTGATCGCGGTAAACAGCGCCGGTGCGGACGAAATCCCCGGCACCGAAGGTTCCATGTAGGCCTGGTAGATCGCAATCTGGGCTGCATAGACAGGCTTGGAGACCGTGACCCCGTCCTTGACACAGGCGCGCCAGTTCTTGGCGTTCATGGTCTTGCACTCCCAGAGCGCGGGGGTACGCAGACCGAGTGCTGCCGGGGCGTCTGCGATGATCCCGTCGACATGGCCCCGGATGCGGCCGCCCGCGACGGAAAAGCCGAACTGATCCCCATCGGGGCGATTGCCCTTGCGGGTGTAGAGGTCGATCCCGGCCGCACGCAGCCAGCGGATTGCCAGATCCTCGAGCTGGTGGCCGATTTCGAAGATCCGCAGCGTCTGGCCGCCGAAATCCGCGCCTTCGTCCTTTGGCGCACCTGCAAATTCGAACTGCAAGGCGCGTTCGCAGGCATGCCCCAGCCGGGATGCACCGAGATAGGTCCGGGGCGGCGTCGCCTCGCGCTTGGCAATGAGTGCTGCGTCGACCAATGCGTTGATCCGGTCGGCCATGGAGGGGCGCGGGTTGAAATCCAGTGTCAAAACGGCACCTCCGCCGTGGCGGCAATGCGCGACATCTCGGCGACGTAGCCTTCGAGCACCTCCTCAATCAGCGCCGTGACATCGGCCGCTGTGAGATCGCGAAGCCGCTTGTCCCAGCCGATCTGGTCCATGGTCTGGCCCAGTCGCTTCATCACCAGCGCGATGGCGATGCGTTCTTCTTCAGTCGTTCCCTGCATGGTCAGTCCTTTGCGATGGCGGGTCGCAAACCATGCCTGGCAGGGCATCGAGCAGAACCAGCGATGGTTGCGGGGGCGAGGTTTGGTCGGATTGAAGAAGCCGAAGCCTTGCGCCGGGCGCAGGCAGACGGCGCAAGGTTGCAGGCGCGGGTGCCAATGGCGCGACGGTTCAGGCGGGATTGCGATGTGCGCGCCATGGCTCACGCTGCCCTCCCGATGTCCGGGCTGGCGCGGCCAACGAGCTGGCGGATCTCGCGCTTGTTGAAGCCGAAGGTCATCAGCGCCGAAGCGCGATAGCGGGTCAGGCCGTAATCCTGCCGAAACAATGGCGGCAGATATTGCAGCTGCTTTTCGGTCGCTGCCTGCTTCAGCCAGCCCTTCGATTTGAAGGCGCTCTCGTCGGTCTCGTATTCGTTCAGCCAGTCATCGGCCTGTGCGAGGCAGACTGTGCGCTCGCCCACGCCCAGAAGCCGCGGCGCACGACCCTTCGATCCGCCGACGGCGTGCCAGCGTCCATCGAGATAGAAGATCCCGCCCCAGGCATTGAAGCCGTTGGCCATCAGTGCCGCATCATCGCCGAACAGATCGACCCATGCGAAACTCGACCGCTTCAGAAGGTCAATCTCGGACATGATGAAGCCCGACAGCGGGGTGGCATCCGCACCTTCGCCGATCTCCGGGATCTCGCGCGGGAACGCCTCGCCGCACAGCGGGCATTCGGTGGCAGCGAGCGGGATCTCCGCTTCGCAGGCTGGGCAGGTCTTGGTCGGTGCATCACCGGTCTCGGTCCTGCCGTCCAGATCGACATCCTGTTCCAGCGTGCCGTGGATCAGGCTCGATGTCCCGAAGTCCAGCACGATGCAGTCGGTCTTGACGATGCCGGGGTTTTCCTCGGGATCCACCGTGCGCAGGCCCCGGCCGACCATCTGGATCATGGTCGATTTGTAGGAACTGGGGCGCAGTAGTACGACGCAGGAGGTGGGCGGATGATCCCAGCCCTCGGTCAGCACCGCCACGTTGACGATGACGCGGATTTCGCCCGCAGCATAGGCGGCAAGGATCCGGCGGCGCGTTCCGGCATCGAGATCGCCATGGATGACGGCCGCTGAAATGCCCGCACCGTTGAAGGCGGCAGCGACATTTTCGGCATGGGCGACGGTGGAACAGAAGACGACGGTCGGCCGCGCGCTTGCCTTTTCCTGCCAGTGCCGGACCACCTCGGCGGTCACCGGCGCGCGGTTCAGGATCTGCGCAACCTCGGTCATGTCATAGTCGGCGGCGGTCTTGCGCACGGCGCGCAACTGCTCCTGCACGCACACATCGATGATGAAAGTGCGCGGCGGCACCAGATGGCCCGACGCGATCAGCTCGCTCAACCGGACCTGATCGCCGACATTGTCGAAGATTTCGCGCAGACCTTTGCAGTCTCCCCGGTTCGGCGTGGCCGTGACGCCGAAGATCCGGCAAGCGGGGTTGGCACCCCGGACATGGTCGATGATCCGGCGATAGCTGTCGGCCACCGCATGATGCGCCTCATCGATGACCAGCAGGTCCAGCGTGGGCATCGCGGCCAGATTGGCGGGCCGCGTCAGTGTCGGCACCATGGCAAAGGTCGCCCGCCCGGCCCAGCTCTTGGTCTCGGCATCGACCACCGAGGTTGAGATGTCAGGTGCGACCCGGCCGAACTTGGTCCGATTCTGTGCGGTCAGCTCGTCGCGATGCGCGAGAATGCAGGCCTTGGCGTCGCTCCCCTCAAGGGACTTCGCGACGACCGCCGACAGGGCGATGGTCTTTCCGAACCCCGTCGAGGCGATGCTGAGGGTGTTGCCGTGATCGCAGAGCGCAGCGAGGCTGCGCTCCACGAACAGGTTTTGACGGGGACGAAGGCGCATCGATCAGACCCTCACTGCGCCCAGGACGGACGGCCGGGCACGCCAGCCGACGGCTGCGGTGCCGCGGCGGTTTGCTGGACAGCCGCTGCGGCGGGCTGCCCGGCAAAGGACGGCGTCAGCCCCATGTTCTGGGCGTAATCCCGGTGGTCCGGCGTCACCGCGCTGCGGATCTCGTTCTTGTCGTCGCCGCTGGCATCGGTGCCCACGTCGATCCGCGCGAGGAATTCGATCCCGTCAAGATCCTTCAGCCCGCTGATCCGGCGCGCGGACTGCGCCTGCGGCGACTGGTCCTTGTCGGAAATCCCGCGCGCCGAATTCAGCATGCCGCGCACCAGGCTGCGGCCCATGTTCGCCCAGTCCGGGCCCTTGGGGCTGTAGAGCCCGATCAGGGTGAAGATCTTGCGCCGGGCATACTGACCTTCGGTGACGGTGAACTCGCCGTTCAGATAGACCGCACCGGTCGATCCGCGCGTGGCGTAGCCGCCGGTCCAGCCCTGCGCGGCATCGTCGAAGCCGCCGGGCCGGATCGTCAGGCGCACCTTGGCCAGTGTGCCTTTCGGGATGAGGTTGGTATTGCTCTGCGCGTCGTTGAAATCGTTCCAGGACCCCATGGGGTGCCTCCTTCTGTGATCAGGATTGCGGGTGTTCGGGCGTGGCTACCTCGACAGGCGGCTGATAGGTCAGCCGCTCAAATGCCGGGGCAGTGGGCTTGCGGATCTTGGCCATCAAGCGGCCAAGGTGCGGTTCTTCGACCGGGCCAAGGCGGCCGGAGCGATCCTTGGCCGGAAAGCCCCAGGGGGTTGATCGTCTGGCAGACAAAAGCGCGGTAGGGATCGCCCCCTTCGGCTTTCAGTTCTGCCATGGTGATCACCTCATCGACGATCCCCGGCAGCTCCAGCCCGGTCTTCGATCCGTCGATCTGCGGCTGAAAGACCTTGCGGTTGAAGTCGTCGAGCTTCTCGTCGAGGATGCCGACGAACCAGACATTCTTGGCCCGCGTGTGCTGCAGATGCGTGAGCCAGGCGATCATCTCGCGGCCATGCAGCCCGTAGGCCCCGCGCACGTCCGGCTTGCCGGTCTTTTCCGACAGCGCCTCGGGCTGGCCCTTGCACCATTGAAAGCAGAGCCGCCCGGCGACAGTGATCGAGTCAACGAAGACGGTGTCGTAGCGATCAAGGGCGGCCGGGTCGCCGAACTTCTGGCACACGGCGGCGTGGTGCGCCGGGCTGTAGGGCTGCTCGTCGCGCAGGCTGGGGTTCGCCCCACCGATGAACACCGCGAAGTCCCGGCATTCCGCCCATGTACGCGGCCGGATGCTGTCGCCCGGCCAACCCTCTATGGCGAGATCGCCCGCTTCCAGATCCATGAACAGCGTGCGGGCGGGGTCCAGCGTCCAAAGGAGGCTGGTCTTGCCGATTCCGGATTTCCCGAAGATGCAGCCCTTGATGCCGCGCGGTTCGGCCAGTCGCTGGTCGGCGGTGATGATCGGCAGGGTCACTTCGCACCCCCTTGCGGGAGGATCTCGACCTTCAGCGTGCCAGTCCGCACCGTGCGTGCGGGCTCGAACCCCTGACGGATGGCCTCGGGCCAGGCGACATAGTTGCGCTCTGGCACCTTGAAGCTGACCTCGACATATTCGGCGGGGTCGTCCCCGGCGGCGCGGATACGCTCGACCATGGCGGCCAGGCAGTCCTGATCCCAATCCACCCGCTTGGGCAGATCGGCGACGATGGTGAAATCACCCTCGTCGAAGCGAACGGTGCCGGTGTCCTTGCCGGATGCGCTGCGCACTTCGGCTGCGCGAGTGGCAAACCGGACTTCCAGCGCAGTGCTGAAACGGGCGGTCACGGCTTTCATCTGCTTGGCCGCCGCGTCAATCTCGCGCTGCATGGCGGCCAGCAGGTCCACCGGAAGCAGGGCGATCTCGCCTGCGGGCAGGTTGATCAACTCGTCGATGCCGGGCGTGTTGTCGGGGAAAGGCATTATGGTCTCCAGATTGGGGAATGGGGTTCAGGCGGCCTCGAGTAGGCGCACCGAGAGGGACGCTCCGGCCTGGCGGGGCTTGCGCCGGGCGACGGCGATGTAGGCGAACTGGTCGGGTCCGATCCGGGCCTGAACGAGATGGACGAGGTCCTGTTCGGCAGCGCGCAGGGCGGCATCGGCGGTGCGGCGCAAGCTTGAGCGGCGTTCGGGCGAAAGAGGCGAGGCCGAGCCGAAGGTGTCGACGGCGAGAAAGCCGCGATGGTAGACCAGCGTTTCGCCGGGTTCGGCCTGCGCGATCCAGGCCGAAAGCCCGATTTCATCGAGCGCCGGACCGGCTGCGCCGAAGATCGATACGACGCCGGTTGCGCGGAGGGTGGAATGACGGGCCATCATGCCGCGCCCCGCTCGGCGGTGCTGCGGCGCTGGCGTGCCTGCTCATAGGCCAGCACATCCTCGAGGCGGTAAACCACGCGTCCGCCGATCTTCAGGAAGGCCGGGCCATCGCCGGTCCAGCGCCAGCGTTCAAGGGTGCGCGCGGAGATGGTCCAGCGCGCGGCAAGTTCAGTCTGGTTCAGGCAGGTTCTCGTCTGCATCGTTCCGCTCCCGGTGTTCTGTTGGGAGGAAGATGCACGGTCCTGTGAGGGGATGTCGTCGGGATCAGAGTGGGATACGGCGGGGGATTGGCCGAGAGACTGCAATCATGGGATGAATCACGCGGTGGGGGATCGCCATCCTCCCCCATCCCCCTGCGCATCCCACGGCGAGGATCTTACGGGGCCGCCTGGGAAGTCTGGACTCAGAGTCCGGCGAGTCGATAGGCCCCGCGACCGTTCGACTCGATCAGCAGTGGCCAGTCCTTCTTCGACTTGAAGATGTCGGACATCTTGAGGCTGCGCGACCCCGCCGACGCCAGCACAGCCTTGCCGCTTTGCCACGGATCGCCCCGCAAGGCTGCCGCGTGCAGGATGCGCACCACCTGTGCCTGAATAGCCCCCAGCCGGAAATCATGGCCGCTGCAGCGGACGTGATGGTAATCGGCGGAGGCGTGAAAGGCATTGGCCTGCTTCACGCCAGCCGCACCACGGAATCCGGATTTCGCCTCGAAACGGTCGCGTTCCTCGCGGCTTAACACGAGATCGGGCTTGCGGATCGTGAGGGTCTCGCGCGATCCAAAGAAACAGGCATAGTCCGCCTTCGTGGTGCGGAACCGGGTGACGCTGACCTCGCCGATACGGAAAAGCTGGAATACATCCTGGACATGCAGATCGAGAAGCCCCTTGAAAGATGACCGCTCAGAGGGGATCGAGTAGCACCTGCCGTCGTCGGTTTCCTCGAAGTCGCCGAACTCGATCGGCAGGTTGAGGATCCGGATCGAGAGTCGCAACTGGTCATTCTCGGCCAGATAGGCGACGTCGGCCTCGGGCAATGACCACCGGTCAAGCACCTCCGCCAGGGTGAAATATGCCTTCTCGATCTCCATCCTGGCCCCCGATTCCGATGCGAAGTGTTTGGCTTTTGTTCTAGCCGCTTGACGATCCCAATTCAATCCTGTCTTATCCAATCTTATCCACATGGCGCTGGGGACAATATGAGAGAGAACCATACCTTGGCCGACCGCCTGCGGGCCCGTTCCGATCAGCTTGGCCTGGCACCTGCCCATGTCGCAGAAATGGCGGGGGTCAACCGCTCCTTCGTCTATGACATCCTGCGCGGGCGATCCGTGCGCCCCCGCATCGACCGGCTTGCCGATGTGGCCCGCGTCCTGAAGGTCGATCGCGACTGGCTGATCCACGGCATCGGCGAGGTTGAGGGGCCCTCCCCCTTCGTCGAGAACCCCGACGATGCCTTCGTGGCGATTGCCCATGCCGCGCCTCGCCCCGCCATGGGGGGCGGCGCGGTGGTGACCGAGGATGGCGATACGCCAGGCCGCGCCTATCACTTTCGCCAGTCGTGGATCCGCCAAAAACTGAAGGCCAGCCCCTCGCAGCTTAGGATCATGCATGTGGAAGGCGACAGCATGGCACCGACCCTGCTGAGCGGCGATGCGGTGCTGGTCGACATGACACGCCAGTTGCCCAACCCGCCCGGCATCTTCGTGCTCGACGATGGCATGGGGCTGGTCGCCAAGCGGCTCGAACATATCCCGAACAGCGATCCACCCGCAGTGCGGGTGATCTCGGACAACAAGCTCTATCCCGAGTATGAACGCACCGCCGACGAGATCCGCATCATCGGCCGCATCCGCTGGTTCGCGCGGGAAATCTGACGATGGGCGTTGCCAGGATCAGCGCCGCTTCGACCGAAGGACAGCAGCCCTTCCTGCCGGGCTTCCTACGCGCCGTCCCAACCCCGGAAATGAAAAAAACGCCCGCGAGATTTCTCTCCGGGCGCAACTCTGCGATGATTTAAACATGCGTCAAGAGGGGCAGGATTGTCAACGTGATTTTCTGTTTGTTTGCTGAGGGATGAGCGAAGAGACCCCACATCACCGCCGCAACAGCACTCTTCCCTCAGCCGGCTGCTGAAATAGTCGACTCTCGACCCTGTTTCCGGAACGTGATTCACTCGTCGCACCGTAACGGCGGGGTGATGATGTGTGGGACGGACGAGACGAGACGAGCGGTTTGCTGTTCAGCTATGTCGACCTTGATGCCCGCATCCCCGCCCGGCATCCGTTGAGCAAGATCCGGCAGGTGGTACATATCAGTATGACCGAT
This sequence comes from Pseudotabrizicola sp. 4114, assembly GCF_031457365.1. NCBI lineage: Bacteria > Pseudomonadati > Pseudomonadota > Alphaproteobacteria > Rhodobacterales > Paracoccaceae > Pseudotabrizicola > Pseudotabrizicola sp. 4114. Next base: position 7,360 of record NZ_JAVDWP010000014.1, on the reverse strand, counting down.
TGTGACGTGGGCGGGCACCACCATGGTATTTGGACAACCAGACGAGGGACTATGGGCTACATTGTTATTTTATCGGGAGCAGGCATTTCAGCCGAAAGCGGGCTGGGCACGTTTCGGGACAAGGGCGGGATGTGGGCGAAGTTCAATCCAGCCGACCTGGCCAACCCGCGCGCCTTTGCCAAAGATCCTGCACGGGTCCACGAGTTCTACAACTTGCGCCGTACAGCCTGCGTTGCGGCTGAACCGAACGCCGCCCATCTTGCTTTGGCAAGGCTCGAGCGCGACTTTTCCGGCAAAGTGCTCATCGTGACCCAGAACGTCGACGATCTGCACCAGCGGGCGGGCTCGGTCGATGTTCTTCAAATGCACGGCGCCCTTTTTCGCGCCAAATGCGCTGGTTGTGGAGAGAAATGGCAAGCCGCCCTGATCATGACCGCAGACGACACATGCCCAAGCTGTGGAGCAAAAGCCTGCCGCCCTGATATCGTATGGTTCGGTGAAAGCCCCTACCACATGGCGGAGATCCGCGCTGCCATTGCGGCTTGCGATCTTTTCGTCGTGATCGGAAGTTCAGGCACAGTTTATCCTGCGGCCGGATTTGCAGCTGTCGCGCAGGAACACGGGATCAGAACCTTGTCAATAAATCTGGATCATCCCGCTGGCGCGAGCAGCTTCGACGAAATGATGACCGGACCAGCCTCCCGCATGGTTCCGCGTTGGGTCGAGCAGGTTCTTGGGGCGGCGTAGTTTTCAATTATTGTTACGGTCCAACCAATAACGGGCCGTGGCGGTAACATCCGCGTCGAACTCCGCCTTGTCCACGATCCAGCGCAAGTAATCTGCCGGGGCTTCGGAGAAAAGGAGACCCCTGTGCTTTCCAAACCCTATACGACGCAGCAGCACCGGCGCTGCGGAGATGCCCACCATCTCTTCGATCGTGCTTTCCTGAAGAAGCCGGATCAGAACATGTGCTGTGACGTAGGCGTCCGGCAAGGCACGATGCGGTGGCATGGCGGCCGCGCGGTCAAACCCTGTGGCATGGTCAAGATTTAACCAATAGCGCAGGACTTGGTTGCTGTGAGCAGGAGCGTCCGGCCAGACCACCAATGCACATTTGTAGGTGTCGATCCAGGCTCGCCCATCACCCTTGTGGAAATGCTGTTCAAACGAGGCGTTGTGCGCAACAAGGATGTCATGCGGGCCACAGCCTAGGAACAGTAGCGGCCAGAGTTCCTGAATCGCACAGGCCTCGGCAACATCTTCTTCAAGAATGTGATGCACCGCCTTGACCTCGGGCGGAATGAGCCCAACGGGCTTAGCGAAGGATTGCCATCTGTCCGCCACGGTCAACGTATTGGGATCGACGTCGACATAGGCCAGTTCGATCACTTCGGCCCCGGCGTCTTCGGGCACGCCTGTCGTTTCGTAGTCGATCACGCGCAGTCGCCGCACTTCGCTTGTCATCCGTCACTCCTGAGTGTTTGCCGATATCCGCGGAACCGAATGGACACGATGCACAGTGCCCGTTCCATCGGGTTATCTGAACAATGTCGAGTGATTTCCAGTTGCGAAATACACCTGAACAGGGCCCCCAAAGACAAACTTAGAAGTTCTCTCAGAAGTCGGGATCGTCCCTGCCGACAAAGCTGAGCGCCTTCATGAGCCGCAGCATGGCCGGCACATAGCCTGGAATGGATGGCTCGCCCTCAGCATTCATGAAATGCGCTTCGACCATTTCCATTGCCTCACGCCCAAGTTCGGGGTGAATATCGAGGAAGATGCATCCCGGCCCACCTTCAATCCAGACTTTATTTTCCTCGAAGCCCGCACAGAGGCTCCAGCCGATCTGCTTCGCATCCAGCCAATCTGTGATTTCAGAAACATCAGTGTAGATATCCTTGAAGTCACCGTCTTCGTCGATCAGGGCAAGATAATACACGTCCCGTTTGAGGCGCCGGGCAACGCCATCGATGGTCTCAAGCACTTCAGCCATTTGGCTCTCCTCTGGTGTCGCCTTACATTATGCTGGCGAAGGGGCGCAGTGACCGCCCGCTCTGCTTGCATTCAGCAAGTGTCGAACAGGTCTGGTCGGTTTTCGATCAGTTTTGCCATGTGGTCAAAGCGGTGGGATCCGCCGTCGAACATGACAACTGGCAGACGTCCCTTGACAAAATTTAGCGTTGCCTGCGCGTCCAAAATTTCATCACCCATGTCCAGAACTATGGTTCCCTGTCCGTCCAAGCGAAAGGTGAGCGCATTATAGGCCGTCACGCAACTTTCCGTCAGTTCAAACGGCTCTCCGACATGGTTGACGCCATGGCCAACGTAGGCTTGCAAGGTCTTGCTCGGTACGATTGAGGGGTTGATCGCAATGAACGGACGGTCAAACTCAGCGCCCAGCCAAGCGGCATAGAAGCCGCCAAGGCTTGTTCCGACGACAATCGCCTCGGGATGTAGTTTCAACCGTGCTGGATACTTTTCGAAGACCACCTGCGGATGCATGGTGTAGTTGACCGTGATTCCATCAACCGGGCGCATCTTGGCAAGGGCGCGGATCTTGTTCTTGCTGGGGTCAAAGCGCGAGCCCCATCCGTGGCAATACAGAATGCTGACGGCTTCATGCTCGCCTGAAGTTCTCGATTGGCTTTTCATGTCCTCTCCACGTGGTCATCTGTTGCATTTTCTCATGGGTATGCGTCAATATCGGACGGGTGCCTTCTAGCGACGAGCCTGAAAAGCTTGCCTGCATAAATGGGCTGTTTCACATTGGAGCGGCGCTGTTGCCGCGGCCGCAAAACCCGCCTCACGGCGAGAGTTGCAAAAATCATGCACCATTTCGGCGAAATCCCAGCACCGGTCAGTACAACAAGGCAAGGTTTCTTATCTCATTTGTCCATTCCAAGGGGCTCCACCGTAGATTTGTGGATCGGCTGTCTGCCAGTCTCGGGTAAGGCCGTCTTTTTCTGTAAGGGATCGCGCTGTCAGTTTGACGGCTGAGGTTCTGTCACCGCGTTTCACGCTGATACCGGTTAGCCGTTTGGGGTGCTCGTCGAACGACATGAAGTCCAACTCGCCAGAGCAGAACGCTTCGACCAAGCGCGCTATTACTCGTGGATGCATCTGGATCTCAGGCATCATGTGAGCATTTCCATCAATGCGGACTGATACGGTCACCGTCTCGGCATTGCCGTCGTTGGCGCGCAGGGAGTGGTATTCGGGGAGTGACGGCATTGCCTGTCCTTTCAAGATAGCTGCGCTTCGCTTCCAAAGTGAGATGCTACATCAACATAAGCATCAAGCTGCGTCAGATTCGGACGCGCCCATTATATCCGGGTCGCATTCTTGTTCTTGCTAAGCTCATTACCTGCACGTCCATATCTGTCGCATGCGCCCGCTATCTCTGTCAAAACTGATGGAGATCGACAATGACCCACGAACAACACCTCGCCCTTGATCTGATCGCCCGGCTGGCCAACCGTTTCGGTCCAGCAAGCCGCATTGCAAAGGAGCTACCCGGCTGGCTGGAATACCTGACCGAAGTGGAATGCCCCGAGCGGCCCCGTACCCGGCCAAGCACCCAATGGTGGAACAAGGTCCGGTCCATCGCGCGCGACCTTGTGCCCGCTGCAGGGGGCGGCGAGGGCGAGATCGTTCAGCGCAATGCTGCCCTCTTTGGGGATCATTTCGGGTTGTCCCCCGTCGAAACTTCCATGCTGACCTTCGTTGCCCTCTACAAGTTGTTCGACGGGTTTGAACATGTCGTCGATGGGGCACTGGAAACCAAGGAGGTCACGGTGCCGCTCCTGCTGTCGTGGTTCTGCGCGGCCCCTGAGCCTGAAATCCGGGCCGCGATGCGCGCCTCGGGCCGACTGACGGGCTCGGGGCTGGTGCAGCGCAACCGCGGCGGGCGCCACAACCGGATGCCGTTCAACCTGTCAGACCGCTTGGCCCTCGCGCTCTTGGCCGAGGTGGACAGCATTGCCGATTTGATCGCGCTGATGTTTCCGCCCGCGGCTGCGCCTCAGGCAGAATGGCAGGACTTCGAGGGACTGGGAAGCGATGCCGACCTTATGCGCGACTTGCTAGCCCGCGCGTTGGAAGGGCGCAGACCGGGCGTACACATCCTGCTCTACGGCCCGCCGGGTACCGGAAAGACGGAATTCGCTAAGGTACTGGCGTGCAAGATTGGTGCGGACCTGCGCGCAGTGGGGGAAACCGACGATGACGGCGGAGAACCGTCGCGCCGGGAGCGCCTAGCCGAATTGACCATGGCGTCCCGTATGTTGGGGCAAAGGTCGGACACCGTGCTGTTGTTTGACGAGATGGAAGATCTTTTCGGCGCGGGGGGCTTTCCCTTCAGCCGCGAGATGCTGTCGAAGGTCCATTTTAACCGGATCCTCGAAACCAACCCGATCCCGGTGATCTGGACCACGAACTCGGTTCAAGCGTGTGATCCCGCCTTTCTGCGACGGATCAGCTATTCGGCGATGATGCGCCCACCATCGGGCCGGGTCCGGGCGCGGATCTGGCAACGGCTTGAACAACGCCATGGGACAGGCATTCCGGATGCGGTCCTGCCGGCGATGGCGGAAAGGCACGATCAGGCCCCGGCGCTGGTGTCTGACGCGATGCGGATGGCACGGCTTTGCAATGGGGGGGAAGCGGTAGTCTCGCAGGTGCTGGATGCGGCCGCACGGCTGGCAAAAGGCGGTGCGGACAGCGCGCCGCGCCATCACTCAGAAGTGCCTTGGCAAAACCACCTTGCCGGTGCCGACGCGGATCTTAGCCAGATCGAGGCACGGCTGGCGGCCCCGAGCGCGCCACGGCGGATCAGTTTCTGTCTCGAGGGACCGGCGGGGACCGGCAAAAGCGCTTGGGCGCGGCATCTGGCCCGCGTGATAGGGATGCCGGTGATCGAAAAGCGCGCATCGGACCTGATGTCAAAATGGCTTGGCGACAGCGAGCAGAACATCGCGCGGGCCTTTTCCGAGGCGCGCGCCGATGGTGCCATGCTGATCTTCGACGAGGCAGACAGCCTGCTTGCCGACCGTCGGGGCGCCGAACGCAGCTGGGAGGTCAGCCAGGTCAATGAAATGCTGACCTGGATGGAAAGCCACCCGCTGCCCTTCGTCTGCACGACCAACTTCGTCGAGAAGCTCGACCCCGCCACGCAGCGCCGGTTCACCTTCCGCATCAGCTTCGACTACCTTTCCGCACACCAACTTCCGCTGGCATGGGCCGCGCATTTTCCGTGTTCGCCACCAGCCGGGTTGACGGCGCTCGATCGACTCGCTCCTGGGGATTTCGCAAACGTCGCCCGCAGGATGCGAGCACTGGGCAATGCGGACCCACAGGACATCCTGGGCGAGCTGATCCGTGAAGATGCGGCAAAGATGGGGGCGGCGCGGCCGATCGGCTTTGGCCGTTGACGCCAGAGTATTGCGCCGCAATGGTTGCTTTACATTGTTAGGAGGACCCATGCGCTACGCTCGCCAGGAAGATCTGCAGAAACTGGCTCTGACGATGCAGGGGTCAGCTGAAGGAATTTCCCTGGCCGATATTGAACTTGAATTCAAAGTATCCCGTCGGACGGCAGAACGCATGCGTGATGCCGTACGCAACGCATACCCCCAGATAGAGGAGATTTCCGGCGAAAGCGGACGAAAGTATTGGCGTTTTCCGCCCGGGTCATTGGGCAGGATGGTCGAGCCGACTCTGGACGAACTAACCGCCGGACACCGCGCGGCCGCTATTGCACGGCGGGAGGGTGATGAGGTGACGGCTGACACGCTTGAGCGCCTGTTGACAAAGGTGCAGGCAATGTTCCGCGAGGATCGCCGTCGGACGATTGCCGCTGACCTTGAAGCGCAGTTGATGGCTGATGGTGTCGCCTTTCGACCTGGACCTCGTGAAAACATTTCCTCTGAGATTTTATCTGCACTTCGTGAGTCAATCCTCGCTGGGGTAATGATCTCGGCCGATCATCGCGCTCGTGGCACTGCAAAACTCTCACGCAATACCCGGCTCGGCCCGATTGCGATGCTATTTGGTCAGGGGCGCCAATACTTGTTGGCGTGGAGTGAATACCAGGACGATCTGCGTCTGTTTGCATTGGCTGGTTTCGAGCGAATTTCTTTAGAACCCGATGTCTATGAACGCCCCAATGGCTTCGATCTACAGGACTGGCTGTCAGAGAGCTTCGGCATCTGGCGCGAGGAACCGCAGGATGTCGTCTGGCGCTTTCTGCCTGAAGTCGCAGATGAGGCTGCGGGATATGTATTCCATCCAAAACAACAGACCGAGCGTCTGGCTGACGGGTCGCTGATGGTCCGTTTCCGCGCCGGAGGACGGCAGGAGATGGAATGGTATCTGGTGAGATGGGGCGATCAGGTCGAAGCGCAATTCTTGGAGGTTTCTGGAACCTCTGCCTCTGATACGCCCGAAAATGACGTAGCCAAGCCGTAGTCTGAATTCGAATCGGCAAAGAAAGAACAGAACTTGCTTCGAACCAGCACATCCCACCCCCTTCGCATCGACAGCCTGCAAATTGGCAACGGTCATCTCGGTTTGACCCTTTGCCCCGGCAAGAAAGGCGACAGTGTCTTTGGCGCGGGATGGGACCGCGATCTGGACGTTGATCTAGACGTAATAAAGGCTTGGGGGGCGCAAGCAGTCCTGACCTTGATCGAGGATTCTGAGTTCGATCTGCTTTCCGTCACGGGTCTTGGCGATGCGGTAAGGGCACGCGGCATGGACTGGCATCACGTCCCGATCCCGGATCTGAGTGTGCCAACGCCAAAGTACATGGCGCGGTGGCGCGAGTTGTCGCCCCACCTTCATCGCATCCTGGAAAATGGCGGCCGGGTGCTGGTCCATTGCCGGGGTGGGCTGGGACGCGCGGGAACGATTGCCGCCCTTCTGCTGGTTGAGCGCGGGCGCCCAGCGAGCGAGGCCATGACCCTCGTCCGCGCTGCACGGCCCGGGGCAATAGAGACGCGGGTTCAGGAGCGCCTTGTGACCGATTACGCCCGACATGAAGGGCTGCCGCTGATCCGACTGCATGCAAGTCTTCTGGGTGGTGCCATCGGGGACAGTCTGGGTGCCGAGATCGAGTTCCTGTCGCTCACGGAAATCCGCCGTCGTTACCCGGACGGCATTTCGGAGCTGCCACCGCACATGGGGCTGCATGGCGCCATCACAGACGACACCCAGATGACGCTGTTCACGGCCGAGGGGATCATACGCGCGCAGGTTCGCGGCGTCCTTAACAGGCTGCTGAAGAAGTCTGCGGGGCGGAACGGTTTTCCTTGCGGAGGCTGTCGGCATTCCGCGTCGCGCCGTTCCATGTTGCAAGCATGCG